>JAAVZU010000007.1 GCA_022791815.1 Lachnospiraceae bacterium
ATTGTAATTCCATACGATTAACAATATGCTCATAAATCTGCAGCTTATCTGTATACATGGTCAACAATTCCATTTTACGGATTACATCTTTGCGAACCTCTTCTATTTCTACAATAAACTCTTCTGCTTCCTTTAAAGATAAACTATCTTCACTACAGAAAACCTTCTCCATTACCTTATGGACAACTGCCAAATCATCAGACAGATATGCATTATCTTTTCCTTCTCTTTCCTGCAAAACCTCATAAAGTACATAATACTCCATCGCAAGATGCAAAAAAGAGATTTGATTATAAATATCTTTTAATACACCTTTATAAAAAGGTATATTGGTATCTAATTGTTTTCCTTTATTTAACTCATAAACGAGATTTTTCACAGTATTCATAATATTCTCCTTTTATCTAAGCCCTCAGTGTGCTGATATATTCTTTTTGAACTAATAGTACTGTATATGATAACCGCATTCTGCATAGCAGATTTTCGACAACAGACACAGTACTATTAGATTAATTATGAACATACCAATACACTAGTAATTGTGACAATGCAAAACATGTAGCAATCAACTATATAGAAACCAATTGCCATCTATCTAACCAGCGAAGATGTTCTGCAATAAAATTCACATCAACTGGATAACCTGACAAAACTGGATAAAAGACAACAAACAAACATACCGCACCAATTGCATAAGCAGCACATACACGTTTAGCAATCTTTTGGTACCTCTCCTCTTTTTTATAAGTTACTATCCGATACATTGTATAACCAATCATAATTGTAATAAATGGTACACTTGGAAAATAATGATAAATAAACGTAATTCGTGATACATTCATCCATGGTACAAGCTGTGCCAAATATCCAATACATAAGAAGGCACTTTTTCGGTCTTTCTCTTTTAATGCAAAATAAACCATAACGAAAAACGCCGGAACTCCCGCCCACCAAATCATTGGATTACCAAAAGCACTAATATTCTCTTGTACCGTTCCACTAATCGTCTTAGTGTAGTACCAAATAGGCCGCAATATCAATGGCCATTCATACCACCATGAAGAAAATGGATGCTCTGCTACAAGATCTGAATGATAACTAAACATGGTTTCCTGATTACGTACCATACGCCCTAATAAACGATTAAAAGAAGAACCATTCCATTTAACTGCAAGCTTTCCAGTAAAAGATTCTGGATCTTCCAGTTCACTCTTTATTGCAACTTTTGTGTACCGTGTATCAAGAGAAAGGCTTTCCCCATTACTTAGAGGAATGGTAGATATGGTATTCTCTCCATCATCTGCAATCTGAGTATCTGTTACATAACTAATCAAACCAATTTGATTTTCATCGTTAAACGGAATATAAGATGCAGTATAAATAATAACTGGAACAATTATAAATGCCAATATACAAAATGCCAATGTCTTAATCAAATTTCCCTGGAAAGAACTTAAAATCTTGCTATGACTAATACCATTCGTAGAACTAGTAGGACTTCCACTTGCATGACGGTATTCTAAATATCTTCTTATCATAGTGGCAAAAAACAAAATTGCAAGTCCAATTCCAGCATAAACACCAGGCCATTTGCATGCACATCCTAATCCCATGGAAACTCCACAACACAATAACGGAATAAAGGTTTTCTTTAAAGATGTATCATAAAAACTCATTCTGGTATATTGATACATAAAATAATACATCAAAATAATAAAGAATGTTACATACACATCAATCGTTGCAATACGTGTCTGGGTAAAATGCATAAAATCAGCAGCGAATAGAGTTGTAGTAATAGCTGCTATCCAAGTCTCTCTAAAAAGTTTTTTCGTAAACAGATAGAAGAACGGAAGCATTGCTATACCAAACAAAGTACCCATAATTCTCCAACCAAATGGACACATGCCAAAAATACGAATTCCAATAGAAATAATAAATTTACCAAGTGGCGGATGCGTATTTTCATAACAATAAGTTCCTGGTTTTGTCATCTCATAAGCCGTTCTTGCATGATAAATTTCATCAAAATAAGTACTGTCCCGGAATGTGCTAAGTTCTGGACATAAATCCTGTTCATCAAAAAGTGCTTCAAAATCAGAAGCATTCACTGGAACAACTGCATTACCAGTTTCATCCCGAAAGACCAACTCATTGATTACCGTTTTATCAGAGTTACAAACCAAACGCACATACGGTTCTGTAATAGACACAGGAGTACTTCCCCAACAGAATACACTCTCCATAGTAAATTTAGATGCTTCTTCACCCTGGGCAACTGTATCTCCACCATTTACACTAACCAAATACCAATTGACACCATCTGCACTCTGGTGTATGGTAAAGGAACGGTTTTCATAATTACCAAGAAAATACTCAACCTCTGTAATATTTCCTTGTTTATTAGAAACATCAAATACTAAAGATTGGTCATACATTGTTTCAGAATCCCAATGTGTCTCTGGAGAATCCATATTTCCAAGATTAAATAAAGCAATTGCACCATAAATAATTGTAATTGCAAGTACAGCAATCCAGTCCTGTTTTGTAAATTTCTGTTTCTTATCACTAGCAAATACTTTAGGTGCATCTGAAGAATGTACAAGAAAGGCAGGGACAATATTTTCCACTTTCTTCCCACTATTTACAAAAACCTCTTCTTCATTTCTCTCTATAAGATAATATCTAACTCCTAGATATGCCACAAACGCAAATACACATACCTCAAATAGTCCAATTACTCTAGGAAAAACAGCCTCCCAGTCAAAATTTTCTACATTATAAAATTTAAAAGCATGCCACACATTATTCGTTGCCACAATAGTCAACAAAAGAAATGCATATAATATGTTCTTCCTAGGCTTATATAAATAAGCAAGAAGCAATAACACTAAGACAGGAAACATATATCTTTCATGAACACGTACAGAAAGAGTAAAGAAACCTAATCCTACAAATGCACCGTAAAAGAAATACTTCTCTCCATTCTGTTTCTTACGGCTTAAATAACAGAATGTCAAGCAGACAGCCACCAGAAGAATAATAAAAAGCATTCCCCATGTCCGATAAGTCAATCCTAACGCAGTTTCTTCCTGACTATGCCAATTCAAACCAAACATCGCCCAAAAATTGTAAGCATTTACAGTTGCATACTCATATTCTCCCAATGTCT
Source organism: Lachnospiraceae bacterium (assembly GCA_022791815.1). Classification (GTDB taxonomy): domain Bacteria; phylum Bacillota; class Clostridia; order Lachnospirales; family Lachnospiraceae; genus CAG-411. Next base: position 3,173 of record JAAVZU010000007.1, read on the forward strand.
TAGTATATTGATCCCATACTTCCTTAATTCCAAACGGTGCAACAAGCAACACCATAGTCGTAATGGACAGAATTCCCATAGCTAAATGTGAGAAAAAATTCTTCCACTTAAAATTGTTTAAAATTATCTGATCTAAAATTCCACATAAAATAATTGGTGTCAAAACAAGTGCTTGCGGCTTTATAATAATTGCAACTGCAAAGATAAAATAAGAAATATATAATTTCTTTTCTGCCACACAATATGCTACTAAAGCAACCAATAGAGTAAAAACAGAATCTACTTGCCCCCACATAGCAGAGTCAATTAAAATAACTGGATTAAATAGATAAAAACCAGCAAATAAAATAGAAGATATTTCATTAAAATATTTATGAGCAACTTTATAAATTAATCCAGCTGTAACCAAATCACAAATCATTGCTGGCATCTTTATTAAAATAGTAGAACTTGCTAATGCAGGAACCATTCTACGAATTGCCCCCACTATCCATAAAATATACATATATCCTGGTGGATAATCAGTAAATACATCAGCAGTATAAAAATTACGAAATCCATCTCTGTACACCATATCTGCCCAGTAAGAAAAACAATTCATATCACTTTCATATCCCTTGTCAATACAAGCCAGAATATAACGAACAACCAATCCTAGCATTAACAAAATACCAAGATTCAGCCAATTGATTTTTTTCTTCACCCCCATCGTTTCTTGATTACTAGAGTTCTGAATAAAAACAATATAACAGACAACTACTAATATCAAATAGAACACTGTGAGAATATTTACAAGTGTCATCTCTTCCTCCTTCTGTGTATACACACGAAATAATATATTTTCCTAATAAAGACTGTACCACTATTTTTTGTATTTTTTATGACTTTTACAATATTCTTCCTATCTTTTTACATGAGAATGCGTAAAAAGATGATCATTACAATATTCATAATTCCCGTCACATTTTGAACAAAAACGGAACTGTAAATCTGGATTGTCCTGCTCTGTTCTTCCACAAATAGCACATCTATGCCTTGGCTCACCAGATGAATTAGACATCTTTCTATTTGCCATCTTCATAGCTCTTCTGCGTCTAGCATGTGAAGGAGAAATCATTTGACTTTTTCTCGACCATAGGAAAAATAACAAAAAGTTTGCTACAGAAATGAGTATAGCAATTCCCAATACATATCCTGTTGAGGTTCCTTGTAAAAAACATGAAATAATATTATATCCTAATATAATCCCATATAAATATCCTAACCATTTTATCTTAATTGGTATCACAAACCAAAGAAGTAATTGCAAATCTGGATATAAAACAGCAAATGCTAAAAACATGGACTGTAAAATATATGTCAATCCAACTGGATATGCCATTTGAAAAACAAAATGAATCATTAAACCTGCTAATATATTAAAAAGGATTCCACTCACAAAGTACAGATTAAACCTAAATCTTCCCCATGCCTGTTCTAATCCTCTTCCAATCATAAGATACAAATATACTTCAATTGCAAAAAATATGATATTTAAAGGCTGCCCATTTATCGAATAAGGCTGCATAATAAATGTAACCAATCTCCAAATTTGTCCTCTTGCAATCATTGAAAAATCTAGTGCGAGATATCTCCAATATAGAGTTGGTATAAAAAATCCTATAGCAGTACCTACTCCATACAAGATCAATACGTATTTCATCAAATCTGAAATTGCATATTTGCCAAATTTTCGTTCTAATTGATTTAGAAACTTCATATATCCACTCCTCTCTGATAAATAAAATAAAAGACATACTTCTTTCATTATACTAAGTATACCTTTCTTTGTCAAACGAGGGTTTTCTTTCAATTACTGTTAAAAAGTATTACTGATTTTTTCTTTTTAATTTGCAATCTGGTTCTTCTTGATATTATATATTGAAAAAACCCCCAAAAGCAGCTTGTTAGTTACACTGCCCTAAGGGGTTTTTTCCTATCTTTAATTCAATCTGTAAATCACTCAGCACATAAACATTTCTAAATCTTTTAATCCAGTTTAAATAAAGGTCTTCGAATTAGTGCTCCATTGGTATATCCTAAAGCCCCTTCCTTATCATAAACCATAATTCTAAATTCTTGAGAACCTTGAGTTCTTAGATATTCTCTTGGTATCTTTAAAATATAACCTTTGGTTATACTGCTAGATTCGTCTGTTTTATCAACAAGATATCCTTGATGTGTTTCTCCTTTTCTTGTAAAAGTTGCTTTCGTTGGCGAAGAAGAACCAGAAACCGCCTTAATTTCTATACCCATGCTTTCAAGCTGGGCTAGTGTCTTTTCTTCCCATGTGCCATCTTCATTACACCATTCAATAACAACATACACCTGACTTTCTTTTGTTCCATCATCTGTAGCATAGAATTCTACATCTTCATTTTTATTAAATTCCTCATCTGTAGAATCTACATCCACATCTGCATAAACCACAAAACGGTCTTCTCCGTTTTCAGGAACATTATATCCATTGGTGATGGTTGCACCAGGTCCTTCTATACCAGCACGTAGAGCAGCTACAATAGTATTTACAAACAACTTTCTTTCAAAAACTGTCATAGCTCCAGAATTGGAATGTCCCACACCAGTATAAGTTACATTTCCCTTATTGTAAATATAATAATTATTGGAAACATCATTTGGCGATGTACTATACCATCCTTCTCCCTTGGAATTCTGGTCACTCAAAGTATACCAGCACACAATTTCCTCGTCCTCCATATTGAGCTGATAATACTGACCATGAGTCAGTGCAGTTTTATATCTTCCGTCAGAAGTAATATCTCCGCTTTCCTGAGACAAATCAAATGGGTAAGATGTAATCTGACCATTATTCACATTGCTGATAAAATTAGTACCATATCCCTGGATATTTGTATTTCCACTATAAGCACTAATTTTGCTATCTTCATTGCCATAATCTGCATAATGTCCACTAAAGATATCTGGCCATCCCCCATTATTGGTAGCTAAACCAACCAGCAAATTCTTGTATGGTCCATAAAAACCTTGATTTTTAACATCTTGATTGATATCTCCAACATCTGCTTTCCAAGCACGCCGAAAGTTACTGTACTGCATCAATGTAGTATAGGTAAATCCATATTTATCTGTTCCAGATGTCATGGAATCATAAGCTTTACTAGCTTTTTGAGAAGAATCTGCTCTTACATTCTGGTCAAAACGGTTGAGACCCATTCTGTCTCTCATATACTTATTAAAACCTCTACCATTTGTGGTTTCCATAAATTTTCCGCCCTGTCCCATAATTGACACATCATTAATCTGTGAAGTTAAATCATGGGTAAAAAGTACACTTTTTCCAGCAGCAATATAAGCATCGATATCTTTTGCAATATTAGCATTGTCAAATTCCATGTCACGGTAGCTATCTGCAAATCCAAAGATAATCATATCATAATCACTTTGCATTGTCTGTCTAGTATGTCCTGCCCCCCAGTAACCATCTGCCTGATGTCCATTTCCCCATGTAAATTCCTGCATCGTAATAGCTTCTACTTCAATATCATAATCACCTTTAATTTGCTCAAATAACTGCCTAAAATAGGTATCCACCTGTAAATTTAACTGTTGTGCCTTTTCATATCCCCAACTGGTGGTATGTTTGCCATCGCCTTCTTTTACACCCTGCACTTGAAGTACCTTAACCTTCTTTCCTCCAACTACATCATCAAATTTAATAGTAGCATAACCTTCTTGAGAACATATCAAGGTTTTATTATTGTTAGGATAAACTACTAGTTTCCAAGTAAGTGCACCTCGATAATTTGTATTTACATTAAAAGCATAACTCTGATTAGATCCAGATCTGGCAGCACGTTTTCCCACACGCTCGGTAGGAACGAAACGACCATCTGCGTTCTTATCTACATATAATTCAAGAGTGTAATCATTTCCAACACCCTCATCTTCAATTTTATAAGAAATTGCAATTTGATGTCTATTTGTTGTACTGGTAAAAGTAAATTCCATATTTTTATTTAATTGTGTTCCAGTGTAAGAACCTGCAGAACCACTTGCTCTTCCGCTACCACTAATCTCAGTTACTGTTAAAGTAGGTTTGCTCATGGTTAATCTGGAGAGTTGTTTCTCTAAATCTTTTGCGGAAGCAGTACGATAGTTAAACTCTAAATCCATCAAGTCATTTTTGTTTTCTCTAAGGAAATTACGCATATTGTTATAATCTGGGAAATTAAAATACTCTGGTGAAGACTTTACTGCATCCTCACACAATCCACTTGCTATAACAATTGGAAGCCCTGTATTTAAGTAGGTCTCTAAATCTTTCTTCTTTAATTTTGTAATATCGTTTCCTGAATAACGAAGACTTCCACTGACTCCACTATCAAAAAATGCACGACCATTCGATTGTCCATCACCAGAAGATGAAACGGCTGTCGCTGTACCATAATTAAAGTTTACCTTTGCACCAACATGGGCATATATTATACCAATCATATCATCATTATTGGCACCATAATAAGTTTTACCATCCTTCTTCCACAAACCATCAGTATTATTTCCAATATAAATCATATCATAGCGGGAAGTCAACTCATCTGTTCTGCCAATAAATTCTGCTGTTGTCATCTTTGTAATTTTCAAACTAATAGAACTGTCATTAGAATAACTAGTATAAGGAATCATACGCTCAATAACAACTGGCGATAAATCATATCCCTTTGCAGGCTGTAACTCTAATACTTTATATTGTTTTCCATCCACATTTGCTTTTGGAGTATAGTCTTTCAATAAAGTTATAAGATTTATTAAATTGTAATCTTTTGTACCACTCTTTACACTATCTTTAAAAAATTGTGAATTGTTAAGTCCACTAATAAAAGATTCTTTGCTTGTATCCCATGAAACAATGTTACAATTAATATAATTCTTTGAATTTAAATCAAGAGTAATTCCCATACTGTCTTTCCAATATGTTTCATCAGCACGTTTAAATTCTCCATTATCACTTGCCAAATCACCAGTACATGGCAAAAATGTATAAGTATTCCAATAACTACCAGCATCACCACTTTGTAACTGATATTTTCCTCCTGATTCAATTAATCCACTTTCCACAAATAAATTAAAGAATTCGATAGGATCTCGGAACATAGACATTAAAAACAACTTATATGCATTATTATCAGATGCCTTACTGCTCCCAGCCTTAAATTCTGTCTTGCTAAATAAACCATTATTACCAACTAATTGGTAGCCACTGTTAAATTCTCCATCTTTATACTTTACTTCACGATCCAATTTATATTGAACCGTTTCTACCGTTTTATTCGATTTTTCTAGTGCATATGTATAAATAGAACTATCCATAAAAATTTTTGCTGGATTATTCTTATTACTAATTTGATTGAATAATGCCTTAGCCACATTCCAGTTTAAATCCTTGTCTGCAAATTTCTTACCACCTTGAGAATTCTTTACATAACTTGCCAAATCCTCCTGTTCTGATTCTGCTCCTTTTACAAAGCTTTGATTCATAATAATCACATCAGCAGCTTTTATTAAAGTTCTCACATCATCTATGCTTGCATTATTCAAATCGTCAGAAGTCACACTGATAACCTGAATATTCTCTACACCTTTGTTTTGAATGAGACCAGCGAATTTATCTTCTATTATATTTTTGTTAATTGGAAAAGATTCTTTATCCTGTAATTCATATTTAGTCTGTCTTGCATAAGCACCAGCACCAGATACTGTTTTTATAAAATTCTTCTCCATCTTATCAGTACCATAAGTATCCTCTAATTGCTTATACTGTATACCATTTATTTCTTTCACAAGCTGTACACCATTTCCTGCTACTTTTGCAATCCTATCCGCATTCCCATCATTGCTGACCTTAAAAATATCAACTGGTTCACTTCCTGCTTGAAGGTAACCTAACTGCTTATAGCATGCATCTGGCACAATCTCTAAAACAATATAGTTATCTCTTGCATCATAACTAGGCAATGTTGTAGCTTGGAAATTTTTATTTTGGTCATCTTGCACTAACGGATGAGTTGTTAAAAATCCAAACACAATTGCCAATAGAGCCATAACACAAACCATGCCGCTTCCTATTGCTTTCCAATGTCTTCTTATCATTCTAACCAGCCTTTCCTTTCTTAAATATTGGAGACTTCATCTACCTGTGACAAATAACTGTTATTAAAACGCTTATCAAGGCTCACATCTTCACCAAACCAATCTGGCGGAATAAACCCTGTTGCCGCTTCCACACTATGAAATTCCACTTCGGCAAATATTAATCCTTTTAGATGTCCTCCGAATACATCCAATTCCACCTTTAACCCATTTTCCAGTGGGATCAGATATCTCTTTTTCTGAATCAGATTACCATCCACTTTTTCCCGTAAATGTATATAACTACTCTCAGTTAAGGGAAGCTCTACTTCATTGGAAATCTTCGTATGATATTGGGATTCCTGCAAAGGTGTTTTTGATTTGTATGTCAAAATATACTCTTCATTCATCTTACGAATCCTGACAACTGGCTTTATACAAAGATACCCTTGTTCAATATCCAGACAAGTATATGTTTCTAAGTTTTCTGGCAGTTTCTTTATTCTATATTTCTTCTCAATCTCCACCTTTACATTTCCTCCTTGTTTATTATGATAGATTTAAATTCCTTTAACTTCTACAATCTCATTACGAGGAAAAATAGTATCTACAGCCTCGTATGTAAAATCATCATCATTACTGCTATCATAAACTGCCTTTGTTTTTAACTTTACAGAAACCGTCACGCCATCCTGTTGTGTCGTATCCTTTTTTGCATCCACACTAAGTCCCTTAGCTAGATTTGTTCCTTTAGGGCTGGTCACTACAAAGCTTTCAATTCCCTCTGCCATCAATTTAGCTTCACCACTATCATGTGCAAGAGCCTTTGTATAATCACTTATATCTTTACATACAAAAAGATACATATTGCCCTCCTCGATATCACCATCTTTATCAAACCAGATGATATTTTGTTCTGCAGACCGATAATCGACTGGATTTCCTGAAGAATCTAAAGTTCCTAAATTTTTATAGATACGAAGCATATTCTCGTCTTTGTCAAAAACTACATTATTTCCTTCCAGTACCATATCAGCAATCATATTGATAGTACATTGTGCCTCCATCTGTAAATCAACCTGATTATTCATAATTTGATAAGTACGTGAGGTTGCTGACATAAACTGACCAACTGCCGTTATAATAATAAGAGTAATCATCATAGCAATCAATAATTCAACCAAAGTAAAACCTGCATTTTGGTTCTTTTTGCATTCTTCTGTTATAATAGAATTTCCCTGATTTTCCTTCATTTGCCTACCACCACCTTAATTCACATTAATAAAATGCTTTCCTGTTTCTTTTATCATTTCAATATCGTAGGTTATTCCTCCTCCATCACTATGTGCCACATAAATATGTCTATAATTTGACGTAAAAGTTCCACTTCCCTTGTTAAAGGTTATTTGAAAGCTGTCGCCAGTATTAAGTTCTTTTGTAGTTGTTCCATCAAATGCAGTGATTTTCACATTATGATTTCCAATCTTTTGCCCTACTGCAGTATCACCTGTTCCACTAGGAACAGTAAAAGTTTTTGCTGTACAATGCATATAATAATCGGAACCTTTTTTATATATATACATAACAGGCTGTTTGTTTTGCTTCATAGTATCCAATTTTAATTTAGAAAGTGTCGCGTCAATATTTCTAGCTGCTGATTTTACATTTCCTGACTGCAAATATCCAAAGCCCAAAGTAGCCAAAGCACTAAAGATACCAATAATTGCGACTACAATAATAAGCTCAATCATAGAAAAACCCTTAGAACGATTTTTTTTCATTACCCTTCCTCCTCAACTACTTATGGTCCCACACTTGGGGTTACTCTTTCATCTGCATTTTTCTTCCAATTTGAATAAGTAATATATCTGGAAATATCCACAGCATCATTAGAAGCCTTTGAACCTTCTCCTGCTGAAAAACCAGAGAATGCTGCAAAATAATTAATAAATTTCTCTTTTTCATCTGGTTTAGAACCCTCTTCTGCCCTCTGTTTACGGAACATTTCACGAAGCAACGAAGGTTCTGCAGTTAATGTTTTAGATCCACCCCTCATATATACTGTTTGATCAGAAATAACAAGACCTTTCATATTAGTATTTACTTCAATATTACAGTTAGCTACCACAATTGCTGCATTATTGGGGTGACTATAATAATTCATCGTAGTACCTCCATGATTATATGCTAATATATCACTTAGATGAACTTGATCAGTAGACGTTACATTATCTTTTACTATAAAATATGCCCATACATAAGTTGTATCATTTATTTTTACAGGAACAGCCTTTATATATGTATCGCCACTCAAATGGTTAAATCCTAAATCTGCACGGTTGGAACTAAGGCCATCATTAACAAAAACATGCTTGCCATTGTTTTCATCAACTGTCATAATAGCATCGAAAATCTGATTCCCTTCCTCCTGTGTCCTCGTCATACCAAATCCCGTTGTTTTTTCAGCATCTGACCCATCGTAAGTAGATTCATACTTTCCCTTATCTGCTGTACTAAGTGTCATTCGCAATGACTTATAAGTAAGCGCATAATCAATGGATTCCTGTTTCAATTTCGCGTCATCACCAGTTTCTATAGTTTTATTATGTGTCTCAAATTCCCCTGGATTATTTCCATTATTCTCAAAAGTTATATAGTTACTAGATGCAAATAAAGCAATCTGCGGAGAAATTGTAATACCTTTTCCAGCAATCC
>JAAVZU010000092.1 GCA_022791815.1 Lachnospiraceae bacterium
GAGGAGCTCATTGACCGGGCTGTGGGATGGCTGGAGAAGCTTCACTATCTGGACGACGTCAGGTACACAGAAAATTATTTGAGATCTCACGGGACAAAGAAGAGCCGTCTTCAGCTCCAGCAGGATTTGACCAGACGAGGCGTGGATACGACAACCATCAAGGACGGACTGGCCCAGATGGATGATGTGGACGAGGAGGCATTGATCCGCAGATGGATAGAAAAAAAGAAGGTGGATCCTGAGAATTGTTCTCCCAAGGAGAGACAGAGATTGTATGGATTTCTTCTTCGCAAGGGTTTCTCACATGCACAGATTGGAAAAGTAATGAGAGGGCTGAAGGAGGATTGCTGAACCGTAAAGAACAACAATCAAATTTTACGAATTGCAAACGAATTCCTTGACAATTTGCACAAAACAGGATAAAATTTAAATGTTGTATTTGTACAATGAAAATTTTATAAGGAGGTGCTCCTGTGCCAGGTGCAGTAATAGCGGTCATAGCTGTTCTCATCACCCTTGTGATAGCCGTTCCTATTACTTGCTTTGCTTCGATCTCTTATCGGAAGAAGGTTGTGGAATCCAAGATCGGAAGCGCGGAAGAGAAAGCAAGGAAGATAATAGATGACGCATTGAAAACTGCCGAGACGAAGAAGCGCGAAGCATTGCTCGAAGTCAAAGAAGAGTCTTTGAAGACCAAAAATGAGCTCGAAAAAGAGACAAGAGAGAGAAGAGCAGAACTTCAGAGATATGAAAAGCGCGTTCTTTCCAAGGAAGAGGCAGTGGACAAGAAGTCCGATGCTATCGAAAAGAGAGAAGTAGGATTATCAGCGAAGGAAGAGGAGCTGCGGAGAAAGAGCAGCGAAATCGAACGACTCAGTGAAGAACGAGTACAGGAACTTGAACGAATCTCCGGTCTTACCTCCGAACAAGCAAAAGAATATCTTTTAAAAACTGTTGAAGACGAAGTGAAACATGAAACAGCTTTGCTTATTAAAGAATTAGAGAGCAAGGCAAAAGAAGAGGCAGAAAAAAAGGCGAAGGAATATGTTGTTACAGCCATTCAAAAATGTGCAGTAGATCATGTTTCTGAGACTACAATTACAGTTGTTCAGTTACCTAATGATGAGATGAAGGGAAGAATTATTGGTAGAGAAGGAAGAAATATCCGAACATTGGAAATTATAACAGGTGTAGATTTAATTATTGATGATACACCAGAAGCAGTTATTCTATCAAGTTTTGACCCAGTACGTCGTGAGGTAGCAAGAATTGCTCTTGAAAAATTGATTGTGGATGGTCGTATTCACCCAGCACGTATTGAAGAAATGGTAGAAAAAGCCCAAAAAGAAGTAGAAGCGCTTATTAAGGAAGATGGAGAGAATGCTACTTTAGAAGTGGGAGTACATGGTATTCATCCAGAATTAGTAAGATTACTTGGAAAGATGCGGTTTCGTAAAAGCTATGGGCAGAATGCTTTGAAACATTCCATAGAAGTTGCACATTTGTCAGGACTTCTTGCAGGAGAGATGGGATTGGATATCCGTATGGCAAAACGTGCTGGTTTATTACATGATATTGGAAAAGCCGTGGATAAAGAAATGGAAGGTTCACATATTGAACTTGGTGTAAATTTATGTAGAAAATATAAAGAAGCACCACTTGTTATAAACGCTGTAGAGTCACATCATGGAGATGTAGAGCCAGAGAGTTTGATTGCTTGTATTGTACAAGCAGCAGATGCAATTTCTGCAGCACGTCCAGGGGCTAGACGAGAGACACTAGAAACTTATACAAACAGATTAAAACAATTAGAGGATATTACAAACAGCTTCAAGGGTGTAGAAAAATCTTTTGCAATTCAAGCTGGTAGAGAAGTAAGAATTATGGTTATTCCAGAGCAGGTAAGTGATTCAGATATGATATTGCTTGCTAGAAATATTTCAAAACAGGTTGAAGAAGAATTAGAATACCCAGGTCAAATTAAAGTGAATGTAATTCGTGAATCAAGAGTAACGGATTATGCTAAGTAGTTGATAGAGCAATTACAATATTAGAGAATAGAAAGGTCAAAATTCTAGAGATAGGATTTTGGCTTTTTTGTATAATAAATAGATCGTTTACATTAATAAAGATTTCATATTGTCATTTTGAAAATGTTCTGGATGTAGCAGACACAGATATGTGAAAAGACAAAGTGTTGTATTAAATGGCGAGAATAGAAGAAAGGATTTGTATGGACAATATAATAAAAGAAATGATTGCAAATCTGGAGAAGAATGGAGAATTAAAAAAAGATGAATTTCGTTGGATTCTTACAGAAACAAAGGAACAAGAAATAGAGTGGATAAGACAGAGAGCCAGAAGTATTGCTGATGATGTATATGGAAAAAGTATATATTTAAGGGGGTTAATAGAATTCTCTAATTATTGCAAAAATGATTGCTATTATTGTGGGATTCGATGTAGTAATAAACAGGTGAGCCGTTACCGCTTAAATGAAAATGAAATATTAGAATGTTGTAGGGAAGGATATGAGCTTGGATTTCGTACTTTTGTTCTTCAAGGTGGAGAAGATTCACATTTTACAGATTATTTGATGACAAAAATTATTGAGAAAATTAAAACATGTTTTCCAGAGTGTGCAATTACTTTATCCTTAGGTGAAAGAGAGAAGGAAAGTTATCGTAGGCTGAAAGAAGCAGGAGCAGATAGATATTTGTTGCGACATGAAACGGCTAATCCAAAACATTATGCTAAATTGCATCCTGCCAAAATGAGCTGGGAGTATCGAAAACAATGCCTGTATTGGCTTAAAGAGTTAGGATATCAAGTGGGTTGTGGTTTTATGGTGGGAACACCATATCAGACTATAGATGACCTTGTGGAAGAGTTATTCTTTCTAAAAGAGATAACTCCACAGATGGTAGGGATTGGACCATTTCTCTCTCACAAAGATACACCTTTTAGAATGGAAAAAAATGGGAGTCTTACTATGACACTTTTATTGCTTAGTTTAATCCGGATTATGCATAAAAAAGTATTGCTGCCTGCAACAACTGCGTTGGCGACATTGGATAAAAGGGGAAGAGAATTAGGAATTTTGGCTGGTGCAAATGTGTTAATGCCGAATCTTTCACCAATTTCTCATAGAAAAAAATATACGTTATATGATGGAAAGGTTTGTATGGGGGATGAAGCTGCAGAGTGCAGAATGTGTTTAGAGAAGAGATTGGAGAGCATTGGATATCATTCTGTGGTAGAGAGAGGAGATTCCGAAGTTATTATGTAGTTTCAGGTTAAAGTTTTTATCAAGACAAATATTCATATTATTATATATTGATACAAGAGAATTGCTTTATGTACAAGGAGGAAGAATGAAGTGTAGTGGTGGCTACATTGATTGACGACAACGCCACAGATAAATAATGAAACAAGTCAATGTGTCAGTTAATTAATATTCGTTGTATCCGTTATAAAATATATTTTGAAATAATAGATGTATAGTATGTGTTGCAGATCCTGCTAAATTAGCTGGATTTTGGATGGAACGGATGGTGTGCGAATGGAAAAATTAATATGCTTTGTAAAAGGGTAAATGTTGCCTGCTCTTGCATAAAAAAGAGGATAGGACTATAATGGAAAAGATAAAAAATGGAAATTAAGTTAAGATATTAGGAGGAAGATTATGGCAAAGATTGGTTTTATTGGTGCAGGAAATATGGGGTTTGCAATGTTAAAAGGTGCATTGCAGATATTTGGTAAAGAGGAACTTACTTATACAGATTTAAACAAAGAACGTATGGAAGAGGTAAAAAGAGAAACAGAGGTGGAATATTCCATTGATTTTCATACAATGGTCAAGAATATAAAATATTTGGTATTAGCAGTAAAGCCCCAGCATTTGGAAAATGTATTGGATAGTATTAAAGATGAAATTAACAGTGAACATGTTATCATTGCAATTGCTCCAGGTATTGCTATATCTTATTACCAAGCATATTTTGGAAAAGATACAAAGATAGTTCGTGCGATGCCCAATACACCAGCATTGGTAAATGAAGGAATGAGCGGAATATGTTTTTCAGATAATGATTTTACAATGGAAGAAAAGAATACGATTTATCAATTTTTTAATTCCTTTGGAAAATTTGAGGAAGTAGGAGAAAATTTAATGGATGCAGTGGTCTGTGCAAGTGGAAGTTCTCCTGCCTATGTGTATATGTTTATTGAGGCATTAGCAGATAGTGCAGTAAAATATGGCATACCTAGAGACAAAGCATACACTTTTGCTGCCCAGACTGTTCTTGGCTCTGCAAAAATGGTTTTAGAAACAGGAGAGCATCCTGGAAAATTAAAAGATCAAGTCTGTTCACCAGGAGGAACAACGATTGCAGCAGTATCTGCTTTAGAAGAATGTGGATTTCGTAGTGCCGTTATGAAAGCGGCAGATGCCTGTTATGAAAAATCAGTTTCTTTCAAAAAATAGAGGAAAATTGTTATATATTGAAATGTGAAAAGGAGGCTGGTTTTATGTCAGAGTATAAGAGACTCCATAGAACGCTAGTTCATCAGGGAAAGATTACAACAACATATACCGATCGTATGCTTTTGCCAAATGGACGAGAGGCAGACTGGGATTTTATCGGACATCATGGAGCGGCTGCAATGGTAGCGGAAAATGAGGAAGGAAAGATTTTAATGGTAACACAGTATCGGAATGCATTAGAAAGGTATACGTTAGAAATTCCGGCAGGAGGAATTAATCCCGAAGAGAGCATGATGGATGCAGCAGTTAGGGAGGTAGAGGAAGAAACAGGATATCAGGTAGAGAATGTGGAGCATTTGGTCGATATTTATACAACTGTTGCATTTTGTAACGAAAAGATAGGAATTTACTATGGAAAGGCAACAAAGAAAAAGAAACAACAATTGGATGAAGATGAGTTTGTGGAAGTAAAAGCTTATGAATTAACAGAATTATTAGAAATGATACAAACGGGAAAAATCCAGGATTCAAAAACCATTTCAGGAATACTTGCCTATTATAATTTTGTGAAGAAAAAACAGTAGCAGAATCATATAAAAAAGGAACACAGGAGACATGAGAGTTATCCTGTGTTCCTTTTTATATGGTGAAGCTATCAAAGGCAATATGTGAGTTTATTATTTAGCTTGGAAAAGTTCTTGGACTATCTGGATATCATTTTGCATATATTATGTTAAATGAGGTTAGAAAAATTGCACAAAAGTATGGAGAAAGGGCAAGGGGAAGTATGCAGAAAGGGAAATACATAAATATATCATATATAAAACGAATTTTGTTTTTTGGAATTATAGGTTTTATCTTAGGAAGCACATTAGGTGTATTTTTTTTGCCGCAATACAAAGAACAATACATGTATATGCAAAAACAGCTGTATACATCTGTATCAGGAATGTGTAAGAATGATTTGTCATATTTTCTTTTTTGTATAAGTGATTGTATTAAACAAATGATTCTTATTATTTTGTTTACATTTACTATGTTTTTTGGGTTATATGGAAAAATGTTGTTTATATGGAAAGGCATTATCATAGGCTTTGTCTTTTCTACTGCTGTAAAGTGTTATGGGACAGCAGGATGGTTGTTATTTTGTGTAAATTGGTTTCCACATGGAATCTTTTATATGTTATCATTTATAATGCAGTTATCTTTATGTTATAGCATTCGGGAAGAATATTTTGGTAGTCAGATAAAAATAAAAGGACACATTGCAAAATGGAGCGGATTTTTTTTCTTGTGTTTGGTATGTATTATAATAGGGGGATATTTGGAAAGTGGTGTGAATTTAGATTTGTTAAAGAGTGTTTTGGAAAAATGTATTAACCAAAAATAAGGTATATGGGAAAGTATGAAATTAGATGGATTATATAAAAAAATTGGTATTATTCTTGTAATTATTATTTTAATAAATATTTTATGGAGGCAGACAAGATTTTATCAGTATTATCCAGTATTTGAATCTTTTTCAAAAAGGTTAAATTATACCAGCATGGAATTAAAAGTAGGAGAAAAAAGAAAAATTGCAGTGCAGCATGTGAATAATAAAGCAACATACCAAAGTTCTAATTTTCGTGTTGCTTATGTAAACCAGAATGGAGTGGTATGGGGGATACAAAAGGGAAAAACGGTTATTATTGTGAAAGTTGGAGAGAAAAAATACAAATGTAAGGTGACTGTGAAATGATATTATAGGTATATTTTTACATTACAAAAGATAGAATAATAAAAAAACGGTGATATTTTGAAAAGAATACTTAGTATTATGTTGTGCAGTATGATTTTTGTGTTGCAGTTAATGCCTGCTACATATTCTAAGGCACAAAAGAATGAAAATGAAACACTAAATCTTACTTCAGCATCCTATGTTCTTATGGAAGGAAGTACAGGTAAATTACTTTGTGAAAAGAATAAAGATAAGGAATTAATGCCAGCAAGTATTACAAAAATTATGACCTTACTTTTGATATTTGAGGCATTGGATAAAGGAAAAATAAAAATGAGTGACACGGTTACAGTAAGTGAGTATGCTGCAAGTATGGGTGGCTCTCAAGTTTATTTGGAAAGTGGAGAGACACAGACAGTGGAAGATATGATTAAATGCATTACGATTGCAAGTGCAAATGATGCATGTGTAGCCATGAGTGAGTATATTGCTGGAACAGAAGAAGAATTTGTGAAACGTATGAACCAAAGGGCGAAGGAACTTGGAATGGAGCATACAAAATTTATGAACTGTTGTGGATTGGATGATACTTTGACAGAAGGACAACATTATTCTACGGCGTATGACATTGCCCTTATGTCCAGAGAACTAATTGTAAAACATAAAGATATACAAAAATATACAACTACTTGGATGGATGAAATTACTCATGTGACCAAGAAAGGGGAAAGTGCATTTGGACTTACCAATACAAATAAACTGGTTCGGACTTATCAGGGAATTACAGGACTAAAAACAGGATCTACAAGTAAAGCAAAATATTGTTTATCTGCAACCGCTAACCGAAATGGAATGGATTTAATTGCAGTAGTTATGGCAGCTCCAATGCCATTGACAAGATTTGTAGAAGCTGCTAAACTTTTAGACTATGGTTTTGCAAATTGTACTGTTTATCAGGATGAAAACAAGGATTTTGTAGAGAAAAGTATTACAGTAAAAAAAGGAACAAAGGAAAAAGTTGGTGTAGAAGCAGAAAAACCATTTTCTTATATTTTTACTAATGGAGAAAATCATGATAAGATAGAAAAGAAAGTACAGTGGAATAAAGAATTGGAAGCACCAATAAAAAAAGGGGATAAAATTGGAGAAATTGTTTACAGTTATGAAGGTGAAAAGCTTGGTGAGATAGATTTGCTGGCAAGTGAGAGTATTAACAAGGCTGGATATTTGGATTATCTGAAAAAAGTATTAGGTCAATATTTTGTAATATAAGAATGAATGTATAATGACAAAAAACTATATGTAAATTGCACAAATACTTTTAGTCAAAGAGGGTATTTTGTATATTAGGTGTATAGAAAAGAATTATGTTAACTAAGCTGATTCAAATGTTGCCACAAAAACGTCAAGATGTTGTGGAACATTTTAGTGGGCAGGCTGGAGAGATATTAAATGGTCATGACTTGGAACAGTTATTAATTGCTAACTGTATATAAGAAAATACACGATAAGATATTGACAATTTTACTATAATACCATAAAATAATTAAGGTTTATTAGAATTTACTATGAAAGTGTTATCGATAGATATACAGTGCGTAGTAACCGACACTTTAATTCATGGTGTTGCTGCCGAAGGCAGCATGTAAGTTTTATAAGAAAGTTGTCTAGTTTGTTTAGGTGATTAGACAACAATTTATATCTGTAGGTTGGACAGAAGACTTTAGGAGGGAATTTATGAAAGCATACACAGAGATGAACAAAGAAGAGCTTTTAGAGTTACAAAAGGATTTGGAGAAAAAGTATCAGGCTGCAAAAGATTTGAATTTGTCACTTGATATGTCAAGAGGTAAGCCATCATTGGCACAACTTGATTTATCTATGCCAATGATGAGTGTTTTGGATGAGAATTCTGTATTAAAAGCAGAGGATGGAACTGATTGCAGAAATTATGGTGTAGTAGATGGAATTCCAGAAGCAAAAAAACTTATGGCACAGATGATGGATGTAAAGCCAGAGAATATTATTGTTTATGGTAACTCCAGTTTAAATATTATGTATGATACAGTAGCTCGTTCTATGATTCATGGAGTGAATGGAAATACTCCTTGGTGTAAGCTGAATACAGTAAAATTCCTATGTCCTGCACCAGGATATGATAGGCATTTTGCTATTACAGAGAGTTTTGGTATTGAAATGATTTCTATTCCAATGAACACAGATGGTCCAGATATGGATATGGTGGAGGAATATGTGAATAAAGATGAAGCTGTAAAAGGAATTTGGTGTGTACCTAAATATTCCAATCCTCAGGGGTATACCTACTCTGATGAAGTTGTAAAAAGGTTTGCAAATTTAAAACCTGCTGCAAAGGATTTTCGTATTTTCTGGGATAATGCATATTGTGTACATCATTTATATGCAGATAAACAAGATACATTGTTAAATATAATGGAAGAATGTGAACAAGCAGGAAATGAAAATATGGTATACCAATTTGGTTCTACTTCAAAAGTGACATTTGCAGGTGGCGGAATTAGTGCAGTTGCCACATCTGAGGCAAATCTTAAGGAAATAAAAAAACATTTGACACTTCAGACTATTGGTCATGATAAGGTAAACCAGCTTCGTCACGTAAAGTTCTTAAAAAATAAAGAAGGTATTGCAGAACATATGATGAAACACGCAGCAATTATACAGCCTAAATTTGCTGCTGTTGTGGAAGTTTTGGAGAGAGAGCTGGGTGAAACAGGAATTGCTAGCTGGACAAATCCAAAAGGTGGATACTTTATTTCCTTTGAAACTTTAGAAGGATGTGCCAAAAAAGTAGTTGCTAAATGTAAAGAAGCTGGAGTGGTAATGACAGGAGCTGGAGCCACATTCCCTTACGGAAAAGATCCAAAAGATTCTAATATCCGTATTGCACCTACTTTACCGACATCTGAAGAATTAGCAAAGGCAGCAGATTTATTTGTATTGTGCGTGAAATTGGTAAGTGTAGAAAAATTATTAATGAACAAATAGACAATGGTTTAGCTTTTAATTGCTGACTTTTTGTAACATTTAGGAATCAAAGTGTAAATATATCCAATGAATTTAACCCTTCGCCAAAGGTGAATTCAGATGGACTGGATTTTGTCGCAGTCTAGCTGAGAGCAAAACTGTAACATGCATAAAGAAAAAGGAACGGAAGGGGTGTTGCCTATGGTAGCACCCCTATTGTTTCTATCATGGGAAAGTGTTTCACATTTTCTATGATAAAATCAATAATTATGTGCACTCGCACAAGAGGTAAATATTGCTTCGTAAAAAAGACCTAAAACAGGATTGGAATTGATGTGGACTGGTCCACTTTGTGTTTTAATTTAGGAGAGCAGGATGATTAAAAGTCAAAAAAGTAAAAAAAGATATTTTACAAAGAGTCAAATAAAAAATATAATGGTTACTGCTATGATTCTCGTTACTGCACTATTTGTTTTATTTGAAATACAGCAAAGTGAAGTGAGAGGAAATCAAAAAAATGTAAAAGAATTGGCAAAAAATAGTGCTGATGATGTGGCATATCAGGTAAAAAGTATTTTAAATAATACCTATGTGTTTGATTTTACTTTACGGGAAAATGAGGGAAAAACAATAGATTTTTTTCCAATTGCACAGGATTTGCAAAATTTATATCAGGAGATTTCCTTTGTAGCATTAGCTCCTTCTGGCATAATAAAACAAGTTTCTCCTGCAAACCAGTTTGGAGATTTACATAATATTGATTTATTTCAACAAACAGGAATGAAAGAAGCAGCAAATAATGCAAAAGAAAAGCGGGAGATTAGTGTGACAAATCCTATGAAACTTGGATATAAACAAGAAAAGATTATGGTAGGAATCAAGGCAATTTATATCCGGGTAGGAGAACAAAAGAAGTTTTGGGGATTTGCAGTGATTGGTCTAAAATTCCAAAATGTCATTCAAAAAATAAATTCTACATTGGGAAACTACTCTTATGTTATTGACAGGAATGGTGATTTACAAAACTCTAACGGGTTAATATATGCAGAGGATTTGCAGCATCTAACAGATCCAGTTTCTGTAGAAGTACATATGCCTGGTATGAATTGGATACTTTCCATTTCCCCTAAAAACCGGTGGTATAGTATACGATATCTTGCAATCAGGGTGTTTATTGCTGGTGTAGTTTGTGTTATTGCGGAAATGATGTTTCATCTTATCTATCGGGATATTGTAAGACAGGCAGAAATGCAGGCTGCCTTAGAGGAAGAAAAAGAGCGTTATCAGATAGCAATGGAAAGTTCATCAGATACTATTTTTGAATATGATATTCGGAAAGATATCTGTATTTTCTTTGGTTCTATATTAAATGGTAAGAAAAGTGTTGGAACCCGTATGGAAATTGAACATTTTGAATCTAAACTTTTGACGGGAGAAATGTTTCATTATCAGGATATAGAAAAAGCAGTAAAGTTCTTTAAAGGTAAGAAGACAGAGCCTTTTGAAACAAGATACAGGATAAAAGGGGAAGATGGACAAGTTAAATATGTGTGGTTATCATTAAAAGGAAGTGTGATTTTAGAAAACAACCAGCCAATCAAGATAATAGGAACTTCTAGGAATATTCAGTCCAGAAAGGAACAAGAATGGAAAAAATTGGAGGAATTTCATAGAGATAATTTAACTGGTCTTTATACAGAAGCTTGTGGCCGGGCTTTAATTGAACAGTACCTTACCAGTAAGCCTAAAACTGAGGAATGTGAATTTTTCTTAATTGGTATTGATAATTTTCAACAAATTAATGATGTATATGGATATATGTTTGCAGATACTATTCTGGTGGAAGCAGCAGAAGTGGTCCGTAAAGTTGCAGACAATGATGATATCAGTATCCGCCTTGGCGGGGATGAATTTATTCTGTTTCAAAAGAATTCTAACAGCCTAAAAGCAGAGAGAACAGCACATGAGATTATAAACCAGGTAAAAAATATATATGCTGGTGAGAATGAAGATGTGACCGTGTCATGTAGTATTGGAAGGGCATCTACTACTATTTTCAATAATTATGAACAGATGCTCAAATATGCACATCTGGCTTTTAGCTTTTTAAAGGATAATGCAAAGGGAAAACAGGCAAACTATATTAATATTTCAAATGAGATTGAGGAATTACTAGGTCACTCAGAATTTAATGAGCGGGAAATTTCAGAAATAATTGATACCAATACAGTGAAAGATGATGATATTATTTCATTTGCATTTGAAATTTTAGAGAAAACAAAGGATTTGAAAAGCGCAATTCATGTATTACTTTCAAGATTGGGAAAACGTTTTGATTTAAAAGAAATACGTGTAATAGAGGCAGATTTGGATTATTTAAGTTTTCGGGTGACTTATCGTTTTGTAAGTGATGATTTTGCAGTGGATATTGATAAAGTAACCCATATTAAAGATAAAGATTTATTAAAACATGCTTACCATATTTTTGAAAAAGATGGTATTATGGAATTATCTGCAAAGAAACTGCAAAAAGTAAAAAAAGACTTTGGAGGGCTATTCCGGGGAATTGAGACAAATAATAGTCTTCTTTGCCCTATGTGTGAAGAGGGAGAATATCGTGGGGCAATTGACTTTGTAGCTATGGACGGAAAGCGAAATTGGACATCAGAAGAAAAACACATTTTCCGTGAAATTACAAAGTTAATATCTACACATATTAGCCGGGTGAATGCAGATATTGCCAGTAGGGCAAAATCGGAATTTTTATCCCGTATGTCTCATGAAATACGAACTCCTATGAATGCAATTATCGGAATGACTAATATTGCCATGGCTACACTGGAAGATAAGAATAAAACGATGGATTGTCTGGAAAAAATTGATATTTCCACGAAATATTTATTATCACTTATCAATGATATTTTGGATATGTCGAGAATTGAAAGTGGAAAAATGACCATTAACAATGGAAAATTTAATCTGAACAATTTAATAGCAGAAGTAGATGTTCTTATTAAACAACAGACTGAGGTAAAAGGCTTAGGTTTTCAAATTATTTCGGATTATCATACTCCATATTTAATCGGAGATGAATTAAGAATCAATCAAGTTCTTATAAATCTTTTAGGAAATGCTTTAAAGTTTACTCCAGAAGGCGGAATGATTACTTTAGAGATAAGGGAGATTGTAAATGAAGAAGAATTATCAGCAATTCATTTTCTAGTAAGAGATACTGGTATTGGTATTAGTAAAGAGAACCAAAAGAGGATTTTTGAGGCATTTGAACAGGAAGAACAAGATACCGCACATAAATATGGCGGAACGGGATTGGGGCTTGCAATTTCCAATAATCTGGTACATTTAATGGGAGGTAATCTGACAGTAAACAGTAAAGAAGGAGAAGGCTCAGAATTTAGTTTTACTCTTACTTTCCAAACTTATGAAGAGGAAGCAAAACAAGAGGAAATCAAAGAAAATACTATTTCTTTAAAGGGAAGAAGGATTCTGGTTGTAGAGGATAATCCGCTAAATGCAGAAATTGTGCAGACAATTCTGGAAATGGAAGAATGTGAGGTTGTACTGGCAGAAAATGGAAAGGCAGCAGTAGAAACATACATGAAAGAAAAGGCTTTTTATTTTGATTGTATCTTAATGGATATTCGTATGCCTGTTATGAATGGTATGGAAGCTACAAGAAGTATTCGTACATCTGGAAAAGAGGATGCCAGAATACTGCCAATAGTAGCTCTTTCAGCAAATGCCTTTGATGAAGATACAAAAAAATCTATTGAATGTGGTATGAATGGACATTTGGCGAAACCAATAGATGTGGAAAAACTCTATGAAATTTTGCAGAAAGTAATAAAGGATTAAAAATAACAAAAAGAGAAAAAAAGGGGGGAATGGAGGTGCAAATATGAATTGGCTTATTGTTATTCCTATAACAGGAATTTTGCTATTTGTTATCATAGTACTATGTATATATTATAATGAAACTTTAAAATGTGAATATTATAGAGTACCTAAAGAAAAACTTCCCCAGACATTCTGGGGAAGTAAAATTGTTATGTTGGCAGATCTGCATAATCACGAATTTGGAAAAGGAAATATTAGACTTTTAGAAAAAATTAAAAAGGAAAGTCCAGATTATATTATGATTGCAGGTGATATGTTGGTAAAAGGGAAAAATTTGAAAACAGAATTAGTACAAGAACTTCTTGCTAATCTATCAAAAATTTGTCCAGTATATTATGCACCAGGGAATCATGAAGAATATTTGGAGAGAAATTTTAGCCAGGAAGGTCGTTACCAGAAATTTGTAGAGGAAATAGAAAAGTGTGGCGTAAAATATCTGTCAAACCAATCCTGCTATATTAAAAAAGAAAATCAAAAGATTCGTGTGATAGGATTGCACTTACAAAAACGGTTTTTTGCAAAGTTTTATGAAAAAGTGACTATGGAAAAAAAAGATTTAGAGGGATTAATTGGGAAGTCGGAAGATTGCTATGAGATATTAATTGCCCATAATCCTAATTATTTTTCTGTTTATGAAAAATGGGGAGCAAATTTAGTACTTTCTGGACATGTACATGGTGGAATAGTTATCCTACCTTTTCTGGGAGGGGTAGTCTCTACTACCTATGAATTATTTCCAAAATATGATTTTGGCATGTTTCAATCAGGAGATGCCCGTATGATTTTAAGCAGAGGATTAGGAACACATACAATAAAATTACGATTATTCAATGTTCCGGAGATATCTGTTATTTTGTTAGGGAAATAAGACTTGCAGAAATGAAAAATTGTTAGTACAATAAAAGATAAGAGGATTTATAGAAGGATGAGTGAGGAAAGATGAAACTGAAGTTATTGGAATTAGCAGTTTCTGTTTTTGTAATCCTGTTATTGATGATTTTACACGAATTTCCTAAGACAGTATGCTATTGTCTTATGTCAGATAAAGAAGATAGAAAACGTTGTATTTCCAAAATGTTTTATTTTCATAAATATGTAGACCCGATAGGTGCGGTTCTTGGTGTAGTTGCTTATACTGGTTTTTCAAAGCCATATATGTACCGGATACAGAATCAAAAGAAGAATTTTTTACTGGGAAGTGTAGGTATACTTTCTTTGTTGGGAATTTTTAGTGTATCTGTTTATATATTAAAATGTGAATTTTTTTTACAGGATCTCACCTTAACTGGAGAGAGTTTGCAGGCAGTGTTGATACAACTGTTTTGGTTTTATATGGCAGTTTTAAGTGGAGGAATGTTACTGGTAAACCTTTTTCCTGTCTCTGTGTTTGATATGGGACTTTTGATAGCTGGATGTTCTGCAAGACATTATCTGGGAATCATAAGAAATGATATGATAATTAAAATCGTTTTATTGTTCTCGATGGTAATTGGACTTATTAGAAATATAGTATTTTCAATAATATCTTTTGTGCTATGAAAGATGGCAGCCAGATATATGAATATATTAGGTGATTATGGGAATGTGAAGTGCATAGTATATAGCAGTCAGTTCTCATTGTAGTTATTTAACTATAGGACGAAAAATAAAGAGAAAAACAGGAAAATACGGGAGGAGAACATGGGGATACCAGTAAGATTGGAAGTGTTTGAAGGACCATTAGATTTGCTGCTGTATTTGATTGACAAAAATAAGCTGGATATATATGATATACCCATTGTATTAATTACAGAACAGTATATGGAATATATCAAAAATATGCAAAGCAGAGATATGGATGTAATGAGTGAGTTTTTGGTAATGGCAGCCACACTGGTCCGTATCAAATCTAAAATGCTGCTTCCAAAGGACGAAAACAGGGAAGAGGAAGAAGATCCAAGACAGGAATTAGTAGAACGGCTGTTAGAATATAAGATGTATAAATATATGTCTTATGAATTGAAAGATAGACAACTTGATGCTCAAAGAGTATTGTTTAAACAGCCTACTATACCAGAAGAGATTAAAAACTATGAAGAAGAGGTAAATGTAGAAGAATTAATGGAGGATATAACTCTTGCTAAATTACAACAAATTTTTCAATCTGTTATTAAAAAGCAGGTAGAAAAGATTGATCCTATCCGAAGTGAATTTGGTAGAATTGAAAAAGAGGAAGTTACTTTAGCTGACCGTATGATTTATATTCAACAATTTGCTTCTGCGAAAGAAAAAAATGGAGAGTTTTCTTTTCGTGATTTGTTAGAAAGCCAAAGTACAAAAATAGAGACAATTGTAACTTTTTTAGGAGTTTTAGAACTAATGAAAATTGGTGTAATCCAAATTAAACAGGAAATATTATTTGATGACATATCTATTACATATACAGGAAAAGAAGTGGATTTGTCAGATTGGGAATAATATGGTTCTAAATGGGAGGTAGAGATTGTGGAACTTAAGAGGCTGGAGGCCATTATTGAATCTGTATTATTTACAATGGGGGAAGCTGTAGAAGTAGAGAGAATTGCAGCTGTAATTGAGCATGACACAGATACAACAAAAAAAATTATCCGAGGTATGATGGATAAATATGATGTAGAGGATAGAGGAATACAAATTATTGAGTTGGAAGATTCCTATCAAATGTGTACAAAAGCTGAAATGTATGAGTCACTGGTTCGGATTGCCCATATACCAAAGAAACATGTTTTGACAGATGTATTGTTGGAAACACTTTCTATTATTGCCTATAAGCAGCCAATTACGAAAGTTGAAATTGAAGCAATCCGGGGAGTGAAATGTGACCATGCAGTGAATAAGTTAGTGGAATATGAACTGGTAGAAGAGGTTGGCCGTTTGGATGCACCAGGAAAGCCGATTTTATTTGGAACATCTGAAGAATTTTTGAGAAGTTTTGGAATTGGATCGATTGAAGAGTTACCAATTCCAAATCAGGATAAAGTAGAGAATTTTAAACAGGAAGCCGAAGAAGAGATTCAACTTAGTCTGGATTTAAGTAATGCATAAAATCTGAAATTAGGTAGAACATGGTTAGGAACAGTTACAATTCAGATAGAATGGGTAAGGATGGTTAATATGAGTAGAGTTGGGAAAGTAAAATGGAAGATTCCAGAAAGACCAGAATGTTTTTTTGGACGGGATTTAGAATTATCACAATTGGATTTTATTTTACATAATGGTGCCAATATCGTTTTTGTGCAGGGAATTGGTGGTATAGGCAAAAGTGAACTTGTAAAACAGTATGCACGTATAAATAGAGATAAATATGATACAATTGTATATTCGCAGTATGTATCAGATTTGCAGACTATGATTGCAAGTGATGTAGAATTTCCAATGGAGAATATGCGGCGTAATACGATAGATGCTTTTAACATTGAACGGGAAGAGGAATATTTTAAGAGAAAATTTATAGTATTAAAGGAAACAATTACAGAGAATACCTTATTAATTGTGGATAATTTTAATAATCCAGATGATTGTTTTTTGCAAGAATTTTTAACATTAAATTGTAAGATTATTTTTACTTCCAGATGTGATTGGAGTAAAAAACAGTATCCTGTGCTTTGTGTAGAGGAACTAAAGAATCTTTCCGATATAGAAAAGATTTTTCAGCACTATTATCTGCTTAAACCTGAAGAGGAAGAAGTTGTAAAAGAAATTATAGAATTGGTTTTTAGGCATACTCTTTCTGTGGAGTGGATTGCAAAAAAACTTGCAGAACAAAATAGAAAACCAGAAGAAATAAGGAATGCATTGAAATGTAATCAGGGAGAAAAGGAAGAGACTGGATTTAATGCTCTTTTAGATAGATTGAGCGAAATCTTTTCAGTAAGTGAATTATCAGAAGCAGAACAGGAAATTTTGAGAAATCTTTGTTTTGTCCCTTATACTGGAATATCTAAGGAAGATATGGCAAGAAGATGTAAATATGGAGCACATGCTGCAATGCTTCGCTTATTACATAATAGCTGGATTAAACAAGTGGAATTGGATGTGATTACCCTACACCCAGTGATATCAGATACTATATTATATAAGCTGAAACCAAATTGGAAGAATTGTCAGACATTTATTGAAAGTGTTGAGAAAGATTTGTTAGATGATGAAACTGATGTGATTATGATAGACAATATGATTACAGTATCAGAGAAAATTTTTCAAATATTGGGTATTAAGGAAGTACAAGCAGTTGATCTGCTGAATGCCGTGAGCTATGCATTTGTCAGCAGGTATAAAAAGTATGATATTGCTATGGGACTTTTACAAAAAGCAATAACTATTCAAGATTCTTATTTAGAACAGTTGCGGGGAAAAATTGACTTGTGCAAAATACAAGATACATCTGATATTACATATAATGAGTTGAATAGTAAAATATATTCAGCAGAACATAAGAAATATCTTTTACAGAAAAACTATGGTGGATTAAAATATAAACTTGGAAATTATGAAGAAGCATTAACATGTTTTATGAATTTAAGTAAAAATTCATTAGTAGATGTATATTGTGATATTGCAAGAATTTACCAAAAAGTAAATGAGTACCAGAAAGCAATGCAATATGTAAAAGCTGGTATTAAGATGAAAGAGAGAAAATATCGGGACAATAAAGTCCCTTTGATAGAAAATTATCTTTTATTGGCGGAATTGTATTTGTGCCAGCAGGATAAGCGTATGGCATTAGAATGGCTGGAGAAGGGAAGAGAAATTGCAAAGACGCAGATGTCTTTAGAAGAACAAGGAGATTTTTATTATCAATATGGAATACTCCTAAAGAATGCAGGATATCTGGAAGAGGCTTTGTCATGTGACCAGAAAGCATATATTGCAAGAAAAAGAAAATTTGGAGAAGAACATATTGAAGTAGTGAAGTCTTATGCGGCAATGTCTGTAGATTATTATCGATTGGGTGATTATATTAGTGCGTTAGAATGTACACTTAGAGAAATCGCAATCCGAAAAAAGATCCGTCATGTGAAAGTGCGATTATATATGAGTGTTTCCCGATTGCTTCACTTCGTTGATACAAATCAGCTTTCTAGTGAAACTGTGGAAGAACTAAAAGCATTTATGGCAGATTTTAACCGCATGATGAAAGAAAATCCTATGGAGGGTCAAGAAATGATGAGAGAATAGGTTTATTATTTAACTATACATGCATTTGTAATATTTTTTGTCATGATGTATATTCTGGCAAAATATGAATGACATGGCTGAATTGTTATATAATATGAAAAAAATTCTACTCTTTACTTGACAGAAAAAAAATATCTGATATAATCATAATAGTGCTATTCAAAAAATACCCAAACAGTTGTATAGGCACAATACACAACTGGAGGGAGGTTAGGTGTGAGGCTATGTCAAATGTAATCGTAAAAGATAACGAGACTTTAGATAGTGCTTTACGCAGATTCAAAAGAAACTGTGCAAAAGCAGGGATTCAACAGGAAATCCGTAAGAGAGAGCACTATGAGAAACCAAGTGTTAGACGTAAAAAGAAATCTGAAGCTGCTCGTAAACGTAAATTCTAATGAAGTATTATCTGAAAGTCTTCGTATAGAGAAAAATATACATCGTATAATGTAGAATCTGTACGTTGCACGTATGTCTGTTTCATTCATTAAGAATGATAAGCAGAATTTGATAGTAAAATCATAGGAGTCATTATATGAATTTTCATATAATGACTCCTTAAATTATGTAATATAGTATATCTGCAAGCATTTTGTTTACAAGCAGTAATGGGGCATTTTGCATCTTAAGATACATTAAATGTGTTGCAATAAATGACAAGGAAGAATTTATCCTTGACGGATGCAGAAAAATATGGTAGATTTGAAATGGTATAGTAACTATTCATGTAGAAACACGCATTTACTGCGTGTTTTGTAAGAAAAAGTTTAAAAATAGGTAAAGACAATGAAGAGAAGAGTAGGTAAGGGATGAATTTACAGAGAACCCGGATGCTGAGAAAGGGAATGACAAAGCTTACAGAAGATGGTCTTGGAGTTTTCTGCTTGAATTTTTTATTAGGGCAGAACGGTCACACCGTTATCGTGTCAAGGTCTATGTATATAGATAAAGTAAAGTGGTACCACGGGATTCTCGTCTTTCGATTGAGAGTCCCTTTCTTATTTACTATGAAAGTGTTATTGCAAAAAACATGCAACATGCATCTGGCACACAAAGTGTGCAATCCCCTCAAGATTGAGGGGCAGGGGAGTTGATGTGGGTTTGTCCACTTTGTTCTATGATGCTTGTAGAGAAATGAAGATATTTCATACTTACAAGACAGAGAGATTATAAAAAAACAGGAGGCAATATTTATGGAAAAGAAACCTTATTATTTAACAACAGCAATTGCGTATACATCTGGAAAGCCGCATATTGGAAATACTTATGAAGCTGTATTGGCAGATAGCATTGCACGTTTTAAAAGGCAGCAGGGATATGATGTCCGTTTCCAGACTGGAACAGACGAACATGGACAAAAGATTGAATTAAAGGCAGAAGAGGCAGGAATTACACCCAAGGAATTTGTAGATAATGTAGCAGGAGAAATCAAAAGTATTTGGGATTTGATGAATACTTCGTATGACAAATTTATTCGTACAACAGATACCGATCATGAAAAACAAGTACAGAAAATTTTTAAGAAGTTATATGAAAAAGGTGATATCTATAAAGGTCATTATGAAGGACTCTATTGTACTCCTTGTGAATCTTTCTTCACCTCGTCCCAACTAGTGGATGGAAAATGCCCAGATTGTGGAAGAGAGTGTCAGCCAGCAAAAGAAGAAGCCTATTTTTTAAAGATGAGCAAGTATGCAGACCGTTTAATTGAGCATATCAATACCCATCCAGAATTTATTCAGCCAGAATCAAGGAAGAATGAAATGATGAATAACTTTTTATTGCCAGGATTACAAGATTTATGTGTATCCAGAACATCATT
The DNA here is from genome assembly GCA_022791815.1 of Lachnospiraceae bacterium. GTDB lineage: Bacteria > Bacillota > Clostridia > Lachnospirales > Lachnospiraceae > CAG-411. The sequence continues at coordinate 20,143 of JAAVZU010000092.1, forward strand.
TAAGTGGGGAATACCAGTAGATTTTGATGATAAACATGTAGTATATGTATGGTTAGATGCATTAACAAACTATATTACTGGCTTAGGATTTGATTTAGATGGCAATAACAATGCAATGTTTGATAAATTCTGGCCAGCCGATTTACATTTGATTGGAAAGGATATTCTTCGTTTTCATACAATTTACTGGCCTATTATGTTAATGGCCCTAGATTTGCCGCTTCCAAAACAGGTATTTGGCCATCCTTGGTTATTACAGGGAGATGGAAAGATGAGTAAATCCAAAGGAAATGTCATCTATGCAGACCAGCTTGTTGATATGTTTGGAGTAGATGCAGTACGTTATTTTGTATTGCATGAAATGCCTTTTGAAAATGATGGAGTCATTACTTGGGAGCTTATGGTAGAGAGAATGAATTCTGATTTGGCAAATACCTTAGGAAATTTGGTAAATCGTACCATATCTATGTCAAACAAATATTTTTCTGGTGTAGTAAGTAACAAAGGTGTAAAGGAAGATATAGATGAAGAGTTAATTTCTCTTACTTTGGAAACACCAAAGAAAGTTGCAGAGAAAATGGATAAACTGCGTGTTGCAGATGCCATTACAGAAATCTTTACTTTGTTTAAGAGATGTAATAAATATATTGATGAGACTATGCCTTGGGCTTTGGCAAAAGAAGAGGGAAAGAGTGAACGTTTAGAAACTGTTCTTTATAACTTGGTAGAAAGTATATGTGTTGGTGCCAGCTTGTTAGAAGCATTTATGCCAGACACCTCAAAGAAGATTTTGGAACAGCTTAATGCCAGTCAAAGAAGTCTGGATGAGATGGATACCTATGGAAAATATGTTTCTGGAACAAAGGTAACAGAAAAACCAGAAATTTTATTTGCTAGATTGGATGTAGGAGAGGTTATGGCTAAGGTAGAAGAGATACAGGCAGCACAGAAAGTTGAGGGAACTACCGAGTCAGAGGATGAACCTGTTATAGAGATTGATTCAAAAGAAGAAATTTCTTATGATGATTTTATGAAAATGCAGTTTCAGGTAGGAAAAATCATTGCTTGTGAGGAAATTCCAAAGTCTAAAAAACTTCTTTGTTCCAAGGTGAAAATTGGGAACGATGTGAAACAGATTGTTTCTGGAATTAAGGCATATTATTCTGCGGAAGAGATGGTTGGTAAGAAAGTTATGGTTCTTGTAAACCTAAAACCAGCAAAACTTGCAGGCGTATTATCTGAGGGAATGCTTCTTTGCGCAGAAAATGAAAAAGGGGAACTGGCACTTATGGTTCCAGAGAAGGATATGCCATCTGGTGCAGAGATTTGTTAGTATGTGAATATGACACGAAGACCAAAAACACAAACAGATGTTAGGATTGCATAGTAATCTAGCAATTCATTATATTACTTGGGGCTGTTGCATCACTATGACAGCCCCATTTTTAATGTATCACTGATGAAAAGCAATGGGGATGGAGGTGTGAAAAAGATGTCTGCAAACCTTAAATGTCCCAATATAACTATGAAACAGATATAGAACCTTTGCAAAAATTTATGGCAAATACAAAAATAGAAGAAGAATTTACAGGGGAATATTTAATTTTATATAATTTTGCAATAGATTGTACATATTCAGAATGTATACAGCCTGATTTAATTAGATATTTGCTGCTGTTTTATTTCAAAGCTATGGAACAGGCTGTTTTGTATGAGAATAATGTTGCGATAGATGTTTATTTTGAATTTAATAATGCCGTATTTTTTAATCAGAAAAATTTTCAGTATTCTGTTGGTGAAAAAAATTTTCAGTATATAATGGATTATTATATGAAACAGACACTTAAGAAAATGGAAATGCAGAACCTTTCTATGCTTGATTGGATTTCTCTTTTTAATACTACAGTTGCATTTTGTGAAAATAATATTCATCGTTTATTCTTTAAAATCTTTAAAGGATCATTAAGTATAAAATATGCCTTCTTTCGATATCTATCCGTTTTGCTTTTTAAGGAAAGTGATAATTTACTTGCTGTGAATGAATCAAGAGAATTTTGGACGAGTGATATCTGGGATTTTGATGGTGGATGTTTTGATAATAATTTTTATTGGTGCGATGATGTTGTTAGATTTTTTGACAAAGAAATAAATAAGGAACGGATTCAAGCATTATTTAAAGAAATAGAACCATTATTATATCATATTCTTGAGCCAGAAGCCATTGACCTTTTTCGGGACGAGATGAACCAAAGTTTTGTTGTTGGTGTATTTGAACATAGAAAGGCAGAGTATTTGAAAAAAATAAATTGTAAGTCAAAGGAATACATGTACTGGTATACTACTTTTTAGATAAATAATCTTAGATAAATTACAACATATTACAGAAAAGGTTAGGGGAAATAAAATTTTGCTAAATAACGAGTTTTGTCAAGTATTGTTATTAGAAATAAAAAGACATCAAAACGATTTGGAAAGTCTTCGTGAATGTTTGATAAGATTTAAGAACAAAGGAATAGATAAAGATAGTATGTATGAAAGTTTAGAAAAATTAAGAAGTAGCAGTGATTCTGAAACAGAGGATATTTTGTTAGAGCTAATGGATTTTGTTGGTGGATATTGTAATCCTAATTTATCAATTTTTTAATGCTGGTTGGAAAATAGTTACAATTCAGTCTGAATGAATGACATGGAATAGGTGTGAGAAATATAGTGTTACTTGCTTATTACATAGAAAAAATATATAATATTTGAATAAATCAAAAGATTTTGTAATAAAAAAGAGTTGCTAGACTGGAGAAATCTAAGGAATAAAAAGTAGCAATTATATGAAATTTTTGGAGATTGTAAAATATAGGTGTGATTTGATTAGGAGATATTTAAGGGGGGTTTTACATTATGAAATCAGATGAAATTTTACAGTTTTGTCTTAAAAACTTAGATGGAACTGTATTAGTAAATAGTTGGGGCGAAAAGTGTTACCTCTTAGAATATCTGTCACAAAATGGAGATTGATTGATACATCGTGTGATGAAGTGGGATAAGTCGGGAAATGACGATATATCAAGGGATACAACGATTTTAAAAGAAACATATTATTGGATTTGTGACAACGATTTTGAGAAGTGACACATTTGTGACACAATACAAGAAAAAGATAGAGGATA
>JAAVZU010000093.1 GCA_022791815.1 Lachnospiraceae bacterium
AGAGACATTAAAAAATGAAATTATCACATTAAATTCTGTTACTTTTGAAGAAACTATCAATATTGGAACAACCGCAGGAACAACTTACATATTTGAAAATAATGGCTATCTGCAAGTTTTTGCGGATTATGAAGCAAATTCCAATATATGTGTGTCACTGAGTGGAATTGAAATCCGAGTAACGACTGGCAGCTCGGGTGCCACGTCAGGAAGTTCTCAATGTGTGTATGTAAAAAGGGGAATGAGAGTAAATGTTGTATCGTCAAACGGGATATGCCTTCTTAAATTTTTTCCGTTAATATAAAACTATCAAAAGAGTATATCAAATAAAATAAAGAATCAGGAGTATCGAGTAATTGGTACTTTTTTATGTCCAAAACCGCTTAAGACACAAAACTGTGCAGAGAAAAATATTAAGAAATGGAGGAAAAGATTATGGCAAATGTAACAGGAGGACAAGCAGGCGGAGGAACTGAACCAGGAACACAGGAACCAGCACAGCAAACACAAAATAATCAAGGAACACAAGAACCAGTACAGCAGGTACCTACAATTGATTATGAAAAAATCCAGAGCATGATTGACAAGGGGACCCAGCAAAAAGAAGATGCTATTTTGAAAGGTTATTTTCAAAAACAGGGATTGACAGAAGAAGAAGCACAGCAGGCAATGGCAGCATTCAAACAGCAGAAGGCAGCAAACACACCAGATGTTGCAGGATTGCAGACCCAGTTACAAACTTACCAGGCACAGGCACAGCAGGCAGTCATTGAAAAAGATGCAACTGTGGAGGCTATTGGGTTGGGATTGGATGCGAAGCAGGTACCTTATATTTTAAAGATGGCAGATTTTTCTAAGGTGATGGATAAGGATGGAAAAACAAATCCAGAAGCAATAAAAGAAGCTATCAACAAGGTATTAGAAGATTTTCCACAATTAAAGCCAACTAAGGAGGAAAACAAAGGATTCCAAAAAGTTGGGGCAAGTGGTGGGAATCAGGTAAATCAAAACATGGATGATGCTTTAAAGCAGGCATTTGGACTTTAAGAAGAAAGGAAGGATAAGATATGGCAGTATATGATTATGCAGAAACATTTTTACCAGTTTTACAACAAAAGTACGCAACTGCTCTTTGTTCGGATACATTATCAAAGAGCAACACAGGTGTGCAGTTTATAAATGCACAGACAATTAAATTACCACACATTTCTTTAAGCGGTTATAAAGACCATTCAAGAACCCCTGGATTCAATAATGGTACAATGGAAAACAGTTGGGAACCAAAGAAATTATCACATGACAGGGATAGACAGTTTTTTATAGATCCAATGGACATTGATGAAACAAATCTTACACTTTCTATTGCCAATATTCAGAACACTTTTGAAACAGAGCAGGCAATTCCGGAAAAAGACAGCTATCGTTTTTCTAAATTGCATGCAGAACTTACGACTTATAGCGGAAGAATTAACACAGATGTAATTGAGGCAGCAAATTTCCTTGAGGTGTTTGATGAAGAAATGTGCAGGATGGATGAGGCTGGCGTACCAGAGGAAGGACGTATTCTATATGTCACTCCGACTATGCGAAAAATCATAAAAAATGCAGATGGTATTGAACGGATGATTTCCGTCAGCACGCCGACCAATATTAATCGAAAGGTACATAGTCTTGATGATGTAGAAATTAAGATGGTGCCATCTGCAAGAATGAAAACTAAGTATGATTTTACGGATGGATGCGTTGCCACAGCAGATGCAAAACAGATTAATTTTATACTGATACATCCATCCGCTGTTGTCTGTAGGGATAAATATGCTTATATGAAACTATTCACACCTGGAACAGACAGCATGACCGCAGACGGATATCTGTATCAAATTCGGGAATATGGAGATTTGTTCTTACTAGAACAAAAAATAGAAGGTGTAGCAATGAATGTACAAGCATAGGAGGTATGATATATGCAGGCAGTAAAAGGAAATAAAGTTTATACGATTAGTGAAACGGAAAAGTCTCGTTATATTGCTATGGGATATGATATCACAGAAGGCGAAGAGATTATCGCTTACGGAAAAGGTAAAACGGTATCTTATGATGAATATGTAAAGATTGTAAAAGAGAATGAAGCTTTAAAAGCTGAGTTAGAAGCACTAAAGCAATATGATCCTGGCAAGGAAGAAACAGAAAAGAAAACAGTAAAAAAGACTGCTAAGGAGTGATGCGTATGTATGCAGATACAGTGTATTATTTTAATGAATATGATGGCTCAATTATTGCAGAGGAAGAACTGGAAAAAGCATTAAAAAAGGCATCCAGACACATTGACACCCTTACTTACAACAGAATTGTAGGTAAGGGTTTTTATAACCTGACAAAATTCCAGCAGAGCATAATAAAAGAAGTATGCTGCACCCTTGCCGATTTTGAAACTGAAAACGCAGAACTGATTAACAGTATGCTAAAAAGCTACTCTATTAATGGAGTGTCTATGACACTTGGAAGCAGCTGGAATGTTTCTGTAGAGAGTGGCGTTGCAATACGTTCTGATTTGTATGAGAGATTACAACAAACAGGTCTGTGTTGTAGGAGTTTGGGGGTGTAATTATGTATCCATGCCTGATACCGAAATTCATGTGTAAGACACCTATCCATATAGAGATAGAACCAGAAGGACTTAACGAATATGGTGACCCTCCAGATAGTATAGAGATTGATACAAAATGCAACTATCAGGATAAAGCAAAGACAATCTATACAAAAGAAAAGAAGGCGGTTAAAGTAACAGGGAATGCCTATATATCGGGAGACATTGCTCCAGAACTTCCAACCATACCTGGCGGAACGGTTAAAATATTTGGTGTGGAAAGAAGAATTATAAGCGGTACAAAAGCAAGGAATCCTGATGAAACAGTAAACTACACCCTTTTAGAGTTGGAGTGATGACATGTTAAAAGTAAAAAGCAAAGTAAAAATCAACAACATGCAATTGAAGCGGCTTGAAGGAGCTGCTTTAATTGCGTTGGAACAAACAGCGGAAGCACTGCACACAGAAGTAATACAGGCACAGGTAGTACCTAGAGATACTGGAAATTTACAGAATGAAAGCACTTTTGTAGATTACACAAATGCTTCCAAAGGAAAGGTGAGTCTGGTGTCTACCACTCCTTATGCAAGAAGAATGTACTTTCATCCCGAGTATAAATTTTCAAAAGACGAAAATCCTAATGCCCGCGGCAAATGGTACGAGCCTTGGGTATCAGGAAAAGAAAAGGATTTTTGTAGAGATGCATATAAGAAATTATTTAAGAAGGCAGGTGGTGTATAGTGCTTGTATTGAGTAAAATAAGGGATTACATAGAATCCTTGAAAATAGCAGAAATGGTATACTCTGGAAAATTGGATAGTAAGCCAAAGCATTGCATAGGAGTATACAATAGAAATGCAAGATATCCCCCAAGGGAATGTGTAGGGGATGAATCCTCATACCAGATAAAACCAATATCCATTTTGGTACATTGGGATAAGAAGCAAAGAGATACCGAAGAGAAAGCATGGGAGTTATACCTTGCACTGAAAGATAAGGAAAATTTTGATATAGACAGTACAAAAATACAATTCATCAAAATGCTGCAGAACGAACCTGTTGATGTGGCAACGGATGAAGACGGAATATATGAATTTGTAATAGAAACAGATTTCTATTACAAAGTATAGAAAGGAAGGAATAAGGCATGAACAATAAACTTTATGGCTATGACAACAGTGGTACAGCTCAGGAAGGTGTAACCGTAACAAGTAGCATGAAATTTGGTATTTGTACCAAAGGAAGAAAAGAATCAGATGATCCAATGACAATAGCGACTACTTTAGTAAAAGATGCAGAAAGCTTATCTGTTACAACGGATAACGGCGTGGAAGAATGGAATGCTATGGATCAGGATGGCTGGGTAAGGAGACTGGTAACAAGTAAATCTCTTTCCGTCAGTCTTGGAGGAAAACGGAATTACGGAGACCCTGGAAATGATTATGTAGCAAATTGTGCGTATGAGAACGGCCAGGGATGTGATTCATGGTTTTCTGTTATTTTTCCGAATCAGGACCAGTTAATTATCCCATGCATCGTTAATGTAACCTCCATGGGAGGAGATGCAACAGCGGTAAATGCATTGGAATGGGAAATACAATCGGATGGTAAACCTACCTATGTAGCATACACAGGTTCATCATCCAGTAGTTTGTAAAACATAAAAAAATAATTTTATAGCGGAAAGGAAGGAATTAACATGGCACAGATTATAGATATTTCAAAGAAAATTACAAACGAGTTACCAGTTGTAAAAATTACAGAGGAATTGGTAGTGACCGTAAATAATAGAAAATCCGTAGTACTGAATATACAGGCAATGGTAGAACAGATGGAGCGAGAAGGCAAAGACGAAGATACTGCATTTATGACAAAAGTAATGGAAATGTTGATTGGCAAAAAACATGCAGATGAAGTTGAAAAAATGGATTTGCCACTAAATGAGTACACTATGTTATTTGAAACCATTATGAGTGTTGCCACGGGTGAGTATGGAAGTACACCCTCAGAAAAATAGTGGGGAAGCATACTATGATTTTGTAGAGGACTGGAACCTGATAGAATCCAGCTTCGTCAAACAATATGGTATCCGCTTGAGGCAGGATGATGACATGTCATGGGACGAGTTCTGTTCTTTGCTAACTGGAATCATGTATGATACCCCATTAGGCAGAGTAGTAGAAATCCGTTCCGAAAAGGATCCAAAGGTAATCAAGGAATTTACAAAAGAGGAAAAACGGATATATAACGAATGGAGATACCGCAGAAGAGAAAAAATATGCCAGGGAAAAATAGAAATACTAACTTATGAGAATTTTTGGAAGGATTTCCAGAAGGAAGCAAAAAGAATGTTTTCTTGAAGAAAAGAACTGTATTGTTGAAATACCAAGAAATGTATGTTAAGATAAAATATAGCAGTCGTGTACAAGGTGTGTTGACCTCCATTTTACATAGAATGGAGGTGGTGCAAATGAAGAACAATTTTGACTTCAATGATTTGATGCAATTTGGACTATTCATTATCGCATTGCTGACATTCATTTACTTGATATGTCACTAACATAAAACAAAACCACCCTTGTACTTTGGCCGGTCTTGGGTGGCTTTGCTAACCAATTAATAGGTCAACCCCTTGTGGGCGACTGCTTCTTTAAATTTAATATAGCACAGTTTTTAGAAATTGTAAAGCACTATACAGCGTGTATAGTGCTTTTTTGTACTCTTTTTTAGAAAGAGTTTTAGAGTTGTGTAAATTGAATGGAAATAAAATGTAAAGTTGCACTGGTGCAACCAAGAACAATAAAGGCACTCGTTTGAGTGTCTTTTTTTGATACAAAAATTCAAGAAAGGCAGGTGGTAGCAGTGGCAACAACAAGTGTAGGTGAAATAGAATTAGATTTAGTTCTAAATGAAAAAGACATAGATAAAAACATTAATAAAGTTGCAAAAAGTGCATCGAGCAAGATTTCAAATTGCTTTGGAAATATGAGTAAAACTATGAAAAATTCTTTTTCTTCTGGGTCAAGTAGAGTGGAAGATTTGAAAAATAAAATATCTCAAACAGAGAAAGAAATCAGTAAATTAATAGATGAGATAACAAAACTTTCTAATATTTCTGCTCCAACGCAACAAATGCAGAAATATAAATCACTTATTAGTAGCACCCAAAAGGAAATAGAAGAACTGTCTGCAAAAATGGAAAAAATAGCAGATACAAAAGTCCAGACAGATGAATACAAAGAATTATGCGACTTTTATGAGAAACTAAACAAAAGACTGAATACTCTCCTAGAAAAGCAAGAAAAATTTAAAAATACAAATGTCAGTCAGAACGGCAAACAGTGGAAAAATTTGCAATACGACATTGACGAAGTAAAAAAATCAATCATGTATGCAAAAGGAGAGATAAAAGACATGAATCTGTCTGGCACTGCCTTTAAAAGTGGTAAGCAGACAGAAGAATATAAGAAAGTTGCAAAAGAGATAGAAAAGGCAAATGAGAAGTTAAAGACTTATAGAAAAAATTACAATCAGGCTTTTGCTGAGGCAGAATCAAAAAGAAACAATGAATTGACCAAAAAAAGTCTACAACTGGATAAATTATGTGACAAGTTAGATGTCTACAAAATGAAATTGCAGGAGACTTCTAACAAAGAAAAAAATACGGGAGGATCCAGTTCCAGATTAAGCAAAAATTTAGGAAAGATTAGTAATGCCACAAAGAAAGCTACAAGTAGTATAACAAAACTAACCAGTTCAGTGAAATTTCTTGGAAAAATGTTTGCAATGTCATTGATGTTTCAGGGGATAACTTATGCCATGAACGGAATGAAGGAAGGATTTAACAATTTAGTATTATACAGTGCAAAGGCAAACAAAAACGCATCTGCAATGGCAACATCTATGTTGCAATTAAGAAATGCTCTTGCATCCGCTTTCCAGCCAATAATAACAGCAGCAGTGCCATACTTACAAATATTTATAAATCATCTTATAAAAGCAATTGATTTTGTCGGAAAGTTTTTTACTGTATTGCTGACGGGGCAAAAAACTTACACAAGAGCAAAAAAAGCACAAGTAGACTATTCCAAAACGTTAAAAAATACTGGAAAAACAGCAAAAAAGACGGCAAAAGATATAAAAAGTATCATGTCATTTGATAACATAAATATGTTAAGTCCAAATGACAAAGAAGAGGATTCTGATAAGGACAACGATAACGGAATGCCTTCTACGAAAGAAATGTTTGAAGAAGTTCCGATTGAATCTAACATAACGAAGGCGGTAGAGAAGTTAAGGAAAGTACTTGAAAAGCTAAAAAAGAAACTGGAACCAGTCAGGAAAGCATTGAAAAAATTGTGGGATGAAGGACTTAGTAAGCTCGGCAATTTTGCATGGGGAACCTTAAAGGACTTTTATCATGATTTTCTAGTACCTGTGGGGAACTGGACACTAGGAAAAGGTTTACCTAGATTTATCAATGCAACGAATACTCTTTTAAATAATATTGACTGGAAAAAGATACAAAAATCATTAGACAAACTGTATAAGGCTCTGGCACCTTTTGCTATAAACATTGGAGAAGGATTACTGTGGTTTTATGAAAAGGTCTTAGTGCCTCTAGGGACATGGGTGGCAAATGAAGTTGTACCAAGATTTTTAGATACACTGACGATTGCAATTAAAACATTAAATACTGTAATAGATATTCTAAAACCTTCCGCAAAGTGGTTTTTTGATAAGTTGCTGAAACCCTTAGCAGAATGGACAGGAGGTTTATTCTTAAGCGTTTGGGATAAAATCAATGAAGCATTGTCAAAATTTCAAAAGTGGTGTGAAAAAAATCCAGAAACAATAGAAAATATTGCGACCGTAATTGGATCTTTTGCAACTGCTTGGGGATTAGTAAATACTGCAATTAAAATATGGAATGCCATAGGTGCAATTGCTACTGTTGTAACAAATGGACTAGCAGGAGCAGTAGCATTTTTAACCTCTCCAATAGGAATCGCAGTAATTGCAATCGGAAGCCTTATCGCAATAGGAGTGTTACTATATAAAAATTGGGATAAGGTTAAAGAAAAAGCAAAAGAAATCTGGAATAAGATTTATAGCAATGTAGCTCGTTATGTAGAAAGAGCAAAAGAAAGAATAAAAAATTGTATAAACAAAATTAAAGAAGTGTTCAATAAGTTTAATACATTTCTTAAAGATGTTTTCCAGAAAGACTTCTCAAAAAGTTTTGGAGCATTCGGAGAAATCATAAATGCCTTTAAGAAAAATGTACAAAACATCTGGAACGCAATAAAGAAGATATTTAGCGGAATCATTGATTTTATAACAGGAGTATTTACTGGTGACTGGAAGAAAGCTTGGGAAGGCGTCAAGAAGATATTTGGTGGAATATTTGACGGATTGGTTGCGGTAGCGAAAGCACCGCTTAATTTAGTTATTGGGCTGATTAATACAATGTTGAAAGGCATTTTCGATGGTATGAATGGGGTAATAAAAAAAGTAAATAAACTTGCTTCTAAACTGCCCGATTGGATGCCTGGAGGAGGAGGTATACCAACCATTGATACAAGCAAAATTAAAATCCCACCTCTTGCAACTGGAGGCTACGTAAAACCAAATACTCCGCAGCTAGCTATGATAGGAGACAATCGCCACCAAGGCGAAGTAGTAGCACCAGAAGATAAACTAGAACAGTTGCTCAATAATGCCATTTTACAGAACACAGCTATGATAGTAAGAGCAGTAGAAAACGCTATGTCAAAGCAAAAGGGTGGAGATATAGAGCTTGTTGTTAACCTGGGCGACAAAAAGATTGCAAGAGCAGTGTTGAACGTGGCAGCAGCAGAAAAGAAACGTATGGGAAAAGTAGTGTATGATATATAAGAGGAGTGAGACAATGAACAGAGTATTTCAAGCTGGTAAGGCACAAAACAGCCTGTCTAATATTATATTTCCTTCATCTATCCAGTGGAGCTATAACGAAATTAGTTCGGAAAAGTCTGGCCGTGCTAAATCTGGAAAAATGAATAAGAAGATCATAGCATCAAAGCGAAAATTGGAATGCAGTTGGAGTATGCTTGATGATGGAGCTGCTAGCAAATTGCTAAAAGCTATAAAGCCATTTACATATATTTATTTGAGGTTTCCTGATCCTTTTGAGGGAAAAGATATTACAAAGCGTTTTTATACGGATGATGCAGTGGCAGATTCTAATATTAAGCTAGATGGGAAATATATCTGGAATGTGTCATTTAGTTTTATAGAACAGTAGGAGGTGACAGTATGAGAGATATGGTACTTTATACAAAGATGAATGAATTAGGAATCGAAATAGAAGATATAGAGATTTGTCTAAGTTTATATGTTTTCAAGCATACAAAGGAACTTATGCAGTATTTAAAAGCAAATCTTTACACGATTCATCTTGACAATTTGATTTATGAGGTAATAGACAATGAACTTTGCGAATCACAAAAGTATGAGCATTTAGAATTTACTTATGATGAAGTGGATTCACTAGAGTACGTCACAAACTGTACAGAAGAAAATGCATTTTCGGTAGGAACTATTGCAGCAGCAGGATTCAACTTTAGTATCTTTGAAGAAAAATACAGTGATGATGGAGATATTAGTTATTATGATTATGATTTTGCTCAGGCAATGATAGTACCGAGATTTAAATTTTATTATGATGATGTATGTCTGGATGAATTGCAGTTAGGAGTATTTCATGTAGATTCTTATGAAAAAGAAGATGAAATGATAAAGTTTATCTGTTTGGATAATGCTAAATTTTTAGACAAAAAGATAAAAAAATATGTTACAGAAACAATCAAACTACCTCAATCCATGAAAAATGTTATTTCGGGAATTGTAACAAGTGCATGCAAGATGTCTATGAGTGAAGTAAATGCAGAAATAGCATATCCAACAATCACAAACCTGTCTGGTGTAAAAAATATGACAGCAAGAACCATTCTAAGCTACATGTTAGAATTGATTGGAGCTTTTGGCTATTTCAATAACAGAGGAGCATTTACTTATAAAATGTTTAATAAAAACAATGGGCAGGATGTAATGATACCTATTGACAGGGTAATGGAATATAAACGAAACGGTTACAGTGCAATTATGAATGGTGCAAGATTAAGTTATGGTGATGATGTAGGTGTAGGAAGTTTTTCGTGGTTACAGGAGTACATACCAGCGGACATTGATGGCGACGGGGAAGATGAAGAAACAGAATCTCCGATACCTTTAAGCGAAGACAATCCTATTTTAAAAGGAAAAGATAATCAGGAATGCCAGACAATACTACATAATTTACTTGATAGAATGCGGAATTTTAATTTTAAACCGGGAGAAGTCACAACAATTTTACCAGATTTTAGAATAGAACCAGGGGATTTTGTTGCAGTAGAAGATAAGCTACAATATACAAGAAAATTTCTGGCCAGTCAAATCACTTATCGAGATAATCTCGAAATGGAAATTGTGTCAGCCTGGGACGGAGAAACTTATAATATTAAAAATGATGGAAGCGTGTTCGTAGGTAAAAAATCAATTGCATTATTAAATAATTCACTATTAAGTAGTTTCCTTTTTAAGTTAAAAGGAGGATGGGAAGAAGATAAAAGAGACAACTATACAAAAATTATTTGTAAAAAAGAGACATTTAAAGAGGAACTGATAGAGAATGAAGAAGACTATGCAGATGTCACAGAGGGTGAAGGAACAAAAGTATATGCATACAGAGACAATGATACTATCGTAATATGTTCAGAAGCAGATATTTTAAGTCCACACAGTGGCGATTCTGAAAATCTTTTTTCGGATTTTATAAGGATTGACACATTAGATTTATCTATGCTTGATACAAGTAACATATCTAATATGCAAAGCATGTTTAGACAAGTATGCTTTATGCCGGATACTCAAAGTGTATCCATAAATTGGGGAAATTATTTTGATACAAGAAAGGTATATAATATGTCATACATGTTCAGCAATTTTGGTCATGATGTAGAGGAACTTGCACTTGATTTATCTCATTTTAATACTTCTAATGTGTCAGTTATGACTTGTATGTTTTCTGGAACTGGTGCTAATTCAGAAAAATTTGAACTAAACATTTCAAATTTTAATATGGAAAATGCAAGTATGCTAAATAGTATGTTTAGTGGAACAGCTAAGAAAGCAAACAATGCAATAGTACATATCGGAGACTTTTATACTTTAAATGCAGTAGATATGTCATATATGTTCTATGAATGCAACATAGAAATCATAAATACGGTAGTAACTAATCAATCTTTTACAACGATTAATGTAACAAATATGAATAATATGTTTGCTGGTGTTGGAGAAAATAGTAATGATATTATATTAGATTTAACAAAACTTGATACATCAAATGTAAACAACATGGAACGAATGTTTGCTGGTGTGGGTCTAAACTCTACAAATTTTGTTATAAAGCTTGGAAAAGGATTTGATATGTCAAAAGCAGAATACAAAGATAAAATGTTTGAAAATCACGGAATATCAAAAATTCTTTGTCCGAAAAGGGGGATTCCACTAATGCTAAGAGAAGTGTACGATGGAGTGATTGAAACGTATGAATAAAAAGGAGGACATTGACCTCTTAATGTCCTCCTTGTAAACTTTACGAAAAATAATAACAATTAATGAAATGTAACAAAAAATACTTGAGAGTACTTTTTATAGTCAATTTAAAGCTATTGAAAAATACAAGAAAATACTTTAAAGTATAAAGAAATAAGCACGTATTACAGAGTTTTCATGTGGAGTGTGTCGTGTTGATGTCAAGGGTTGAAAAGTAGATGTGTGAAAAGGCTTTGATTTCAAGGGATTTGTGGCATTTGCAGGGCGGTTTTTCAATGTTAATAATCCTGTCACATGCCGCAAAATCAAGGCTTTGGGAACATATCAAATGGCAAGCCTGAGTTGACAGAATGACTTTAGGGGGTAGGTTGTGTAGACAGGATTATTGTGGTTGATAGGATTGATGTATAGAAAAGAAACGGATAAATACTGCGAGGAATGAAAATGGAACTGTAAAGAGGAAAGACTCTAAATACAGTTCCCAGAAGTAAGTTATATATAAGGATAATAGGCTGTCAGTGTTACATTACCATTGTCCTGTTTGTCAAGCGCAAAACATATCATATCTTCCTCTTTGTTCAATTCTTTCAAGCGGAGAAGAGATAAGATAATTGTAATGCACACATATAAGTTTTCAATAGACATATTCGGAAAGGTGTGGGTGGTTACAGAGTCATACAGCAGACATTGCAGTTCTAATTTTTCGCCAAATATGTCTTTACCATCAACATGAAAGTACATATTCGGCTCGAATGGATCAGCAGTAACTTTGGCAGTATACCGATTTAATTTGCAATACAGCTCATTAAGTCGTAGATTAATGGGATTAAAAATTGATATGTGTATTTCTTTCATAAAGTATTCCTCCTTTGGTAGTCTCACATATTAACTCTAGAGAAGCATAAAATCAACGATATAAGAAGAGAGTTATCGATTTATTAAAGTTTTTTAATTGAGTGAGGGCGGATGGGTAATTTAGCCTATGGTTTGAAATCGTATGTATGTTCGATGTACTTGACTTTTTACAAAATGTATGCTATAATATAATAAAATATGTTATATTATAAAAGAAGGGTGAAAATGAAAGATTTGAATATTGGAAAACATCTTAAAAACATTCGTCAGAATCGTGAGCTATCTTTAGATGAAGCTGCGGAAATGACAGGTGTAAGCAAGCCAATGCTCGGACAGATTGAGCGTGGACAGTCCTCACCGACTATCACTACACTCTGGAAAATTGCAACGGGGCTAAAAGTGCCTTTGTCGTCATTCTTGCAGGAGGAAAAAACGAAGTATTCTGTAGTTGATCTTTTGGAAGAAAACGAAGTATCGGCTGAAAACGGTGCTATGAGAGCGTATACTCTCTTTTCGTATGATCCGATACGGAATTTTGAAGCTTTTTATATTGAGTTTGATTCAGGTTGTATCCACACTTCGGATAAGCATAATGATAATGTTGAGGAAACAGTTTATGTCATAAGCGGAAGGCTTGACATGGTCATAAACGGAGAGAAAGTCACGTTGTCGGAAAAGCAGGCAATACGCTTTTCGGCAAATGTCACTCACAGCTATCAAAATAATTATGACGGACTTTGTTGTGTCTACAATACGATTTTTTATTGAGGAGAATTTTTATGTATGAATTAAATCAGGTAGGAGAAAAAAGCTATTATATCAACTGTCCCGCAAAAATCGGGATATATCTTGCTGATGATAAAAACGTGTATCTCATCGACAGCGGAAATGATAAGAACGCAGGCAAAAAGGTTCGTAAGATTTTAGATGAAAAAGGCTGGAATCTCTTAGGTATTCTGAACACTCATTCCAATGCCGATCATATCGGCGGAAATCAGTATTTGCAACAGCAGACAGGGTGCAAAGTTTTTTCAAGTGGAATTGAAAAAACATTTACAGAGTACCCTGTTTTAGAACCATCATTTCTGTACGGCGGATATCCCTGTAAGGATTTAAGGCATAAGTTCTTGCTTGCGGGGCCAAGCAAAGTTACAGATTTTTCAGATGAAAGTTTCCCGAAAGAAATTGAGATAATACCGCTGCTAGGTCACTTTTTTGATATGGTAGGTTTCAGAACGCCAGATGATACTGTGTCTATTGCCGATTGTCTTTCAAGTAAGGAAACACTTGATAAATATCAGATTGGCTTTATCTACGATGTGGCAGAGTATCTGAAAACCTTTGAAACGGTAAAATCCATGAAAGCAAAAATGTTTGTTCCTGCCCATGCGCCTGCAACTGATGATATTACTGAATTGGTAGATGTAAATATTGCAAAAGTGCATGAAATTGCTGACAAAATTTTATCGATATGCAATGAACCGATTTGCTTTGAAAATATTCTGCAAAAGCTGTTTTCCGACTATGGCTTAACAATGAATTTTGAGCAGTATGTTTTGGTGGGAAGTACTGTCCGCTCTTATCTGTCTTGGTTGAAAGATAACGGAAAACTTTCTGCTTTTTTTGAAGATAATATATTGTTATGGATAAACGGGAGAAAATAATCAGACTGAGGTTTGAAATGTGGCTGCAAAAGAAAGACTTAGGCATTGCCGATATTTTTTCTGATGACGCTGTTTATACAGAAAGCTGGGGACCTGAGTATAAAGGAAAACAGCTCCAAATGAAACATTAGAAGAAAGATTACGGAGGTATCAAAGAGAAGCTGACAAACAGTATGCAGAAAGAACTTACCATACAAGAAAAAATTTCAATTTATCTCTTAACCAAATATCTTCTTTTTTTTATCTATTGTTATAATTATAAAAGAAACTGCAATCAATATTCCTGTCGTAACAATATTGCTCAAAATATTCTCGTGGATCTTATAAATTCCTAACAATGAATTAACAATACAATGTAATAAAACGCATAGCCAAACACTCTTTGTGCATTTTCTAATACATGCTAATGCAAAACTTAATCCAAATACTCGTATTCCAAAAGCAAAATAATGATTTCCTTGCAATAAACCCTGTATATAAAGCAATGGGTAGTGCCATAGCCACCATATCAATGAGACAATTATCGTTGATGTAACAAATGAGTGTCTTTCTTCCAAATCTGGCTGTAAAATATAACGCCATCCTGCTTCTTCTAGTCCTCCGAGTATTAACATCATAGGCATCATCACAATAATTGCAAAGAATGGTGTACCATTATCATAGCCTGCAATAAGACATTGAGGCAAAATGAACAAAACACTCAAGCCAATTACTAACAAATATGATAAAGCATTATGCTTGAAATCAAAAACATTTTTTACCCATCCCTTAAAACTATCAATTTGTTTATTTTTCTTCAACACAATATAAGATGCAATGGTTGGTGACCAGCCTATTAACAAATAGGGTATATACAATGCATAATTGTCATTTAACGAAACACCGTTATAACTACAAATCATATACACTCCCCAACAAACCATCAATATAGAAAAAGTGCATATTATAAAATCTTTACTCACTTTACTCATCTTCATTCTCCTCCATAGGCATAAAAATAGGAATTTCATTCCATTGCTTATTATAACAAATAAGCAATGGATATTCTACTTGAATTTCGGATGAATGAAACAATATAGACAGACTGCCAAGAGCAATCTGTCTATAGAAATTACTGTACTTCCAAACTATCAATCGAATCTATCCAAGTCTGCATTTCTCCATCTAATATAAGCCTTGCATATTCTAAAGGTTCATCTATTGCCAAGGCATTAAGAGCATTTTGTGAGCAGGGAGTAGTTTTCAGCTCATCCTCAGCCTTGCTACAATCCATCCGCAAAATGTAATTATCAAATGTGGTTATATCAATGCTGTTGGTTAGCGGGTTGTATTCTGCATATATCAATCTCATTTTTTATCTGTCCTTTTCTATAATTATATGAAGCATTTCAATCAGTTCACACAGTCCATTTATATTGTGTTATAATGTGTTACGTGAGTTGGCTTCCCCTATTTTTGCCCTTATGAGGGTTCACAAAGCCTTGTGAAACGATATAACACAAGGGAAAGCTCACTTACAGAAAAGTTAGTGTTTATAAGGGTTAGCGGAGAATTTATTAATAAAATATAACAGCTAATGAAACCCTTAAATTATGTGATTATACAATCGGAATTTGCAGAGGTAGATTTATAATAAAAAAATCGGATAAGGAGTAAAAATAATAAATTTATCAGAATTTCACAGTTATGTTGCAGATAACCAGTCAAATATCTGTCAAGTGACAGTTATTTAAAACGGCAAGACAATTTTATGTGTTAGATTATTTTTCTGATTGCAAAATCAAACGAGGAGAAAAGACAATTCAAAAAGTCACATTGAAAAATCTTCTGACAATGGCCGCACCCTATAAGTATAAATCAGAGCCTTGGTCAAAAATATGCGTGCAGGAAGATAGGAGCATTGCCGCTTTGGATTTTTTGGGTGGCAGGCGTGGCATGACAGGAGAATTTCAATATTCTACCTTGGGTATTCATATTCTCACAGGTATCATCGCAGTAGTAAGCAAAATGACAACGGTAGATTTTTCAAATAAATATCTATTTGAGCCGTTGACGATTGCACCAAGGAAAATATATGGTTTTCAGACGATAAGGGAGTTGGGGCTGCTGGATATGGCCTTTGTTTGTCTGCTGAAGAAATGTCAAAGATAGGATAGCTCTGTCTGAAAAAGGGTGTTTTTAATAACAATTGTATTGTTTCTGAAAAATGGCTTGAAGAAAGTACAATGGTTAGGCTGTGTTGTGGAGAAAAATTTCGGGATATGAAGTATGGTTATTTGTGGTGGATTATTGATGAAAATGAGGGAAGCTATGTGGCTATCGGCAATAGCGGAAATGTTATTTATATCAATCCCCAAAAGGAATTGGTAGTAGCGGTTTCTGGCTATTTCAAACCGACAGTGTTTGACCGAATTGATTTTCAGAAATTTTTCTGACAGACTTATAACTTCTGATTTGTGGAGATAAGTCAAATAGGAGGGAAGGATAAGTGAAATGCCCAATTTGTGGAAACGAGATGTTGAAAGGAAAAGTTGTAGCAAGTCTGACGAATTCACTTACATCAATGACGTGGTATTCTGAAGAACAAGCACAGAAAAAGTTTATGCGAAAGGGTATAAATTTAAGGATAGAGGGAGAAGGCTTTTTCCCGTTTACGGGCAGACATACATATCATCAAAGAGCCAGACGCATAAGACGCTAGGAGAAATGAATCAATATAACGAGGGGTAACTACTATATACATACTTATTACGATCTAGTTCTTTTTTGGCATCAATTTCCTTTATTTTTTGTTTGGAGTTGCTGTTGTAATGGAACGGAGTATGTTCCTTTAAATAAGGATATATTTTTATTCGCCAATATGACATGATAAATTATACCTTCATCTATGTTTATACAAGTCACTATTTAATGACTATATGTAATTATACAGAGAAAAAAGTAGGAAAAAAGGAATTATATATAAAAATAAAGATGAAGTTTTAGATAATAAAAAATTTGCTGTTACTTAATAAGCAACAGCAAAATTTTGGAATTCTTGTATACGAAATCCAAGTCCCTGATATGCATCTTTTTCCGATATGTCAATAATATAGGTTGCATCCAGAGTTATCTGGTTAATATCATATCCAAAATGAAACCGGTCAAAACTGCTTACATCTAAAAAGGCAGATGGGTAATTGGTATACTGGACAGTCTGGCGGTATAGCTTAGGATCTGTTTGGGAGCAATACAAAACTTTTGTATAGGAAACATTATTTATATAAATATCCCCTTCTTGCAGAGTTGCAAACTTAATTGCATCTTGGATTCCTGCTTGAAAGTAGAATCCAATTTCCTTATTATAATCAGTCACATAATAATGCCCAAATTTTAAAAATGAAATAAAATATAATAAAACTAAAAAATATATGGAATATTTCCATATTAATTTTCCACATGCTATAATTCCCCAAATAATACAGAAAATAATTGGGATAAAGACGCTGTTGATGCGATTAATGTTGACTTCAATCAGACAACCTAAAAATATAGCAACAAGCAGATTTAAAAGCAAGAAAATAGTACCATTGCATTCTTTCTTTCTAAAATTCTTTATGATTATGTAAATCATGTAAATAAGTCCTATTCCTGCAAACAATAAACTGAAGTTATAAAAAAGACCAAATGGCTCTGTAGCATTCCAGGGCAAACCATCGCTTTGATTCCAGATAATGGAGGCAAGGTTTTGCAGCTTGTGAAAAAAATTATCAAATGAAATTTCACTTTCCCGCATATACAAAAGTTTTGGAATGGAAATAACAGGTGTTTTTATCTCATTAATTATATCTTTATTAACTAACAGAAACAGTAGAAGAGGCAAAGCGAAAAGAGTAACAATTCCTGCAGATACAATAAAATATTTATCTAGTTGGATTTTTTTATAGTATGCTGCGTAAATAATCTGAATCAGGAGAATTACAGGAACAATTGGCCAAATGGTTGCATAACTATATAGACTGAGTCCATACATAATGGCAGAACCAATGTAATATTTGGGTTTCTCCATTCCATATACAAAAAAGCACAATCCAAAGAGTAGAAATTCTGGAGCAAGATTACAATCCAATCCCCACCTTGACTCCATAATATGCCATGGCATAACTGCTAAAATAAACATCGCAATCAGACCTGCTTTTTCATCCAGTAATTTCTTAAACAGCAGATAGATTGCCAACAGAGACATGCATCCAACTATTGCCTGAGGCAGGCGGATGCAAAATGTTTTCATTCCAAAAATTTTTATAAGGGGTGCAATCAGATAACTGTTAAGTGCACTTTGACCACTTCCCCAAACGGTCAGATAAACTGGATTTTTATACTCAAATGAATCAGCACCTGTGGTTGCCAGGCAATATGCTTCATAACCAGAAAATGCCTCATCTTGATTCAACCCAGCTGGATAGTTGGATAATCCTAATAAACGTATTAAACTTCCAAAAAGAAAAACGGCTATTATCAGATAAGTGATGGGTTTTATTTCTTTTAGTTTATTCTGCATTAAATTTTCTCCTATCATAAAATATATCAAAATTCTATCATTATAAAAAGATTGTGTCAAGTTTATACGGTAAATCAATGTATGTTGAAATACAAAAGAAAAAGCCGCCTATAGTTAAAAATGAACTGTAAAATTTTGGTGCCGCCCAAAGGTAGAATAGAATAAAAAAGTAATAAGAAACTTAAAATTGGTAGGACATGTATTACACAATGTTATATAGGTAGGGAAGTTGTAAAACCATTTGAAATGTTGGAATTAATAGCAAGAATAGGAGTAGTATTACAAAGAAAAGAAATATTTGTTTACGCACTTTACAATAAACAATTGACAAACATACCAATGGTATGATATTATCAAAACATACTATCGGTATGTTAGGAGGTGAGAGAACAATGGCAAGAAACAAGCATCCAGAAGAAACTGTGAATTTAATATTGGATGTTTCTTTTCGTTTATTTATGGAAAAAGGTTATGAGCATACTTCTATTCAGGATATTATTGATAATTTAGGCGGACTTAGTAAAGGGGCTATCTATCATCATTTTAAGTCGAAGGAAGACATTTTAGTTGCAGTAACAGACAGGATGACAGAAGAATCAAATAAAATGCTTGCAGTTATTCGTGACCGTTCGGACTTAAATGGGAAAGAGAAGTTGAAAACTATTTTTAAAGAATCAATTAAACGGCCTGTTCAAGATGATATATTTACTGTAGCCCCCAGTTTGAAAAATAATCCAAGATTGATATTTAGTATTTTTCGTGAAACGATAGATCAAGCTGCACCTGAATATATTCAACCCATTGTTGAACAGGGAATTTTAGATGGCTCTATCCAGACAGATTATCCAGCAGAATTGGCTGAACTAATTATACTTGTTGCAAATATCTGGATGAATCCTATGATATTTGACAATTCAGCAGAGGAGGCTTATCATAAGTTTATGGTATTTCGACAGATGATGCAAGGGTTTGGATTGGATATTGTGGATGAAGAATTACTAGACAGGCTGCAAGAACTAGCAGTAATTTATCAGGAAAGAAAATAAAAAGTTGCCTGCGTTAGCAGGCATTTAAGTTTACTATAATTCATACCGTCATGCGGTATGATATATGGAGGTTTTGAAATGAATCAAAAATTATGTTCAAAAGATTTTACTTTAGTTGTGATTGGTCAGATTATATCACTATTTGGCAATGCCACAATTCGGTTTGCTCTGCCGTTATACTTGTTAAATCTTACAGGTTCCTCGGCACTTTATGGAATAGTTACAGCTTGTGCATTTATTCCAGCAATTTTGTTATCCCCTATTGGTGGTATTGTTGCAGATAGAGTAAATAAGCGGAATATTATGGTTGTATTAGATTTTCTGACTGCGGCAATTATTGCAGCTTTCACATTACTTATGAATGGAATAAATATTGTTGTTTTACTGACAATTACAATGATGCTCTTGTATGGAATAGCAGGGGCTTATCAGCCTTCAGTGCAGGCAAGTATCCCGGCATTGGTAAGTCAGGATAAGTTTATGGCAGCTAATTCTATCATAAATACCATAAGTTCTTTTGCTTCTTTAATGGGACCTGTCCTTGGAGGAGTTTTATATAGTATGTATGGATTAAAGCCTATATTGTGGGTTTGCACAATATGTTTCCTAACATCAGCAGTAATGGAGATTTTTATTCATATACCATTTCAAAGACAAGTTTCTGATGGTGGGATATGGCAAATGGTTAAAACAGATTTTACAGAGAGCATACATTTTATACGAAAAGATAAGCCAGTTATCGGAAAAGAACTTCTTGTAATCTGTGGAATTAATTTATTTTTATCTGCAATGATTATTGTGGGGCTGCCATATATGATAACTGAGGTACTAGATTTAGGCGGTGTACAAGCAAATAAATTTTATGGATTTGCAGAAGGTGCTTTAGCAGCAGGAGGGCTGGCTGGTGGTATTTGTGCTGGAATCTTTGCAAACAAGCTGCGTATTAAGAAATCAGGAAGTTTAATCATCATTTGTGCTTTGTGTGTATTTCCTATGGGAATAGCACCTATATTAGTTTCTTCAGGAATGATAAACTATATTGTCATGACAGTATGTTGTTTTGTTATTATGATATTTTCTACAATTTTTATGGTGCAGATGATGTCTTTTGTCCAAGCAGAAACACCACAAAATTTAATTGGAAAGGTAATCGCAGTTATCCTTACTATTTCTATGTGTGCACAGCCCTTAGGTAATGCATTATATGGTGTTTTGTTTGAAATTTGTAAAGGGTTTGAATATGTAGTAATTCTATTTTCTGGTGTTGTATCCTTAGTAATTGCAGTTAGTACAAAAAATATCTCGAAACAGATTTTGTAGTAAATGATAATGTTGCCTTATATACAGTTTAACTAGCCTGATGGCTATATTTCTTTATGAACTGCGATAGTTCGGAGAAACTAGCTTTTTAGGGTTTGCATGAAATGCAGTTGTTTATCAGCAACTTAAAAATGAAACTAAAAGAATTACAGTAAAGTAATTCTTACAATAATTAATAGTAAAATGCAATAAAGGGAAATTTTTTTGTACAAAGTGTTGACACAGGTGCATATTTATGGCATGATTGGAAAAAAACGGAAGGAAGTAGAATAGATGCATGAACAGGAAAAAAAA
Organism: Lachnospiraceae bacterium; assembly: GCA_022791815.1. GTDB lineage: Bacteria > Bacillota > Clostridia > Lachnospirales > Lachnospiraceae > CAG-411. The sequence continues at coordinate 20,947 of JAAVZU010000093.1, forward strand.
TATTTAAAATTGTTGTCAGAGAAATATCCTACAAAACAATCTGTATGTAGAGAAATGATTAATCTAAATGCAATATTGAATCTTCCAAAAGGGACAGAACACTTTATGAGTGATCTGCATGGAGAATATGAGGCATTTTACCATATATTAAATAACTGTTCTGGGGTAATCCGGGAAAAGGTGAACCGTCTGTTTGGTGATGTATTGACTGATATGGAGAGACAGGAAATTTGCACATTAATCTATTATCCAAAGGAAAAATTGGAAATGCTGCAAAAGGAAAGAAAACTCTCACGGGAATGGTATCGGATGACCTTAAATCAGATGATTGAAATTGCAAAGCTGCTTTCTTCTAAATATACCCGTTCTAAGGTCCGTAAGGCAATGCCAGAGGAGTTTGCCTATATTATTGATGAATTGCTTCATGTGCAAAAAGATGAAGACGATAATCAGGAATTATATCATCGTAAAATTATTGATACTATATTAGACATCAATAATGCAGATGAATTTATTATTGCACTCTCTGCGTTAATGAAACAGCTTGCTGTGGATCATCTGCATATTGTGGGGGATATTTTTGATCGTGGTTCTTGTGCAGATAAAATATTAGATTTGTTATCTCATCATCATTCTTTGGATATTGAATGGGGAAACCATGATATTTTGTGGATGGGAGCAGCAGCAGGAAGTGAGGCATGTATTGCCAATGTGATACGTAACAATTTACGGCATCATAATATGGAAATATTGGAAAGTGGATATGGAATCAGCCTTCGGTCATTAACACTTTTTGCAGGACAGACATATCAGAATGAAGATCCTGTGGAAGGAGCAATAAAGGCTATTTCTGTAATATTGTTTAAACTGGAAGGAGATATTATAAAAGCACATCCAGAGTATGAAATGTCAGACAGATTACTTCTGGATAAAATAGATTTAGAAAAAGGAATAGTAAAGATTGGGGAACAGGAATACCAGTTAAAAGAACTTGATTTTCCAACAGTGGATAAGGAATGTCCATATAAATTAACGGAGGAAGAACTTGCTGTTGTAGAAGAATTAAAAGCCTCTTTTTTAAATAGCACAAGACTGCAAAAGCATATAGAATTTCTTTATCAAAAAGGAAGTATGTATCGGATTTTTAATGAAAATCTTTTGTTTCATGGATGTGTTCCAATGGATGAATCGGGAAACTTTGAGGGAGTGACCTTTGAAGGAAAGACTTATCAGGGAAAGGCTTATTTTGATTATGCAGAGCAAGTGGCAAGGCGGGCATATTTTGATAAAGGCGACAAAAATGATTTAGATTTTATGTGGTATCTCTGGGGTGGAAGAAAATCACCTCTTTGCGGAAGAAATATCAAAACTTTTGAACGGGCATTTGTGAAAGATAAAAGTGCATGGGCAGAAGAAAGTGATCCATATTATAAGTATCACGAAGATGAGAGAAAATGCAGTATGGTTCTAAGAGAATTTGGTTTATATTCAGATGCATCCCATATTATCAATGGACATACCCCTGTCCAAACGGGAAGAGGAGAGAAGCCAATTCGTGCAAATGGAAAACTTTTTGTTATAGATGGTGGATTTTGCAGAGACTACCATAAAACAACGGGTATTGCCGGATATACTTTGATATATAATTCACATGGACTCCGTATTATAGAACACCAGCCATTTGAAAGTGTTTATCAAGCACTTCAGGAAAATAAAGATATTGAATCAGAATCTTTGGTGGTAGAAACAACAAAGAGTCGTGTTATGGTAAAGGATACAGACATTGGGAAACATATAATGGAAGATATTTCAGATTTAGAAAAATTATTGCAAAGTTATTAAACAGCACAAAAAACCGACCTTCAATTGTTAGGTTTTCGATCTAACTTTGATGGTCGGTTTTTTCATTTTATGGTATAACTAATTTGGGGGAGTTATTTTAACTTTTCATTTATTTTTTTTACATCATGCATGTTAGAAAGATATTGTGTCAACCATATCAAGATAAATATCATAACATATATTCCTAGATAACTAAGAAAACTGGTTACCGTATGTTCCATCCAACGCAAAAACCAGGCAGTTGGCATCATTACGAAAGAGGAAATTAAAAAGTAGATACCAGTCTGCTTTGCAATGCTCCAATGTTCCATTTCCCATACAACAGAGCCTGATCCAAAAACTACTCCAATTAATGCACAAAGAATTGTTTGTAGAATAACGGCATTAATTTCATTGCCCATTTTAGATACAAGTTCAGGCACGCAAGGCGAATAATACCCCTTTCCCAAAACAAGGGAGCTAAAAATGGTTATTAAATATCCTATTGTTATTCCTGTAGGAATACCAATAGTTCCACGCAAAATAATTTTCTTTTTCATTTTTTTCACCTCATACTCCTAATATTTGTTTAATTTTAGAAACATATCGTCTTGAGACGTATGTTGTAAAGCCATTTGACAATTTAACACAAATGGTTCCTGTAAAACTTAAATCGAAGTTTTCAACCTTTCTTAAGTTGATAATCTCAGAATTTGAAATACGGACAAATTGATTTTTATCAAGTCGTTCTTCTAACTCATAAAGTCTAAGACGAACCACATATTCGCCCTTATCTGTTACAGCATAAATTTTCCCTGAGTTAGCATACATGCGAATCAAATCTGTTTGTTCTAACACTTCCAGTTTGTCATCTTTCATTCCCGAAATAATTTGAGGGGAATCCATAGATAACTTTTTTATAATCATATTGACATCTTCTGTCATAGAAGCAGTCACAACAATTATTTTAGGCTCAGTATATGAACTGTCAATTTTTATTTCAATTTGCATTTAGCCATCAACTCCTTGTATTTTTATTTCAGTGTAACTGTTTAGAACCATGAACAGTTACATCTCAGTTCATATTTTATAATTACCTCCTTGTGACACCATTATAGGAAAATTAGAAATTACTTTCAATAAGTTTGCGATAGTCGGTTAGTTTTTAATCATAAGTGGTACTGTTCATGGTAAGAGTAAGATTAAACTCAATTAATATAAAAAGTTGTAAGATATTCAAAAAAATGTTGTCATATATAGTGAAAGATAAACGAACTTGCAAGTTAGGGGGATTTGGAATGACAGACGAAAAAATTATTCAAATGTTTTTTCAGCGAAAGGAGGAGGTTATTGATATAGTTTCAAAAAAGTATGGAGCATATTGTTATAAGATTGCAAACAACATTTTAAAAAACCAGGAAGATGCAGAAGAATGTTTGAATGACACATGGTTAGAAACATGGAAATCCATACCACCAGCCAAGCCAGTGTATCTTAATTTGTATCTGGCAAAGATTGTTCGTAATTTATCTTTTAACAGATATAAAGCGAAACATACAAAAAAAAGAGGGTGCGGAGAAATTGCATTAATCTTAGACGAATTAGAGGAATGCATAGCAGGACAGTCAGAGGTAGAAGAAGAGTATATTGCAAAAGAATTACATAATAGTATAAACCAATTTGCATATTCCCTTTCTAAACGGGACTGTAATGTGTTTATAAGAAGATATTTTTTTGCAGAGTCTATACAGGATATTTCAAAACGTTATCATATTTCTGAAAACAATGTTAGTGTTATTTTAAATCGTTGCCGTCAGAAGTTAAAAACCTATTTGAAAAAGGAGGGGTATATATCATGAAAAAAGAAGATTTATTTGAAGGTTTTGCAGACTTGGATGATCAGTTACTAAGAAGAAGTGAAGAAGGAGGTTTTAATATGAGTTGGAAAAAAATTGTAAAGTGGGGAAGCATGGCAGCTTGTTTTGTAATAATTTTGGGAACGGGAATACACTTTTTTAATGATAAAGAAATGTATTCCAGCACCCAGCAAAATGTTGCAGATAAAAGTATAGAACCAAAGAAAACGATTGTTGAGAAAGATAAACAAGAAAAGAAATATGTTAATACAGAATCATTACTGGCACCAGATGGGCTTATACAAAAAGAAACATTAGAGATTTCAGATATTCAGATAGGCAAATATCATGCATTATACACAAAAGTTGTATCTAATGATGAGAAAATTCTAAAATCAAGTATAGGTGATCCAGCAGAGGGTACAGATAAGTGGTTTAGAGTATCTGGACATGAGGATTTGCAGTATTTAATTCATATAAATAAAAAGGATGAGTATTCTCTATGGTCATTTGCATATTTCCAAAGCAAGGAATATCCATACAATGATGTATTACAGAAAATATATAATATATATTCATCAGATGATATTGAAAAAATTATTTCAAATCCAGCTAATATGGATAATACCGACGAAGGAAAGAGGATTCAAGATGAAATAGGAACCACTGTGATTACAGATAAGAAAGATATTGAAAAGATCTACAAAATATTAACTGGGTTGACATGTTATGGAAGTGACAATTGGAATAGAATAGGATTAGGTGACGATTCGGAAACCGCCATGCAGGAATATGTTAGAATGGGCAGATATTTATCTTTGGAAACAGCAGAAGGAAACAGCATTGACTCATTAAAATACGCAGGAATATCAGGAATGTTTTATGAATATAATGGAGTTGCATATCATAAATTAAAGGAAAAGGATAGAAAGATTATAGAAAAAATTCTGGGAATCCATAAATAAAATAATAAGGTGTAACAAGACAAGAATGTCGGTTACACCTTATTATTTTATTTTGTTTACGACTAATATAGTAATACCTAGCACAGCAAGAACAATTCCAGTAATTCGGTTCAAAGTTTTTGGTGTTGCTTTATTTGCAAATTTTGCTGCAATTCTTGCCCATAACAGTGTGGAGAAAATACAAAAAAGAAGACACCAAAAGTCAGGAATACCTTTTATTACAAAGTGGCTGGCAGAACCGGTAAGAGCAGTAAAAGTCATAATAAAAACACTTGTGCCAACAGCAGTTTTCAATTCATAGCCAAGTACACTGGTGAGAATAAGCAACATCATCATACCACCGCCTGCTCCAATAAATCCACAGATTAGACCAATTATCATACCACAACCAATGGATTGTATCAGGCGTTTTTTGAAGTCAACTGTTTCCATAGCCTTTTTCGTTGTCATAACAGGTTTAATGATAAATTTTACACCAAGAAGAAAGGTCATAAATACAGAAAAGCTTCCCATTGTAGTATTAGGAACCAGACTTGCAAGAAAACTTCCAACCACTGTAAATAATAAAACAGTAAACATCATTACAAGACCATTTTTTATATCCAGATTTTTATTTTTTCCATAGGTATATGCACTTACTGCACTAGCCAGAACATCACTTGCTAATGCAATACCAACAGCATCATAGGCAGGCATATCAAGAAATGTAATCAGCATAGGACTGATTACAGCAGCAGCACTCATTCCTGCAAAGCCAGTTCCAAGTCCCGCACCAATACCTGCAACAAAACAAATTATAAATTTAAGTAACATCGTATCCTCATCTCCTAACGTTCTGAAATTCCGCCAGAAGATTTATTTTAGATGGTGGAACGACAGAAAAGCTAAAATGTATTGGTACAATCATATTACATATTATAAGATTTGTCAAAGAAGAAAGGCATAACCGTTTAGGCAGATATGAAATAGTATAATAAAGAAGGAACTATTAAAAAGAAATACTAATATGATAGTTCTGTTATAAATAGTTTATTATATAAGGTAATCTCCAATTATTGTGTATGTCCGTATGCTTCAATAGTTTCCAAAGTGTTAAACATTTTTATAGATGTATTAAGCATTTCCTCAATATAGTCGCCATCAGCCATTGTTGCAAAAAATAGGATATCCTCTCTCCTATAATTATTTTTAACAAATATTTCATTGGGGATTTGCTTAATGTTTTTTTCAAGAACAGTGAGTAAAGTTTCTGCAAAATCCCATTTTTCATCTGATTTAGTACAAAAGTCAATTTCACAAGATTCAACAACATCAACAAGAGGCTGGTAAAGAAAGGCTGGCTCAAGACCATCTTCCCAATCATAAAACTCATCTAAATTGTTTTTCATGTAATCATAGGATAAATAAAAACCATAAAAATCATCTACTGTTATAAATCCAATGGCACAGACCTTTTTTTCTTTATTAGCTTTCAAAATTTCATCAATTGCATTTGGTAAGTTTTTAGAGCATTTATTACTGAAGTTTTCAAAAATTGATAAATCCATTCTTTTATCCTCCTTGTTATTATGGTTGTCTATATCCACCACTAAAGTTTTTTTATTTTAACTTTAATTTGAGGAAATGTCAAATTAAACAGCAAAGTAGTTGTCCTATATTTTGATAATTTTTGCAGGTATTATGAAAGAGAAAAATAGGGTTCTCTTTTAAAATATATATATTGGTAAAAAAATTAGATAATTAGTGCAAGGCATAGTTTTTAGAGCATTTTGTATGTGACATATAAGTCTGCACAAAAAAATTAAGTAGAATAGTATTATAATTACCAAGTAAAAGAATAGCAGAAGGGAGACGTTAATATGACAAAAGAAGACTTATTTCAGATTATGAATGAAAATCCAGTATTTCACTTAGCAACTATGGACGGAGACCAGCCAAGAGTAAGAGGTATGCTTTTATTTCGTGCAGATGAAGAAGGGATTATCTTTCATACTGCTTCAACAAAGGAAGTATATGCCCAGATTCTAGCTAATCCAAAGGCAGAGCTTTGTTTTCAAGGGCAGGGTATACAGGTAAGGGTAACAGGAACATTGGAGCAAGTAAAAGATGAAAGACTAAAAGAAGAGATTTTTGCACATCCAACCAGAAAGTTTCTACAGGCATGGAAGGAACAGGGAATTGACGGATTACTACAGATTTTCCGTTTGAAAAATGGAACAGCGGTAACATGGACTATGGAAACAAATTTTGAACCAAAAGAATCAGTGCAACTTTAGAGGTAACAAGAGAAGATAGTATTTTTCCTATCTTCTCTTGTTTGCTGTATATTTGTAAATTAAACTAATACTGGAAACAATTACAAAAAAATTTTCAAAATGTGTAGCTTTTTTTCGGGCGTAAAAGTATTTATAATAGATAGAAATTTGGAAATACATTTTCAAAGATATAGAGAAAAAGTTATCTGAAGGAATACTGTGTTTCAAAGAGCTGTTATAATAATGAAAAAAGGAGAATGGTCATATGAGAAAAAGAGCAGACATTAACTGAGCCATCGGTAAAGAATACATTAGAGAGTGATGATATGAAGGTGCGGATAGAAGATTTCATTGTAACTAAAAAATATGATGAGGATGAAAAGGAAAAAGTTTGGTGGATAGAGAGTTATTTAGGAAATAGTAGTAAAGTTATTATTCCTGATGAATATCAAGGTCAAAAAATAGAAGGGATTGCGACGGCTACATTTTTGGATCATACAGAGTTGGAAGAAATACAATTGCCTAAATCATTGAAAATAATAGATTATCGTGCGTTTGAAGGGTGTACTAATTTGAAAAAAGTAGAGATACCAGAGACAGTAGAAACAATTTCTATTCAAGCATTTCAGGGATGTGAGCATTAAAAAAATGTACAATTGCCAAAGGCATTACATACAGTGTATGGTTCTTCTTTTAAGGGGGCAGGTGTGGAAAAATTTACTATAGATAATAAGAATTCTTTTTTTACTACAGTAGATGGAGCCGTTTATAATAAGAAATGCACTACACTGGTAGCAGTTCCATCTAGAAAATCAAAATTGGAATTACCTAAAACAGTAACAAAAGTCGGTTATTGTGCGGCAGTGGGGAATAAGCAGTTAACAGAAGTAGGTTTTTCTAGTACACTAAAAACAATTGACAAATTTGCATTTGAGAATTGCAGTGCACTGAAAAAAGTGAAATTTCCTAAAACATTAAAGACGATTGGTTATTCTGCATTTAAAGGTTGTAGTATACTAAAAGAAGTAAAATTTTCTAATGCACTAAAGACCATTGAAGAGTATGCATTTGGTGACTGTAAAAAAATAAAGGAGATTGTAATTCCTGCTTCACTTACTGAGCTTAATCATTATGCTTTTATCGGGTGTGATAATATAAAAACTTTTAAGATAAATAAAAACAATAAAAAATATAGTGCATGTAGTGGAAATTTATATAACAAAAACAAAACAGTTTTTTTGCATCTGTTACAAATAAAGAAACAGTCACTTTGTTAAAATCGGTGAGAAAAGTAAAAAATCTATCTCTCTTGTGTGATGGAAATGTAAAGAAAATAAAAGTAGAAAAAGGAAATAAGTATTTTAGTGATTATGACAATGCATTGTATAATAAAAGGAAGACGAAACTATATGCTTGTCCAGAAGGCAAAACAAATATACTATTGCCAGCTGCACTTACCAGCATAGGATCAGGAAGTGATGATGTTGATGAGCTTGATGAGATGTTTGGAAAGGTGAAGGAAATTCAAGTGAAAACAGGTAATAAGAAATATAGTTCATACAAGGGGCTTTTATATAATAAGAAAGTTACAAAAGTTCTCTTTTGTACAAAAAATAAAAAAACAGTAGTACTTCCTAAAACAGTAAAAAGAATTGAAAAATATGCATTTTATGGATGTAATAAATTAAAAAACATAACATTTCCTGAGAAACTAGACGAGTTAGCACAATTTTCTTTCAAAAATTGTTCCAGTTTGGAATATGTAAAATTTCCAGATGATGCAGGAAAAACTTCTGATGATTTCAAAAAAAGAATTTGTATATATCCGTTGGCTTTTATGAATTGTTCTAGTTTAAAATGGGTTTATGCTCCTGAAAATATGTATTTTTGGGGGGAAGCTAATAAATGGATATTTATAGGATGCAATAATCTTAAGGATATATATTATTCAGGAAGTGAAAATGAATGGTTGGATTGTGTGAATCAGAGCGTATTAGATGATTTATGGGAATTATATTCTGATTATAAAAATAGCATGACTGTAGAGCCGCTTATAACTATTCATTTTGAAGCAAAAGCACCATTATAAAGAACATAAATAGGAACAGAATGTAATGAAATGAGGGAAGATAGTATTTTTGCTATCTTCCCTTATTTGTTAATTATCTGTAAATTATATAATATTATTAGGTGTACATTATAATATTTGAAATAATTTTAGAAGAATAAAAGTTTGATATTGTAATTATATTAACTAGAAACTAAAAAAATAAGTATTGTGGGGATATCTACAATACTATATATAGAGAAAAATATATAAAAGGAAAAAAAGGAAATAGAGTAGCTATTGAAAAAAGCAGCAATTAAGGAAAATTCACTTGACAAATACCCATAGGGGGTATAAAATACAATTACATAGATACCCATAGGGGGTATGAGTTTGGTGACTTAAAAAGTATAAAGGGGAGATAAATAAATTGCATAGACATGAAACAAAAGAAGATACAAAACAAAATTGTTGCAGCAACAAGAAGAAAGAGAGAAGTGAAAAGGAATTCAAAAGCCTTATGAACCGCCTGAAAAGAATAGAAGGACAGGTGAGGGGAGTACAGTCCATGTTAGAAGAGGATGTGTATTGTGCTGATATTTTAATACAGGTCTCTGCTATTCATGCAGCATTAAACAGTTTCAATAAAGAGTTGTTGGCGAATCATGTGCGGACTTGTGTTGTAGAAGAAATCCGAAATGGTGATGATGAAATTGTAGATGAATTGGTTATACTATTACAAAAACTAATGAAATGATAAGACAAGTGTAGCAGTTTTGATTTTCCATAAAAGGAGATGTTGTTTATGAAACAATATGAGGTAACAGGCATGAGTTGTGCAGCTTGTAGTGCCAGAGTAGAGAAAGCAGTTTCAAAGGTAGAAGGTGTTACCGCATGTTCTGTCAGTCTTTTAACTAATACTATGGGGGTAGAAGGAACAGCGGCTGCCGAAGATGTTGTTGCTGCTGTAGTAGAGGCAGGGTATGGAGCTTCATTAAAGGAAAAGGGAAGAAAGCATACAAAGGAAGATAAATCTGGGGCAGATGCACTGGAAGATAAAGAAACACCAGCTTTAAAAAAACGATTGGCAGCCTCCATTGTTTTTATGGTTCTTTTGATGTATGTATCTATGGGACACATGATGTGGGGGTGGCCTCTTCCAGCTTTCTTTGATGGTAATCATGTAGCAATGGGACTTTTGCAGCTTATACTGACTGTAATTATAATGATAATTAACCAGAAGTTTTTTATAAGCGGTTTTAAAAGTTTGTGGCACAGATCACCGAATATGGATACTTTGGTAGCAATCGGATCTGCAGCTTCTTTTGTCTATAGTACTTATGCTTTGTTTGCTATGACAGATGCACAGATATATGGCGGGTCAGAAGCTGCTATGGAATACATGCATGAATTGTATTTTGAAACTGCCGCAATGATTCTGACATTGATTACCATAGGAAAAATGTTAGAAGCACGTTCCAAAGGAAAAACTACGGATGCCTTGAAAGGTTTAATGAAACTGGCACCACAAAGTGCTACCATACTTGATAAAAATGAAGAAAGAACAGTTTCCGTTGAGCAAGTGAAAAAAGGAGATATTTTTGTGGTTCGTCCAGGAGAGAATATTCCTGTGGATGGAATTGTGTTAGAAGGGCATAGTGCCATAAATGAATCTGCATTAACTGGGGAAAGCATACCAGTAGATAAGGCAGAGGGAGATTCTGTTTTTTCGGCTACCATAAACCAATCAGGTTTTTTAAAATGTCAGGCAACAAAAGTAGGAGAAGACACCACCTTGTCAAAGATTATCCAGTTAGTAAGTGATGCGGCTGCAACCAAAGCACCTATTGCAAAGATTGCAGATAAAGTGTCAGGAGTATTTGTTCCTGTTGTAATAGGAATTGCTCTTGTAACTATGTTAATCTGGCTTATTATGGGAGAGAGTATAGGATATGCACTGGCAAGAGGAATTGCTGTATTAGTGATTAGCTGTCCTTGTGCATTGGGACTTGCGACACCAGTTGCGATTATGGTAGGAAATGGATTGGGTGCGAAGCATGGTATTTTATTTAAAACAGCAGTTTCCCAAGAAGAGACTGGAAAAGTACAGATTGTGGCATTAGATAAGACTGGAACCATTACCTTGGGAGAGCCAAAGGTTACAGATATTCTTCCAATTAATTGTGAAGATGAGAAAGAATTATTGGAGCTTGCCCATGCACTGGAACAAAAAAGTGAACATCCTCTTGCAAAAGCAATTTTACAAAAGGCAGAAGAATTAGGGATAGAAAAAGAAGAAGTTGCGGATTTCCAAGCACTTCCTGGAAATGGATTGACAGCAACATGGAAGGGAAATGTATTAAGTGGTGGTAATGAAAATTTTATTGAAAAACAGGCACAGGTTTCTACAGAAGCAAAAATAAAAGCAGCCAAGTTGGCAGAGGAAGGAAAAACACCATTATTTTTCAGCCGAAATCATGAACTTGCAGGAATAATTGCTGTTTCTGATGTAATAAAAACAGACAGTCCACAGGCAGTGAAGGAATTACAGAATATGGGAATCCATGTAGTTATGCTGACAGGAGATAATGAGAAAACAGCAAGAGCAATTGGAAAACAGGCTGGTGTAGATGAAGTTATTGCAGAAGTTTTGCCAGAAGGAAAAGAAGAAGTTATCCGCACATTAAAAGAAAAGGGTAAAGTTGCTATGGTTGGAGATGGCATAAATGATGCTCCTGCACTAACCAGAGCGGATATTGGAATTGCCATTGGGGCGGGAGCAGATGTTGCTATAGATGCAGCAGATGTGGTATTGATGAAGAGCAGGCTTTCTGATGTGCCTGCAGCAATACGGTTAAGTCGTGCCACATTAAGAAATATTCATCAGAATTTATTCTGGGCATTTTTCTATAACACTATTGGAATACCATTGGCAGCAGGTTTGTTTATCCCTATATTTGGATGGGAATTAAATCCTATGTTTGGAGCAGCGGCTATGAGTTTATCAAGTTTTTGCGTGATATCCAATGCATTAAGATTGAATCTTTTTGATTTGCGTAATGCAAAAAAAGATAAAAATATAAAAAGAAATTCTAAAAAAACAAATCAAACAGGAAAGGTGGAAATGACAATGAAAAAAACAATGACAATTGAGGGTATGATGTGTGGACACTGTGAGGCAAGAGTGAAAAAAACTCTGGAAGGTCTGGAAGGTGTGGCATCCGCAGAGGTAAGCCATGAGAAAGGAACAGCAGTAGTTACTTTAGAGAAAGAAATAGAAGAAAGTGTATTAAAAGAGGCAGTGGAGGAACAGGATTATAAAGTAGTTTCAATTTCATAATAAACACAAATTGCAGACAGGAGATGTGGAAAGTAACTTCTGTCTGCAATGCAATTTATCTAAAAAAAGCTCACTATTAGTTGATTGTGAAACTCAATTTATTCACTTCGTTTTAGTACAATGTTCACATATCTACACAAGGTACGTTTTCACTGTACTCAACCGCAGTGGTACACATAAGGCGTTAAAAGACAACACCTAAGTACTGACGGTCTTGAAAGCACCTTGTTTATGATATGTAAATTTACACAAAATAATTTAGAATAATGAGAATTTCGCAAATGCCTATTAGCAAAAGATAAAAGAAAGGAACGGTTATGAGAAATTTTGAACAAATAAAAGCATTAGTTGGAGAGGAAGTAACTAAAGAAGATTTACAATGTGTAGATTGTTATGTATTAGAAAAATTTGGTCTATTCATACCAAGTCTTGGTGCTTGTGGCTATGCCAGCAGACCACAACATAGCCATCCTTCTTATATGTTTACTCTTATTTTTGGGGTAGAAGAAAATCCTTCGCCTATTCCGATAAAAGAAAACCAGTATTTAGGAATGGTAATGTCTCCAGGAGTTCCTCATAATGATTTAGAGTCTATACATTATTATTGCATTTTAATTGAGAAAGAGTATTTTGAACAACAATATAAACTATATGAAGAGGAAATTCCTAATTTTTCATATCAGTACTTTGGGATTTGTCATGATATCCTCCATGCACTTAATACTTTTGTCTTTGAATATAGTAAGAATATGAAAAATGCAAATATAACTTTAGAAGCCCAAGCTAATATAATAACTCATTGGCTGATTCGGAGTATTATCGGAGAGACTTATGATATGCGTGCTGTATCTACCAATTATAGTGTTGCTCGTGCCCAGCAATATATGGAGGTACATTTTCAGGAGAAAATTACGGTAGAAAACCTTGCGAAATTAGGGAATCTGTCAGTTTCTGGATTTAATCGGACATTTAAAAGAGAAATTGGAGAAACACCAATGGAATATTTAATAGCACTTCGTATAGAGCAGGCAAAAAAGCTTCTTCGCAGAAAGGAAGTGCCAATCACAGAAATTGCACTACGTTGTGGATTTAACAGTAGTGCACACTTTTCTGCAAGTTTCCGGAAATATTATAAAGTGACACCAACCCAATATCGGAAGAAATATATATGAGTTTTTAAGCATGAACATATCTGCAATTTTCAACAATTATTTTGTCAGAACAAGTAAGGTTAATTCTATTGATCGTATAGAAAGTTTGAGGGTGGTTATACTATCCCCAAAGATGACGAAAGGTAGGAGATAAATATGAATATCAATGATTCTTTATCCAATGATATGCCAGAGGGGTTAGGATTTTCCATGGCAATGAATGTAGATGCTATGAAAAACTTTTCAAAAATGACAGAGGAAGAAAGAAAAAGATTTATGGAAGAGAGCAGACAGGTGAAGTCAAAAAGTGAAATGAACCAATTGGTGAACCGATTAGGGAAAGATATGTTTTAATGGTTGTTTCTATCCAGAGAAAATAGTATACTATTTTATGGAAAGAAAAGGCAATTTAACTGAAATTATGTATAGTATTGAACATGACTAAGTTTTTATGTAGGGCTAAAATGGACATACATAAGGCTTAGTCATAATTTTAGCAATAGTTCTGACATTCATATTTGAACGGTTACTAATTTTAGAAAAAGGGAGAAAGTAAAATGCAGATACAGAATGTTTCAAAGCAGAGCAATAACCAAGACTTGATACATATAATACAAGCAAACTTAAAGAGAGTGCTATTTATATTGTTGGGAATTATTTTTTTATTTCTTATGGCAGGATCTACTCAGCATATTTCTGTTTATGCCAGAATGACTGCAGAGTACACACAAAATCAGCAATATTGGATATTTTTTGGAATGATAGTGTTGCTAATATGTATGTGTGCATTTTTTAACTTAGTGACAAAGATGGAAAGAAATAGGAAATGGGTTGTGAGAATATTATGGGTGGCTCTTTTTTTAGGAGAAGCCTTATATGTGATTTATTTCTATTGTTATCCAACCAGTGACTCTGCAGAAGTTGTGAATGCAGCCATTCAAACAGCAAACGGAAATGCTGATTATCTGCAACAAGCAGAGTATTTTCAAAAATATGGGAATAATAATCTTTTAACAATAGTAACCGCAAAGATATATCAAATTAGCCAATTTATTTGTAGTGGAAAAACAGATTATATTCTCCTAAATAATTTGATAAATATAATTTTATTAAATGCATCTGTGTATTTGGGATATCGTTTGATAAAAAAAAGCAAAGGGGGAAAAAATGCATGTAACATGTTGTTGTTATCTGTTTTGAATCCTGTTATGTATATGTCTATTTCATGGTACTATTCTGCAACCATAAGTATATTTTTTTCTATGTGTATACTATACTTGGCGATTATTTCTAAAGATACTATGCAGAAAAAAATAATGGCAAGTATTGGAATTGGTATTTGTGCTGCAATTGGATATTCCTTACGCCCAACAGTAATTATTACGGTTATAGCTGCTGTTTTAGTGTCATTCTTTAAAAGTGTAGAGCGAAAGGATACTTTTATTGATTACTTACGAAGATTAGGTATAGGTATAATTATTTTTATTATTTCTATGATAGGAATACATAGTCTTTCTAATAGATACATTCCTAATCAAAGTCAGACATATCCGATTACCCATTGGATTTCCATGGGAACAGAAGGTGATGGAACGAATTCATCTTATGGTGAAAATTATCTGAAAGATATCGCAGAGAAAAAGCAACGTAAAGATTATGATATGGACAGAATAAAGAGGAACCTGTCACAATATAATCTTTTGTCTTTTGGGAAACATCTTGCCAAGAAATTGTATATAAACTGGTGTGATGGCAGTTCGGCAATGATTGTAAAGCTAAAAAGTGATATTAAATTTTCAAAATGGTATTATACCTTAGTATCACAAAAAGCAGATGGCTGGTTGATTTATTGTCAGGCATTTCGTGGTATTACATATTTATTGATTTTGTTTTCTCTTGTAAAGAATTTTAAGAGAAGTTTATGTAAGGAAGATATTCTTTATTTAAATGCCTTTGGTGCTTTTTTGTTTTATTTGATATGGGAAGTAAAGAGTGATTATAGCATTCCATTTTTACTGTTATTTTTCTGTATTGCATCGGATGGTATGGACTGGCATAGAAAAATTATTCCAGAAAAGGTACAAAAACAAGGGAAAAAGGTGGCAATAGTGAGTGTTCTTCTTGCGGGTATGGCTGGTATCTTGCTGTTTTGGAATTATCGTGAATTTTATACAAAAAGGCTATATGATATAACGAAAGATGTCATTGCTATGAATGGAATAAAGCCAATGAAAATGGCAGAAAAAATAGGGGAAAGTAATACGGTTATTACACAAAATATAAGAGTAGACAATGCATTTAATACTTTAAAACTATACTGTAAAAAAAGAAAAGGGAATGGAACCTATACAATAGGTTTGTATCGTACTATAGATGGAAAATCTGAGTGTGTACAGGAATGGAAAAAAATATCAGGAAATAAAGTACAACGTGGGCAAGAGAAGGATAGTCTTTTATATGATGAGTGCAATGAAAAAGGATATCTGCTTTTTTCATGTGATAATCTTTTGGAAAAGGGGAATTATATATTGAAAATCACCCCAGACAGCGGGAAAGACAGTATTGCATGGTATTATAATCCTTTTGTAGAATTTGATTATTATAAAGGAACTATGTTTTGGAATAAAACGGAGGAACAGGGTGAATTAGAACTTTGTCTTTCAAAACGCACGAAACAGAATTATTTTTAGGAAAATTCAATTTGATAGGACAAAGTTGTTATGTGGTTATGAATAAAGGAAAAAAGAATAGTTCATATGATACAAGTCAAGTAGCAAGTTTTGAAAAATCAGAGATTGAAAGCATAGATATCAAAAAAGTCAACAAGAAAAAAACAGTATTCTATACAGCAAATGTTAATGCTGGTGGTGAAGATTCTGGAAAAGGTGATTATGTTGGGAAACTTGTATTGAAATAATATATAATAAGGCATAATTAAAAACAATACATACATTTTAGGCTTTCTGTGATAAAATATATATCATAGAAAGCCTAAAATTTTTTAGCCAATATTTATTGATAACACTTTCATAGGAAAGCCAAGGAGAGATAATATGCATTATAATTGTTTAATTGTAGATGATGAAGTAGATTTAGCGAAGATGACCTGTGAATATTTTGAAATGTTTGATGTAAGTTGTACATATATGGATACAGCAAAGGGTTGTCTTTCCTTTTTGGAAAAACATACAGTAGACATTTTGCTTTTGGACATTAATCTTATGGAAGAAAGTGGTTTTGATTTGTGCAAAAAAATAAGAGAGAGATGGAATACACCTATACTTTTTATTAGTGCAAGACAAAGTGATGATGATATATTAATCGCACTAAATATAGGTGGAGATGATTATATCAAAAAACCTTATACCCTTAGTGTACTTTTAGCTAAAGTTAAAGTTATTTTAAAACGTATGAATACAACAGAACATTATGAGGAAGTGAAAAATGAGTCAGAGGGAGAGGAGATTCGTTTGATAGAGGAGAAATTATCTGTAGTCATAAGAAATCAGGAAATTTCTCTAAAGGCAAAGGAATTTGCTTTATTAAAGTGTTTGTTTATCCATCGAAATTCTATAGTAACAAAAGAGCAATTATTTCAAGAGGTTTGGGGAGATTCTTTTTTTAGTGATGGAACTCTAAATGTGCATATTCGTAAGTTGCGGGAAAAGATAGAGGAGAATCCCAATAAACCAGAAATAATTCAGACAATCTGGGGAACGGGATATATTTTAAGAGATGGGAGTGAGAATAAAAATTGAAAGTAAGGTATTGGATAATTTTCTATACAGTGGGAATGCTACTTTTGCTATTGGGGATAAACTGGCTATTTCATAATCATGTAACTAAGTCAAGAGATATGGTTTACTACAATGAACAGCAAATTTTAGTGGAAACAGCAATAAATCAAGGAGAAAAAATAAAAGATATTGAAACAGAATATGACTGCCATATTCTGTTTTTAAATGATGAAAACTATGAGATGGAAATACAAAGTTGGTTGCAAAAAGAGGCACTTATTTTAGACTACCGAAATAAAGAGGAGTTGGTTGGAAAAATAATATGGAATGTAAAAGAGGAAGGTTATCAAAGGATGGAAAATAAGTTAAAGATGCAGTCCACAATAATATGGCTGATATTTTTTGTTGGTGGTTATCTTTTATTTGCTTTTTTCTATATGCAATTAATACGCCCTTTTCAAGACTTGAAGCTTTTTTCTAATCAGATAGCAAAAGGAAACTTGGACTTTCCTTTAACTGTTCATAAACATAATTATTTTGGCATGTTTACGGAAAGTTTTGACATGATGAGGGAAGAATTAAAACGGGCAAGAGAAAGTGAATATCAGGCAAACCAGAGTAAAAAGGAATTGATAGCAGAATTATCCCATGATATTAAAACACCGATTTCTACCATTCAGGCAACTTGTGAAGTTCTGGAAATAAAAGAGAAGAATAAAGATACATTGGAAAAGATAACAGTAATTAATGGAAAGGCAAAAATGGTCAATGATTTGATTGACAATCTTCTTCATGCCAGTTTGGAAGAACTTACTGCATTGAAGGTAGATCCAATGGAAGAAAGTTCCCTTTGTATCTATGAGATGATACAGGAACAGCAGATATATGGCGAAATTAAAATGATTGAAAAACTGCCAGAATGTTTAGTATATCTTGATAAACTGAGACTTTCCCAAGTAATCGATAATTGTTTTCATAATGCATGGAAATATGCCAATACACCAGTTACTGTTTCTTTTGATGAAAATGAAGAAGGTATTTTTATTCATATAAAAGATGAAGGAAAAGGTGTGGAGGAAGAAGAACTTCCACTTATTATTGAAAAGTTTTACCGAGGAAATAATGCCAAAGGAAAGGCTGGTTCTGGTCTTGGTTTATATTTGGCAAATATGTTCATGGAACGGATGCAGGGAGGGATGGAATATTATAATGAGAATGGATTTGTGGTAAAGTTGTTTTTAAGGAAGGTATGAAGGAATTTAAGAACTAGTTAAGAAATAGACAAGAAACAGATTAAGACTTTTATTCTTCTATTTGTTAGAATAAAGACATCAGATAGGAGGAATAAAATATGAGTGCAATTTTAAAGGCAAAAGATTTATGTAAAACATTTTCTAATGAAAGTATGCAGCAACATGTTTTGAAAAATTTAAATGTAACAATAGAAAAGGGAGATTTTACTGTAATTATGGGGAATTCTGGTTCTGGGAAAAGTACCCTTCTTTACGCATTGTCTGGTATGGATAGGCCAACTCTTGGAAGTATTTCTTATCAAGGAGAAGAAATATCTGGTTACAGCAATGATAAATTGGCAGTATTCCGAAGAAAACATTGTGGATTTGTATTTCAGCAAAATTATTTAAATGATACTATGAGTGTTTTGGATAACATTATGGCGTGTGGACTATTAGTTAGTAAAAATAGAAAAGAACTTGCAGAGTGGGCAAAAACCCTTTTATTGCAGGTGGGACTTTCGGAAACAGTTTTCCGCAAATTTCCTACCCAGCTTTCTGGTGGAGAACAGCAGAGAGTAGCAGTGGTGCGGGGAATTATAAATGAACCGGAAATATTATTTGCAGATGAACCAACTGGGGCGTTAAACTCCCAGAATACAGAAAATGTACTAAATGTATTTACCCAATTAAATCAAAAAGGTCAGAGTATTGTTATGGTAACCCATGATATGAAATCGGCACGAAGAGGGAATCGAGTACTATATTTAAGTGATGGAGTGATTACTGGCGAGTGTAATCTGGGAGTTTATGAAAGCAAACATCCAGAGAGACATGAAAAGTTACGTAACTTTTTGCAGGAAATGGGGTGGTAAGGATGCAGGCACTTATATTTATTGCAAAAAATAATATTAAAAAGAAAAAAGGAGAAACAGGGGTGCTTTTCTTTTTAATTGCTTTAGCAACACTGCTTCTATATACCAGCATATCTGTATTTTCCGAAATGGGGACAGTGCTTGATAAAGCTTACGATTCAGCACATACCTGCGATTATATGTTTTTAGCACCTATAGAGAAACAGAAGATATCTGGTATATTATCAAGTCAGGAAGAAGTGGCAGAGTATGAAATTTCCCGGGTGATATGGAATCAGGATGTAAAGTACCGAATGAGCAAAGCTGAAGAAAAGAAAGAAATGTCCTTTATACTTGGAAGAATTGAGGAAGAAAGAAAAATTGGCAAAACGGGTAATGACATAAAGCAGGATTCAAAAAATGAAATTCTTCTACCCTATTATATGAAGGTATCAGAAAAGCTCCATGAGGGAGATGAATTTTATCTTACCTTAGGTTCAAAAGAGTACAAATTCATAATCGCAGGTTTTGTGGAAGACCCATTATTTGCAACACCTCTAAATTGTAATGCATATCGCTCTTATATTAGTAAAGTAACCATGGATAGGATCTTAAAGGAAAACAATGCTGTAAAATCCTCTACATATACAGAATACAAGCTGCGATTGAAAGAGGGAGAAAGTAGCTTTGATTTTGATAAAAAGATATCAGCCATCCTTACTCAAAAAGTTCCCCAATTGTCTCAAACAGTAAATTTAGGTTTAAATTGGGAAAGTATGCGCGGCGGGGATATGGTTATGTCTAATATTAGTATGAGTATTATCCTTGTTTTTTCATTACTTCTTATTGTGGTAGTATTGATTATTATACGATTTAGTATTTATAACTTTATGGAAATGAACCGAAAGAATATTGGAATTCTGCAGGCAGCAGGATATACTTCCAGACAACTTACTTTATCAACCATTTTGGAAATGGGCATGACTACCGTTGGTGCTGTTGTGGTTGGTATTTTACTAGGAATTGCAGGAAGTGGAATCATTGGTAACTTTCAAGGAATGATGCTTGGTGTCCATTGGAGTGGGAAAGTACATTTCCCATCCATAATTCTTACTATATTAGTTGTGTTTGCTGTAGTTCTTGGAGTTTCTTGGTTGTGTGGACGAAGTTGTAAAAAGATTACTGTTCTGGAGTCTCTTCGGGGTGGTATATGTACCCATAATTTTAAGAGAAATCATTTTTCTTTTGAAAAAAGCCGATTGCCAAAGAATCTGATTTTCACTGGTAAAAATTTATTCAATGAAAAAGGGAAAACAGTTTCTATATTCTGCATTGTAGCTCTATTGGCATTTTCTGCCTGTGTGGGACTGGGACTTTATGAAAATTTTGCTATAGGGGAAGAACAACTATTGAAAATGGTAGGTGCTGAAGCAGGAAATATCGGCATTACAGGTAAGGATTTGGAACATGTGGGAAAAAAAATGGAGCATTGGGATGAAGTAGAAAGAGTGCTTTATTATAATAATATCAGTGTACATTTGGAGAGTGGAAAGGACGAAACAGATATAACATGTGATGTTTGGAAAAAGCCTGACCAAGTAAAAAATGAGATGGTATTGGAAGGAAGACTGCCAAAGTATGACAATGAAATTATTTTATCTACTAATGTTGCAAAAATTTTGGAAGTGCATACAGGAGATACCATATATGTTACTGGGGAAGGGGAACGGCTTGATTATGTTGTTTCAGGGCTTGACCAGAAAATGAATAATATGGGACTTAAAGCAATAATGACAGAGAAGGGAGCCAAACGTTTAAATGAAACCAGTTATACAACAGCTTTGTATGTCTATACAAAAGATGGTATAGATTATGGCACAATTTCTAAGAAAGTATTGAAAAATTTTTCAGGTGTATCTGTCTTAGATAGTAAAAAACAAATTGAAAATGTTATGGCGAGTGTGACATTGGCAATGGTAGCAATTTGCGTAATTTTTGTGTTAATTACAATATTTGTAGTGACCATTGTGGAAGTGCTTCTAATTAGGTCAAAAACTATTAAAGAATGGAAAAATTTGGGTATTCAAAAGGCATTGGGATATACTACCAGAGAGCTGATTGGGCAGATGATGATGACCAATCTTCCTGTGATTGCAGCAGGAGCAGTTTTAGGAGTGGTTTTGAGTAACTTTTTTATGGAACCTTTATTGGTAGCATGCCTTTCTTACTGTGGAATTCAAAAATGTCCATTTTCCATACATCCTATTTGGATGCTGGTAACAGTAATTGGAATTATATTAGTAGCAATCATAACTTCGTTCCTATCTTCGGTTAAGATTCGGAAAATCCAGCCAGTGCAGATGTTGACAGAGGAGTAGATTAATAAAACGTAACTGTTCATGGTTTTGAACAGTTACCTATTTATTTTCTTTTAATCTAAATTTAATCTTTCTTAAAAGTAGATTTAAGAAAAACACTGTATAGTGATATATGTAAGATAAACGTAATTGTTCAGGCACTGAATAGATACAATAAAACATAAACAAAAATTTTGGAGGAAATTTATAATGATTCACTTTGGATTTTCGTACATAGGGTTCATTTGGCTTTTCATGCTTTTTGTACCCAATATTATTTGGACAAAGAACAAACCTAAGGATTACGAAAAGTATGTAACAAAGGAAAATAAAATATTACAGATATTAGAAAGAATTGGGGAAATTGCTGTATGTTGTTGTGTTTTAATTTTTTCTGATTTTAATATAAAAGAAATCTCCTTATGGTCAATATGGCTATTGCTTTCATTTGTGCTGATGGTTTTGTATGAAATCTACTGGCTTCGGTATTTTAAGAGTAACCAGACTATGCAGGATTTTTACAGTAGTATCTGTAAAATCCCAGTAGCAGGATCCACATTACCAGTATGTGCTTTCTTTCTATTAGGATTGTATGGTGTGAATTTTCCTTTAATGTTATCTACGATTATTTTGGGAATTGGACATATTGGAATTCATAGGAATCATCAAAAAGAAGTATCTGAAAAGAAAAAAGCCAGCATATTTAGAGGTATCTGGAAGGGGATAGGAATTATAATCCTTGGAATCTTTCTTTTAATAAGTACTGGAATAGTAGGCTTAAAAAATATAACTTATCTTAGTTGTTGTATTCATACAAGTAATGGTATAGATGAGCAGAGTTATGTAATGCTTGGCGGGCAGGAACAGTATCTTCATATTCGTGGAGAAGATGTTCATAATCCTGTGATTATCTGGCTGCATGGAGGACCTGCTGGCCCAGATGGCTATTTTACCTATACATTTTCTAATTACCTTGTTGATGAGTATACGTTTGTATGCTGGGATCAGAGAGGATGTGGAAGGACTTATTTCAGAAATCAAACTATAGACCCTGATAATGATAAAGTTTCTTTTGAACAGGCACAAATAGATTTAGATGAGCTGGTAGATTATTTATGTACCCACTTTAAAACAAAAAAAGTTATTATTATGGGACATTCTTACGGAACTTTATTGGGAAGTCAATATTCTATAAATCACCCTGAAAAAGTATCTGCTTATATTGGTGTTGGACAGATGGTGAATATAGAATGCGATATTTATAGTTATGAAGATGCACTTGCTGCTGCTAAAGAAAATAAAGAGGATGTATCTTCAATGGTTGAGGCATACGAAACATATATCTCTAAACCAACTCTTATGAATATGCTTAACTTGAGAAGTTATGTGAGTCCATACCATGTTGCCAAGAAGGAAGCAAATGCTCTTTGGCTTGCATTAAGGTCTCCATATATGGGAATAAATGATTTTAGATGGTTTACGAAACAGCTTGGCAGTCTTGATGATTATATTTCTCTTAATTCCCAATTATTTCAATATATTCAGACTGTTGATGTGCGGGACTATGGTTTAGAATATCAAATGCCAGTCGGTTTTATTTCAGGTGCCAAGGATTGGACAACACCAGTTAAGTATACAGAAGATTATTTTCATGCGATAACTGCACCAAAGAAGAATTTACAGTTGCTTGAAGATTGTGGGCATCAGCCGCAATATGATTCTCCAGCGGAATTTTCCGAAATACTACGGGAAATGTTGGATGAATATGTAAAATAATCATTTTGCATTTATAGTTTTATGGTGAAACCTGCAAAAGACTTAGAAGAACAAAAATTTACAGAATTGGAATTATTTTCTAATTCTGTAAATTTTTGTTGAATTTCTGGAAAAATATGTTATAATATTCCAGTAACTTGAAAAATATGGTGATTTATGGAGTAGAAAGGATATTATAATAATGAAATTGAAATGGAAAAAGAGAATTGCATTGGGAATAGCAGGTGTTGCAATAGGTTTATCTGCAATGACAGTAAAAGCACAGGTGTGTTCAGTTCGTGCTGATAGTACAGTTACCATAGCTGGCAGTGTAAATCTGGAAGCAAATGACTGGTATTCGCTGTATGGAAATGTTTATACTTATAGGGGATGGTTGTCTGGAAGTAATTGTCATGCTATTACTAAAGGAACGGCTTACTTTACTGTTGGTAAATGGAAGAATGGCGAAAAGCAAAATTTTACAAATGTCGTTTCTAGACATGAATTGTATGGAGCAAAGTATTATACCTATACAAAAACAGGAACTATTGGTGATAAGTATAAAAATATGGGAGTTAAAATCCATATAAATAATGGTTCAAGATGGTTAGATAATTCCACCTATGCAACATGTAAATAATATTAAGAAAAGGAAAAAGGGGTTCTTCTTTTTCCTTTTTGTAATGAAAGGATTTTTATAATGAAAATAAATCAGCTCATTAGAGATAAAAGTATAACATGTCTGCTATTGCTGGCTTTGGCTCTTTCTTTTTTTATTACTTTTATTGGGGGAGATATTATTCTTCAAATGAAAAGTGAGACTGCTACTCGGGAAAAGGAAGATTATGAATATGAATATACTTGGTATTATTCATCAGAAGGTTATATGGAAAGAGAGGTGGATGAAACCATAACATTGGTTCCAGATATAGAAGTGGGGCAGGGAAATCTAATTTTAGGTGGAGTGAATGTTTCTATTGCCAATTCTGTAAACACTGTTCCATTGGAATTGGTTATGTCATCAAAGGAAGAAATCAAACATGATTTTTTATGGGGAGAATTATCTAACAAAAAAAATACAGTAGTTATTTATGAAAGCTTAGGTAATTATACTTATGAGAGAGAGAGTAATATATATATTACCATTGAAAAAGAGGAATATAGAGTAACAGGAGTGATAAGAGAGACAGGAAAAGGTTATTATGATAGTGGCTGTTTTATGTCTTATGATAGTGTATCAGAAGACTTAAAAGAGTATATTAGTGCTTATTATTCCGATATAGGGAATCTAAATATAGTGGAGTTTTTCTCGGATACCAGAATATCAGAGGAACAGTTACAATATGTGACTGACTGGTGCAAGACTTGGTGTGGGGAGCGAGAAGTTACATTTGAGCTAGGTACTCAAATGGATGAGGATGTGGATTACAACGAAAAGGATCGGATGTCCTTTTATTTTTCCATTGTTTTATTGGTATTTTCTCTGGTAAATTGCATAGTTATAGCGAATACTTGGATAGAGAGGAGAAGAAAGGAATTTATTATCCGTAAAACATACGGAGAAAGTGCAGGGCAGATTTTTCAAAGACTATTTGTGGAATTAAGTCAACATGCAGCAGTATGTGGTATATTGATTTTTCTTTTTAAAAGTATTTTTCAGATAGTGAGGAGAGATTTTACTCTTTCTGATTTGTTTTTCAATTTTATTATATTGTTGGCAGCCATTGTGATTCTCTCCCTGGCTATTGGTTTGGCTATGATTGCTAAAATTGCAAGGATAAAACCAGGAAAAGCCTTGAAAGAATATCAGTAAAGAAAGGAATGGGAATATGCATATAAAAAGTTTATTAGGCTTTGTCTTGGAAGAGTTTAGCAGAAACTTAAAGCAGTTAATGCTGGAGCTTATATTATTGGTAAGCTCCTTTATGTTGATTGGATTGGTTTCCTTTTATGGAGATGGTATTACATATAGTAAAGATTCTGTGGAAGAAATCATAAATGGAGATATTTCACAAACAGGAGAACTATTTATTGAGATTCCCTTGTGGAATCCTTTAATGAAGGAATCCCGTGGTGTGATGGACGAAATCAATAATTTGGAGGAAGTCAAAGCTATAGGAGAACAGATTGTTGAAGGATTTGAAGCTAGTGGTTTTGAACAATTGATAGAGATACAACAACAGCATAGGAATTATGGTATATCCTATGGGGAAGAGTACACAAATTCTTTGGAAGCATTATTTATTTCTGATACTTTACTGGGTTTATGTGATCTAAAGACTGTTGAGAGGATAGAAGGAAGTGGAAAAGCGGATTATGAATTTTATCTGGGAAGTAATTTTTCGGATACTCCAGTAGGAACTGTTTTTACAAAAAAATTGGGAGAAGAAACATATACATATGAAGTGGTGGGAATTTTAGAAAAGAATTCTTATTGGATAGATCCAGATGTTTATACAGAAACGGAAGCAGGTAATATTAATGCAAAAATCTGTCTTGATAATCTTGTTGTTTCGGTGGACAAGAAAACGGTGGGTGCAACAGGCTGGACGGTTTTATTGGAAGATGGGGCATCTTGGGAGGATTTAACAAAAGAAATTATGAAGCTGGAAGATAAATATGATGTGAATTTTAGAATTACAAAATTAGAATCTACTTTATATGATAAAAATTTGTCTAGTAAAGAAATCACAGAGTATACAAGACAATTTTTTCCAGTACTTGTTTTTTCGGTGATTATCATTATACTTTGTATGCAAATTACAAATATGCTAAAGCGAAAAAAGGAGTATGGAATATTATTTAGTAATGGGGTATCGGTTTTTGAAATTTGTAAGGTTTGGATGCTGGCTTTTTTATGTAAAATAGTAATATCTTTAGTTTTTGCAATTGCAATTTTTACGGGACTTGTTTATATGTCAGGAATTACTCCTCAGCTTTTAGAACAGGGATTTATTGTATTCCAGCATTATACAGTATGGAAAATGGCAGCTCTATCAGTTGTGTTGTACCTAATAATTTCTATAATTCCAATTACCATTTTCAGTAAGATGAAACCAGCACAGATGGTGAAAGGTGAATAATGGTTGCTGTTTGTACCGATTGAAAAGAAAACTTGTTGTATTGGAAAGAGATAGAAAGGTGGAAGATAAATGGCAGAAAGAGAAGATATGCAGATTTTAATAGAGTTAAAAAATGTATCAAAAGAATATAAAATGGATAGTGGCGAAACAGGAACAAAGGCCTTGAATGATGTATCACTTGTAATACATAAGGGAGAATTTGTTGCAATTATGGGGACATCAGGTTCAGGGAAGTCTACATTGCTTAATATGATTGGAGCTATGGATGATATGACATCTGGTGAGTACTATTTCAATGGAAAAATAATAGATAATAAGAATAATAGGGAAATTTATTTATTCCGAAAAGAACATATCAGTTTCGTTTTTCAGAATTTTGCACTTATGGATCACTACACGGTATTTGAAAATGCAGAATTACCATTACGGGCAAAAAATATCTCAAAAAAACAGCGGAAAAAGATTGTGATGGAACAATTAAAGAAACTTGGCATAGAAGAATTGGCAGAAAAAATGCCAAGACAGCTTTCAGGAGGGCAGCAGCAACGGTGTGCAATTGCAAGAGCATTGGCCTCTGGTAATGATGTTATTTTGGCAGATGAGCCTACAGGGGCACTTGATTCCCAAAATAGCAAGGAAATCATGGAGATTTTTAAAGAACTAAATAAAGAAGGAAAAACTATAATTATTGTAACACATGATGAAAATGTTGCAAGAGAAACTCAACGTATTATAAAAATAGAAGATGGAAAAATTCTTATTGACAGATGACGTTTTGAAATTTATAATGGGATAATTGAACATAATATCTTATGTAACAAAATTGGAAGAGAAGGTAATCCTTGTGATTACCTTTTTCCTCGTGTGTAAAATATGCAGTTGGGTGGCATCTTTTTGCAAAGAACACCAAAAGACATACTATTCAACTAAGGTGCTGCTACGCACCAAAACAGGGCTTGCAACACCAAAGTTTCATAGCAAAGGAGGAAATTTTATGAAAGACAAAACAACGGATATTTTTCAAAATGCTCCAGTACCCAAAGCGGTATTAGTAAATGTAATTCCGTCAATTATTAGTATGATAATGGTACTGGTTTATAATTTGGCAGATACTTTTTTTATTGGACAGACAAAAGATCCTCTTATGGTAGCAGCAGTATCTGTTGCAACACCTGCATTCTTGTTTTTTATGGCAGTAGGAATGCTTTTTGGTATAGGCGGAACATCCTTAATTGCCCGTCTGCTTGGAGAAGGAAGGCAAGGTGATGCAAAGCATGTATCCTCTTTCTGTTTTTGGACAGGAGGAATTATTGGAGTGGTTTCCTGTTTGTTGATGTTTTTTTGCTCATCACCAATTAGCAGGGCAATTGGTGCCAGTGATGACACTATTTCCTATGCATCCCAATATTTATCTATTGTAGCATTAGGAATACCTTTTTTAATTATCAGCAATATGTTTAGTAATATTATTCGTGCAGAAGGAAATGCAAAGATTGCTATGGCAGGAATGATTCTTGGTAATTTGGTGAATATCGTTCTGGATCCAATTATGATACTTACCTTAAAATGGAATGTAGCTGGTGCAGCTATTGCAACAGTACTTGGAAATATTGCTTCCAGTGTTTTTTACATTGCACATCTGCTTTCTAAGAAGTCTTTATTATCTATTCATCCAAAGGAATATAAGGTAGGTGGGAATGTGGCAGCAGGAGTATTTGCCATAGGTATACCAGCATCTCTTAATAGTATTTTACTTAGTGTATCTAATATTTTTATTAATTCCTTAATGAAGGTTCATGGAGATATGGCACTTGCTGGTTTGGGAGTTGCCATGAAAGTAAATATGATTGTGGTCATGCTCTTAATTGGTCTTGGAACAGGAATCCAGCCATTGCTTGGTTACTGTTTTGGTGCCAGAAACCGTAAACGTTATGTTGCTGTTATGAAGTTTTCTCTTTGTCTGGCATTTTGCTTAAGCCTTATTATGACTGCTATTTGTTATTTTGGAGCTGGACCTTTAGTAAAAGCTTTTTTAGATAATAAAGATGCTTATGCTTATGGATTTTCTTTTGCAAGAATCTATATTTACTCTGGACCAATTTTAGGATTACTATTTGTATTTATCAATGCAATTCAGGCGACTGGTGCGGCATTGCCATCTTTAATTTTGTCTGTGAGCAGACAGGGGCTTTTATATTTGCCAATACTAATTGTTATGAATGGAATATTTGGAACAGAAAATATGCTGGTAATGGCTCAGCCAATCACAGATTATCTTGCAACAGCATTGGCAGCAGTGTTGTTTATATTTACTTATAAGAAGTACTTTGCAGGTATAAAAGAATAATTGAGACTAATAGAATTTGAGAAAGAGGACTGTTATCAGTCCTCTTTTAAGTGTTCTTGTGAAGGATATCAATTAGCTGTATAATTTTGAATCAATGTTACCAAATCAAGTTTCAAAAAATAGAAAAGAATTGCCATTAGAACAATTACAACCAGAAGTCCACCTTTCATTACTTTAATATCTTGTTTACTTAATGACATGTGAAGAACAATGGAAATAAGTACATAATAGAAGAGACAAATACTCCATATGTTTTCCATTGCCATAGGACGAATATAAAACCAAAGTAGGTAGCTGGAAAGAAATCCGCAAATAATTGGAGCAATAGAGGTAACTACTTTTTGAATACTTTGTAGAATAAAATTTCCCTTAGGTGCATAAGCAACATAGCCAAGAGCACCATCGTTATGGTGAATGCGGAATAATTTAACATCTGTTACCTTCGCTCCGCTTAAAAAGGCAAGAAGGGCATGGGATAATTCATGATGCATAACACCCAAAAAAGTAATATAGTTAATAAGATTAGCTCCCATAGGATTATGTTTTGCAGCAAAGTTACGGATAAAGCTAAAGAAAAATCCTAAACAGATTCCAAGTAAAAGAATTATAATAACACTGATAAGACTATGTAATAATAATGTGTAATTTATCTTTGTGTTTACTTCATTAGGTGTTATTATATTTAATGTGCTGATACAATTATGTAATAAAAATCTATCATTCATATAATACCTTCTTTCGTTATTCATTTTATGTAATAAAACGGCAGGGCTACAGCGATTTCATTATAATATAAAGAATAAATTCTTTCAATATAGAAATTGGTAACCATTTAATTATGTTATTCAGATTTAAACCCAATATACATTATAACTAAAAATGTTAAAGTTGCACAGAAATGTTGTGCTAAGGTGAAAATTTTGGTATAATATATCCATAAAGTTAGGAAGAGTATGGTATAATTTATGAGGAGGTACAGTAATTATGAAAACAAACAAAATAAGAAACAAAATTATGATTCCCATTATTGTTTTATTTGTGGTTATGATTGTGTGGCAGTTGGTCTTGCTGCAACTGTTGAAAAATCAAGTGTTTAATCTAATTACTACATTAATCTTTTTGATTATTGGTACTATAGTAATTTTTGGTGTGATTGGAGCTGCTGGAAAATATTTGATAGATGTGGTTCGTCTAATTGCATCTGGAAAGACAGAAGAAGAATTAGAAAATGATAAGATGGCACAAAGAGCAAAAAGAATTGCAGCCAGAGAAGATGAAATTGGTGAGATGATGCGTAAGACAATGGGAACCATTACACAGATTGGGAATGTACTTGGTGGAATCAACAGAGCAACAGGAGAATTAGGGGAAGTGTCAGATGAATTTCAGAGTATTTTTTCTAATATGACAGAGTCTTTGGAATGTACAGATGAACTGGTAGAGAGAATTACAAATAATACAATTGCACAAGCTGGACAAACAGAAGAGATGAAGAATAAGATTGAAGCAAATATGGAATCTATTTCTTATGTATCAGATGGTATGGAAAAATTAAACCAAAGTGCAGAAAAAATGGAGAATTATAATGTTTCAGCAGAGGAAATTATGAAAGAGTTAATTACTATTAGTAAGAAAAATGATGTTGCAATTGAGCATGTAAAAGAACATACTACACTTACTAACCAATCTGCACAGCAGATTCAATCTGTAACAGAGATTATTGCTAATATTTCAAGCCAAACCAATCTTTTAGCACTAAATGCCAGTATTGAAGCGGCAAGTGCTGGAGAAAATGGACGGGGATTTGCGGTGGTAGCAGAGCAGATTCGTGTTTTGGCAGATGAATCTAAGAAAGCTACAGAGCAGATTAGTAAACTGGTAAATGACTTGATGGATAAAGCAAATGCAAATGTAAAAATTACAGAAAGTGTATCTGCAGCTGTGGTAGAACAGAATGAAAAGATACATAGTACAGAAGAAATTTTTCATTCTTTGAATCAGGAAATTACACAAGTTATCCAGTCTGTAAACGGCATTACAGATGAGATTGCTGACTTAAGAGAATATAGTAGAGTAATGGAGGGGGATATTGAATCTTTGACTAGGTTTGCAACAGAGAATGCAGATAGTGCAAAAATAACAGCGGAGAATATGAATGGATTAAAAAAGACAGTGGAAAGCTGCAATGAATCTACAAAACGTGTAACGGGAGTATCAGAAGAGTTAATTGGATATCTGAAAATTAAAGAGAATGTGCTTTAAGCAGTATTTTAGTTACTATTAGCAACGTAGGTGTAAACAGTAACGAATTTTAGGTAAAACAGTAAGATAAAGTCTCTAATTAATTTGTATGGTTTATGATTAGAGACTTTTTCTTATGGGTATTTTATGATAAGAAGAAAAATGAAAGGATGAGAATTATGGTTGAAAATATTTTGGAAGAATTTAGAGAAGATTTACAGGAATTTTATGATATGACAGAGAAATTTTATAATAAAGAAATCACAGTTGCAGAATATAAAGGATTTTCTGGGGGATTTGGAAGTTATGCACAGAGAGGCGGAGAGAGAAGTATGTTAAGGCTTCGCCTGCCTGCTGGTGAAGTGGAGAAAGAAAAATTAAGATTTATTGCAGAATGTATTGAAAAATATCAGATTGATATGGCTCATTTTACCACATGCCAGACTATTCAGCTTCATAATCTAACTAAGGATACTGTTTGCACATTGATTGGCGAAGCAATGGAACATGGAATTATAACAAGAGGAGGGGGAGGAGATTTCCCAAGAAATGTTATGTGTTCACCGCTTTCTGGGGTTGAAGATGGAGAATATTTTGATGTGACTCCTTATGCAAAAGTGGCAGGGGATTATTTACTTGGATTTATCAAAAAAGTAAAGTTGCCAAGAAAATTGAAAGTATGTTTTTCTAGCAATAAAAAAAATGAGACACATGCTACTTTTCGTGATTTGGGATTTGTAGCAAAAGAAAATGGAAAGTTTGATGTATATGCTGCTGGCGGGCTTGGAATTAAACCTAAGTTTGGAGTATGTGTGATAGAAGATTTAGAGCCTTCCAAAGTGCTTTATGTAGTAAAAACTATGGTAGATGTATTTACTGCTCATGGAAATTATACGAAAAGGGCAGCATCAAGAAGCCGTTTCTTACAGGATACATTAGGAGTAGAAGGATTGCAGAAAGTTTTTAGGGAAACATTTGAAAAAAATATAAAAATAGAAAATTTGGATATTCAGGAAGAAATATTCAATACTTATATAATTGAAAAGAAAAAAATAGAGGATAAAGCAAAAAAAGCAGTAGAAGAACAGAAAATAGAGAATACAAAGGTAGTGGAACAAAAACAAAAAGGATTATATGCTGTTCACTATCATCCAATTGGTGGTGTACCTGAAATAACATTTTTCCGAAAATTGTATGAGGTAATAAAAGACATGGAAGAAGTGAAATTACGTCTTACACCAGAGCAAGGAATTTATGTGGTGAATTTGTCAGCCAAAGAAACAGAGAAGGTGTTAGCTCTTACAGAAGATGATCAGGGAACAGAATTTGAACGTTCCACAGCATGTATTGGTGCTGATATCTGTCAGGTGGGGATTGGAAAATCCCGTATTATGTTAGAACAAATTCTAAAACGTGTGAAATCAGAGAATTTTTCTAATGGAGTGTTGCCAGCTATTCATATTTCAGGTTGTCCATCTTCTTGTTCTGCCCACCAGACAGCAGCAATTGGACTCCGTGGGGGAAAGAAACCAAGCCAGGAGGGACCAAGAGATGCTTTTGCTATTTATGAAAATGGTAGCCAGAAGCAGGGTGAGGAAGCATTTGGTGAGGAATTGGGAGTACTAGCAGTAGAAGATATTCCAGAATTTTTTGTCGAAATTGGCAGAACTATACAAAAAGAAGGGATGACATATATACAATTCAGGAGGAAATATCCAGAAAAAATAAAAGAAATTGCACAATTATTTTGTGAAGATAAACAATAATATAAGCAATATGCCAATAAATTTATTGAATTTTACCTTGAAAGAGTGTATAATGAATAGTATCATATCTTTGGTGGACAATCTGTTTAGAAGAATAAAGGAATAAGCGGCAATAAGGTGTATCAAATATGTGAAGTTATAAGGAAAAGAGAGTGATGAGGGGAAGCTGATGATGGATAGTGTGTTTAAGGGTGGAATGGAGATTTGGGGCATTTCAAAAACCGAAAATTCGGATTAAGAAAGGGGAACTAACCATGAATAAGGGAAAAAAGGGCAAAGATATGAGTATTAAGAAGAGGTTGACAATAGGATTTATTATAGCTTCATTAATAAC
This sequence comes from Lachnospiraceae bacterium, assembly GCA_022791815.1. Classification (GTDB taxonomy): domain Bacteria; phylum Bacillota; class Clostridia; order Lachnospirales; family Lachnospiraceae; genus CAG-411. Next base: position 54,088 of record JAAVZU010000093.1, read on the forward strand.
AACTGTGGCTGCTGTAATTGGTTTGATAGCAATGGTAGTAATGGCGAATAGATATTCTTATACATTGACTAATTTTGGTTTTTCACAAGGGGATATTGGCAAGACAATGAATGCATTTGCCGAGACAAGAAGTTCGCTTAGGGGAACCATTGGATATGATGATGAGGGTACAATTAAACAATTAAGAGATGCTTATTATGAGAAGAAAGAGGCTTTTACGCAATATTTTGCAGATGTTGAGAAATATATGGTAACAGGGGAAGGCAAGGCATCTTATAGTACAATCGAGTCTTTGTTAGATGACTATTGGAAGCTGAGTGATGAAATTCTTGAACAGGGGTATACTACAGATAAGGCAACTGCTGAAAAAGCACAGGGAAGGGCAATAAATGAATTAGCACCTAAATATCAAGAGATTGATGATGAATTAGATGCTTTGATGACAATGCGTGTGGACAAAGGAAATAGTATGAGAAGTACATTGTCAACAGTGAGCATAATTTTACTTATTGTGATAGTCTTAATTATTATTGTTGCGATGGTATTTTCTGTGAAGTTAGGTGAGAGCATTGCAAGAGATATATCAAATACATTAGAAGTATTGTCAGCACGCTTGAAGACATTTGCACAAGGGGATTTAAGTTCGCCATTTCCTGAAACTAAAAATAGGGATGAAATTGCTGTTATGACAGAGGAAGCGGAACAGATGGCAATTGATTTGAAATTGATAATTAGTGATACTGGTGAATGGTTGTCTGCAATGGCGGATGGAGATTATTCCAAGGAGACTAAGCTGCCAGAAAAATATGTAGGTGAGTTTTCGTTATTAAAAGATGCAATGCATCAAATGAATATTCAGATGAGTGAGACTTTACATCATATTGATGAGGCTGCAGACCAGGTGTCTATTGGAGCCAGCAATTTGTCAGAAGCTTCACAGGCTTTGGCAGAAGGTGCAACGGATCAGGCTGCTGCTGTAGAAGAAATACAGGCAACTATTGCAAACCTTGCAGAGGGTATACATACTACAGCAAAACATGTAGAAGTTTCCTTTAAACAGGCAGAACAATATGCCGAAGAAGCAGATCATAGCCGTGAAGAGATGGCAGCAATGGTAAGTGCCATGGAACGTATTAATGAAACCTCAGAAAAAATCGAAAATATTATTGCAGAGATTGAAGATATTGCAAGCCAGACAAACTTGTTATCTTTAAATGCGGCAATTGAGGCTGCAAGAGCAGGTGAAGCAGGAAAAGGTTTTGCAGTAGTTGCTGATCAAATACGTAATTTGGCAGAACAGAGTGCACAATCAGCTATAGATACCAGAGAATTAATTGAAGGGTCTCTTCAAGAGGTTGCAGATGGTAATAAAGCAGCAGAACGTGCAGCTACATCTATTGAAGAGGTTGTGAAAGGAATTAAAGAAATTGCAAATACATCAAAAGAGTTAAGTAAAATTTCTAATGAGCAGGCGATAGCAATGGAACAGGCAGAAGCAGGTATTAATCAAATCTCGGAGGTTGTGCAGTCTAACTCTGCAACTGCTGAAGAATCTTCTGCTACAAGTGAAGAATTGGCGGCTCAAGCATCTTCTATGACTGATTTGGTAGGAAAGTTTGTTTTGAATTAAGAAAAAAGAATGTAAGAAAAAATAGTAAAAAGATGCTCTAAATGAGCATCTTTTTTGTTTTTGTATTATTAGGAACATAAACTATTAAAAAATAAGACAGTTCAAAAAAGAATAGACTTGCTTTGTGTATATAACAGGGGAAGGAGGAAGAAGTAATGAGAACAAACGAGAGTGATTGTTCTATAGGTTGTTGTTGTTTTTCTATATATAATGTATTCACTTTTTGTGAAAATTTAACAGATAAATTTTTGCAAAAAATGTATCTATAAAAATACAAGGATTTAGGCAAATATTCATTGCTTTTTTTTGAAATCGTAGTTATACTATAGATAGTACAAGATATCCATTAGAAAGACACAGAAGTTAGATTGAATCTGTGTAGAAGGATGGGTAAAACTGTACCAAGTGTCGGACACGTGACCCCTTAGTAATACAGAGGTGTCAGGCTCCTAAGGGATCAGGAGCTTATGGTGAAAGAATAACCGGTTAGAACAGTTTTGTAACTGGAAATGTTCATATCTAGTAAATGATTGGATATGAATAGTCAATATGTTTTGTAACATGAATCACATATATGATCAAAGGAGGAATTACTACAATGGCAATGTTAGAAAGTCAGGCATGGGAAGGATTTGAAGGAAGACAGTGGAAAGAAGAAATCAACGTTAGAGATTTTATTCAGAAGAACTATACACCATATACTGGTGACGAGTCATTCTTGGCAGGTCCTACAGATGCTACCAATAAATTATGGGGAGCATTACAGAAATTACAAAAAGAAGAGAGAGCAAAAGGCGGAGTTCTTGATATGGATACCGATATTGTTTCTTCTTTGACCTCACATGGACCAGGATATATTGATGAATCTCTAAAAGATTTAGAGCAGATTGTTGGTCTTCAGACAGATAAGCCTCTTAAGAGAGCATTCATGCCTTATGGTGGTATCAATATGGCAAAACAGTCATGTGAAATGTATGGATACACACCAAACCCAGAACTTATTAAAATCTTTACAGAATATCATAAAACACACAATCAGGCAGTATTTGATGCTTATACACCAGAGATGAGAGCTATCCGTAAGAATAAGATCGTAACAGGTCTTCCAGATACTTATGGTAGAGGACGTATCGTAGGTGACTACAGAAGAGTTGCTCTTTATGGTATTGATACTCTTATTCAGGAGAAAGAAAAAGATAAAGCAAATTGCGGATGTGGTGTTATGACAGATGACATCATCCGTCAAAGAGAAGAACTTCAGATGCAGATTAATGCATTGAAGGGAATGAAAGAAATGGCTCAGATTTATGGATATGATATTTCTAAGCCAGCAACAAATGCAAAAGAAGCTATTCAGTGGACATATTTTGGATACTTAGCTGCAATCAAGACTCAGAATGGAGCAGCTATGAGTATTGGACGTGTTACAACATTCTTAGATATCTATATTGAAAGAGACTTAAAGAATGGTGTTATCACAGAAGAAGAAGCACAGGAACTTGTTGACCACATGACAATGAAATTCAGAATGGTTAAGTTTGCTCGTATCCAGTCTTACAATGAATTATTCTCAGGAGATCCAGTATGGGCTACTTTAGACCTTGCAGGTATTGGTGTAGATGGTCGTCCATTGGTAACAAAGACAGACTTCCGTTTCTTACACACATTAGAGAACATGGGACCTTCACCAGAGCCTAACATTACAGTACTTTACTCTTCTGCATTACCAGAAGCGTTCAAGCAGTACTCTGCTAAGATTTCTATTTTAACATCATCAGTACAGTACGAGAATGATGATGCTATGAAGCCAGTATGGGGCGATGATTACGCAATCTGCTGTTGTGTATCTGCAACACAGACTGGTAAGGAAATGCAGTTCTTTGGAGCTAGAGCAAATCTTGCTAAATGTTTATTGTACGCTATCAATGGTGGTGTAGATGAAAAGAGCAAGACACAGGTAGGTCCTGCATATCAGCCAATTACTTCTGAGTATTTAGATTATGATGAAGTAATTAAGAAATATGATGTAATGATGGATTGGTTAGCAGGAGCTTATGTAAATGTATTGAACTTGATTCAGTATATGCATGATAAATATTACTATGAAGCAGCACAGCTTGCTTTAATTGATACAGAAGTTCGTAGAACATTCGCAACAGGTATTGCAGGTTTCTCTCATGTAATTGACTCTTTATCAGCAATTAAATATGCAAAAGTTAAGACAGTTAGAGATGAAAATGGTCTTGCAGTAGATTACGAGATTGAAGGAGACTTCCCTCGTTATGGTAACGATGATGACAGAGCAGATGAAATCGGTGTATGGTTGCTTAAGACATTCCTTGAGAAAGTTAAGAAAAACCACACATACCGTAATTCTGAGCCTACAACATCTATCCTTACAATTACATCTAACGTAGTGTATGGTAAAGCTACCGGAGCTATGCCTGATGGACGTAAGGCTGGAGAACCATTATCACCAGGAGCTAACCCAAGCTACGGTGCAGAGAAGAATGGTTTAGTTGCATCATTGAACTCATTAACAAAACTTCCTTATGAGTGGGCATTAGATGGTATTTCTAATACTCAGACAATCAACCCAAGTGCATTAGGAAATAATGATGAAGATCGTAAGAATAACTTAGTGCAGGTTATGGATGGTTACTTTGACCAAGGTGCACATCACTTAAATGTAAATGTATTCGGAAAAGAAAAACTTATTGACGCTATGGAACATCCAGAAAAAGAAGAATATGCTAACTTCACTATCCGTGTATCAGGATATGCAGTTAAGTTTATTGACTTAACAAAGGAACAGCAGATGGATGTTATCGCTAGAACATGTCATGGAGAGCTTTAATTCATGAACGAACCTGTTGTAGGTAGAATTCACTCTATAGAGAGTTTTGGTTCGGCAGATGGACCTGGAGTAAGATATATTATCTTTCTCCAGGGATGCCGAATGAGATGTAAATATTGTCATAATCCGGATACATGGGCGTCGCAGAAATACGAAAGCCAGACATCAGAAGAAGTGCTAAAGAAGGCGTTAAGATACAAAACCTATTGGGGTAAGAATGGTGGAATCACTGTAAGTGGTGGTGAAGCGTTATTACAAATTGATTTTTTAATTGATTTATTCCAGAGAGCAAAAGAAAAAGGAGTGCATACTACATTAGACACTTCTGGTAATCCTTTTACAAGAGAAGGTGAGTTCTTTGAGAAGTTTCAAAGGTTGATGGAAGTTACTGATTTGTTTATGCTGGATATTAAGCACATAGATTCAGTAAGTCATAAAGATTTGACAGGGCAGCCAAATGAGAATATCCTTGATATGGCAAGATATCTATCAGAGCAGAAGAAAGATATGTGGATACGTCATGTGTTAGTGCCAGGCTATACAGATTCAGAAGAACAGTTGAAGGCATTACAAGCTTTTATCAAGACTTTAGATACTGTAAAGCGGGTGGAGGTATTACCATATCATACCCTTGGAGTCTTTAAATGGAAAGAGTTAGGTATTCCTTATGGATTAGAAGGAGTTCCAACACCAGATCAGGAACAAATTGATTTAGCTAATAAAATTTTAGAAACCAAGAGTTATTTATAAAAGAAAGAGTCATCTACCTAATTAGATGACTCTTTTCTGTACTAGAAGAGTTTGGAAACAGGTTAAACATACCTGCATATTTATGTATATCTGTATTGTTACCGAAAAAGAAAAGGGAAAAAAATGGATTTAGAAAGAAAAGTAATTGCATATATGAAACAACATCATATAATAAAACAAAGAGAAAAAATTATATTAGGTTTATCGGGTGGAGCAGATTCTGTGTGTTTGTTTCATATTTTAATTGTATGTAGAGAAAAATACCAAATAGAAATTTTTGCAGTACATGTGAATCATAAAATCCGGGGTTCACAGGCAAAGGAAGATCAGAATTTTGTGAAGAAATTATGTGAATCCTATCAAGTGCCTTTTGCTATTGTGGAAGAAGATGTACCAGCACTGGCAAAAATAGAAAAGAAGTCGTTAGAGGAAACTGGAAGAATTGTAAGATATAAGGCATTTCGCAAATTTCAACAGGAATTAGAGGCGGATTATATTGCTGTAGCCCATCACAAAAATGATCAAGCAGAGACGGTACTTCACAATTTATGCAGAGGGAGTGGTATAGCAGGGCTTGCAGGTATGGGAGTGGAACAGAATGGAATTATTCGTCCATTACTCTGTCTGGAAAGAGAAGAAATAGAAGAATATCTAAAAACAAAGGGGCAACCCTATCAAATAGATAATACCAATTTAGACAATAATTATAGAAGAAACAAGTGGAGAAATGAAATAATTCCACTAATGAGAACAGGAATAAATGCAAAAACAATTTCTCATATTGCAGATACAGCATCAATTATGGGGGAGGTTGACAGTTTTGTAGAGCAATCAGGGAAATGTGCATGGAAGAGAATGATAGAAACAAAAGAAAAAAAAATTATTTTAAATTTAGAAGAATGGAAGAGGGAGCATACAGTTATTCAGAAATGGATTGTACAAAATATGATGTATTGTTTGTCTGGTGAGCAAAAGGATATTGGACAAGTACATGTGCTAGCACTGATGGAGTTGGCAGAAAAACAAGTAGGAAAATCTATTTATCTTCCATATAATTTATATGCGAAAAGGGTCTACCAAGGACTTTTACTGGAAAAAAAAGAAGATGCGATGTGTGAAAGTGTTGCAGTTTATAAAACATTAAAAGAAAAGAGTGATGAAGTAAAAGAATACATAGACGAAAAAATAGCATGGGAAATAAATTTTATGGATATGAAATTACCAGAAGCTAAAGTAATAAACTTTTCTACATATCAAACAGAGAAGTTAATTGTAGGAAATGGAGAAAACAATACTAGAGAAATCTCTTTAAATAAGACAATAAGAGAAGGATGTGACTTGAATTGGGGTATCTTGTCAAAAAAAATACCAAAAAATAACTGTACGAAATGGTTTGATTATGATAAAATAAAAGGAACTGTACTATTTCGTAGAATGGAACAGGATGATTTTTTGCAAATAGATAATGTGGGACACCACAAAAAGATAAAGAAACTTTTTAAAGATGAAAAAGTGGATGCAAAAGAACGAGAGAAGATATGGTTACTTGCAGAAGGGAATCATGTAATTTGGATTCCTGGTATTCGTACAAGTGAAGCATATAAGGTAGATGAGAATACAAAAGTGATTTTAAAAGTAGAAATAAGGGAGGAGGAATAATGAAGGAACAGAAGATGCAAATAATCATTACTAAAGAAGAAGTGGAGTCCAGAATTAGACAGATTGCCAGTCAGCTAAATGAAAAATACAAAGATGAAAAGTTATATTTAATTGGAACACTGAAGGGAAGTATATTTTTTTTGTGTGAACTTGCTAAGCAGCTTACAATGCCAGTTATTCTTGATTTTGTACAGGTTTCTAGTTATGGGGAAGAAAAAGTAAGTTCTGGCATAGTAGATAAAAAATTGGATATTTCCTGTGATTTAGAAAAACAGAATATTTTAATTGTGGAAGATATTATTGACACAGGAAGAACGATTCAATATTTGAAGGAATATATTAGTGAAAAAAATCCAAAACATTTGGAAATTTGCACACTTCTTGATAAGCCAGCACATAGAGTGGTAAAAGATATTGTGGCGGATTATACAGGATTTGTAATGAAAGAAGATAAGTTTGTAGTAGGATATGGGCTGGATTATGCACAGATGTATCGGAATTTACCATATATTGCTACAATAGAGGAATAGTTATATAACCGAAGGAAAAAATAATAAATCCAAGATTGTTTAGTATCCTTAACATGTATAAACTCTCTATGTAAGACAAATACTTACAAATTAAAATGGAGTTATGCATAGAATGTCAATAGATATTGATTAAAGAATGGTGATGTTAAATAAACTTTTATGTATGTTAACATGACTTATTATATTGGTTGTGATAATCTTGGTTAGAGATAAGATGGGAAAGAAAAGGAGGTATGTTCCATTGAAAAGACCAATGAGAGTGGGATTATTTTATTTATTAGCTGTTGTTTTTATTCTGATTGCTGTAATATATTCAGAAAATCTGGCAAGGAATTCGTCACAAACTTACACTGTGAATACGTTGTTAGAAGATATTAAGTCGGACAATGTTTTATCTGTACAAATTAAACAAAATCACGAAGTTCCAACTGGAAGTGTAGAAGTCCGAAAAAAAGATAATACCAGACGTAGTTTTTATGTATCTGATGTAAATGAACTTCAGGAGCAGTTAAAAGAGATTGCACCCAATATTTATACCGTATCAGATATAAAAGGGGATAGTATTCTTCCGCAATTGCTTCCATATATTTTTGCATTATTAATCTTTATGATTGTAATGGGATTTTTAACCAGCCAAGTAGGAGGAGGCAGTGGCGGTGGTAATAGCAAAATGATGAATTTTGGTAAAAGCCGTGCAAGAATGTCAACCGATGAAGATGCCAAAGTGCGTTTTGATAATGTAGCTGGTTTAAAAGAGGAGAAGGAAGAACTAGAAGAAATAGTTGACTTTTTGAAAGCACCAAAGAAATATACAGTAGTAGGTGCAAGAATCCCAAAAGGAGTTTTATTAGTAGGACCTCCGGGAACTGGTAAAACTTTGCTTGCAAAAGCAGTGGCAGGGGAAGCAGGAGTTCCATTTTTTAGTATTTCTGGTTCTGACTTTGTGGAAATGTTTGTTGGTGTAGGTGCATCACGAGTAAGAGATTTATTTGAAGATGCCAAAAAGAATGCACCATGTATTGTGTTTATTGACGAGATTGATGCGGTAGCGAGAAGACGTGGTAGTGGTCTTGGCGGTGGACATGACGAAAGAGAACAGACTTTGAACCAGATGTTGGTAGAAATGGATGGTTTTGGTGTAAATGAGGGAATTATCGTTATGGCAGCGACCAACCGTGTGGATATTCTAGATCCTGCTATATTAAGACCAGGCCGTTTTGACAGAAAGGTGAATGTAGGCCGTCCTGATGTAAAGGGGAGAGAAGAAATTCTTAATGTGCATGCAAAGAACAAGCCATTAGGAGATGATGTAAACCTTCAAAATCTGGCACAGACCACAGCTGGTTACACAGGAGCAGATTTAGAGAATCTTCTAAATGAATCTGCAATTCGTGCTGCTAGAGAGGATAGAGCATATATTGTACAAGAGGATATAAATAAGTCCTTTATTAAAGTTGGAATTGGAGCAGAAAAGAAGAGTCGTATAATTTCAGAGAAAGAAAAGAAGATAACTGCATATCATGAGGCAGGTCATGCAATCCTATTCCATGTACTACCAGATGTAGGACCCGTTTATATGGTTTCCATTATTCCAACTGGGGGAAGTGCTGCAGGTTATACAATGCCTCTTCCAGAGAGAGATGATATGTTCAATACAAGGGGCAAAATGTTACAGGATATTACCGTTTGCCTAGGTGGACGTATTGCAGAAGAATTAATTTTAGATGATATTACAACTGGTGCATCTCAGGATATCAAACAAGCAACAGCACAAGCCAGAGCTATGGTTATCAAATACGGTTTTTCAACGAAACTTGGATTGATTAACTATGAGACAGAAGATGACGAAGTATTCCTTGGAAAAGACTTAGGGCATGCGAAGAATTACAGTGAAGATACTGCCCTTGAGATTGATATAGAAGTAAAAGCAATAATAGATGAATGTTATAAACGTGCTAAATCTATATTGGAGGAACACATGAATGTGCTGCATAATTGTGCGGAACTCTTGATAGAAAAGGAACGGATCACTAGAGAAGAATTTGAGGAATTATTTACAGCAGGATAGTAATTATTCTGTTGTAAATAAAAAAATAGATTTTAGTCACTTGTTTGAAGTTTGCCATAACCGTTTATGTAATACAGAACAGTAGGCTGCAATAAATGGGATTTTTTTCGTAGTGACGATGGATGTAATTTATGTTATAATAAGTTTAAAGTATAAACATATAATTAACTGTTTGTATTGGAATGCAGACAGTAAACTACATATTATTAATTAAAACACAGAAAAATTAGAATTTCGTGTTGAAAGGCAAAGCAGGTGAAAGCCTGTGACGCAAAACTAAAGGGTCTACGTTTAACAACTTGACAGCCAGTTGCAATTGATAGGTATGAGGAATTTTTGAAAGCTCATGGTCCAAATGCAATAGGTACATGGGCTTTTTCATATTTTTCTTAAAAGATATACTACGGTCTCTGGAAAGAGAACAGGGACATATCTGGAACTGGGAAAAATATGAAAAACAATGTGCAGCCATGAATGAGATTTCCTATCTTAATATAAATGTGTTGAAAATCAGAGAAACATCTTCGATGCACCTTTTAACATGAATGATATGTAAAAAAAATACAAAAGATTGTATAAAAAATATACATAATCATAAGATTAAGAGAAGGAGGCTTTTGTCATGGTAAGAAAAATTAAGGTTTTAATTTCATTATTTGTTATATTGTTGGTATTAAGTATGGATTTAGGGACATTTTTTTCAAATGTAGAAAATGGTGTAGTTGTTGCAAAAGGACATGAAATGTTTGAGTTTGCAAATCTGCAACATAATTTGCAATGTATTACTGGTGCCATTAAGGCAGTGGTATCTACAAAAAATAAGACAGACAAAGAACAAAATACCAATTTAGTTGATAAATATGGTAATGCTTTGGCAGATGCCACAACAAAAGCTGTAGAAAAAGCGATTACATCAAAAGATAAACAGGAAAAGTCAAAGGAGTCATTCCAAAAAGATTAAGAGGAAACTTAACAAAATTTTTGATAGAACCTCCTTTTGAAAAGCCTTCACATGGATTACGGGTAACATGTGAGGGCTTTCTACATTATGAAGATAATTCTGCGCAATCATTAGAATTTATCTTTTGATGAAATGACACAAAATGTAACCTTCGCAACAGTTTGACCTATGGGCTGAACTGTTACAACTTCTTAATTTTGCTGGATAAAAAAGGGTTGTATATTATATCTAATTACGATAAAATAGAATGGATAGATTCTTACATAAGGAAATATAAGGAGAGAGGATAGGAATGAATATTAATTTTGAACAATTATCAAAGAGAGAGAAGACCTATTTATATATAAATAATATGACGTCTGTATTAAATCAGTCAGCTCTTTTTAGTGATGGTACAGAAGAATATCGTAGTCCGGCAGAGCCGATGCCTTATGATAAAGTAAAGATACGTTTTCGTACTGCCAGAGATAATGTAGATTTTGTTTATCTGGTAACTAATACGGAAAAGATAAATATGGAAAAATGTTATGATGACCGTTTGTTTGATTATTATGAGGTGGAATTAGAGCTTACAGATCAGAAAGTAGAGTATTATTTTGAAATACAGTCAGGAAGAGCTGTTTGTTATTATAATTCAAAAGGAGTATTTCGTGATATCCAGCCTTGCTATAATTTCTTTATAAAACCAGGTTTTACTACACCAAACTGGGCAAAAGGAGCAGTATTCTATCAAATTTATGTGGATCGTTTTTGTAAAGGTGATGAGAATAACACAGTAGAGACGAACGAGTACCATTATATTGGAGAAGGAACTGTAAAAGTAGATGATTGGAATAAGTATCCAGCAACTATGGGAGTGCGTGAGTTCTATGGTGGAGATTTACAGGGAGTTATGAATAAACTGGATTATTTGCAAGATTTGGGCGTTGAAGTTATCTACTTTAATCCGATTTTTGTATCACCTTCTAATCACAAATATGATATACAGGATTATGATTATATTGATCCACATCTAGGTAAGATTGTTAAAGATGAAGGAGAGGTGCTTCCTCCAGGAGAAACCAACAATGCTAAGGCAAGCAAATACATTTGCCGTGTTACAGATAAAGATAATCTGGAGGCTAGTAATGCCTTTTTTGCAGAGCTGGTGGAAGAGATTCACAAGCGGGGAATGAAAGTTATTTTGGATGGAGTATTTAATCATTGTGGTTCATTTAATAAATGGCTTGATAGAGAACAAATATATGAACAACAGGAGGGATATGACAAAGGAGCCTATATTAGTCAGGATAGTCCTTATAATACCTTTTTTAAGTTTCATGAACAGCAGTGGCCGTATAATTACAAATATGACGGCTGGTGGGGGCATGATACGCTGCCAAAGCTAAATTATGAAGATTCTCCTAAATTATTTGAATATGTTATGCGAATTGCCAGAAAATGGGTATCCCCTCCTTATAATGTAGATGGCTGGAGACTTGATGTAGCAGCAGATTTAGGACATTCTGCAGAATACAATCACTATTTTTGGAAGAGTTTTCGTAAAAATGTTAAAGAGGCAAATCCTAATGCCATTATTTTGGCAGAGCATTATGGAGAACCTACTTCTTGGCTGCAAGGAGATGAATGGGATACTGTTATGAACTATGACGCTTTTATGGAACCACTAACTTGGTTTTTAACAGGAATGGAGAAACATAGTGATGAGGAAAGAAGGGATTTGCTGGGGAATACAGATGCTTTTTTTGGATCTATGAGTCACTATATGACCCGTTTTAATACGCAATCATTACAAGTCGCAATGAATGAGCTGTCTAATCATGATCATTCTCGTTTCTTAACAAGAACAAACCACAAGGTAGGGAGAACTGCTTATATGGGACCAGAGGCTGCAAATCAAGATGTTAATATTGCGGTGATGCGAGAAGCTGTCCTTTTACAAATGACATGGGTTGGAGCACCAACTATCTATTATGGCGATGAAGCTGGAGTGTGTGGCTGGACAGATCCCGACAATCGTAGAACTTATCCTTGGGGACATGAAAATAAAGAATTAATTGCTTTGCATAAGGAACTGATACGTATCCATAAGAGCTATCAGGTATTAAAAACTGGATCTATTAAATTCTTGTATGGTTCTTATAATGTGATTGCCTTTGGACGTTTTGATTCCCATGATAAACTGGTAGCAGCGGTAAATAATAATAATGGTGAAGTTACTTTTAAAATTCCAGTTTGGGAGATTGGTGTCTTTGATGGAAACCAGATGGTGCGGCTGATTCTTACCAATCAGGAAGGATATACACAAGAAGCTGCTACTTACCAGGTCGAAGATGGCAATATAATATTGACATTGCCACCATTTTCAGGTGCAATTTTAATTGATGTCAAATAAATAATGTAGACAAATATCAATTTTTAGTTTTTAGGTTTGATATTTTAGTCTTTCATACAACAGAAAGGTCTGTTATTAAAGAAAAAATGACTTGCAATATACAAATACTTGTGATATAATATTCAACTGTACTGGTTAAAAAATTTTCCTTGCTCTCTTGGAAAGAAAAGAGGGCCAGAGACCAAAAGGAGGTGCAAGCAACTATGAATAAGTATGAATTAGCTTTAGTTGTTAATGCAAAAATTGAAGACGATGCTAGAGTAGCAACCGTTGAAAAGGTAAAAGAATATATTACCAAGTTCGGCGGAACAATCGCTAACGTTGATGATTGGGGTAAGAAGAGATTAGCTTACGACATTCAGAAAATGAGAGAAGGATTTTACTACTTCGTTCAATTTGATGCGGATGAAACTGTTCCAGTTCAGGTAGAAAAGAACGTTCGTATCATGGAAAATGTCATCAGATTTTTATGCATTAGACAAGACGCATAAGAGGGAGGCATCTTTAGAGATGAACAAAGTAATTTTAATGGGACGTTTAACAAGAGATCCCGAGATAAGATATTCCCAAGGAGAGAATTCTCTTGCTGTGGGAAGATTTTCCTTAGCTGTTGACAGAAGATTTAAACGTCAAGGTGATGATCAGACTGCAGATTTTATTAATTGTGTTACTTTTGGTAAGACAGCAGAATTTGTAGAAAGATATTTAAAACAAGGAACAAAGATTGTTGGTTGTGGAAGAATCCAGACTGGCAGTTATACAAATAAAGACGGCAACCGGGTATATACAACAGATGTTGTATTAGAAGAAGTAGAATTTGCTGAAAGCAAAAATGCAGCTTCTAACAATCAGGGAGGTGGATTCTCTGGTGCTCAGAAGCCAGAGCCTAGTCAGGCAGCAGTGGATGGTTTTATGAATATTCCAGATGGATTGGAAGAAGAATTACCATTTAACTAAAAAATAGTGTACTGTGGGACACAATTTAAGTATGTAGTGTATACTACATAAATATTAGATAAGGAGGTTCACGAATATGCCATATAATAAGAATGAAAAGACAGATTCTCCAATGAAGAGAAGAGGCGGACGCAGAAGAAAGAAAGTATGCGTGTTCTGTGCGGACAAAGAGAATAAAGGCATTGATTATAAAGATGTAAATAAATTAAAGAGATATGTGTCAGAGAGAGGTAAAATTCTTCCTAGAAGAATTACTGGTAACTGTGCGAAACATCAAAGAGCTCTTACAGTAGCTATTAAGAGAGCTAGACATATCGCTTTGATGCCATATACTATGGACTAATTGTAGAATTTGTATGAAATAAAGAAACCATTACATAGGTGATTGTGTAGTGGTTTTTTTATTTATTATAGAATTTACAGAAAAAAAGAGCTACACTTGCATGTGATACTGTAGTATATCTGTGTGATCTAAATGATGATTGCCAGATGTTAAAAGATTCTTGCGACTTTAAAGTGGATAAAACAGGTAATGAAGATATATATGAATACAAGGTTGTTGATAGTTTAGGTGCAAATGCTGCCAATGTTTAAGTTATGCGTATACAGATTTCGGAAACTGGAGAAGAATTGTCTTACGCACCTGAGACCTAATTAGTTATACAGAACAATTTCAAGATGGAAAGAGAAAGAGGTACATAACTATATAAAAACTAAGTTGTCAAAAATCTTGAAAACAAAAGTAAAAGATAGGAGTACAGATGAGGTATTTGTTACAATTACAGCCAAGTGTGAAAAATAAATAAAGAACTACGACATAAAAAAAGATGAGGGAACATAAAGGTTCTATCATCTTTTTAAATAATTCAGGTTATAGGAACCGCTTGATTGAGTTCCTGTCTATCGTTATTGTATATTAACCAATTAAGCATGTACTAAGTATTTCTACTAGAGCGTTTAAATGTTATTGAGTTCCTAATCGTTGTAGGAGATATACATATATGTGTGTCCCATTTTCATCTCGATAGTTATACAAGTCTTTGGAAAGTTCAAAATTACCATATTTGGCAATGATATCTGCGACACCCTTTACATAATCCTCATTGGAGAGATATACTAATACCTGATTAAGGGACTGAAATGTTTTATTTTTTTTCAGTGATTTTAATTGTTCTGCATTTAATACCATGGAATGTTCATATTTTTCTAGTTCTAAAAGATGATCTTTTGGAGACATTGAATCAGAGGTTAAAAAAATACAGTATTCTTTATAATAGGTATTTGCAAAATCCAGATTTGCAGCATTGTTTGTATAAATATAGTTAAGTGTACTTGTCTTTAAAGAAAAGAAACAGATTAAACAAACGAATGCAAGTCCTAGGAATCCACTATTTCGTTCTGTATGTAAAATAGCCATACCAAGATGGTATAGAATATATGCAAAAGAGAGACAAAAAATAGGTAATATTGTACTTAAAACAAAATAAGAGGTTGTTGGATTGATTAAGCAAATTGTAAGGAAATAAAAAAATCCTATTATCATCAAAAGCATATCAGCAATATCTTGTGTGATAAGACGTTGATACCAATCTTCATAAACTTCGTTAAAGGTACGTTTTTTGAAGTAAGCTGCAAAAACAATCATTACAAGTAGAAAAATGCCTATAAATAAAGTGGTTTCAGAAAAGGTTTGGTTACTAATTTCTTTGCAGTTTTGGGTAAATACTTGAATTAATTCTCCGCTTGCAAATAAAGCTCCAGCTTTCTCCTTAAAGGAAAGAAAGTGTGAACTGAGATGTAATAAAGCTGCAGGATAAATGAATATAGTAATAAAAGCAGATAATATCCAGACAGTAATATATTTTAAAGTATCTTGTATTCTATGATAACATAATAAAGTGATACAAAGTATTATTCCAAGTAGAAAAGAAAAAAGAGTGTAGCTGTAATCCGTCAGGTTGCCTAGTACATTAGCAGTTATCATAACTTGTGCAAATAATATACCTAAAGCTGTATCACGAAGAAGTGAAAAATTAAGGTAAATACAAACTAACATAAAAAAACTGGCAAACAAATATGGAGTGGTACAAAGAAGATTGGTGAAACATCCCATACACAAACCATAAAAAATAGCTGCCACAAAACCAGCCCATCCCGAGTCCATATATTTTTCTCCAATAGTAAAGATAAGAAAGGAAGAAAAGAATAAAATAATAGCATGGATAAAAAAAGTAACCTGATATATTCCCACTCCATCAAATAAAGAAGAAAAGAAATGAAGTATCCAATAGTAAAAAGGAGCCTTTTGGGTTGCAATACATTTGTCTGAAACAGAAGAAAATTGATACACCTCATCTCGATCTACATGAAGGAGATTGTCATAGTATGAATTTTCTATCCAGTCTGAGTTGGAAAATTCTGTATTTTTTATTTGTAATTCTGTAGCAGCCTTTGAGTTGCTCCAACAATTTTTTACTTGTTTCCATACATGAAATAATTCAGTAAAATAGGGAAGATCCTGAAATTTTTCTTCTAATGAAACTGTATTGTAAGACCATGTATAAGGACTGTTACCTAAGGATTCACTAGAATTGGCAATAGTGAAGTTTTCTGCTTCATAGGCTGAAATTCCATGTTTTTCTGACAAAAAGCTGCCTGCATATATCAAAATAAAAATCATGGAAATGGTAAGAAGTATCTTTTGTAGTATATATTCACGCTTAAACATGAAAGTTCTCCTTTCAGGAAAATTTTTTTGTGATTGTGAAACTCAATTTGTATTATAATTTTTGATGTAGGTTAAGTTAATGAATCATTGTAAATGTACTCAGTACTAAGGTGTTCAATTGGAACAGTTCAGGCAGGTCTTGTGCTCTGTATTCTTTTCAATTATAGTAATATAGTTGTATATAAAGATTTGTAATTTTTTGGAAATAAAGTTCATAGAAATGTAATAAAATTAATTCTTTTATAATAATTATAACTGATTATGAGTAAAACAGCTATAGATAAATAAAGAAAAAGATAGGAATTTTTGTGGGAAATTGCCTATCTTTTTTAGTGAAAATGTATAGTTATACGATTTGTTTATTTCTCCATTTACCCATACGCCAACGGAAAAACATGATAACTCCGCGAAAAAGTTCATCTGCACCAAGCGCTATCCAAACCCCGATAATTCCTAGATTAAAGCAAATTCCAAGAATATAACTTAAGACTACTCCAATACCCCACATGGAGATAATACCCATAATAACAGGGAAATTTACATCACCAGCAGCACGCAGGCTGTTAATAATTACAACATTAGCACATCTGCCAATTTCTAAAAATAAATCGACAAAAAGTATATTGCGGCATAAGACAATTAAATCTGGGTTGTTTGTAAACATCCGTAAAATAGGGTAATGAAGAACAAGCACCAAGAGGGAAACAAAAATTGTGATGGCAAGGCTGATAAAAAAAGAAGAAAGGCAAAGGTGGTATGCTTCGTCTTTTTTTCGTTCACCTACCAGTCTGCCTACAATAATAGCTGTTCCTTGCCCTGCTGCTACAGCAAAAATATAGATAACAGAAGAAATACTATTTAAGTAGGCATTAGCATTGACTGCGGCTGTTCCAATATAAGTGAGAATTATAGTAATAATTAGTTTTGCACCATTATAAGCAATTGATTCTCCTCCGGCAGGGGTACCAAGTCTTAATACATTCTTTAAATGATGAAAAGGAAATGGTTTCAAATCAGAGAGAGAGAAGTTCTCCATAACTTTTTTGCTACACATTATACCTAATATAACTGTACCAATTATTTTACTAATAACTGTGGAAATAGCAGCACCTTGTACACCTAACTTTGGCAAACCAAAGTTTCCATATATAAGACAAAAGTTTCCAAAGATATTTAAGCAGTTTACTATAATTGTCACATACATACAGAGTTTTGTATAACTATATGCACGCAGGGCAGCAGTAAAAGTATTCATAATCGCCTGGAGGAACAGAGTACTGCCTACCAGAATAAGGTAAGTCTGGCTGTAATCCCAGAATTCTTCACCTGTATTCATAAAGCGTAAAAGTGGGGCATGGAAGAAGAAAATCAAAATGCTAAAAAGAATACCTATTAATGTGTTAAAAATTAAAGATGCTCCGATTAATTTTTGATTTTCTAGTTTTTCTTTTTCTGCTCCGATATATTGTACACAGATAATAGAAGTCCCTGCCGTAATAATAGAAAAGAAAATATTAAACATGTTAATTAGGGTGTTTACAATTCCAATAGCACCAGAAGCATTGTTATTATAATGGCTTAACATTGCCACATCAATAATGCCTATTAACATAAACAATACGCTTTCTATAAAGATTGGCCAAGTTATTTGAAATAATTCTTTCTTTAAAGCACTTTGTTTCATGATTAAAGTCCTCCTCGTCTGTAATAATATAACTGTTCAAAACCATGAACAGTTATGTTTAAGCCCATAATAATTCGCCTTTGGCGAAGGGCTTAAACATCACAAAATTTACTTTTTCTTACAAAACACGCAGTAAATGCGTGTTTCTACCTGAATAGTTACATAATCGCTTATAAATATAGTTGCACTTTATCAGAAAGTATATGCAAATGCAAGAAAAAAACGAAAAATGGTTCTTATGGTACTACAATAGGTTATATTTGTAATAATAGAAAAAAAATGCTATAATATAACAGATATACTTATAAGTAATGAGGAAAAGTTTATATGGGAGGTATGAATGATTATGATGACATTAGAAGAGATGGTGTATGAGGCAATGGATTGGATAGATATTGAAGGGATTGTGTATTCAGAGGAAGATAATCCCCATCGTATTCTTGGTCCTCATATAATTGAAGAAGGGATTTTAATTCAGACGTACTTGCCTCAGGCAGAGCAGGTATGGGTTAAGAATGTGCGTACAGGTAAAAAAGAAGAAATGTTTTTGGAGGATGAGACAGGATTTTTTGCTACTATTATAAAAGGGAAGCGTATTCCTAAGTATACTTATATAATTAAAAATAAAAATGGTGAAGAATATGAGCAGTACGACCCTTATGCTTTTGAATCTATTATTGATGCCATAGATGAAACAAGATTTTTAAGTGGTATTCATTATGATATTTACAATAAGCTGGGGGCACATGTTACAGAAATAAATGGGGTAAAAGGAACTTCCTTTGCAGTATGGGCGCCAAATGCTATGCGTGTTAGTGTGGTAGGTTCTTTTAATGGTTGGGATGGAAGAGTGCATCAGATGAGAAGAATGACAGAGTCTGGTATTTTTGAAATCTTTATTCCAGGAGTAGAAGCTGGTGCCATGTATAAATTTGAAATTAAGCTTCGTGGAGATATTTCTTTCTTAAAAGTTGACCCATTTGCTAATGCAACCCAGCTAAGACCAGAGAATGCTTGTATTGTAGCAGATATGGATGGTTACCAGTGGGAAGATGCTGCATGGATGAAAGCAAGAGAAAAGAAGAATGTAAAAGAAGAACCAATGTCTATATATGAATTACATTTAGGTTCTTGGAAGAAAAAGGAAATTACCGAAGAAGATCCAGATGGTTTTTACAATTATCGTGAATTGGCACCTATGGTAGCAAAATACGTAAAAAAAATGAATTATACACATATAGAACTGATGCCAGTTATGGAACACCCATTAGATGAATCATGGGGATATCAGGTGACAGGTTACTATGCAGCTACAGCCAGATATGGTTCGCCAAAAGATTTTATGTATTTTATGGATTATATGCATAAAGAAGGAATAGGGGTAATTATAGACTGGGTACCAGCGCATTTTCCAAAAGATATTTTTGGACTTGCTAATTTTGATGGAACCTGCTTGTTTGAGAATCCAGATCCAAGACGTGGACAGCATCCAGATTGGGGAACATTAATTTTTGATTTTGGTAAGCCACAGGTGGATAACTTTTTGCTGGCAAATGCATTATTCTGGGCAGACAAATATCATGCTGATGGTATCCGGATGGATGCAGTGGCATCTATGTTATATTTAGATTATGGAAGAAAAGATGGAGAATGGCTTTCTAATATTTATGGTGGTAATGAGAATTTAGAAGTTGTGCAGTTATTACGCCATATTAATGAGGTTATGAAAAAGAAACATAAAGGGGTAATGATGATTGCAGAGGAATCTACTGCATGGCCTCATGTAACTGGCGAATTGGATGAAGAAAGTCTTGGGTTTACTTATAAATGGAATATGGGTTGGATGAATGATTTCCTAGATTATATGAGATTGGATCCGTTATTTAGAAAAGGAAATCATAATGCATTGACCTTTAGTATGATTTATCAATATACAGAGGATTTTATATTAGTTATGTCTCATGATGAGGTAACCCACGGTAAAGGCTCAATGATTCAGAAAATGTATGGAGATTATGACCAGAAGTTTGCTAATCTGCGTGTGGCTTATGGTTACATGATGACACATCCTGGTAAGAAATTATTGTTTATGGGACAGGATTTTGCTCAATTTGATGAATGGAATGAGAAAGAAAGCCTGCAATGGAATTTGCCAGAACAATATGAATCCCATAAGAAATTACAGGATTTTGTAAAAGCATTAAATAAGATGTATCTGGATAATCCAGCTTTGTACCAGAAGGATTCAGAGCCAATTGGATTTGAGTGGATTAATTGTATGGATTCTGAGAGAAGTGTTGTTTCTTTTATGCGTAAAAATGGAAATGATGAAGATACTATATTGGTAGTATGTAACTTTACTCCAGTAGTTTATGAAGATTTCCAGATTGGTGTACCATTTAAGGGAAAATACAAAGAAATATTAAATAGTGATAAGGAAATATTTGGTGGAAGTGGTAATACCAATCCTCGTGTAAAACCATCTAAAGCAGAAGAATGGGATGAAAGAGAACAGTCTATCCGCATTACTGTTCCGCCATTGGGAATTGCTGTGTTCCAGTGTATTCCTGAGGAGAAAAAGAAACCAGAAAAGAAAGCTGCTGCAAAACAAGGAGCTCGTAAAACAAAGGCAAAGAAGGTTAGTCTAAAAGCAGCAGAAGAAAAGAAAGCAGAAAAGGTATCTGTGGTAAAAGAAGAGAAAATTCAGGATACCAAGGAAGTAAAAGCAGAAGAAACGAAGGCTACAAATAAGAAAAAAGAGAAAAAGAGTGAAGATGCTGTAGATACAACTGCGAAAAAGAAGATAGAGCAAATGGATACAATTGTAGAAAAAAAGAAAGAACCAGCAAAGGCAGAGACGGTTGAGAAAGAAAAGAAGGAAACTGCAAAAGCTGAGGAAGCTAAAGAAGAAAAGAAGGAATTAGAAAAAGTTGAGACAGTTAAGGAGGAAAAGAAGACACCAACAAAAGCTAAAAAAGAGTTAGTGAAAGAGAAAGTGACTGAAAAAGAGAAGAAAGGGTCAACAAAGTCAGAGACTAATGTGAAAGAAAATAAAACAAAAGAAATCATTGAAGAGGATAAGAAAGATTCAAAAGCTAAGATAACTAAGAAAGACAAGAAGGAAGTAGAAAAAGAAGATGTATCCAAAACAGAACAAGTAGAAAAAAAATAAGGAATTACCAACAAGACTATAGGTAAGACAGAATCAAAGAAAACTACAGATAAGACGGAGCAACGAAAAATAAATTATTACCTACAAATAACTACAGAAGTGAGGAAATGCTGGATGCATAAAAGTATTTTAACATTATTTAATATGCACATTTGGGCTGAAGGGATTACAGATTTGTTACCAGAAGAAACCATGCCGCCAATGGCAGATGTGGAGTCGATGGAAGATGTGGCAAATTGGGCAGAGAAATTTTTGGAATGGTTGTGGAAATTTTGTCAGGAAACCATTCTACCTATTGGTATAAAATTGATTATAGCCTTGCTGATTTTCTTGATAGGAAGAAAGATTTTAAAACATTTTATAAAGGTTGTATCAAGATCCTTAGAAAAAGCGAATTTGGAAGAGGGAACCAATCATTTTTTGTGCTCTTTTATCCGCATAGTTGGAATGATTGTATTGATCTTTATTGTAGCAGGATATTTGAACTTTAGCACAGGACCGATTGTTGCAGCACTTGGTTCTGCTGGCCTTGCAGTTGGTCTTGCACTACAGGGCAGTTTGGCTAACTTTGCAGGAGGAGTTTTAATTCTTCTAATGAAACCGTTCCGTGTGGGAGACTATATTTGTGCACTTGGTTCGGAAGGTGTGGTAACTAGGATTGATATTGTATATACAACACTTTGTACTCCTGATAATAAAAGTATTGTAATACCAAATGGAAGTCTTTCTAATACAGAGATTACAAATGTAACAAAAGAACCAAAACGACGGGTAGATTTAGTTGTTGGAATTGATTATGATGAAGACATACGTCGTGTAAAAGAGATTTTGGTAAAGACAGCAAACGATCATGAGCTGGTGTTGAAGGATGAAGAAGTTCAAGTGTTTGTCCGTGATTTTGATTCAAGTGCTATTTCTATGGGAGTTCGTGTGTGGACTGCTACAGAGAACTATTGGACAGTAAAGTGGGATTTACAAGAGCAAATTAAGATTGTATTTGATGAAAACAATGTTTCTATACCATACGATCGTTTAGATGTACAGCTTCTGGATGACAAAAAAGATAAATAAAGTTATCATTCAGCCGTGCTATTCATATTTTGTCAGAATTACAGAGTGCAACCTACACATGTATTTTTGCATGACTGAATT
The DNA here is from genome assembly GCA_022791815.1 of Lachnospiraceae bacterium. Classification (GTDB taxonomy): domain Bacteria; phylum Bacillota; class Clostridia; order Lachnospirales; family Lachnospiraceae; genus CAG-411. The sequence goes on from JAAVZU010000093.1 coordinate 76,631, forward strand.
ATAACAAAAAAAATACTTGCGTATTCTTTCAATTTGTGTTATGATAATTTCTGACAGAAGAAGTCATAAGAACGAAGGTGTTCTCATTTATTTGAGGACACCTTTTTTGTATAATTAGGAAATGGTTCTACAATTTCCTAGAGTACAAAAAGTTTTTTAGGCAAGTGCATATATGCTTTGCTCTTGCGGAAAAATTTTTAAAAGAAGAGAGAAACTCTCAAGTGCGCACAATAATTTTTCCACTTATGACAGATTCCTAATTGACACTATTGTTAAGATAACGTATACTATTTCAATAGTGGTAAAATTGCCAATAGATGGTAATATAGAAACAAATAACAAGAGGTTAGCCTCTTATACATAAAAAGAAAGGATGTTGAAAGAGTAATGGGAAATAATGTAATTGAACAAGTATTTGCGAAAGATGTATTTAATGATAGTGTAATGAGAGAGCGTTTACCAAAACCAATTTATAAGAAATTAAAATATATTATGGCAAATGGTCAGGTACTTGATATGGAAGTAGCAAATGCAGTGGCACATGCTATGAAAGAATGGGCGCTTGAGAGAGGTGCGACACATTATACACATTGGTTCCAGCCAATGACAGGTATTACTGCAGAAAAACATGATTCCTTTATTCAGCCGGGGCCGGATGGCGGCGTAATCCTTGAATTTTCTGGTAAAGAGTTAGTAAAAGGTGAGCCAGATGCTTCTTCTTTCCCAAATGGGGGTATTCGTGCTACATTTGAAGCAAGAGGGTATACAGCATGGGATTGTACTTCGCCAGCGTTTTTAAAAGAAGATGCCGCAGGGGTTATACTTTGTATTCCAACTGCTTTCTGTTCTTACACTGGAGAAGCTTTAGATAAGAAGACACCATTGCTCCGTTCTATGGAAGCAATCAGCACACAGGCAGTCCGTGTGTTAAGATGCTTAGGAAATGAAACAGTCAAAGATGTTAGTTGTTCTGTAGGACCAGAGCAGGAATATTTCTTAGTGGATAGAGAAAAATATTTACAGCGTGATGATTTAATTTTTACAGGCCGTACTTTATTTGGAGCAATGCCTCCAAAAGGACAGGAATTAGATGACCATTACTTTGGAACATTAAAAGAAAGAATTGCAGCATATATGAAAGAGTTAAACAATGAATTATGGTCTCTTGGTATCTTAGCTAAGACCCAGCATAATGAAGTTGCTCCTGCCCAGCATGAGATGGCTCCGATTTATGCAACAGCAAACATTGCAACCGATCATAACCAGTTAGTAATGGAAGTTATGAAGAAAGTAGCAAAACGTCACGGATTAGAGTGCTTGTTACATGAGAAACCATTTGCAGGTGTAAATGGTTCAGGAAAACATAATAACTGGTCATTGGTGACTAATGAAGGAAAGAATTTATTAGATCCAGGAAAGACACCACATGAAAACAGTCAGTTTTTATTATTCTTATCCGCAGTGGTTCGTGCAGTAGATGAGAATGCGGCATTGCTTCGTTTGTCTGCATCTAACCCAGGTAACGATCATAGATTGGGAGCAAATGAGGCACCTCCAGCAATTATCTCTATTTTCTTGGGAGAGCAGTTGACAGATATTGTAAATCAGTTAATTAAGACAGGAGAAGCTACAAGAAGTAAGACTGGTGGAAAATTATTGACAGGTGTTAGTACCTTACCTGACTTAAATAGAGATGCAACAGATAGAAATAGAACATCACCTTTTGCATTTACAGGAAATAAGTTCGAGTTCCGTATGGTAGCATCTTCTTTATCCATTGCAGGACCAAACACTATTTTAAATACAATTGTTGCTGATGTATTGTCTGATTTTGCAGATCAGTTGGAGAAAGCAGAAGATAAGAGTGCTGCTATGCATGATTTAATTGAGAAAACATTGACAGACCATCAGAGAATTCTATTTGATGGAAATGGATATGCAGGCGGCTGGGTAGATGAAGCGGAAAAACGTGGTCTTCCAAATACAAAGACTATGGTGGATGCGATTCCAGAGCTGACTACAGACAAAACTGTTGAAATGTTTGAAAGATTGAAGGTTATGAATAGAACTGAGTTAGAAGCTCGTGTTGAGATTAACTATGAGACATACGCAAAAGCAATTAACATTGAAGCAAAGACAATGGTTAATATGGCAAGTAAGAGATATATTCCAGCAGTTATCAATTATGTGACAGATCTTGCAGGATCTATCAATGAAGTGGTTTCTGCTTGTCCAGAAGCTGACATAAGTGTGCAAAAAGAATTATTAACACAATCTTCAAGCCTTTTGGCACAAGCAAAAGCAGCTCTTAAAAAGTTAGATGAATCTGTAAAAGAAGCAGCAGAGAAAAAAGAAGGAGAAGAACAGGCAGTCTTCTTTAAGGATGTAGTATTTGCAGATATGGCAGCATTAAGAGCGCCAATTGATGAGTTGGAGATGATGGTTGGTAAAGAATATTGGCCAGTTCCTACTTATGGAGATTTATTGTTTGAAGTATAAGAAAAGTTATAGATTAGGTAAATATCTATTGTTCACTATAGGACTTTGCACTTGTTGCAAAGTCCATAAAGAATAAGTAGTGATAGTAAAAAAGGGCTGTCGCACTAAGTATTGAACATAGAAGATATAGTATTAATTTAAAGTCAAATTCTACTATATCTTTTATATGTTTTTCTTAATGCGACAGCCTCATTTTTTATTCTTATTATTCAGTTAAATACTTACGATTTTCTTCAATTACCTGTTTCATAGCCTCCTGGCCAGGGGCACCAATAGTGTTACGTCTTTTTACACAAGTTTCCATGCTGATTGCTTCGTAAATATCATCTTGAAATACTGGGCTGATTGCCTGATATTCTTCTAATGTCATATCATCTAGAGCAATATTCTTTTCAATACAGAATAATACAAGCTGGCCAACAATACCATGAGCATCACGGAATGGTACACCATGATTTACTAAATAATCTGCAGCATCAGTTGCGTTTGTAAATCCATTCCTAGCACTCTTATTCATGTTATCTTTATTAAATTCCATAGTTGCCATCATACCAGTGAATAGAGCAATACAGCCTTTTACTGTATCAATGGCATCAAAAGTAAGTTCTTTATCTTCCTGCATATCTTTATTATATGCCAAAGGCAGGCTCTTCATTGTGGTAAGAAGTGACATTAAGGCTCCGTATACCCGTCCAGTTTTACCACGTACCAGCTCTGCAATGTCAGGATTCTTTTTTTGTGGCATAATGCTGCTTCCTGTGCTGTAGGCATCATCAATCTCCACAAATTGGTATTCATTAGAATTCCATATAATAATCTCTTCACAAAAGCGGCTTAAATGCATCATAATGGTAGAAAGTGCAGATAATAATTCGATCAGATAATCTCTGTCTGATACAGAGTCCATACTATTTCTGGTAGCTCCTTCAAATTCCAAAAGACTTGCTGTATAATCGCGATCTAGCGGATAAGTAGTACCCGCAAGAGCACCAGAGCCAATTGGAGAATAATTCATACGCTTGTATATATCAGATAAACGTGAACGATCCCGTTTAAACATTTCAAAATATGCACCAATATGGTGTGCCAATGTAACTGGCTGTGCTTTTTGCAAATGCGTAAATCCTGGCATATAGGTATCCAGATTATTTTCCATAATCTTATGCAGTTCTAAAAGCAAATCCTTCAATAGACCATCCAAAGCAACGATTTCATCTCTGGTGTAGAGTTTCATGTCCAAAGCAACTTGATCATTACGGCTTCTTCCAGTGTGTAATTTCTTTCCTACATCACCAATCCGTTCAATAAGATGAGCTTCTACAAAGCTGTGAATATCTTCGTGTGTTCCATCAATAACTAAAGTACCATTTGTGATATCTGCTTCGATACCCTGTAGCCCAGCTATGATAGTATCTTTTTCCTCAACAGCCAGGATACCTTGTTTGGCTAGCATACTTACATGGGCAATACTGCCAGCAATATCCTGTTTGTAAAATTTCTGGTCAAAACCAATGGATGCATTAAAATTATGTACCAGCTGGTTTGTTTCCTTGGTAAAGCGACCGCCCCAAAGTTTCATAAATATTACCTCATTTCTTAAGTCTTTCGTTGTTCTGGCTAATAGTACCAGTAACCATTATCCCTCTTGGGTAAAAGAATTGTAAGGTTCACCCTTTGAATGAACTGTTACTGAGAATCCTCTTCCAGCAGAGGTGGATTCTCAGTAACATCTTCTGTTTCTAGGGAACCATAAATACTAGGAAATTTTTGATGAAGCATCAAGATTTCCTTTTCGTATGCCTGAATATGAGCATTGGCAATGGTTGAAAAATGTTCATCCTGTGTTTCAATCTCAATGGCATCTGCTTCTGTACAGCGGTAATATTTGATTAAATTGCCACTTTCTAATGCCAAGGTTGAAGCATTGCACATATCTACATTTCGTTTGTACGGCAGTTTGTCATACATAGACATGTTTTCCTCTAATGTTGCATCATAAGGCTGTTTTGTTACTGGAAATTTTGATACTGCCATAAAATCACTTCCCCTCAAATTCCATTCTGTAAATCTATATAAAATAATTATACTATTATTTTGGAATTATGTCAAAACCACATGGAGTTTGATAGGATAGTTATTGTAACAGTTCGCATCTAAAGTCGATACAACATTTTTTCATTTTTAATAACTTTTCGGTTTCGTTTAAATCTTTATGATTGTATGAAATCTTAATATTATGCACTACTTTATCTTGGATGGTATATGCTTCTTCGTTTATTATATCCTTATTACCTGTCTTTTTGGAGCTTACTATCATCCATTAATTTCCACCAATTGTAATAGTTTCTTCTTTACAAGTGATATATTCCTTTTCTATAATTGTGTTTTTGGTCTGACAAACCAGCATATTTTATATACAAAATCAGAAAAGATTGGTATATTAATATTATATTTTTGAAAAACGGACTCCATACTTATACAAATAATATTGTCATTAGAATCACTACTCAAACTTATGTTAAACAAAAATAGAATCGGTAAACTATGATTTTATCTTAATACGTTTAATATCCTGCCAATATCTCCATTTATACATATAGACTGTTTTTCAATTTCTTTCGGATATACTGCTTCGCCATAATTAACACACACATAGGTTGCATTGTGGTTTTTTGCTGTCATCTGCCAAAATGGATACTTAATGATGATGGGGGTGTTATAACCAACGCCCAGTTCAAGATACAGAATATTACTCCTTTTTCGTGTCCTGAGAAATTTAGAATATCTCTCGGCGGCTAGATGCCATCCTTCATCTTGAACAAATTTATCATCTGAACGCAGATTCATTGTCATAGGTTTACCACAAACAGGACATTTGGGTAAAAGCTCTGTTGGAATACGCATATTTTTCTGCTGTGACAACATTTTCCTGATGACAAATTCATTATTATATGTGCTGTTATGACAGGGTACACTGCATTGAAATAGACCATAATCTCCTTGTGTGTAAAATAAACGTTTCCTGTCAAATCCCGCTTTCTGAAAACAATGGTCAACGTTCGTAGTAATAACAAAATAGTCTTTATCTTTTACAAGTCTGAACAGCTCGTCATATACAGGTTTTGGAGCATTTTCATATCGGTTTACTGCAATATAACGGCTCCAGTATGCCCAATACTCTTCTAAACTCTGATAGGGATAAAAGCCGCCTGTATACATATCATGAAATCCATATTTTTCTTCAAAATCCGAGAAATATTTATGGAAACGTTCTCCATCATATACAAAACCTGCAGAAGAAGAAAGTCCTGCACCTGCACCAATAATGATTGCATCAGCAGTTTCTATTTTTTCTTTTAATTTAATGATGTTATCTGAGCAGTTTCTGATAGATTTTGTAGTCCTCGTCTTTAAAAACATTGAATATTACCTCCAATCCGTTATTGTTTTTAGAAATATAATCCTTCACAGTGGAAATTGCGATTTCTGCCGCTTTATCATTTGGAAAATGGAATACTCCCGTTGAAATACAGCAAAATGCAACACTTGTTATCCCACTTTGTGCCGCAAGTTCCAAACAGGAGAGATAACAGCTACGGAGCAAATCGCAATCCTCCTTTGTGACTTTACCGCTAACAATCGGACCGACAGTATGTAAGACATACTTGCATAGGAGATTATAGGCAGGGGTAATCTTTGCTGTTCCCGTTGGTTCGGGAAATCCCTGACGCTCCATAATATCAGCACATTTAAGACGAAGCTGTATGCCTGCAAAGGTATGGATACAATTATCAATACAGTTATGGCAGGGCTGGTAGCAGCCTGTCATACCACTGTTTGCAGCATTTACAATAGCATCGCAGGCAAGTGTTGTAATGTCCCCCTGCCATAAATAAATCCTGTCTTGTAATGATTTCAGACTTGAGAGTCTGGTAATTCCCTTTTGGAACAATTCCTCTTGTAAATATTCATTCTGGATAGCCAAAAACTCTTTTGTTGCCTTTTGGGGCATACGAATATTCATTAGTGAACGCAAAAGCTGTTTTTGGTCATCTATATCTTGAGGTATTGTCATACTTTCATAAGATATCCGCTCTGAAAGCAGTTCTTTTATTAAATAAATTCTTCTTTGTGATTGTGTCATAATTAACGACTCCTGTACTCTGATAATCCGACCAGTTTTACGAGGTTTAGCAGTAGGGTGATTGTCAGTTTCAAGCGGATAACCTAACAGAAGCTGCATGACCGCATAATAATCTGTACGGATATTCCAACGCTTTAATATTTCCTGACCATAAGGGTCCGCAAATGTTGTCCACCCTGCCCCAATATAACACGAACCGATACCAATAGAATCGGCAACTAACATCATATTTTCAGCAGCAACAGCACAATCTTCCACAGAAAACAGAAAATTTTTAGGCGCAAACATCGTAATAACAGTTGGTGCATCATAAAAAGCATTTTTCAGATTGGGATTATCTGCAATACTTGGCTGTTCCTTTGATACATAATTTGTGGCAGTTGCCATTTTCGGATTTGAATTTGCAAGTTTAATTCGTTCTAACCGTTCATTGACCTCTTTATCCTGACATACAGCAAATAACACACTCTGCCGTCCTCCTGCACTCGGCGCATATAATCCTGCTTGTAAAATCTGCTGTAAAGCAGTTTCTTCAATTTGTTTTGGTTCAAAGCGGCGGATAGCACGCCGGTGTAAAATAATATCCATCAACTCGCTCATAGCCTTTTCCTCCTGTTATGATATTTCTTTCCAACATTGTGGATCTGCTGCATAGAAATTACCATCTTTGCCGCTTGCAACAGCGGGGCAGCCACGACACCATGCCAGCAGCTCGCATTTTGTACATTTTTCAAATTTATTATATTGACGATAGGTTTCCATTTCACATACCCATACATCGGCAAGTCTATCGGTGAAAACATTAGCAATCTTACTGTTTTGTACTCTGCGGCAAGCATAAACATCTCCATTGGGAAGTATAGTCAAATGGCAGTTTCCGCAGTTACAACCACCATAAATCATACCGTCCTCTATGGTTTCAGGAATCTTAAAAGCTCCCGTTTCATACTCATAAAGCATCCACAAATGGTCTTTCTTGTTAAAATATGTCATACTTCCGCTTGCTTCATGTGCTTTGAATTTCTTGTCACAAACAGTAAGCAGGTTACGGTATTCTTGTGGTGTCATGCCTGTATCTTTTTCATCACTTGTTGGACAATAACGAGCAAAAGCAAATACATTTACTCCTGCTCCCTGATATTTCTGACATCCATATTCTTTTAGCTTCTGACAGATCGTATCATCTAAATGAAAGGGATTTCCGAGAATTGTAAAGGGGATATCATGGTTTTTCATTAGTAAAAGCAGTTTCCAAAAGTCAGGATGTAGTATTGGGTCGCCGCCAGTAATGTAGAAATATGGCAAACGGTCATATACTCTGCAAAAATCAAGGCAATTATAAAAGGTATCTTCTATCTGTGCATAGTTCATGGAATCAAGTTTTTTGCAAGTATTTTCTGAAAAAATATAACAGTGTTTACATCGTTGGTCACATTCATCTGTAATATGCCACTGAAAAGAAAAATATTGTTTCATACGCTTTTACCTCTCTTATATGTAAATCGCTTTTTACGAATCGTCTTTGAATAGTTCCCAGTGAGATTATCCTCGCTGGGAACAGCATTTAGAGGATGGCTGACTTATTTATCGCCTGCTCCACAAGCAGTACCACAGGCGGAGGGAGTTTCCTCGGCAGGCTTGTCGCCTGCACCGCAGGCAGAACCGCAAGCAGCAGGGGTCTCAGCGGGATTATCTGAAGCGCCACAAGCTGTTCCGCAAGAAGAATCAGCTTCTTTTGTTTTCCATCCAAATAAGTTAGAAAGTGCCATTGTCATGACCTCCTTAATAATGTATTCAGAAAGTTTTTGCTTCCTGTGATTAATATTGTAATCGTTTTTTCATCTCCTACAAGTACGCACTTTTTTATGGGGATACGCACTTATTTGTAACTTTTGTGTATTTACAGTCTTTTTCGTATAAAGCGGATAATAATTTTTTGCTCTCAATAAATCCTATTGATTTTTCCGACTTGCTACAGTAGTATATAGATGTAACATTAATTTCTAATGTAACATTAATAAGGAGTGCTTGTCATGGTAAAAAAAGAAGAATTACCTGCCTGTCCAGTTGCTACTACTGTACAGATGATAGGAAGTAAATGGAAATTGCTTATTATGCGAAATCTGCTCGCCCGCCCATGGAGATTTAATGAGTTACAGAAATCTTTAGAAGGTATTAGCCAAAAGTGCTGACAGACAGCCTGCGTTCTATGGAAAGTGATGGTATTGTAATCCGTACAGTATATGCCGAAGTTCCTCCAAGGGTTGAATATTCCCTTTCTGAACTTGGAGAATCTATGCGTCCGATTATTTCTGCTATGGAAGCATGGGGATTGGACTATAAGAGTAAAATCTTATAACTCTAATATTGCAAATAACAGCGACAGGGGACAATAACAAAATAAGAAAGCAGGGAGATAATAGTCATGTTTCATATACCAATTGATAATAGTAGTGGTTTGCAATAGAACATGAATAATTGAGGATAAACAGCAATAAATTTTGGAATATTATTAGAGGAGGTGATGTTATGTGTACAGCAGCAACTTATAAAACAAAAGATTTCTATTTTGGACGTAACCTAGATTATGATTTTTCCTATGGTGAAGAAATTACCATAACTCCACGTAAATATTCTTTCCAATTTCATTGTATGGGGGCTATGAAAGAACATTATGCAATGATTGGTATGGCACATGTGGAAGGTGATTATCCATTATATCATGATGCAGTAAATGAAAAGGGGCTTGGAATGGCTGGGTTAAATTTTGTAGGGAATGCAGATTATAAGGATGTGATAGAAGATAAAGATAATATAGCATCTTTTGAATTTATACCATGGATACTTGGTCAATGTGCAAATGTAAAAGAAGCAAGAGTTTTGCTGGATAGAATTAATCTTACGAATAGTTCATTTAGTAAAGAATTACCACCTGCCCAGCTTCATTGGATAATTGCAGATCGTAATGAAACCATAACCGTAGAATCTGTGAAAGAGGGGATTAAGGTATATGACAATCCGGTGGGGGTATTAACGAATAATCCACCATTTGATGAACAGATGTTTCGATTAAATGATTATATGCATTTATCTCCAAAATCTCCTGAAAATCATTTTTCTGATAAATTACCATTACACACATATAGCCGTGGTATGGGAGCTTTGGGGCTTCCTGGTGATTTATCCTCCCAATCCCGTTTTGTCAGGGTTGTTTTTACAAAAATGAATTCTGTTTCTGGGGATTCAGAGAAGGAGAGTGTTAGCCAATTTTTTCACATTCTTGGTTCGGTTGAACAGCAAAGAGGATGCTGTGATGTGGGAGATGGAAAATATGAAATTACCATTTATACATCTTGTTGCAATGGGGACAAAGGAATTTATTATTATACGACTTATGAAAACCATCAGATTACCGCAGTAGATATGCACAAAGAAAATTTAGATGGAATGGAGATTAAAAGATATCCATTAGTACAAGGAGAACAAATTAAGATGCAGAATGATAACGAAACTTGATTATCTAGTTTCCAGTCCATCACTCTGTTGATGGACTGGAAAATGAGTAGTGTGTTGTACCCCTTTATTTAAGTGACAACTTTTTTTGAAGCTCTACGATTACAATAGGCAGGAAGGAAAGAAACCATACTAATGCCCATTGAAATGAGGAGAGTGGTGTTACTTGAAATACATTTGCTAAAAATGGAACTGAAATTACGAATACTAACAAAGCGGAGCATATAAAGAAAGAAAAAATAAGCTTTGGATTATTCATAAGTTTTATCTGAGCCAAAGAAGCAGTCATGCTTTTCATGTTAAAAGCATGAAAAAGCTGGGAAAGGCTGAGGACACCAAAACACATGGTACGGCCAAGGATTAGGGAAGCACCAGCACAATATTTACAACCCAGTATATAAGCAGTGAGAGCAAGAGAGCCTATCATCAAACCTTCCACTATAATTTTTATACCAAGACCATCAGAAAATAATGTTTTATTTTTAGGTGTGGGAGGTCTTTTCATAATGCCGTTTTCTGGTGGTTCCATACCAAGAGCGATTGCTGGAAGGGAATCGGTAATTAAGTTAATCCAAAGAAGCTGTACTGGAAGGAGCGGAATGGAGAGACCAAACAATATCGCAGTAAAAATTGTCATGAGTTCTCCAATGTTACTGGATAGGAGAAAATGAATTGCTTTTCGTATGTTGTCATAAATCCCCCGGCCTTCCCTAACTGCTTCTACAATTGTAGAAAAATTATCATCCATTAAAATCATGTCTGCTGCATTCTTGGCAACGTCTGTGCCACTATTGCCCATAGCACAACCAATGTCTGCAATTTTTAAAGCTGGAGCATCGTTTACCCCGTCCCCAGTCATTGCAACAACATTACCCTGTTTTTGCAAGGCATTTACTACACGGACTTTATGGGAAGGAGATACTCTGGCATAGATCTCATATTGATTCACATTTTTTTGTAATTCTTCGTCGGATAAAGCATCAAGTTCTGTTCCAGTGATAGCTGCATTTGGAGAAGAAGAAATACCAACCTGTTCTCCGATGGCTCTTGCAGTAAGAAGGTGGTCTCCAGTAATCATAACCGTTCGTATACCTGCACGTTTGCAAGTCAAAACTGCTTTTACAGCTTCTGGACGGGGTGGATCTAATAGTCCGAATAATCCCACAAAGACCAATTCTTTTTCAATTTGATTAGGTGTAGCATCTGGTGACAAAGAAGAAAGAGAACGGCAGGTAATGGCAATCACCCGAAGTGCGTTTGATGCCATTTCTTTGTTATAATTTAACAGCTTTTGGTAAATGTCTTTGTTGAGTTTTTTTAATATACCATTATCATAATAATGAGTACAACGTGGGAGCAGTACATCAGGTGCCCCCTTAGTAATACTAAGATAAGGTTCCCGACCGAAAATTTCTGGGAAGATACTTCCAGAATGACATATTGTGGTCATACATTTTCTGGTAGAATCGAAAGGGAATTCTGCCTGACGTCTGGAAAGACTGGCAAGGCGGGATTGGTATATATTATATTTTTCTGCGGCAGATAAAAGAGCCAGCTCCATAGGGTCTCCAAAATTTGCATTTGAAGTGTGGCTGTTATTGCAAAGTGCACCAAGAGATAAGGCAAATTTACCAATGGGAGATGACAGACTAGTTTTTCCATCTTTTGTGTAAAAATTTGTTACAGTCATTTTATTCTGGGTAAGAGTACCTGTTTTGTCAGAACAAATTACAGTTGCATTACCCAAAGTTTCAACCACTGGAAGTTTCCGGATTACAGCATTATTTTTTGCCATACGCTGCACACCGATAGAGAGCATAATCGTAACAATAGAAGGTAGCCCTTCAGGAATTGCAGCAACAGCTAGTGAAACACTGGTAAGAAACATATCCAATATCGGACGGTTTCCAAGAACCCCAAGAAGAAAAATAACCACACAAATACATAGGGCAGCAATGCCAAGGATTTTGCCTGTTTGGGACAATTTCTTTTGGAGCGGGGTGGCTGGAGCAGTATCTTCCATAATCATTTGTGCAATTGCACCAATTTGAGTGGAAAGCCCAGTTTGGGTAATAACAGCAGTTCCACGTCCATTGGTAATAATGGAAGAGGAATATACTAGATTAGTCCGCTCTGCAATAGGAGTATCTATAGAAAATACAGAATTGGTATGTTTTTCTGCAGGAATGGATTCTCCAGTTAGAGCAGATTCATCTGCTTTTAATAAAACATCTGACAAAAGTCTGGCATCAGCAGGAACGAAACTGCCAGCTTCCAGATAGATAATGTCTCCTGGAACTAAATTTTTTGCTGGAATTTGTAATTTTTTTCCATCCCGGAGAACCATAGCATCTGGGGCAGACAGCTTTTTTAGAGCTTCTAAGGATTGTTCTGCTTTATGTTCTTGAAATACGCCAAGGCAGGCATTTAAAATAATAATGGCAAGAATAATAATAGGGTCAACCAGATTGACTTCTCCTTCTAACATAGAGGCGAAAAAGGAGACGGCAGCAGCAATTACCAGAACAAGAATCATAAAGTCTGCAAATTGAGCAATAAAGTGGGATAACAAACTTTTCTTTTTAGGTTCTGGCATAGAATTGCTTCCATATTGTTTAAGCCGTTTTTTTGCCTCCTTATCAGAAAGACCAGTTTTGACATTTGTATGGAGTTCTTTTAGTGCTTCTTCAGGTGATAAGGTATGAAAATCCATAATAATATCCTTTTTTTCGTTCGTCTTCCTAATATATGTTTTAAAAAAGCGATACATGCACACTTTCACTTAGGATGAAGCCAAAAGTGACAAGATTAAATGGATGATTAGTGGATATTAGGCGGAGAATAAGAGTAATTAACATTTTTTGTATAAATATCTACACAATATGTTAAAAAATAAATTGTGAATTTTTTTTTGAGGGAAAAGGGGGATTTGTAAAAAATGCATAAAAAAATAAAAATAAATTAAAACGGATTATAAATAAGTCACAAATAAAAATGAGAAGAATTATTAAATAAATGTTAAAAATATTTTAAAATTGTATTGGCAAAAAGAAAAAAATTGTTATATAATAAATGAAGTGGATAATAGAATCTTTACACATTTTGTGAAGAATAAGGGGACAAAGGCATTTTTGCCAAAGTTCTATGTGGTCTGGCAGAGTTCTTTCGCTAAATAGGATGGACAGGTCAGCCACTTTTATGGAAAAGGAGGAATAAAAAGTGCATAACTTAAAAAGAAGAGCGATAGGAAGCTTGATGGCAGTTATGATGGGGACTACCACCATTTTAGGTAGTACACCTGTTTCGGCAACTGGTTCATACACTTATGATGATTTTGTGTGTGGAACAGGAGCAATTGAAGAAGCAGAGCAAACAAGACAAGCAGATGCTGGAAATAATTATGGATTGGTATCTGCTACACAAGGCAACATTTTGCATGCCTGGGATTGGAAGTTTACAGATGTGACAAAAAATATAAAAGAGATTGCAGAATCAGGATATTCTTTAGTTCAGGTTTCACCATGTCAGGTTTGTGAAAGTGCATCAACAAATAATGATTGGTGGAAATTATATCAGCCATACGACTATAAGTTTGGTAATAGTCTTGGAACTGCAGATGAATTTAAGGAAATGTGTAGTACCGCTAAAGAATATGGAATTTCTATAGTTGTGGATGTAGTAGCAAACCACATGGCAGGTACTGGACAAGGAGCTTGTGGTGATAGAAAAGCAGAAGTAGATCCTTGGTGGACAAATGATAAGTTCCACAATACAGGAGTAAAGTTCACAGGAGAATTTGATGAAAACCGTGAAATGATGGTACGTTCTAATATTGGAATGCCAGATATTGATACAGGCCGTGAAGATGTACAACAGAGAATGGTATCTTATCTTGAATCTATGCTTGATATGGGGGCAGGAGGATTCCGCTATGATGCAGCAAAACATATAGGAACAACTAGTGATACAGGTAATTCTAAAGATACATTTTGGAAGACAATTAGTACAGCAGTTTCTGCCAAGAAACCAGATGCATTGGTATATGGCGAAATTTTGAATGGAATGCCTGTGTCGGATCAATATTATGTAAATGATGGTATCAAAGTCACCGAAAGCCAGAAAGGCTGGGATATGAAAGATTTGGTACAAGGTGGAGCCTCAAAAGTAACCAAGAAAACAGCTTTTGACTATACTAGAACAGCTGCAGCTGACAAGTTAATTACATGGGTAGAAAACCATGATACATATTTGAACCATTGGGGAAGTACAGGATTACAGGGACATGCAAACTATATGTCTGATGAACAAATTATGCTTGCATGGTCTACAGTAGGTGCAAGAGCAGATGCACAGGCACTTTATTTTGCAAGACCAGATGGATGTTCTAATCCAGCTAACCCAGATGATAATGATGCAAGTAATAAGATTGATGGTACGCTTGGTATAAGCACCAGAAACTTTGATTGGAAAGATAAAAAAGTTGCAGCAGTAAATAAATTTAAAAATGCAATGGTAGATGTTGGAGAAACAACTTCTGTTCAAAATGGACTTGCCATTATCCAACGTGGTAACAAAGGTTTGGTAGTAACAAACTTTGACAGTGGAAGTAAAAATTTTGAAGTAAGTGGTTTGTCTGGATTAAAGGATGGTACTTATGAAGATGCCAGTGGACAGAATGGAAGTTTTACGGTATCTGGTGGTAAAGTATCTGGTTCTGTAAAGGGTAATTCTTTTGTAGTATTATATGATGCCAATGGAACAACACCAGCAACAGAAACACCGGCAACAGAAACACCAGCAACAGAAATACCAGCAACAAAAACACCAGTAAGTGAAACGCCAGCAACAGAAACACCAGCGACAAAAACACCAGTAAGTGAAACACCAGCAACAGAAACACCAGTAGGTGCTGCAAGTGTTAGTGTATCAAAAGACAGTGGTTCTTTTGATAAAGCTTTTGAAGTAAATATAACAATTAAAGATGCAGAATATGCATATTATAGTAATGATGGAGCAGACTGGACTGAGATTAAAGATGGCAAAGCAACCGTTAAGATTGGCGAGGGCGCAGAGAACAATGGAGATGCTTATGCTTTATATGTAAAAGCAAAGGGTAAAGATGGAAAAACCATAGATGTTACAAAGACTTATACCTATGCAACTGGTTCTACAGAGCCTGGAAAGACTTATGCAATGAAATTGAGAATTGCAAAATCTGAATTTTCAACGGCTCCGAATGTTTATTTTAAAACTGGTGGAGGTACATGGCCAGGCACAGCAATGACAGCCGAAGGTGATTATTGGGTATATACATCAGATACTACTTCCAGTGCAGAAGTTATCTTTAATGATGGAGGAAACTGGCAGGATCCAGAAAAGGATCAGGGATGGTATGAAGTATCTGGATATATGGAATATAGCAAAGCATCCCAAAAAGTAACTTCTTTTACTGAGAAAACTGAGGCAACAACATCACCAAATGCCAAGAAGGTAAATAAAGCACCAGATTTTAAAATACCAGCAAGCGAAACACCAGCAGGTAACATTAAAGTTTCAAAAGAAGATGGAAGTTCATTCACTTCAGAGACTTTAGAAGTTGAAATTAATGTGGGCGAAGGTGTGATTGGCAGCTATATTGTAGATAATGGTCCTGTGAGAACTTTTACAGGAAAAGCAACAGCTGTTTTAGGACAAGGTAAAATTGCAGATTCTGATGTTACATTAACCGTAATTGCAGGAAGTACAACAAAGACATTTACATATAAAAAAGTATTTGATAAAGAATTGGCAGCAAAAGAACAAGCTTCAGGAATGGTCGCTATGGGGAATGCTATAATGAAAATTCAGAGTCTGTTTGAAATAGTAGCAGATGCTGCTAATGTAGATGCCGCAGTGGAAACTGGAGGTATGTATGCAACAAATCCAAATGGAGGAGTTGGAAAAGAAGCCACTATTACCATCGATGGAAGTTTTTCAGATTGGTCAGAAGATATGCTTATTGCACAAGGTGGAGCATGGGATATTGCCAATAACTG
>JAAVZU010000094.1 GCA_022791815.1 Lachnospiraceae bacterium
CCTGTAATACTCTGTCCCATTGCATGTTCTATCATATCCGGAAACAGAGTCAATACATGATAATGCATAATTCCTCCTATCTGTAACAATTCAGCCAGTAGCCGACCTGTTACGCAGAATTGGGGAAGCTTCGCATTATAAATTGCCCAATTCTAATCCTGTTTTAGTTTTTCTTACAAATATTTCAGCATGATTAATCTATTAAACCTGGTAATAAGTGTGCCCTTACAATTTTATGTTCCAAATCAATATCTAAAATACATTCTTTGATTACAGGCAGCAAAATTTCCTTTTTTTCCTTGTTTTCTACCACATATACATCGTTTGCTCCTGTCTGTAACACTTCTTTCACTACACCAAGTTCTGTTCCATCCTCAGTCACAACCACTGCATCAATTACATCACATAAAAAGTATTCATCATCTTCTAATGGCACTGCTTGTTCCCGAGTTATATATAAATCTTTTCCTTTATATTTTTCAATATCATTTATATTATTAATTCCCTTAAACTTAAGAATTGCCATGTTCTTAAAAAACTTCACATTGGCAATCTCCCACTCCAGCATATCTCCCCCTGTGTCCAGATATACTTTTTTTAACTTCTTAAAACGCTCTACATCATCTGTAGTCGGAAATACTTTAATCTCTCCTGCAATTCCATGTGTGTTGGCAAAAACACCAACTCTTAGCATATTATTTTCCATAAAACTCCTTACTTATGAAAGTGTTATTAGGTGGCTGCGAATCTCAACTTACTCACCTCATTTTTGTACATAGTTCACATATCAACACAAGAAACACAAGACACGTTCTCACTACTCTCAGCCATATTGGTACATAATTGAATGAAAGTGGGGTTACAAGAACATACAATGTGTAGTAACCGGCACTTTCATACTTAACTCAGCCTATAGTACAGGCATGTCTTTTTACTGCTGGATTTCCACAATAATTTTTTTATCGTCTTTTGAAGCTGCTGCTTTTGCAACTGTACGAATTGCCTTCGCAATGCGGCCTTGTTTTCCAATTACTTTCCCCATGTCCTCTTCTGCAACTTTCAAGCTAATCACTGTTCCTTTTTCTGTCTCACTTTCTGTTACAACGACTTCTTTCGGATTGTCTACTAAAGATTCTGCTATGCACCTAATTAAATCTTTCATAACTCTCACCTCCAAATATATATATTTCTCTATATTTTTATACTTAATACAACAGCGAAAGAGAACAATTCCCTTCCGCTGTCAACATGTTTATTACATGATTCCTGCAATTTTTAAAAGCTTTCCTACAGTATCAGTTGGTTTAGCACCATTTGATAACCATTTCTTAGCAGCTTCTTCATTTACATCAAAAACACTTGGTTCCTGATTTGGATCGTATGTTCCTATCTCTTCGATAAATCTACCATCTCTAGGAGATCTTTCATCAGCAACTACTATTCTATAGAAAGGAGCTTTTTTCTGTCCCATTCTTTTTAATCTAATTTTTACCACTTGTCTCACCTCCTTGGAATATTCTCCTTGTAGCTTACGCTACTATATTAAAAGCCAAATGGCATTTTAAACTTACCTTTTTTCTTTCCACCCATCATACCTGACATTTGTTTCATCATCTTTCTGGATTGTTCAAATTGTTTCACCAAACGATTAACTTCTCCAATGTCTACACCTGCACCTTTTGCAATACGTTTCTTACGGGAAGGATTCAATAAATTGGGATTCTGCCTTTCCTCTTTGGTCATAGAGTATATAATTGCCTCTACACCTTTTGTCGCATCATCTGGAATATCAATATCCTTAGGAAGTCCTACTCCTGGAAGCATACTTAGAATGCTGGTTAATCCTCCCATCTTCTTCACTTGCTGCATCTGTTCCAGAAAATCGTCAAAATTAAATTCTGCTTTACGAATCTTTTTTTCTAACTCTAACGCTTTCTCTTCATCAATCTCAGCTTGTGCCTTATCAATCAATGTCAGGATATCTCCCATACCGAGAATTCTTGATGCCATTCTATCAGGATAAAACTGTTCTAAGTCAGTCAGTTTTTCACCAGTACCAATGTAAAGAATTGGCCTTCCAGTCACTGCACGGATAGATAGTGCTGCACCACCTCTGGTGTCTCCATCCAACTTTGTTAAAATCACACCATCAATGTCTATCTTCTCATTAAAAGTCTGTGCTACATTAACTGCATCTTGTCCAGTCATGGCATCTACTACCAAAATACTCTGGTCAACTTCTATATTCTGGCGAATCTCAATCAATTCTTCCATCATACCTTCATCAATATGCAAACGACCAGCAGTATCAATAATGACAACATTATTGCCATTATTTTTTGCATGTTCCATAGCAGCTTTGGCAATATTAACAGGTTTATGGCTATCACCCATGGTAAACACAGGTACTCCCTGCTTTTCACCATTAATTTGCAACTGCTGAATCGCAGCAGGACGATAAATATCACAGGCAACCAACAATGGCTTACGGCCTTTTTTCTTAAAAGTACCTGCAAGCTTTGCAGTAGCTGTTGTCTTACCAGCCCCCTGTAAACCACACATAAGTATTACTGTAATCTCTGTTGCGGGACGAAGATCAATCTCTGTAGTCTCGCTTCCCATAAGCTTAACCATCTCTTCATTTACAATCTTGATTACCATCTGTCCAGGAGTCAGACTATTCATTACATCCTGTCCAACTGCCCGCTCCTGCACTGCCTTTACAAAATCTTTTACAACTTTAAAATTAACATCCGCTTCTAATAATGCCAATTTTACTTCTCTAAGTGCTGCCTTCACATCAGCCTCAGACAAACGGCCTTTGCCTCGCAGATTCCGAAATACATTCTGCAATTTATCTGTCAAACTATCAAATGCCATATTCTCTCCTCTCCCCAATCAGATACTTGCTATAACATTTCTAATATCTGGCTGGATAATGCCTCTATCTTCTCTATTTCTTTTATATCCTTCGTCTCTCTTACCCGCATGGCAGCCGCATGAATCTCATTCACATTCTCTTTGGTCTTTTGGAACTTATCAATCAAATGTAAACTTTCTTCATAACGCTCCAGCTCTTTACTACAACGTTTCACAATATCATGCACACCTTGCCGGCTCATTCCTTGTTCCTGAGCTATCTCTCCAAGAGAATAATCATTCAGAATATAGTCTTCAAATATCTGTCTTTTATGCTCTTTTAATAAAGCACCATAAAAATCATACAACAGAGACATCTCTAGAATATGTGCTAATGTGTCATTGTCTTTTTGTTTCTTTTCTAATTCCATAAAAGCACCACCTGTAAAGTGATTTTCTTTACAGGTGATAGTATACACAAAAGATAGGAAGGTGTCAAGTACTTTTTTTGACACCTTCCTAATAAAACATAACCGTTCAACTCCCCTTACTGTTACAAGCTGCAAAAAATCTTATTTATAATAGTCAAATTGTAAGCCATACATCCGCACAGTATCACCATCCTGTATTCCCAAGGCCTCAAGCTGTTCTAAAATACCATTCTCTTTTAAAAATCTTTGAAAAAATTCAAATCCTTTTTCCGAATCAAGGTTGGTATAGCCTAACATTTTTTCAATCCTTGGACCTTCTACCACATATACGTTTTCTTCTTCATCTTTTTCTACTATAAATGGTTCATCTGCAACTATTAAATCTTCTACAAAATATTCTTTATCAAATACAATTGGTTCATCACCAATTTCTTTTAATCTATCTTTGACATAATATAATAATTCTTTGACACCCCTTCCACTAACTGCAGAAATTGGAAAGACTGGTATGCCTTTTGGTTCAAATTCCTCTTTTAACAAAGAAATCACTGTTTCTTCTTCATCGCCATAAAATATATCTGTTTTATTTGCAGCAATCACCTGTGGCCGTTTTGCAAGCTCTGGATTATAAGCTTGTAACTCACCATTAATTATCTGTATATCTACTAAAGGATCTCTACCTTCTGTAGATGCTGCATCTACCATATGAATCATTAGTTTTGTCCGTTCTATATGTCTTAAAAATTCATGACCTAATCCTATTCCATCAGATGCACCTTCAATTAATC
Organism: Lachnospiraceae bacterium; assembly: GCA_022791815.1. Lineage (GTDB taxonomy): Bacteria > Bacillota > Clostridia > Lachnospirales > Lachnospiraceae > CAG-411. Next base: position 4,079 of record JAAVZU010000094.1, read on the forward strand.
CTGGAATGTCTGCAATTACAAATCCATCTGTTCCTTCCAAATCAACAACACCAAGATTAGGATTTAAAGTAGTAAAATGATAATTAGCTATCTTTGGTTTTGCGTTGGTTACCCTAGATAAAAAAGTGGACTTTCCTACGTTAGGGAAACCCACAAGCCCAACATCTGCAATTACTTTTAATTCCAGAACAACCATCATTTCCATTCCTGGTTTACCAGGCTGTGCATATTTAGGAACCTGCATAGTAGGTGTTGCATAGTGTTGATTTCCTTTTCCACCACGTCCGCCTTTTAAAATCACTTCTCCTTTGTTTTCATAATTCATATCTGCAATTACTTTTCCTGTTTCAGCATCCTTAATAACAGTTCCTGGTGGCACTTTTACTATTTTATCCTCGCCATCTGCACCATGACATTTTCTCTTTCCACCTGGCTCTCCATCTGTAGCAACATATTTACGAACATGACGGAAATCATTCAAGGTATTCAATCCTTCATCTATTTCAAAGATCAAATCACCGCCTCTGCCGCCATCACCACCATCTGGTCCTCCTGCTGCCACATATAATTCTCGGCGGAAACTCACATGACCATCTCCACCTTTTCCAGATCGTATATATATCTTAGCACTATCTGCAAACATAATTTCACCTCACTATCTATATTCATTTATTTAGGCGATTGCCAAACTCAATTTACTCAATGAGTTTTTATGCAAAGTTCACATATCATCGCAAGGCACGTTTTCACTTCTCTCAACCATAGCAGTACATATACTGGTAAAGTCTAAGAAACCAAGCCGAAAGGCAAAGGTTGATTAGATCCTTTACTGTATGCATGCAAAACATTTTTGCTAGGTGCTAAAAAATAGCACCCAAGTATCAATGGTCTCAAAAGCACCAGCTTTGATATGTTAATCTGCATAAAATAATTCAAGCTAATGAGAGTTTCGCCTGCCTATATTTTTATATAACAATTCAGATACCTTTACTGTTACATATTATTTTATACTTAACAGGCTATAATCCAATATATCATAAATAATAAAACAAAAATCAATGAAACAATACACTATCTTAAATTATTATATAATTAAGAAAAATGCCCCAAATATATGAAGACTCAAATATCCAGGACATCTTTCATTCTAACAATTCAAAGTATTATTTAGATTCTACAGGATAAACAGAAGCTTGCTTCTTATCTCTACCCTTTCTTTCAAATCTAAGTACACCATCTACTAAAGCATATAAAGTATCATCTCCGCCACGTCCAACATTGACACCTGGATGAATCTTTGTACCACGTTGTCTGTATAAAATATTACCAGCTAATACAAACTGACCATCTGCTCTCTTAGCACCTAATCTCTTAGATTCAGAATCTCTACCA
>JAAVZU010000095.1 GCA_022791815.1 Lachnospiraceae bacterium
CATTGCTCTCTAATTCTTTAATAAGCATATCTGTTTCATTTTTCACTTCGTCTTCATCAGTTTTTTAAAGATATTCTTTTGCTTCTTCGGAGGTCAAACCAGAAATCTTCTCAAGCTCTTTCAGCTGTTTATCATGCATTTCCTCAGTCTGCTGTTTCAGCTCATCAAGTTCTGCTTCTTTTGCATTAAGCTTAGATTCTTTCTTTTCAAGTGTCTCCATCTTACGATCCAGATTCTCTTCTTTGCTTAATACACGTTTTTCATAACGCTGAACTTCCGATCGTCTTTCTTTTACTTCCCTATCCACATCATTTTTGGTTCTTAAAGCAGCTTCTTGTGCTTCAAGCTTAGCTTCTTTTTTCAAAGTAACTGCTTCTTTAATCGCAGCATCTTTGATTTCGCGAGCTTTTTCTTCCGCACTTCCAACCTTATCTTCATAATTTTTAATTCTATGAGAAATTGCTAATTTCCAAGAAACCAAAGCGGTGATAACGAGTAGAATAAGAACAACCACGCAAATTACAATAATAACTTGTGGTTCTGGCACTCGAGCACCTCCCTATTTAATTTTCATTATACTGTAAGTACAACATATAGATTTTATACTTTTTTGTACAAAATGTCAAGACAATACCTGTCATTTCCGCAGAACAAATGTAATAGTTCGGATACCCTCCCCGTTACAGACATTTGATTGTTAAATATTGTATTGCAATAAATCCAGATACTTGCAGCCACTATTTTTTATTTATTAGGAAACATTTATTTTATGTTCCTAAATTATTTCATTTAGTGATATAAGCTCTTGGGCTGTTCAATTTTAGGATTATATCCTTTCTCTTCCAATGCCTTTAAGATCTGGTTCTTATGTTCATGCCCAAAAGCTTCCATAGTAATGCAAAGTTCCACTGCTGCATTTCTATTTATACTTACGAACTGGTTGTGTTCCAAGCGGATAACATTTCCTTGTAACTCGGCTATTACGTTTGCTACATTTACCAGCTCACCAGGTCTGTCCGGCAACTGAACAGAAACTGTAAATACTCTGCCCCGCTGGATTAACCCATGTTGTACGACTGAGGATATGGTTATAACATCCATATTTCCTCCACTTAACACAGATACGACCTTTTTATTTTTACAATCTAAATGATTTAGTGCCGCAACAGAAAGCAACCCGGAATTTTCTACTACCATCTTATGATTTTCCATCATATCAAGAAATGCCACAATCAACTCATGGTCATCAATCGTAATAATATCATCAATATTTTCCTGTATATATGGGAATATATTACTTCCTGGTGTTTTTACCGCAGTACCATCTGCAATGGTATCTACGCCAGGAAGCGAAACGACTTTCCCCTGTCTTAAAGATTCTTGCATACAGTTTGCACCAGCTGGTTCTACACCAATTACTTTTACATTTGGGTTCAGCATTTTTGCCAATGTAGAAACACCTGTTGCTAAACCACCACCACCAATTGGTACTAAAATAATATCAACAGTAGGTAAGTCTTTAAAAATCTCCATAGCAATAGTACCTTGTCCTGTTGCCACATCTTCGTCATCAAATGGATGAATAAAGGTTGCGCCATTTTCCTCAGCAAGCTTTAAGGCATGTGCACAAGCATCATCATACACATTTCCATACAATACAACATCTGCTCCATAACTTTTTGTACGGTTCACTTTGATAAGAGGTGTAGTAGTAGGCATAACAATAGTTGCTTTTACACCATAAAGTTTTGCCGCATACGCTACGCCTTGTGCATGGTTTCCAGCAGATGCTGTAATCAAACCTTTTTGACGTTCCTCCTTAGACAAAGTACTAATTTTATAATACGCACCACGAACCTTATAAGCACCAGTATACTGCATATTTTCCGGCTTTAAATAAACTTTATTCTTAGAAACTTTTGAAAAATATTCGCTATAGATTAATTTTGTACGGTTTATTACTTTTTTTACAACCTCTGTTGCCTCTTCAAATTTTTCTAATGTCATCATAATAAATACCCTCTTTTCTATTCTATAGATATAGTCCTTACAGTTTATTGCTCTGTATCTTCTATATCAAATAATGCATTTACAAATGCATCTGCATCAAATCTTTGTAAATCTTCTATCTTCTCACCTATACCAATATATTTTACTGGTATACCGAGTTCTCCTTGAATTGCAATAGCAATTCCACCTTTAGCCGTTCCATCTAACTTTGTAAGTATAATACCTGTAATATCAGCTACTTCACTAAATTGCTTTGCTTGTGCCAGTGCATTCTGTCCTGTTGTTCCATCTAACACAATAAAATTTTCACGATATGCACCTGGATATTCTCTATCAATAATACGGTTTATTTTTTTCAACTCTTCCATAAGATTCTTTTTGTTATGAAGTCTTCCTGCTGTATCACAAAGCAAGATATCCGTATTTCTTGCCTTCGCTGCTGTCAGGGCATCAAATACAACAGCCGCTGGATCAGAACCTTCCTTTTGGGCAATAATATCTACACCAGCACGTTTTGTCCACTCTTCCAGCTGCTCAATCGCTGCCGCACGGAAAGTATCTGCTGCGGCTACCAATACTTTTTTTCCATTAGACTTTAATTGGCTGGATATTTTTCCGATGGAGGTGGTTTTTCCTACACCATTCACACCAATAAATAATACTACAGATTTTTTATCTTCAAAGTCATAAGCATGTTTATCTACCTGCATCTGGCTTTTTATACTTTCAATTAAAAGCTGTTTACATTCACTAACTTCTTTTATTTTTTCTTCTTTTACCCTTGTACGGAGATTTTCAATTATTTCATTCGTTGTATGGACACCAATATCTGCCATAACCAAAACTTCTTCAATCTCCTCGTAAAAATCTTCATCAATAGAAGAAAAACTACTAAAAATAGAGTCAATCCCTTTTGCAATATTATTTCTGGTCTTCTCTAAACCAGAAAACAAACGCTTAAAAAATCCTTTTTTCTCTTTTTCTTCGCTTTTTTCTGCTTCCTCAGCAACTGCTTCCTGAATATCATCCTGCATGGTATCCATATGCATTTCTTCGACTTCTTCCTGCTCCTCTTCTGCTTCCTCTTTAATTATTTCATCACCAGAAGATATTTCTTCAAAAACCGCCTCTCTAATTGCACCCTGCAGACTACCTGTCACATTAACAGAATCTGCGATTTCCTCCTCTTCTAATGGTTCTTCCGTAGATATATCTACTTCTGTGGACTTCTCTTCTTTATCAATTTCTAAAGAAATTGCATCTTTAATATTTTCTAACCCACTACCTTCTTTTAAAACCTCCGACCCACTGGGTCCTTCCGGAACATCTGTTTCCTCTTTCTTTTTCTTAAACATACTGAAAAATCCCATATAATTTCCTCCTTCATTCATGGTGATACCGCTAATAACAGCTTTATCATTTTCTAAAAATTTCTTACAAGCAGTTAAAATGGAAAGCTACTCCATCTCATCTAATTGATCTTCAATTAGATTCACAGAAACCAAGGTGGATACTCCCTTCTCCTGCATGGTTATACCATACAAAATATCAGCTGCTGCCATAGTTCCACGTCTATGTGTAATCACAATAAACTGTGTATCTTTTGTCAGTTTATGTAGGTATTGTGCATATCGTTTTACATTAGAATCATCTAATGCTGCTTCAATTTCATCTAATAGACAAAATGGTGAAGGCTTTAAATTCTGTATTGCAAATAACAAAGATATTGCTGTCAGTGCCTTTTCCCCACCTGACATCTGCATCATATTTTGAAGCTTCTTTCCAGGCGGCTGGGCAATAATGGTAATACCAGCCTCCAATATATCCTCATCCTCTGCAATCTCTATTGTTCCCTTTCCTCCGCCAAACAGTTCTTTAAAAACTATATCAAACTGTTTCTTAATTTGAGCAAATTTTTCCTCAAATTGCTTACGCATCTCAATATCTAATTCTTCCACAATTCCTTTCAAGACTTCCTCGGAATGTATCAAATCCTGATGCTGTGCATACAACAGCTCATAACGCTGTGAAACATTTCGGTAATCTTCAATAGCATTAACATTTACATCACCTAGTCCCTTCATCTTACCTTTCAAGTCAGAAACCATTTTCTTCATAACACTAAGTTCCATGCCTAAATCCATCTGCAAAGAAGATGCCGAATTATAAGTAAGTTCATATTCTTCCCACATATAATTTATCTTTGCTTCAAGTTGTTCTTCTATTTTTTCTCTTCGATTCTTTAATCGGAATAATTCTTTATCTAAATTGCCCATAAGTGCAGAAAGTTCTTCTCTAATCTCTAAAAGTTTTTTATTTGACTTAACTGTCTCCTCTTTCTCTTTGGACAGTTTTTCTACATAATCTGTCAAATCTTTTATCTCACCTTCCATAATTTCTAATTCTTCCTTGTATGCTACAATATCTTGCTCTTTCTTTAGAATTTGGTTTTTCCAATTCTCAAGACTTTGTTCTATATTGGCATATTCCTTTGAAAGTTCTTTTATTTCACTTTCCACACGTTCCTTGTTCAGTTTTAAATATTCCTTTTTATTTTCTATAGAAGAAAATTCAATGGTAGCCTTGGAAACTCTTTCTCTTAGCTGCTCTTCTTCCTTCTTCTTTTCTTCTAATTCTTTATTATACCTGCCTATTTGCTCCTCCATTATGTCACTGCTTTTGATATTTTCATCTATCTGACCTTGTAATTCCCTGATTGTCTGGTTAAGCTGTTGGGATTCACCTTCCATATTGCTGTTTTCTTTATGAATTAAACAATATTGAAGGGCAATATTCTCACTTTCCTCTTTTGCCTGATCATACTTTAATTTTGCTGTGTTCTGTCCGATATAAAGTTCTTGCAGTTTATCCTGAATATCTTGTAATGTCTTTTGTACTTCCAACTGCTCTTCCTGTTTATCCTGTAACTGCCTTTTATCTATTTCCATCTGTTTTTCCAGCTTTTGTAGTGCATTTTCACTATCTTCAATCTCTCTACGCCTACTTAATAAATTACTCGAATTTTTAAATGCACCACCAGACATAGAACCTCCTGGACTTAATAGTTCTCCTTCTAGTGTAACAATACGCAAAGTGTTCTTATATTTTCTGGAAACAGTAATAGCATGGTCAATATGATCAATTACTACAATCCTGCCAAGCAAATACTCTACTAATCCATTAAACTTTTTATCAGCAGTAATCAGACTATTGGCAAACCCTAATACTCCCTCCTCTTTTAACACATCCATATTTTTACTTATACTTCGTGTACCAACCGTACTTAATGGTAAAAAAGTTGCTCGTCCAAAGTGGTTCTTTTTTAAAAATTGAATCAAGTTTTTTGCAGTATTTTCATTATCTGTAACGATGTTTTGAATACTTCCGCCTAATGCTATTTCAATTGCTGTTTCATATTCTTTCTTTACTTTGATAATATCTGCCACCACACCAATAATCCCAAGATTTTTCTCTTTCTGCTCCATCACACGCCGAATACTTTGTCCATAACCATCATAACGTTCTGTCATATTTCTCAAGGCTTCTACTCTGGATTTCTCTCTATGAAAACTCTGTTGCTGCTGATTCATGACCTCCCGTAATTTTTCCAATTGCCGTCTTAAATCTGACTGTTCTGCTGTTAACTTTTCTACCTGCCCTTTTTTTTCAGTAATTAATTTTGCAAATTCCTGAAGATTCTTTTCCTCTGTTGTTAAAATATTAATACAAATAGATTCTTCTGTTTTACTTTTTAATATTTTTTGTGTAAGCTCTGCTTTCTTTACATTACTTTGTTCCAACATAGTTGAATATTTCTCAAGTTTTGCTTTAATATTAGAATTTTTATTTAAACTATTAATAATCTCATGATTGCACTCATCAATCTTTGCACCAATAGATTCTATTTCCTGTCTGCAAGTTTCAAGCTGGTTCTCCATATCCGATTTTCTTTGTTCCATATTTTGAATTCCTTGAAACAAACCAGATTCTTCCTCTATATACTTATTTTTTTCTTCCTGCTTTTTCTTCATATCCTTTGATATGGATTCCAAGCGTTCTTTATAATGTTCTTCATTTTGTTTTACCGAAAGAATCTGTTCCTTGCAAACCTTCACTTCTCCTTCTAATTGTTCTTTTTTTATCTTTTTCTCACCAATTTGGTTGCGATTCTGCTCTAAAACAAGATTTCTTTGTTCCAGCTGCTGTTCCATTCTCTCGTATTCTTCTTTAGTTTCTTGAAATTTTTTTTGATTTATTTCTAAATCAGAAGAAACGATTTCTAAATTTCCTTCTACCTCTGTAATATCCTTATGTAGGATTTCATATTCACTAAGAAACATATTTACATCTATTTTTTTTAATTCATCTCGTAAATGCAAATATTCTTTTGCCGTTTCAGATTGTTTCTTTAAAGGCTCTACCTGTTTCTCTAATTCAGACAAAATATCTTCTATTCTACAAAGATTCTGCCTTTCTGCCTCTAAGTTTTTCTCTGCTGTTGCTTTTCTTTTTTTATATTTTACAATACCTGCTGCCTCATCAAATAGTTCTCGTCTTTCTTCTGGCTTACCATTTAAAATTTTATCAATCTGTCCCTGTCCGATAATAGAATATCCTTCTTTACCTATACCTGTATCCAAGAATAATTCTTGAACATCCCGTAATCTACAATTGCTGCCATTCATTAGATATTCACTCTCTCCAGAACGATATACCCTTCTTGCAACTGTTACTTCTTCATAGGAAGTTGGAAGTTTATGATCTGAATTATCAAAAGTAATGGCAACATAAGCAAATCCTTGGGGTTTTCTTAATTCTGTACCAGCAAAAATAATATCTTCCATTTTGGAACCACGAAGCTGCTTAGCACTTTGTTCCCCTAATACCCAACGTACAGCATCTCCCACATTACTTTTTCCACTACCATTTGGTCCTACAATCGCTGTAATTCCCTTTTTGAACTCAAACACCATCTTGTTCGCAAAAGATTTGAAACCATGTATCTCTATACTTTTTAAATACATCTCTTCCCTCTTTCATTTCTAGCCAGCACATATCAAGAACTTTTTAAACATATACGATAGCTATAACTGTTCAAAACCATGAATAGTTATGATAATTTTAAAATTGCTTGATAAGCCGCTGCTTGTTCTGCCGCTTTTTTTGTTTTTCCCGTTCCCTGGCTTATTACTTTATCTTCTATCATTGCTGCAACAGTAAATACCTTTGCGTGATCAGGACCTTCTTCTCCAATTAGTTTATATTGCAAAGGCTCCTGATAATCAGCCTGTATCATTTCCTGCAAGATAGTCTTACTATCAAAAAAGAGTTTTTTATTATCAATATCTTCTAATACAAATCTAACAACAAACTCTTTTGCACTAGTAAAACCACCATCCAAATAAATTGCTCCTATAACAGCCTCAAAAGCATCTGATAAAATAGAGTCCCTATCTGCACCACCAGTTGTAATCTCACCTTTTCCCAACATAATATAAGAATTGAGATGTATATCTCTTGCACACATAGCTAAAGTTGGTTCACAGACAATACTCGCTCGCAGTTTTGTCATTTCTCCCTCAAACATTTCCCTATTATTTTGAAAAATATATTCACTAGATACCAGCTCCAATACCGCATCTCCTAGAAACTCTAAACGTTCATTATTTGCCAGCTTACTCCACCTTTTCTCATTTGCATAAGAACTGTGTGTGAGAGCTTGTTGCAAATAATGCTTATTTTCAAATGTATAGCCAATTATTTTTTCAAATTCCTCGCTATTTCCTTGATTTATCATCGTTTGCATATTTCCCTTTCTATAAATTTTGTTCACCATAACCATTCAAAACCATAAATAATTATGTTTAAGCCCATAATAATCTACCTTTGACAATAGGGCTTAAGAATTATAAAATTATTATTGTTTTACACAATTATACTTTTTATTTTTTAACACTAAAAAACATAGACAAGCTGTCTGTAATAATTACAGACAGCTATTTCTTAAAATGACTCATTTATTTAAGCAATTGCATTCTTAATTTGATCTACAGCATCTCCTACTGTTGCAATCTTTTCTGCTTCTTCATTTGCAATTTCAATCTCAAATTCTTCTTCAATTCCCATGATAATTTGGAACAAGTCTAAAGAATCTGCTCCCAAATCATCTATAAAAGAAGTCTCCATTGTAATTTCATCTGCCTCAACATTAAGCACTTCCATAATAATTTTTTGTAACTTTTCAAATTCCATACTATTCCGCCTTTCTTACTCATTATCAGTTAAAATAATTTTCTTTTTTATTTTCTCATTAATATTCTGTTCTTTAAATAAAGCACATTGAATAATTGAGTTCTTTACTTCTGTACTATTGGAACTTCCATGTGTTTTTACAACCAATCCATTTAGTCCCAGCATTGGTGCACCACCATATTCACTAGCATCTAGTGCTTTCAAAGTCTTTTTTAAAGCAGGTTTAGCCAACGCTGCACCAATCTTACTTACTGTAGTAGACATTAATCCATCTTTAATTTGCTTTACTAAGACACCTGCAACTCCCTCATATAACTTAAGAATTACATTTCCCACAAAAGCTTCACAAACAATAACATCTGCTTTGCCATAAGGAATATCTCTTGCTTCAATACTTCCAATAAAGTTAATCTCATTACAATTTTTAAGTAATGGATAGGTTTCCTTTACCAGCATATTCCCTTTCTCTTCTTCTGCACCAATATTAACAATTGCGACTCTAGGCTGTGGTACACCTATCACATGTTCCATGTACAAAGATCCCATCTTAGCAAACTGCACTAAATGAGAAGCTCTAGCATCCACATTTGCACCACAATCAATTAAAAGTGACACTCCATTCATTGTAGGGATCAAAGGTGCTAGTGGTGCTCTTTCTATCCCTTTGATTCTTCCCACTACTAACTGGCTTCCAACAAGAATTGCACCTGTACTTCCTGCTGAAACAAACGCATCTGCTTCACCTTTCTTTACCATATTCAAGGCAACCACTATAGAAGAATTCTTCTTTTCACGTATTGCCATAACTGGTGCTTCATCATTTGAAATTACTTCATCCGCATTGACAACCTGAATTCGTGCCTTGTTATATTCATAACGATCTAACTCTGCCTGTACCAATGCCTCTTTTCCAATAAGTATAACCTGAATGCGTTCATCTTCTCTAACAGCCTCTACGGCACCCTTAACAATCTCTCTTGGTGCATTGTCACCACCCATTGCATCTAAGGCAACTTTTACTATATTTGTCATCTATCCTATCTCCTCTGTGCAGATTTGATATTACCCATAAGGGTATTCTATTGTTTGTATCATGTAATCCATCATACAAGAATAAATATACTAAATATTACTATAGAAATCAACCATAAATTACTTAAACTTCTCACATATTTGTAACAGTTCAGACGGAGTCTGACCTGTTACATATATTTCATTTTTTAGATACTTAAGATTGTAGACAATCTATTTTATATTTTTTTCTTATAAAAAAAAGAATATATGGAGGTAAAACCTAATTCTTTTGGCTGTACAATTTGCTCTGTACTACCAACAAACAGAATACCTTCATCTTTTAATGCCTTGTTGAATTTGGCATATATCTCTAATTTTGCTTCCTCTGTGAAATAAATCATCACATTTCGACATACAATCAAATCACATTTATCAGGATATGCATCTTTTAACAAATTATGCTGTTGAAACTTTACTCTTTTCTTTACATCCTCTGAAATAGAATATGTAGTATCATTTATTTTTTCAAAATACTTCTTAACATATTCTTCTGGTAATCCCTTCAAACTTTTCACAGAATATAAACCAGCTTTTGCCTTCTCCATAACCTGTTTGTCTAAATCTGTTGCAATAATTTCTATCTGATTTAACGGCATAAATTTTGCTAAAAGCATTACTAAAGAATAGGGTTCATCTCCAGTAGAACATGCTGCACTCCAGATTTTTAAAGACTTTCCATACTTTTGAATCAGTTCTGGCAATATAGTTTTTTCTAATAAATTCCATTGTTCTGGATTACGATAAAATTCAGACACGTTTATAGTAAGATAATTGACAAATTCTTCATACTTTTCAGAATCCGATTTTATTAATGCTACATAATCCTTGTACTTTGTTATATTGCATTTTCTAATGAGTGTGTCAATTCTTCTTTTCATCTGTCTTTCTTTATAAGCATTCAAATCAATATTTGTCAACTCAAATATATCTTCCTTAAATACTTCATAGCTGTCCTCCATAACCGAGTCCCCCCTTTATAAAGTAAACTTATTTATATACCTGCTAATGCAAGTACCAACATGCATGAAAGTGTCGGTTACTACGCACTTCGTGCTTCTGTAACCGCCTGCTATGTATTCGCAATTCGAGCTACCTCGAATATCATCTTATGAAAGTTGATTGCTTCGTGCTTCGCACTCCCGCAATCACTAACTGTATTCGTATTTCGGGTTATCACCCTTCATACTCATACAGTTTAGCCAGCCAAACGTCTGCATTTCTTTACAAGCGAGCTTGCACGAAATGCATCCATTTGTCAGGACTTTCAATAGTAAAAAGCTATCACACTCTATGCATTATCTTTCGTGTGATAGCCTTTATGCACATGTATATTTCTATTTATTACTCTAAATTTCATAATATTTTAGATAAAACTGCAGAAATATCATCTTATTATTATTCATCTACTTCTTCTGTAGAATCTGCTGCAGACTCATTGGAGTCTAAAGCTTTTACACTTAGGCTGATCTTTTTATCTGCACTATTAAAATCTACAACTTTCGCTGTAATTTCCTGTCCAATCTTCAAGACATCAGAAGGTTTTTCTACATGTTCTCTTGAAATTTGTGATACATGAAGAAGAGCGTCAATTCCTGGCTCTAATTCCACAAATGCACCAAAATCTGTCATACGTGCAACTTTACCAGTTACCTCTGAACCAGTAGCATATTTTTCTTCTGCACGAATCCATGGATTCTCATCTTCAAATTTTAAGCTCAATGCAATTTTTTCACCTTGAATATCTTTAATAAGGACTTTTACTACATCGCCAACTTTAAAAATCTTCTTAGGACTCTCTACACGCCCCCAAGACATTTCTGAAATGTGTAACAAACCATCTGCTCCACCTAAATCAATAAATGCACCAAAATCTGTTACATTCTTTACTGTACCTTCTACAGCCATTCCAACACTAATTCTTTCAAACAGTTCTTTCTGCATTTCCTGTTTCTTTGCAACCAATAACTGCTTACGGTCACCAATAATTCTTCTTCTCTTAGGGTTAAATTCAGTAATAACAAATTCAATCTCCTGACCAGCATACTTAGAAAGATTCTTCTCATAAGTATCGGAAACTAAACTTGCAGGAATAAATACTCTTGCTTCCTCAATTACTACACTTAATCCACCATCTAACACTGTAGAAACAGTTGCTTTTAATACTTCTTTGTTGTTGAAAGCTTCTTCAATTCTCTTATTACCCTTTTCTGCAGCAAGACGTTTATAAGTTAACAATACCTGACCTTCACCATCATTAACCTTCATAACTTTTGCTTCCATTGTGTCACCAACGTTAACAACTGTTGTCAAGTCAATATTAGGTGTATTACTATATTCATTTCTTGTAATGATACCATCTGCCTTGTAACCTATATTTAAGACGATTTCGTCCTCCTTTACGCTAATGACTGTCCCTTCTACAATCTCTCCATTGTGGATTGTTTTTAATGATTCTTCTAACATTTGTTCAAAGCTCTGTTCTGACATGCTTCTTGAACCTCCTTAATAATATTATTTGGGGTTGATGCCCCTGCTGTAATACCTACGCAACGAAAAGATTGGAACATTTCCAAATCTAAGTTAACAAGTGTCTGTATATAGTAAGTATTTTCACATTCTTTTTTACATATCTCGTACAACTTTTGTGTATTGGAACTGGTCTTACCTCCTATCACAATCATTGCATCTGAGATTTTTGCCAACTGCCTTGCTTCCTTCTGTCTGACTTCAGTAGCATTGCAAATTGTATTTAAAGCAATTATATCATACCTCTTTTTTGAAATTATTTCAACTAATTCTTGAAATTTCTTGTAATTAAATGTCGTTTGAGATACAATACACACTTTTTTCCCTTTTTTAGCCTGAAATTTTTCTGCCTCTTCTATCGTCTCAATCACTGTTACATTATTGTCTCCCCAGCCCTTAATCCCCTCCACTTCTGGATGCTTTGCATTACCAATAATTACCACTTCTTCTCCCTGTTCGGTATGTTCTTTCACAATATTGTGAATTTTTTTTACAAATGGACAAGTAGCATCCACAATCCTTAATTTTTTCTTTTCTAATAGCTCATTCACTTCTTTTGCTACACCATGTGAACGAATAATCACAGTTCCCTCTTTAATTGCCTCAAGTTCCTCTAATGTATTGACAACAATGACTCCTTTTTCTTTCAAATCACCAACAACTTCTTCATTATGAATAATCGGACCATAAGTATACACTTTCTGACCTGTTTCTGCTTCCTTATAAACCATATCCACAGCTCTTTTCACTCCGAAACAAAAACCAGCACTATCTGCCAATTGTACATCCATTCTATCACCTTCCACAATTCTCATGATATAATACTACAATTTTATCCACAACCTCTTGAATGGTCATATCAGAGCTATCTAACAGCAAAGCATCTTCTGCCTGTTTTAGGGGAGCAATCTTTCTTTCCATATCCTGCTTATCTCTTGTTATAATATCCTGCTCAATCTCTTCCAAATTACATTCCATCCCTTTTTCCTGTAATTCCCTATATCTACGATTCGCACGGACCTTAGAACTTGCTGTTAAATATATCTTTAAATCCGCATTAGGTAAAACATGGGTTCCAATATCTCTTCCATCCATAATTACATTCTCCCTTTGCGCCAGATTTCTCTGCAAATCTAAAAGCTGGGCACGGACATCTTCATTTTTTGCAGCTACTGATGCCATATTTCCCACCTGCTCTGTGCGAATGAATCCGCTCACATTTTCCCCATTCAAAATCACTTGTTGTTCTCCATTGATATAAGTTAATTCTACATTCGCCAGTTTTGCAAAGTGGCTAATTCTCTCTTCATTCTCTGTTTTCACTTGATTTCTTAACAGATATAAAGCAATTGCCCGATACATTGCTCCTGTATCTACATAAATAAAATCTAAGTTTCTTGCAACTTTTTTTGCAATTGTACTCTTTCCAGCTCCTGCAGGGCCATCTATTGCTATATTATAACTCATATTTTCCTCCATAGTATTACCGTCAAAGGCGGCATAGTTGTTTATTATCTTTTTCGCAAAATCTACGAATCACCAATACTTATCCCAGCCAAATAAGCTGTAGACCAGGCAATCTGTAAATTAAAACCTCCAGTTAATGCATCTAAATCCAAAACCTCACCCACAAAATATAATCCTTTTACCATTTTAGATTCCATAGTCTGTGGATTTATCTCTTTCACAGAAATTCCACCTTTTGTAATAATGGCTTCCTTATATCCACGCAATCCCTTTACGTGCATGCGGAAATGTTTTAATATCTTTACTAGCCGTCCTCTTTCTTCTCTTGTTACAGAATTTATGAATTTGTTTTTTTCGATTCCACTTAATTCAACAATAACAGGAATTAATTTCTGAGGAAGCAATTTATCTAAACCATTCTTAAATTGTTTATTTTGCAATTCCCTAAAATCTCTCAAAATCCTTGCATCCAACTGTTCCTCTGATAAAGCTGGTTTTAAATCCAGCTCTGCTACAATTGGCTGTTTTTCTATAAAACTAGATATATAACTGCTGGCACTAAGTACAAGAGGTCCGCTAATTCCAAAATGTGTAAATAACATTTCCCCAAAAGTTTCAAATATTTTCTTTTTCCCAGAAAATAACATTAATTCCACATTTTTCAGAGACAATCCCTGTAGATCTTTCACAAAGGTCTCCTCTATCTCAAATGGTACCAATGCAGGATATAATTTTGTAACGGTATGTCCTTTATGCTTTGCAAAACGATATCCATCACCTGTTGAACCAGTGCTAGGATACGATATTCCACCAGTTGCTACAATCACTGCATCTGCCATAAAAATTTCCTTTTTGCCATCTTTTCTTACAATTACACCTTTAGTATGTCCATTTTCTTCTAAAATCTCTTCTACTTTTGTGTATAATAATACCTCTACACCCAATTTTTTCAATTCTTTCTGTAATACAGATATCACATCGGAAGATTTGTCAGATGCTGGAAAAACCCTTTCTCCCCGTTCTATTTTTGTTTTTAATCCCAACTCTTCAAAAAAAGTTATAGTTTGATAATTGTCAAAACTATAAAATGCACTATACAAAAATTTTGCATTTGTAACCACATTAGAAAATAACTCTTCCATATCTGATGCATTTGTAATGTTACATCTTCCTTTTCCTGTAATAAAAAGCTTCTTTCCAAGTTTTTCATTTTGTTCCAATAACGTAACTTTATGTCCGTTTCTGGCAGAAGTGACGGCAGCCATCATTCCTGCAGCACCACCCCCTACTACAATAACTTGTTTCATCTTATTTATTGCAACCTCCTATTTCCACCAATAAGCTTCATTTTCTCCAAGCTCCATATTCTCACTCTTATATGCTCCATCATCTACCTGAAAAACAATTTTCTCTACTCCTTCCAGATTATCCACTAAACTTTTTGCAATACTCTCTAAAATAATCTCTTCAACCTTTTTACTAACATCTACAATTGGAGCACTGTCTTTTGCAAAACTTACATACAAAACATCTTTTTTCTGTTTAATTCCATTCACTTCAATGTTTATGGTATTTGCCTTAAATAGTTCGCATACCTCTTTTAAAATATTTTTTGCTGTAACTTTCTCACCTTCCATAAAATATACTGTCTCACTAACACTTTGCATAGAATTCATATCAATAGTATACACCTGAATCCCTACTTCTCCTGATTCTGTTACTGTTTGTGTCACTTCAGGCTGTATACTTGTAGAAACTTCTCCTTCTCTTCCTTTGCTGCAACCCACAGAAAATGTTAGCAGCAACATACACAAAATAAGATATTTTTTCTTCATAATCCCTATGTCTTTCCTTTCCCGTAACATACGCTACTTTGTGAACTGCAACTTCTATTTTTCTTCCTTTAAAACTTCTTTATTTTTATAAATATAATCAACCAAAGAGACCACAGTTAAAATTACAGAAAGATATATAGAAATCTGTTCTAATAAAGTGTAATATGGAACAACATCCAAATGAAAAATCAACAAAATGGACATAATCATCTGTGAAATAGTTTTAAATTTTCCCCATTTACTTGCTGCAATTACAACACCATTATCAGATGCCACTAAACGAAATCCACTAATAACAAATTCCCTGCTAATAATTACAATCGCTGCCCATGCAGGAAAATTAAGCTCCGGCATAGCAACAAAACATATTAAAGCAGCACAAACCAAAAGTTTATCTGCCAAAGGGTCCATAAACTTTCCAAAATTTGTTATTAAATGATTCTTCCTTGCTATATGCCCGTCTAAAGCATCTGTAAGACAAGCAACACAGAACACTATTCCTGCTATATAATTGTTGTATGGTATCCCATCCACCAGCATTGCCACCACAAAAAAAGGTATTAGCAATACTCTTAAAATGGTTAATTTATTTGGTAAATTCATCTATCCAATCAACCTTTCTGTTTGATTTTATTCCCACACTGCCTCACCAATTAAATCATATTCTTTTGCATCGGTAATCTGAACTTTAACAAATTCTCCAGACATCAACTCATGGGAACAGGAAACAAAAATATACCCATCTACATTAGGTGCATCTTTGTATGTTCTTCCAATAAATATATTCTCATCTGGCAGACTGCCTTCTATTAAAACCTCTACCTTTTGATACAACATATCTTCTGCCTTTTGGAATGCAATTTCTTGTTGTACTTTCATAATTTCATCCCGACGCTGTTCTTTTATTTCTTCTGGTATCTGATCAGGTAATATTGCCGCTGGAGTATCTTCCTCCTTAGAATATGGAAATACACCCAAACGGTCAAATTTCATTTCCTTTACAAATTCTACCAATTCATTATGTTCCTCTTCTGTCTCACCTGGAAATCCACTAATCAATGTTGTTCTTAGACAAATATCAGGAATTTCTCTACGCAATTTGGCTATGATATCTACTAATTCCTGCTTATTAGTTCTTCTTCCCATTCTACGAAGCACTCCATCTGCTCCATGCTGAATCGGCATATCCAGATATTTACATATTTTATCCTCTTGTTTTATAACTTGAATTAACTCATCTGTTATTTCTTCTGGATAACAATATAAAATCCGAATCCATCGTATACCTGAAATTTTACATAATTCCTTTAAAAGATTTGGTAATCTTTTTTCGCCATATATATCTTTTCCATACATAGTAGTTTCCTGAGCAACTAAAATCAACTCTTCTACACCATTTTGGGCTAATGTCTCTGCTTCCCTTATTAAGCGTTCCAAAGGAACACTTCTATAATTGCCCCGAATACTTGGAATAATACAATAAGTACAATGCTTATCACAGCCCTCTGCAATTTTAAGATAAGAAGAATATCCACCAGTTGTATTAATCCGCTTGGTATCTATCAGAGGAAGATAATTCACATCTTCAAACTTCTCTACTGCCTGACCTTTTAGAACTTCTTGTACCACCTCGCAGATATTCTCATAACTGGTAGTTCCAAGAACTGCATCTACTTCTGGAATCTCTTTTCGTATCTCTTCTTTATATCGTTGAGCAAGACATCCTGTCACAATAAGTACCTTTAGTTCTGCACTTTTTTTCAGTTCAGCCATCTCTAAAATAATGGTAATACTTTCTTCTTTTGCGTCATGAATAAAACAACAGGTATTTACTACAATAATCTCTGCTTTGTTCTCATCATCTGTAATTTCATAACCAGATTCTTTAAACATACCAAGCATAAATTCACTATCTACTAAGTTCTTATCGCATCCCAAAGAAACAAATAATATCTTCATGTAATTCTCCTTACTTTACTGGACTGTAATATCTTACTTCACTGCATTTACACAATTATACATAAGCATTGCAATTGTCATTGGTCCAACACCACCTGGAACTGGTGTAATTGCAGAAACTACTGGCTCTACATCTTCAAAATCCACGTCTCCACACAATTTATTATTCTCATTTCTATGAATGCCCACATCAATAACTACCGCACCTTCTTTTACATATTCTTTCGTAATAAATTTCGGCTTTCCAATTGCTACAACAAGAATATCAGCACGTCTAGTCACTTCTTTTAAGTCCTTTGTTCTGGAATGACAAATGGTAACTGTTCCATTTTCTCTTAAAAGTAATAAAGAAATTGGTTTTCCTACAATGTTACTTCTGCCTATTACTACACATTCCTTCCCTGCAATTTCAATATTAGAGCGTTTTAATAACTGTATAATCCCTGCAGGGGTACAGGAAACAAACCCTTCCTGCCCAATGCTGAGTGCACCAACACTTTGTGGATGAAAACCATCTACATCTTTTTCTGGTGAAATTGTCTGAATTACCAAATCCTCATCAATATGCTTTGGCAGTGGAAGCTGTACCAATATGCCATTTACATCATCCCTTTTGTTCAAACTTTGAATTAAGTCCAGTAATTCCTGTTGCGTAACTGTCTCTTCCAGTTCGTATGCTAAAGAATGTATCCCTATATATTCACATGCTTTCTTTTTATTACCCACATAAACGGTAGAGGCAGGGTCATGTCCTACCTGTATAACAGCTAAAGTAATTTCCTTCCCAGCCTGCTTATATTCAGCTACCTTTTCTTTTAATTCGTCTTTAATCTCATTTGAAATTTTCTTTCCATCAATAATAAATGCCATATTCTTCTCCTTGTGATGCCATTCTCTCTAAAAATAATAGCAGGTAATTATGCCAAAAGAATGACTTTCACTTTCCTTTCCTCTATAATTTTGTATAGGCAATCCTATTCTATATTCTATAACAGATTTTCAACAATTGAAAGAGAAAAAATAAAAAAATAGCCAGACATGACAAAATAATTTGTCCGAGATTATTCACGGCCTTAAGCATGAACTAAGTCTTATGTAAACCGAAGGCTTAGAAATAAAGACTTAGTCATGCTTAATAGGTCAATTGACGATGATTGCAGACAGAAGCCACTGTCAAGCGGCTTCTAGTTGCGATAGCAGCGGTCTGCAATATAAGTCGTGAATAATTGAGTTTTATCATGTCTGACAATTCTATTTTAATTTATGCAACCTTAATCTACATGTAACTGTCCAGAACCATGAACAATTACGTTTACATTACAATTAATGTACTATATCCATCCTCTTGCAACACCCTTTCAATTCGTTCTGCCCTGCTAATATCATCAAAACGTCCAACCAATACTCTGTAGTATTCACCATAAGGCTCTACCTGTACAGTATATCCCATGCTGCTCAACTGTTCTGCAAGATTTCTAGCATTGTCTTGGTTTCGGAATAATCCTACTTGTATACGATACTGCCTTTTTTCTCCTGTTCCATCTGACACGGTCTCCAAAATTCCTTGGGCTATGGCATTTGCTACAGCATCAAAGTTTTCATCAAAAATCTGGTTGTCAGCATCTGTATTAATAAATCCTGCTTCTACTAAGACTGCTGGCATATTTGTCCGTCTTAATACCGCCAAATCTTTTCGGATGCTTCTTCCTAAATTTTTAAATCCAACTTGCTCTAATTCTTGATTGATATTATCTGCCAATACTTCTTTTATATCCCCATCATTATACAATAATGTCTGGATTCCTGAATATTGGTTATTATTTACACTTGCATTCCGATGTAGTGAAATAAAATAATCTACGTTTTCCATATTTCCTATACGTGCTTTTTCCGTAGGAGATTGATAAACATCATCTGTTCTGGTATATACCACATCAATCCCATTATTTTCCAGAATTTCTCCTACTGCCAGTGCAAGACGAAGATTATCTGCCTTTTCTGTTCTTCCATTGTAAACAGCACCATTATCCCATCCTCCGTGACCTGCATCTAATAAAATTCTAGTCGCCATAAAAACACCATTTTTATTTATAATATGTATTTTTTATTTCTATGTTCCAGAGTTATCTATAAAAAATCCTCTTTCCTAATATTTCAAAAAGGAAAGAGGATTTTGATATCATAAATCTAGATTTTTTATTTTACACACGATTATAATTAATCAAACAACCTTTCAAGATAATCTCACGTTCGTCATCGGTAAGCTCACCCATTTTCAAAGTAAATTCCTTGAAGCTGTCACCTACTACATAAGCCTTAATCTCTGTTGCTTTATCACGAACCGCCTTTGCTATATCTGGTACAAAAATATAGTCTCCATTAGAAAATGGTAAATTCTCATCCTCATATAAAAATGGAAGCATACCCCAGT
This sequence comes from Lachnospiraceae bacterium, assembly GCA_022791815.1. Lineage (GTDB taxonomy): Bacteria > Bacillota > Clostridia > Lachnospirales > Lachnospiraceae > CAG-411. The sequence continues at coordinate 19,555 of JAAVZU010000095.1, forward strand.
TAATTAAGTTAGAACGGTAACGTTTGGTTGCATATTCTTTTGCAATATTTGCCCATCCACCAAGCACTTTCTGACAAGATGCTGCTTGTTCTCTGGCGGAACCATCACCTGGTTTTACTGCATAGATTGTACTTCCAATTCCAGTGTTTGTCTTATCCACTCCGTCAAAAGTATCTTTAATCTTGTGGAATACCTCTTTCATTTCTGGAAGCACTTCTCCTATACATTTACCAGCAAGTCTTGCTTCTTCTGCTGCATGTACTTCTTTTGCTCTTCCAACATAAGCAGGGTCTTTTCTTGACAAAGTAAACTCTGCTAATCCAATTGGATTAGAACGGTAAGAGGAAGTCTCTCCAGATGGAATCAATTCATCTGTAGTAGTAACTGGATCATGAATCTCAGAAACCACTTTTAATAATAAGTTATCTGTTAATGCAGACATAACTGGCCAATCTTTGATATTTGGTCCAAATTGAATTTCTTGTTCCGGATCTGCCACACCTTTGCTGTCAAATACACGATTATCATATATTGTCTTGTCAAAGAAATATTTGGGATGTGTGAATTCTACATCCATATCTGTTGCAGGAGTTAAATATCCCTTATTTGCAGCTGTTGCAGCGATAGAACGTGCATCCATTAATGCCACAGAAGAAATCTGTCCATTCTGTAATTTAGAACCTTCTCTGTTAGGGAAGTTTCTAGTAGAATGACGGATACTAAAGGCATTATTTGCAGGAGTATCTCCAGCACCAAAACATGGTCCACAAAATGCTGTCTTCATAACCGCTCCTGCTCCCATAAGTTTTGCAGCAGCTCCGTTCTTTACTAATTCCATATAAACAGGCATACTTGCAGGGTATACACTTAAAGTAAAAGCATCTGCACCAATGCTTGCACCACTTAAAATATCTGCTGCATCACAAATATTTTCAAAACCACCACCAGCACATCCGGCAATAATTCCCTGATCCACATATAATTTACCATTCTTCACTTTATCTGTCAGCTTGAAATCAACCTGACCATCTAAACTTACTAAAGCTTTCTGCTCGCAATCATGTAATACATCCATTAAGTTTGCATTTACTTCTTCAATGGTATAAGTATTACTTGGATGGAATGGCATAGCAATCATTGGTTTAATGGTAGATAAATCTACATAAATCATTCCATCATAATAAGTAACATCTGCTGGATTTAATTCTTTGTATTCTTCTACACGACCATGAATATCATAAAATTCTTTTATCTTCTCATCTGTTTTCCAAATAGAAGATAAACAAGTAGTTTCTGTAGTCATAACATCTACACCAATACGGAAATCTGCACTAAGATTTACCACACCTGGTCCTACAAATTCCATTACTTTATTATTTACATAACCATTTGCAAATACTGCTCCTATAATGGCAAGTGCCACGTCCTGCGGACCTACTCCCTTTGCTGGTTCTCCAGTTAAATAAACACCAATGACACCTGGCATATTGATATCATAAGTCTGGGATAACAACTGCTTAACAAGCTCTGGACCACCTTCACCCATTGCCATGGTTCCAAGTGCTCCATATCTTGTATGGCTGTCAGATCCTAATATCATCTTGCCGCCCCCTGCTAACATTTCACGGGCAAACTGATGAATAACCGCCTGATGAGGAGGTACATAAACTCCGCCATATTTTTTTGCACAAGTAAGACCAAACATGTGATCATCTTCGTTAATAGTTCCACCAACTGCACAAAGACTATTATGACAGTTTGTAAGTACATAAGGAATTGGAAATTTCTCCAATCCTGAAGCTCTTGCAGTTTGAATAATACCTACAAAAGTAATATCATGAGAAGTCAACTTATCAAATTTAATTTTTAACTTCTCCATATTTCCAGAAGTATTATGTTCTTCTAAAATATGATAAGCCATAGTTCCTTTTGCAGCCTGTGTCTTATCTGGTGCAGAACCAAGTTTGCCCTGTAACAGTGCTGCAGCTTCGTTATTATCTTCTACAATCTCTGTTCCATTCAGCAAATAAACACCATTGTCGTACAATTTTATCATAAAGGATCCTCCTATCCATAGTGAAAATTACGTTAACACACCATTTCATTATAATGATAGAAGTTTTAAAATGCAATATTTTTTCATCATTTTTCAATTATTGGCATAAAAATAAATTTTTCTGGTTGTATTTTAAATTATGCTTTGTTATAATATACACGGTTATGAACTTTTAGGAATTTTCTGTTTTAAAATATGGAGGCGTCTATGAAGCATGTAATTTCCCCTCTGGACTTAACGGTTCAGGAATTGGAAGACATTTTAACACTTGCAGAGGATATGATTGCTGCACCTGACAAATATAAAGAAATATGTCATGGTAAGAAACTGGCAACTTTATTTTATGAACCAAGTACCCGTACACGGCTTAGTTTTGAAGCTGCGATGATGAACCTTGGTGGTAATGTACTTGGATTTTCTTCGGCAGATTCCAGCTCTGCATCAAAAGGGGAAAGTGTAGCAGATACCATTCGTGTTATTTCCGGTTATGCGGATATTTGTGCAATGCGTCATCCAAAAGAGGGAGCACCTTTAGTTGCTGCCCAGTACTCCTCTATTCCAGTTATCAATGCTGGTGATGGTGGTCACAATCACCCAACCCAGACACTAACCGATTTACTAACTATAAAAAAGTTAAAAGGCAGATTAGATAATCTTACAATTGGAGTTTGTGGGGATCTAAAATTTGGCAGAACTGTTCATTCTTTAATTCGCGCCATGATTCGTTATGAAAATATTCGTTTCATCATGATTTCACCAGAAGAACTTCGTATTCCCGATTATCTAAAGAAAGAAGTGCTGGATGCACAAAATATTCCATATAATGAAGTTTCTGTTTTAGAACCAGTTATGCCAGAACTTGATTTGTTATACATGACCAGAGTACAAAGGGAACGCTTTTTTAATGAAGAAGACTATATCCGATTAAAAGACAGTTTTATTTTAGATAGCAAAAAAATGAAACTTGCAAGAGAAGATATGCTTGTACTCCATCCTCTGCCAAGAGTAAATGAAATTTCAACAGAAGTAGATGAAGATCCTCGCGCTGTTTACTTTGAACAGGCAAAGTATGGTGTTTATGTACGAATGGCTCTAATAATGACTTTACTTGGATTGGAGGTTTAATGGCATGTTAAATATTAGCGGATTAAGTGATGGAGTTGTGATTGACCACATCCAGCCTGGCGGTGCTTTTGAAATTTACAATTATTTAAAATTAGATAAATTAGACTGCAGCGTTGCCATTATTAAAAATGCTAGAAGCAACAAAACAGGAAAGAAGGACATTATTAAAATTGAAGGTCCTTTATGTGTGGATTTGGATATTCTTGGTGCACTTTCTCCAAATCTTACTATCAATATTATTAAAGATGGGAAAATTATTGAAAAAAGACACTTAAACTTACCAGAGAAAGTAACCAATATCCTTCGCTGCAAAAATCCACGATGTATCACTTCTATTGAACAGGAGTTGACACATACTTTTAAATTAGCCGACAAGAATACAGGAATTTACCGTTGTATCTATTGTGAACAAAGATACAGCAATCGTTCCTAAATCTTTTTCATTTATTAACTTTCTAAAAAAGAGAGACTTCGGTCTCTCTTTTTTAGTTACTATTCAATTTAGGTGGTGCAAGCCCTGTTTTTGGGCGTAGCCCCCCTAAGTTGAATAGTATGTCTTTGAGCGTTTTTTGCGAAAAGACGTTTCCTGATAGTAAACACATAAAATCAACTTTACCTTAAAACCTCAATAAACTTTTGAAATTCTTTCGCTGTCAGTCCATCTCTTACTTTATAAATCATTTTTTTCGGACTTATCTTCTGCAGCCTAGGCAATTCTGGCAGAATAGAATGAAAATATATTTCTTTTTTCAAATCATCCATTTGTTCCTCTAATATTCCCAGAATCTTTTCCCTTTCTTCCAGCTTGATTTGTGCATGGTTTTTAGATATGGTTTCAAAATAATCAATATTATAAATTTGATTCTCCTTGATATCTTCGTCTATATCCCTTGGCACAGCCAAATCAATAAAAATTTTATTGGTAATCCCCTGTTTCTTTATCTCTCCTGCAGTAACAGTAAAATGCGGTGATGTAGTAGCACTAATCACGATATCACAATCTTTCATATATGAATAGCGTTCTGTAAAAGGTACATAAGTTACTTTAGACATTTCAATATAGTTACAATTATGTCCTCTGGTTGTTGCGAGCAATTCTATCTCCCCATAAGATAAAATATTTTTTGCCACTATAGTTCCTATCTTTCCACTCACGCCAATTATCATTACTTTCTTTGCATTTTGTTCTGCTATAAAACTTGCAACCAATGTTCCAATCGATACAGAAGATTTTGATATAAGTGTTTCCGTTTTAATTTTCTTTGCTGAAGTAATAGCTCCCTGAAAAATAGTATGTATTTCATAGGATAATTTCACTAAATCATGAGAGAAATAATACGCATCCTTTACCTGCCCCAATATCTCGTCTTCTCCTAAAATCTTTGACTCCATACCAGCTGCCACACGATACAAATGAAGAATTGCTTTATCATCTGTATAAATATTCATACAGGTTTTAAATAAATCATAGTTCATCCCTTTATAGGTACACACTTCTTTTGCTATCATTGATAAATCATAACCATGAAAATAAAATTCAATACGGTTGCAAGTAGATAATATAACCATATTTTCTCTTAAAAAAGTTTTCTGTTCCTCCAAAGTAAAACTTAACTTTTCCCGTATATCTACTGTTGCAGACTGATAATTTAAACTTATACAATTTAAAATGTTCATATTTCAACCTTCTTCTACTGCTTTTGTAACTGTTTAGAACCATAAAAAAATTACTGTGTTTTTTCGTAACAGGTCAATCTCTGGCTGAACTGTTACGTTTTTTCATCTCGAAGTGCATATAACAAAGCATTACAAATGGCTGCTGCAACATTACTTCCGCCTTTTCTGCCTCTTGCTATAATACATGGACAGGAAAGTTCCATAATAAGTTCTTTTGCCTCTACCACATTTACAAAACCTACTGGAACACCAATAATTCCCTCCGGATTTAGTCTTCCATTTTTTACCAGTTCATAAAGACGCACCAATGCTGTAGGGGCATTTCCTACAGCAAAAATAAGTTTTTTATCTAATTTAGCTGCCTTGTCCATACTTGCAGTTGCTCTTGTAGTTCCATTTATTTTAGCAATTTCAGCAACGTCCTCATCACTCATAAAACAGTATACTTCTCCGCCATACTTTGCGAGCTCTCTCTTATTGATTCCTGATTTTGCCATTTGCGTATCAGTAACAATACATGCACCATTTTGGATTGCATTTTGTAATCTTTCCACCACATTCTCTGAAAAATATAAGTTTTTTAAATAATCAAAATCTGCTGATGTGTGAATTACTCTTTTTATAATGGGTGCCTGCATAGAATCTAATTCCACATCTCCTATTTCCTGTGTAATCATTTCAAAACTTCTTTTTTCAATTTCAGCAGGCAAAACCTTTTGTAATTTTATCTTATACTTATCCACTAAAATTCAATTCCTTCCCTGGCAAGCAGTCCCTGGTCAAAGGGATGCTTTACCTTTTGTATATCAGATACATAATCTGCTAAATCAAGTAATGCTTGCGATGGATTCCTTCCTGTTAATATAGTTTCTATATTTGAGGAACAATGCTTTAACATTCTGCATAATTCAGACTCTGGTAAAAGCTGATAATTACATGCATGAATAATTTCATCTAATACAATTATAATTTGTTCCTTGGAATGCTCTTCTATAATATGGTTTACTGTTTGCAGCATTGACATATAATGATCTTTCATCTCTTCTTTTTGTTCTTTCGTCATATTTCGGACAAAGCCATAAAACACAGGGGGATACTTTACATGGATTCCTGGAATTGTTTTTAAAATTTCTATTTCGCCAGAACTTCCATCTTTCATAAACTGATAAAAATAAACAGGTATCTTATGTCCTGCTGCCCGAATTGCTAACCCCACCGAAGCAGTTGTTTTTCCCTTTCCATCACCACAATAAAGCTCTATCATAGTATCCCATCCTTCTTAAAATGAAACGTTATTCCACAGAGTTTTGTCAATATTAGAATGTTTTAACATACATGAAATGGCATCAAAACCCGATTCACTAATATAATTTATTTTAACCACGCCTCCCACTCTTCATTTCCTGTCATATATTCAAAAGTTTCTTTATCCCGAAAAAGTTTCAATAAATCTTCACGGATTTTTGCAATAAAATTTTCATCAACTTCTTTAAACTTCATATGAGAATACAAGGAGGAATGAACAAAACCAAATATCTGATCTAAGGAAGAAACCATTCCTTTTGCGATTGAAATCGTTTCCTCAACATTCTTCTCTACTACAGCTAATTCTAATTTGCAAGATATCTCTTGGTATCTGCCCATCTCGAATAATTTCGCCAAACCGCTTTCTTTCTCAATATATTTTCTAGCTTGTTCTATATTATCATCCTGCATAGACATCTTATATAGACTAGTCAATACTATATTAAGCATTTGGTAATTTGAAAATAATATTTCTTCATAAGCTTTGTACGCCTCTTCCTTCCGATTTGTTTCACTATAAAGCAATGCCTGCATCCGTTTCTTTTCCATACTATCTTCTGGATAAAAACTTAAATACTCTTCTGCCTCTTTGAACATCTCTTTCTTTCTATAATATCCAAATAAAGAACCCGCAGAATTTCTTCGGATTTTCTCATCCTTGCTTTGTAATGTTCTTTCGTACCATTCCAAAATCTGTTTTTCATACACTTCCATATTTGCATTTTCATCTAGCATACATCTGGCATGCATAATTACTGCCAACTGCCAAATCAACTGTTCACAATTAGGATATTGCTGTATCATCTTTTGGGCATATTGGAAGACTTCTTCATAATTCTCATGGTCAAACATCTGGTCTATTTCTTTAACAGTCCTACTAATCTCTTCCATTGTAAGTTCATACTGAAAAGATAGAAGTGTATCTAATGTAATGTCCAGTAATCTTGCAATAGGAGCAAGTAACATAATATCAGGCTGTGTCACACCTTTTTCCCATTTATTCACAGCAGGAGTTGTCACACCTAGTCTTTTTGCTATCTCTTCCTGTGTCATATTTTTCTTCTTTCGATACTTGCGGATCACTTCACCAATCTGCATAAAAACATCCTCCTGACTTTTTCTCGTGTAACAGTTCGGTCAAAGCCTATGTTCTGGCGAAACATAAATATCATGATCAATCTGTTACTTCTTGCAGTGTTCTATACTTTCTTAGCATATCAGGGAAAGTTTTCTTCCACAAGTGAACAGATGTTAAAATTGATTTGAAAAATTTAACCAACAGGAAATTTCTCTTGTATAGAAGTATATCATATATACTATTATTGAGCAAATTTAAAAGTATATACCATTTCATCGTATACCAAAATAGTTATCTGTTCACACCTATGGTGCAAAGAGTAACATGATTTATTATGGACTTAAACATAACTGTTCATGGTTCTAAAAAGTTATATGTATAGTTCAATTAATAATTTTTCCATTTCTTCACTTATGTTTTTTTCCTCTCTCATATTTATATTCTCCAACAAAATTCTTTCCGGCTCAAAATCATCATAGGGAAACACTTCTAGATGATATGGCCCCTCCTCAAAACTTAGCAACATATAATTCTTTCTCACCTCTAATAATTCTTGTAGTAAAGGATCATTATTACTGCTAATATTTATGAATTCTGCATACTTGTCCATTATATAATGTGGTCTTTTTTCACCACATAACTGCAATGCTTCCATTCCCCATTCCTTTAGTCGGTTAGCATTTCCCATATCACCAAAGGCTATAGCTAATAATCTTTGATTTAATATTTCAAGACAAGTTGATATTGAAACTATATCGTTCCATGCTGGCAGCATATAACCATCTCTTTTATATTTTATAATTTCCTCTTCAAGAAGATATGCTTCATACATATTCAAACTATTGTTTTTCAATAAATCTGACAAATAAAATGATAACTTCATTGCTTTAAGTGATGGGTGATCTGTATCTTTTATCTCTTGAATTATTTTACTGGTACTATTCTCCATTTTTATCTCTCCCTCTTGAAATATAAACATTAAAATTAGCTAACAGTCCATTAACACCAAATAAATTTACAGGATTCTCAAAAAATTCTATTTGCCCTTAAAGACTATACACAATTATATTTTCCTACTCTTCTATATCCATTGAATAAATGCAGTTTTATCTTCACTGTTATAGCCTGCTTTTCGATAAAAGTTAAGTGTACTCTCCTGTTTTGAACCCGTTAACAACATTAATTTATAACAATTTTCCTTTTGTGCTATATTTTTTGCATAATGCAAACACTCTGTTGCCAACCCTTTCTTTCGATATCTCTCATCTGTAATCACATTTTCCACAAATGCATAAGGTTGTTGATTATGTGTTAAATTAGGAATAATTACACAGACGCAAGAAGACACAATCTTACCATCTTCCTCAGCAACAATAATATGATGATTATCATCTGCTATTATTTTCTCCCAAAGTTCCATTATCTCTTCTGTCTTTTCTGGCATTGGATTATCATGAAGCTGCATATATAATGTCATTAGACTATCAAAATCATTTTCTGTAATTTCACGAATCATTTGTTTTCCTCTCCTTGATTATTTTTATTCTAATTAATCAACTTTCAAATCATATTCTTCTGGTGAATTTATACTTATGGTACAAAATCTGTATTTTTTTCTATTTTCAAATGCCTTCTTGCCAATAAAATATCCATGAATCGTTTTTTGGGAATTTTTGCGAAAACACTTTTTTAATTCATTATAAAGTTTTTTCACACTCTCATTTTCATAATGAATAGTGCCTATTTCTGTAGGAAAAATATTCTTCTCCTTATAAATTCCTCCTAAATCAAGATCAATTAATTCAGTATTTCCATCACAAAGCGTAGTATTACGGGTAATTATTTCTTTATTGTCATTAGATGGACATTGGTAATGTCTCCAAGCACATTGCGTATTTTGAAAAAATACTCGAAACTGATTATTCCCAATATGGCTCCCATGAAAATTGATACCCAAATCCGATATTTGTGTGATATCTGCTATTGTAATAATTCTGTCATCTGAATATGTTGGCACATAATATACCTCTAAACTATTTTGAAATTCTATAAAAATTTTTTCCAAATCTTCTTTCTCCACAAATGCCCGAAACCGTCTTGTCATAGTTCCAAATTCTCCTTTAATTCAAATATTCTAATAGTGAAACTCTCATAAACTTAAATTATTTTGTGCAGATTTACATGTCAAAGCTAGTGCTTTCGAAACCGTCAGAACTTAGGTGATGTATTTTAGCACCTTACGTACTGTTACAATTAAGAATAGTACATAATTGAATACAAGTTCCATAATTACATTAAATGTTCCAATCAGTTACAAAACACCCCTGTCGTGTGAACAGCCGCAACACCATAAATATATTCACATGGGTGTTTCGTAAACGAGGATGCTTTTATATTTCAAAATCTTCCGATTTGAAATTGCTATAATATCTTCCTTTAACAGCAGTGAATTTCAACACACAATAATCAGGATCGGCTACCCCTTCTTTATAGTACATAGTATCCCCCTCCTGCCATATTCTTTCTTTGGCTTCATTCGTTTCCAAAACCTCAACAGTCCCTATTAAACTAACTCCACGATAAAATCTCTTATCCACAAAATAGATGCTGGCTTTAGGATTTTTACGAAAAAATTTTACCTTGTTTGATGATGTATTGGTAGTAAACCAAAATTCTTGTATTCCCTGTCGTTCTCGAGGTTTTAACATTGCCTTCGTTATAGGGAATCCATCACCATCTATGTAACTGATAAAAACCATATTCGCTCTGTCTGCTATTTTACCTATTGTTTGTTCCGGATTTCGCATCATCTGAAGTACCTCCTATTTTTGTTCTATTTTAGCATAGAAATATTAATATGTATATTACAAACTTTTTTGTGGATATTGTATATGTCCCTTTTTTTGCAGAAAATTGTAACTGTTCAGAACCATGAACAGTTACGTTCTTGAATAGTTACAGAAAATTTAATTTTTCAATGTGCTGGCTATACATTTATGATAAAAATAATGTTTATATAATTTGTTATATAAATCAAACGACAACAATTATGCACTATTGATTAATTATAAATATGTCAATACACCAGCTTCCATTAATAAAAAAATTCCAATGAACAATAACCCATGTATCTCCACTATATAGGGATTACATGGGTTATTGTTATGAATAAGTATTCTTTATTTCTTTTTTACTGGAATCCAAATTTCAGAATAATAATTTTCATCACTTGTTCCTTTTGGATATTTATCGGGATCATCATACATTTCAATACAGTATCCTGCAGCAAATTCATATTCTTTTAATGCTGGAAGCCACTCTGAAAAAATCTTAGTATTCACATCCTGCATAGAGGCTGGCATGGAACCTTTGCAAGGAAATACTGCCCAAGTAAATGCAGGAATTGTCTTTGTTACAAATCCTTCTGGCACATCCATCACCGGATTATAGATATCTGCTATCATATATTCAAACTCACTATTTCCCATGGATTCATCCATATTTATACCAAACATTCCACATACATATTTTCCATTTCCCCTTTCATAATGTTCTTTCCAAAACTCTGGAATTACTGCCTTTGCTCCATCATAAGCGAATTTTTTAACGGCTCCCATAACTGTAAAACTGTCTGGCGAATCATAACCATATTTCATTGCAATATCAATTACTTTTGTGTCTTCTTTGGCAAGCTCTCCTGCAGCAAGAGCTAACCTACGATTACGCATATATTCTGCAATCGTATATCCACAAAGCAGACGAAAACCTTTTTGAAAATAAAATGGTGATATGTTAACATGCTTTGCGATATCCTCTACAGAAATATCTTCTGTAATATTATTTTCAATGTATTCAATTGCCTTACTTATAGATTCAGCCCATTCCATGTCCTCACCTCCTGCTGTAAATACAATTTATCATATAAAATAAAACCTATCCCGACTTTATTTGCCAACATTTGTCTGCTAAAATTTCATACATAACAATTCAACGAAACATTGAATTGTTGTTACCTTCACAATCTTAATAATCTTGAATTTCGTATGCAGGATATTCATGATCAATATGATACCCTAATTTTTCTGCCAAAGCTACTGACCATAAATTCTGTGCATCCCAACTTGGATATAACTCTCTATCCAGACACTCTAAAATAAGTCTGGCACCACATACCAAAGCCAGTCCTTTTCTACGATATTCTTTTTTGGTATCAATTTCAATTTCGATTCCATTAAGATAAGCGGAGTAAGAAGATGCTCCAGAAACAGGAATACCATCTTTTAAAATAACGACTCCCAAACCTATTTTTTCATACATCTGATAATCTGGAAATTGTGATACCAAATCCCTGCACCAATCTTCTTTTCTGCAATAATTAAATAATTCTTCATCCATCATTTTAATTATATACTCATTAGGGAGTAATTCAACAATAGTACTTAGTTTACTTTTGTCAAAAACGTCTGTCTCTTTTTTCATTGCGTACCTTACAACCCGTTGGGCTTTACTTCCATAATAATCTTCCAGTCCCTTCGCCCACTGGTTATTTTGTGGCACAGCAATTATAAAATCCTGCTTACACCACTCTGGTTTATATGCAATAAGTTCTTTGTCAGGTGTACCTGCAAAAAAACAAAAATCACCTAATATTGCCATAGCTGAGGTTGGATTTTCTATATTATTTGCGTAAATATATCCCATAACTCCCTGTAAACACGACCAGATTATTGTTTCTTGCCAATTTGCAAAAATAGACTTTACACTTTCTCTCTTTTCCATTTCATAAATCAATAAGTATAACCTCCTATAAATATTTTTCTATTGTTCCCTGCTCTATAACTGTTTTCCCTAACAACGTAATTGCCTGTTGTGGACACTTGTTGATGCACCGATAACACATCGTGCAGTCTTCCTTTGCTTTTGCTATATCATTGCTTACACTCAAATTCTTCATAGGACATAACTTCACACATACACCACAACCAACGCACTTTGCTTTATCTATTTTCAATTTATTTGTATATTTTCTAGTTTTACTTGAAAAATATAAGCGTTGACCAAATAGACCTGCCATTCGATACAACAAACCAATTCCTTCTTGTGGTGGATTATTGCTTTTCATACTATAAACTGCACTGACAATCTTTTTTTGTGCCTGCTTTACCAGTTCCCTATTTTTTTCTAACGACCTTTTTAATGCTTTTTCATCAGCTATACTATCTGGCATTTTTAAATGCAGACCACCAATACTCTCAGCTCCATATTTATGCAATAAGCGTGCCATAATACCCGCTCCATCTCCGCTAAACAATCCCATAGTTGCAATTACAAAGACTTTTTTACCCTTCCATAAATCTTTATATTGTTCTATAAAATCTTTTAATATTTTAGGAATGTTACTATATTGCACAGGATAACTTATAACAATCGCATCATTACTTTTAATTTGATTGAAAACACTTTCATCTTCTATTGAAAAACTTTTCGTTGACTTATCATATTCTTTTAAAAAAAGTTCCAATGCATATCTAGAATTGCCTGTCCCACTAAAATATATTCCAATCATCATTAACCTCCATATTAAGAATTAAAACAAAGTGGGCAAGCCCCACATCTGTATTATTTTTCTATCATAGAAAAAAGGGAGTATCACCCAATAGAAAAATCTATGTATCATACTCCCTTGCAATGCAGCAGTTTACATTTTTGTTAATACACTTATTAAATATTATGTATTATGCGGTGGCTATCATCCGAACATATTGTGCATCTACATATCCATATAGATATCCATATTTGCATGGATACCACTTTTTGCCATCAGCTTCTATAGCATTTTCTGTATTAATTTGTACAAAATAGCCTTGTTGTAATGTCATCAAAACCTCACCAGACAAACTTGGTGTTTCTCTTAATGGTACATCATTATCATTTATCAGAGCTGGTGTAGAATAATTAATATCAGTTCTTGGCGTAATATTGGCTATGTTATTACTGCTATTAGCAGCAATCTCTTTAGCCTGTGCCGAAATGGATATTGACAAAATACATATCATGCTTGTCATTAGTAAAAACACTGATTTTTTTAACTTCTTCATAAAAAATAACCTCCTTAATTCCATATAACTGCTTCTACACTGCAAAGACTATTATACAATTTTATTTTGTATTTGTATACAAAAATCTTTAAATTTAATAAATGATAATTCGAGATTATTCGCTATCTTAAGCATCATTTAAGCCAATTGTTGATGCGTACAGACAAATAACAACATTATTCCAAACTAATTTTTACAGCACCACATTTCACTTACAATTCATTCAAATATTTCTGTAATTCATCTGCAAATTTTCCAATATGTATGCCATCAACAAAAGAATGGTGCGCCTGAACAGATACTGGCATAATAACCCGTCCATCCCGTTTATAATATTTTCCCCAGTCAAACAAAGGTGTTGCATTATCCTTTTTTCCTGAATTTGTATGAGAAATATGAGTATAGGAAATCCAAGGCATGGGAGAACATTGAAATACATCATTTCCAAGAGGTCCCGTAAAATATTCTTTCTGTTCCTCTGCTGTTTGTATTGCCAATTCCACATATTCTCTCATTGTATCCTGCATAGGAACATTAACCACCTTAAATAATTCTGTTTCTTTATTTAGATAAGTAAAAGCTGTATCAATTTTATCAAACAAAACTATTTGACCATCTAAAAAACGGTATCGAAATGCTTCAATCCCATTTGCACATTTACACACAGCATAAACAAATGCCAGCGTAAAAGAAAAATTTTGTTTTCTGGTTTGTTCTAGAAAATTTGTTATATCCACATCAAAAGTTACACAGAATGCAGGCTCAATGCTGTTTCTGAAAACCATACAATGCATGGCTCTTTCCCATATCTTTTCATCTATTATCTGATAAGTATTTGCCATAAATCATTCCTCCAAAATACATCATTTTATTGAACTTCCAAGATTATATGCTTCTTTTAAAGCTTGTGTTTTCTTAATATCTCCAATATCCTTAACGCCTCTTACTAGCACCATACCTGCATCTTCTAAATGAAAAAAGTCAAGTACAAGCTGATACTGTAATTTTATTGCATCAAACAATTCTGGTAGTGTTGCTGCTCCCACCAGTAGCAAAGCCAGCTTTTTAATTTGAAATTCATTTCTCATAGGTGTATGCAGCCTATCCACTATTGCTTTCAATTCCGCACTAATCCCATAAAAATATACTGGTGATGCAATTACTACTATGTCAGCAAATTTTAGTTTTTCATAAATTTTAGACATATCGTCTTTTTGAAAACATTGTTTTCCTTCCCTTGTAAAACATGAGTTACAGCCAACACAGGGATTTACCTTATAATCAGCAACAGATACTACCTCCACAATATTATTTTTGCTTGCACCTTCTACAAATGACTGTGCAAGCAAATCTGTATTTCCCGCTTTTCGCATACTGCCAACTAAAACAACTATTCTACTCATAATTTTAATCCTTTCAACTTTATCCTAATCAAAACGAAATCTCAATTATTCGTGACATATATTGTAAAATTAGTGATGTTTCTCTATGTACTCTTCTTTTACTTTATCAATTGTTTTACCTCCAATACCAAAATTCTTATCAGGGACTTCTTTAATTGTTGTAACAAAAAATTCCTGTGGTACATTCATAATCCCAGAAGCCACTTCTGTTAATCGTTTAATCAAATGTTCCTTTTGCTCATCGGATAAAGTTCCACTTTCCACCGTAATATATGGCATTTTATTTTCCTCACTTTCTATGTATAAATTGTGAGAGGTAGAAAAAAATTACCTCCCCCTATGCTTCTCTTTCTTCTTCTGCTGTTTTAAATGAAACCGCCGCTCTTTCTCTGCTTCCCGCTGTTCCCGACTTGTCATTTTACGTTCGGTTTTCATCTGTTCGTGCTGTAATTTCAAAGCCTGCTGCGATTTTGTCCCTACTCCAATACTTTCTACCTGTTTGTGTACTTCCCGCTGTATTCTTTTAGGATTACGACCTGTTTTTTTTACATTAGTTACCACAGATGGACTAAATCGTAACTGATAGTAATTTTTTTTAATGAAATCATATATCTGATAATCTTTCGGCTCTGTACCAAATGTAACTTTACATACAGATAATTTTCCCTCTGATATACATTCAAACACTCCTACCCAAAATGGTTCTTCAAAAAATACTGTCAATTTTCCTGATACATTGTCCATAACAATTCCTCCTTAAAATAATTGTAATAAACAAAGAATGGACGACCCTAAGGAGGGAGGGCTACTTACACCAAAAAGGTGCGACCGGACTACCTACCGATTCTGCAAGATTGCCTTGCGTTGTGTTTTTATCTTTGTCTCTATATATTACCAGATAAACACTGGTTTATCCATAAAAATATGACAATCCACTTATCACTGCACCTAAGATAGTTGCACTTATATAGGTTTTTTCCTTTCAAAATCTATCTGCACCAATTTTTTTCCATTAGGAAGCAACCTTTCTAAAGTTCTCACAATATGATAGTCAATCCCAATCATTGATTCTTCTAACGCTTGTTCCTCCATTTGATGATGTACTTGTTCTAATCCATCAAACACATGTAAATAAGGAGAATCAGAAACCCAATTATCTTCCATATTAATTTGAATAATACATGATACAAATTGAGAATTCACTTGCTTAATTGCTTTCTGAAAGCATTCATAACCAATATATTCAAGAAGCAGATTCGCAATAACCATATCTGCCTTTGGCAGCTTATTCGTTTCTTCCATTAGGTTTATACAAAGACATTCTAATACCCCAGTCAAATCAGGGTATCTGAGAACAACTTCTTGTAAATAAGATGCATTAATATCTACCCCATATACTTTTTCAAATTTCTCCTTTTGAATATGTTCAAGACCATTACCACCTGCCACACCTAATACCATTACACTAGAGATAGGATAAGTGTCAAATTGACCTTTCATCATCGCATTCATAGCTTGCAGCTGCATAACGGAATCAAGTTTCATATGATTTTCATAATCGTCTAATGGAATTTCTTCCCATGGATTCTTCATTTGATTACCTTCTTTCTGATTCCCAATATATCATCCATTTGTTTTCTTATAAACAGATCACATCAAGTTTTTTACATCAATTAACGTTCCCTGCTTACATTTCGGACAATAAAAGGGATAATTTTTTATATGGTATCTTCTCTAATTCTATTACAGGTTTTATTACCACACACAGGACATAATATCCATCTCTCAATTTTCATTAATTTGCTCCCCTAGACCACTATTTTTAAATCATAGTGATAATATTAATTTAATCATTAAAGATAGTCCTCTCTTGGAGGTGTAAAAACATCAACTACCTCGCCACCTTCAATGACATTAAAGGAATGTATCTGATTACCAGGAACGGAATATGTATCGCCTGCATTCAGTTCATACTTTTCATCTCCAATCGTAAGTTCATACCTTCCCGAAATAACATATCCACTTTGTTCGTGAGGATGTTGATGGGGTGATGCATAATTCCCTATAACATAGTTCATTTTCGTAACTTGTGACTTCCTGCCTACTGCAAGAGAATCCAACGAAACGCCTTTAAAAATTTTCCTTATGGCATCCTTTTTCTTTACTACTACCTTCGTATTACTTGCGCCTTCTTTCTTATATTCAAAGGCAATATCACCTCTGATATATTCATAATTTTCAAGCTTAATTTCTTTAAAACCATATTTTTTGTAGATGTGAAGGGCGGGCTTCAATTTACTGTTTGAAAGAATAAAAAGCCTTTCTGCACCATGATTTAACGCCCATTTCATCGCTTCTTCAAATACTGCACTTCCTGTACCTTTATGCGGAATATTTTTGTTTGAACCAAGCTTGCAAATTTCCCATGTCGTACCTTCCATCGGCATTGCCATACATGTTGCCAGTGCTACATCATTTTCAACAGCAAAAAATATCATAGCTCCTGCTTCCATTTCTTCATCAATTTTCTCAAATGTTTCTTTATCATGTTCTTCCAGAAACCCAAAATTTGAAACAATCCAATCTGTATTAAAATTAATAAAATCCTGTCTATACTTTTCTTCAAACGGAATAACTTTCATATTCATTCCCCTTTCCCTAAAATTGAAATTACCACATTCATTGCATCACACAATTTATTGCATTCGTCAAAACTTAATTTATTTATTTTAGCTTTTATTTGATTATTTGTTAACTCAATCAATCTTTCTATTTCCGCACTTCCTTTTTCAGTCAGCGAAATATATATTACTCTTTTATCCTCATCTGATTTATCTTTCTCAATAAGTCCATTCTTATAAAAACGTTTCATGAGCCTGCTTAAATAACTTTTGTCTATATGCAAAGTTTTTGCAATATCACTTTGAATACACTTTTCATGCACCTTAATTTCAAATAAAATTCTTGTTTCTACTATCGAATATTCTGTGTCAAGATACTCCGAATCTAAAAAGCTCATGCTTACTGTATAAAAGCGATTAAACTTTCTTATTTCTTTAATTGTTGTATCATATCCGCTCATTTTACCTTCCTTCTTTTATAATAGTTGACATTGTCCATTTTTTATTTTATCTCTTTTAATGGACAATGTCAACTATCTTACGCAAATTTCCCTATTATTAAGCATATATTAATTCATTCTGTATAATCTCCTTCACACATACTTCCATCACTGCAAAACCGTTTTTTCTGTGCAGGGGATATAAAATAATTAAGGAACAGCAAGTATCAGGTCAAATATCCCCTTGACGAATTACGTTATGGAAAACAGCTTTAGCAATCCCCCATTCACCAATCAAAAAAAAACGAAAAAATAATTTTTGCTTTTACAAGTACGTTTGCAACTCATCTAAACTGTCACAAATCCACTTGAAAATCCCTTTGAAAGCCTTTTAGCAAATGTCATTCTTGCATTGACCACTCTAACTCTTTGAGATAAAATATCGTACACTACAACGCTCAATCGTTCCTGAACAGCTTACTTTTATTGCCTAAAATTATAAAACGCCTGTTCTCCTATCCTTATAAAATTCAAATTTTATGCTCCACTAAATTACCTACAACACCGCATAGATACTGGATTTGACACTCTATTAAGAAGAAATATTTTTCTAACATTCTTGGAAAGAATCAGCTACTTCATAGTAAAAAAATAGACCTCCGAGAGACTGATGATAATACTCAATCTTTTTAAGGTCTGTTCTTTTTGATTCTATATTTTTTACTAATTCCTTTTGCTTTCTGCTGCCCTTTTTGTTATTCATATTGGCTATTCTAATGCTTTTCATTGCCTTATGTTGCTTTTTGACTATCTTCAATTCAATAACTGGAATTGTTAATATCTATTCCTATACAAAAACCTTGCTTTTTCTGTGTACTTTTGAATAAATTCAGTTTTAGCGTTTGTATATCCATCTCTGTTATACTCATATTCCTTCCATAACTTTAATTTCATTTTCTCGTATTCACTTGCAACATCAGGATGCTCCATAAGATAATCTCTAAAATACAATTCATTGTTATCTCCGATGTATCTTAA
>JAAVZU010000096.1 GCA_022791815.1 Lachnospiraceae bacterium
ATATTTTGTGGAATATTTCTAATCTCTGGTAACAGTTTAGTCCATAGGATAAACTGTTGCAGAATAGAGAAAACTTCGCTTTTATAATTTTGTATTCCATCCTATTGTTTATATTTTCCAGAAAATACAAAATTTCAACAATATTATACACAAAGACGTTCTATCTTTTTTAAATATTCACATTTTTCGGAACATAACCTTTCACAAATATTCCATCTTCTCTATATTCTTCTTCCAGCAACTGTCCATACTTACGAATCCACTGAATCTTTCCAGCGTCCTGATATGAGAAAACTTTTTCGATGTATACTTTTTGTTCTCTCAAAATCCGTTGAATTTCTTCCAGCAGCTCCTTTTGCCCTATTTTTTTCTTTGCAGAAATCTTTATAGTAATATCTGCTTTACAATCTTTAATCAATGGATTTTCTTCTAACTTATCTATCTTATTAAATGCTGTAATTACTGGTTTATCCCCTGCCCCCAGCATATCCAATGTTTCATATACTGTATGCATATGAGCGTATGCAGATGGATTTGATATGTCTACTACATGCAAAATAATATCTGCATATTTTGCCTCCTCTAATGTACTTCTAAAAGCCTCAATCAGATGATGCGGCAGCTTTCGGATAAATCCTACTGTATCAGTTAAAAGAATCTGCTGTCCATCCTCCAATTCTAAATTTCTTGTAGTGGGATCTAAAGTGGCAAACAGCTTGTCTGCTTCTAAAACGCCAGCGTCTGTTAATGTATTCAATAACGTAGATTTTCCGGCATTTGTATACCCTACAATAGCTACCACAGGAATTGGGTTATTACTTCTTTGCTTTCTTGCAGTTTCCCTTGCTTTTTTTATACTTTCCAGTTCTTTTTTTAATATAGAAATTCTATCGCGGATTAAACGACGGTCTATCTCTAATTTTTTCTCTCCTGGCCCTCTTGTACCAATCCCGCCTCCAAGCCTTGAAAGTGAGCTTCCAAGTCCAACCAGCCTTGATGAACGATACCGCAGTTGTGCCAATTCTACTTGTATGTTACCCTCTTTGGTAGTAGCATGTTTTGCAAAAATATCCAGAATCATAACTGTCCGGTCAATTACTTTTGTCTGTAATGCTTCTTCTAAATTCTTTAATTGTGCTGGTGTCAATTCATCATCACAAATCACACTGCCAGCCCCTGTTTCTTGAATAAAAAGTGCCAACTCCTCGATTTTTCCTTTACCTATATAAGTACCAGGATGAATCTTTTCCCTTTTTTGAATCATTGTACCTACCACTACTGCACCTGCTGTTTTTGCTAATTCTTCTAATTCTTTTAAACATTCCTCTGTATCATCTCTTGGATCTTCCTCTACTGATACCAAAATCACTTTTTCTTCTATCTCTTCTATATTATGAAGCATAACTTTACTCCCTTCTTTTTATAACTGCGGAATTTTATATCATATTGCAACCTCAATTATTTACAGCTTATATTGCAGACTAATGCTATCACAGTAGAAACTGTTTTATCATGCTATCTGTTTGCAATCATCCGTAGCCAGACTATTAAAAAACATGTAGAATTTTAAGTAACTATAAATTTTAGCATGTTCATTAAAGTTTCAATATATACAAAGTATACTTAGAATATGTATAAAATGCAAGTTATCCTCAATTTTTCAAAACTTATATTGCACTCTGAAGCTGTCACAGCCAGCTCCCCTTGACAGTATCACCTGTCTGTAATTATTATCAATTAACCTGCTAAATTAAGTAAGTCTGGGTTATACACTTTCAATTTTCTATCCAGACAATAGTTCATATTTCTCCCAATCCAATATACATATACAGATTGAACATAAAAAATGCAAATAGCTAACGGAATATTTATGTATTATGTCAATCATGAAAAAAATGTAGAATCTATTGCATTCCATAAAACATTGTGATAAAATTAACACAATGTATGTCGTAATTAGGGTGTGCATTGAAGATATTGTGTTAAATTTTTCACGATATTTTTTCTATTTTGTTAAAATATGAAACGGAGGAATAATTATTATGTCTAGAAAAGTAGTTTTGGCAGGTGCATGCCGTACAGCAATTGGTACAATGGGTGGTTCTTTAAGCACTACTCCTGCTGCAGATTTAGGTGCAATTGTTATTAAAGAAGCTTTAGAGAGAGCTGGTGTTTCTGGAGATCAGGTTGATCAGGTTTACATGGGTTGTGTAATCCAGGCTGGACAGGGACAGAACGTTGCACGTCAGGCAACTATTAAAGCTGGTTTGCCTATCGAAGTACCAGCAGTTACAATCAATGTTGTATGTGGTTCCGGACTTAATTGTGTAAATATGGCTGCTCAAATGATTATGGCTGGGGAAGCTGATATCGTTGTTGCAGGTGGTATGGAAAATATGTCTATGGCTCCTTATGCTTTAGATAAAGCTCGTTTTGGATACAGAATGGGTAATGCAACTATGAAAGATACTATGGTAAATGATGCATTATGGGATGCTTTTAATGACTACCACATGATTAAAACAGCAGATAACATCTGTGAAGAGTGGGGAATCTCAAGAGAAGAATTAGATGAGTTTGCATTAAAGAGCCAGCAAAAGGCAGAAGCTGCACAGAAAAATGGTTCATTTGATAAGGAAATCGTTCCTGTATCTGTTAAGAAGAAAAAAGAAGTTGTTGAATTTAAAGTAGATGAAGGTCCTCGTGCTGGTTCTACAATAGAAGGTCTTGCAAAACTTCGTGCAATTAATCCAGACGGATTCGTTACTGCTGGTAACGCTTCTGGTATCAATGATGGTGCTGCTGCTATCGTTGTAATGAGTGAAGAAAAAGCAAAAGAATTAGGTGTAAAACCTATGGCTACATGGGTAACTGGAGCACTTGCAGGATGCAGACCTGAAGTTATGGGTATTGGTCCAGTTTACTCTACAAAGAAAGTTCTTGAAAAATCTGGAATGAAAATTGAAGACTTTGATATTATTGAAGCAAATGAAGCATTTGCTGCCCAGTCTATCGCTGTAGGTAGAGATTTAGGTATTGATGTAGATAAACAGTTGAATCCAAACGGTGGTGCAATTGCTTTAGGTCACCCAGTTGGAGCATCTGGATGCCGTATTTTAGTTACACTTCTTCATGAAATGGAAGCTAAAGATGCAAAAACAGGTCTTGCTACTCTTTGTATTGGTGGAGGAATGGGTTGCTCTACTATTGTTAAGAGAGACTAATTACACGAATTGAAAAGACTGTCGTACTTCATGGGTACGATAGCCTTTTGTATGCATACCAGTATCTTATATATCAGATGGGATATGCCCCATCTGATATAAAGAAACTTTGGTGTGAAATTTATCGCAAGATACTGTCTTCTACTCTATTATTTTAATAAATGACTATACCGCTTTTAGTGGTAGAATAAATGAAAGGACTGTGACACAATGGAATTTATTACATATGAACAACAGGATTTTGTTGGAATTATTACAATTAACCGCCCAAAGGCATTGAATGCTTTGAACAGCAGCGTATTAGAAGAGTTAGACAAAACCCTTGAACAAGTAGATTTAGCTAATACCAGATGTCTTATCTTAACAGGTGCTGGAGACAAATCATTTGTTGCTGGTGCTGATATTGGAGAGATGAGTACTTTAACAAAAGCAGAAGGCGAAGCTTTTGGAAAGAAAGGTAATGATGTATTCCGTAAGTTAGAAACTTTTCCAATTCCAGTTATTGCAGCTATCAATGGTTTTGCCCTTGGTGGTGGATGTGAAATTGCTATGAGCTGTGATATCCGCATTTGTTCAGATAATGCTGTATTTGGTCAGCCAGAAGTTGGTCTTGGAATTACTCCAGGATTTGGTGGAACACAAAGACTTGCAAGAACTGTTGGTGTTGGTATGGCAAAACAGATGATTTATACTGGCAGAAACATTAAGTCTGATGAAGCTTTCCGCATTGGTTTAGTAAATGCAGTATATTCTCAGGAAGAATTAATGGATGCTGCTAAAAAACTTGCATCTACTATTTCTATGAACGCTCCTATTGCTGTTCGTAACTGCAAGAAGGCAATCAATGATGGATTACAGGTTGATATGGATGCTGCAATTGTTATAGAAGAGAAACTATTTGGTGACTGTTTTGAAACCGAAGATCAAAAAGCTGGTATGGGTAACTTCCTTGAAAAAGATAAAGAAAAGAAGTTAAAAATAGTACCTTTCCAGAATAAATAAAGTTTATTTCTCAATTTGTTTATAAAATTTAATATATAAGGAGGACTAATAATGAAAGTAGGTATTATTGGTGCAGGAACTATGGGTTCCGGAATTGCTCAGGCATTTGCTATGACAGATGGTTATGAAGTATGTCTTTGTGACATCAAAACAGAATTTGCAGAAGGTGGAAAAGCTAAGATTTTAAAGAACTTAAACTTCTTAGTTGGAAAAGAAAAAATCACTCAGGAAAAAGCTGACGAAATCGCAGCTAAAATCACTACTGGCTTAAAAGATATCTGTACAGACTGTGATTTAGTAGTAGAGGTTGCTCCTGAAAGTATGCAGATTAAGAAAGATACTTTTGCAGAATTAATGAATATCTGTAAAAAAGATTGTATCTTTGCTTCTAACACTTCTTCTCTTTCTTTAACAGAGATGGGACAGGGATTAGACAGACCTTTAATCGGTATGCACTTCTTCAATCCTGCTGACAGAATGAAATTAGTAGAAGTTATCGCTGGTGAGAATACTCCTGCTGATTTAGTTGAAAAGATTAAGAATATCGCAACAGAAATCGGCAAAACACCTGTTGAGGTAAAAGAAGCTCCAGGATTTGTTGTAAACAAAATCTTAATTCCTATGATTAATGAAGCAATTGGTATCTATGCTGATGGTATTGCATCCGTAGAAGATATTGATACTGCTATGAAATTAGGTGCAAGTCATCCAATGGGACCTTTAGCTTTAGGTGATTTGGTTGGTCTTGATGTTTGCTTAGCTATTATGGAAGTTCTTCAGTCTGAAACTGGAGATCCAAAATACCGTCCTCATCCATTATTGAGAAAAATGGTACGTGCTGGTAAGTTAGGTAAGAAGACTGGCAAAGGATTCTATGACTATAGCAAATAAGTAAAATTAAGGAATAGAAAAGTTAATTTTCAGGATGGCTGAGTAGTTGCCCTGCATCTGCTCTTCTCTCCTGCTAATTATGATAGAGAATAGTAACAGTAAAGGTATCTGAACTGTTGCAGAGAATAATGAACCAAGGGTTCAAATAAAGATGGAGGAATTGACATGGATTTTTCTTTAAGTAAAAAACATGAGATGGCAAGAACTCTTTTCAGAGAGTTTGCTGAAACAGAAGTTAAACCTTTCGCTCAGGAAACTGACGAAACTGAACATTTCCCTACTGAAATCGTTAAGAAGATGCAAAAATACGGTTTTATGGGAATCCCTGTAGAAAAAGAATATGGCGGACAGGGTTGTGATCCTTTAACATATACAATGTGTGTAGAGGAACTTTCTAAAGTTTGTGGTACTACAGGTGTTATCGTTTCTGCTCATACTTCTTTATGTGCAGATCCTATCCAAACTTATGGTACTCCAGAACAAAAGGAAAAATTCTTAGTTCCATTGGCTAAGGGTGAAAAACTCGGTGCTTTTGGTTTGACTGAACCAGGTGCTGGTACAGATGCTCAGGGAGTTCAGACTAAGGCTGTCTTAGAAGGTGATGAATGGGTATTAAATGGTTCTAAATGTTTTATCACTAATGGTAAAGAAGCAGATATTTATATCATTATTGCTTATACTGATATTGTAGAAGATAAAAGAGGAAGAAAGCAGAAAAAATTCTCTGCATTTATTGTAGAAAAAGGAACTCCTGGATTCACATTCGGAACAAAAGAAAAGAAAATGGGTATCCGTGGTTCAGCTACTTATGAGTTAATCTTCCAAGATTGTAGAATTCCTGCTGCTAACTTATTGGGACAACGCGGAAAAGGATTCCCAATTGCTATGCATACTTTAGATGGTGGACGTATTGGTATTGCTGCTCAGGCTCTTGGTCTTGCAGAAGGTGCTCTTGAGAGAACTATCGAATATACAAAAGAAAGAAAACAGTTTGGCCGTTCTATTGCTGCACAGCAGAATACTCAGTTCCAGCTTGCTGATATGGCAACTAAAGTGGAAGCTGCAAAGCTTTTAGTATATCAGGCTGCTATGAAGAAAGCTCAATATATGGAAGATCATAAGACTTCTTACTCTGTAGAAGCTGCTATGGCTAAGTTAATGGCTGCAGAAGTTGCTATGGAAGTAACTACAAAGGCTGTTCAATTATTTGGTGGTTACGGATATATCAGAGAATATGATGTAGAACGTATGATGCGTGATGCTAAGATTACTGAAATTTACGAAGGAACAAGTGAAGTTCAGCGTATGGTAATTTCCGCTAATCTTTTGAAATAATGAATACGAATTTAAAATATAAAATTAAGGAGTGAATTACCGTGAAAATCGTTGTATGTATTAAACAGGTCCCTGATACAAAGGGCGGCGTTAAATTTAACCCAGACGGTACTTTAGATAGAGGTGCTATGCTTACTATTATGAATCCAGATGATAAAGCTGGTTTAGAAGCAGCACTTAGATTAAAAGATCAATATGGTGCAGAGGTTACTGTACTTACTATGGGTCTTCCAAAAGCGGAAGAAGTTCTTCGTGAAGCTATTGCTATGGGTGCTGATAAAGGTATTCTTGTAACTGACAGAGTTTTAGGCGGTGCTGATACATGGGCTACTTCTACTACTATTGCTGGTGCACTTAGAAATATTGATTATGATTTGATTATTACTGGACGTCAGGCTATTGATGGTGATACTGCCCAGGTAGGGCCTCAGATTTCTGAACATCTTGATATTCCTGTAATTTCTTATGCTCAAGATATCAAAATTGATGGAGACTATGTAATCGTTCAGCGTCAGTATGAAGACAGATATCATGAATTAAAAGCTAAGATGCCTTGTCTTGTTACAGCTCTTTCTGAATTAAATGAGCCTCGTTACATGACTCCAGGTGGTATTTTCGATGCTTTTGATAAAGAAATTACTGTATGGGGAAGAAATGACTTAAAAGATGTTGATGATTCTAACCTTGGATTAAAGGGTTCACCTACTAAAATTGCAAAAGCATCTGACAAAGTTAGAAAAGGTGCTGGAGAAAAAGTTACTCTTGATCCAGATGAAGCAGTTAAATATCTTGTTGGTAAATTAGAAGAAAAACATGTAATCTAAATAGAATAAGAAAGTGGTGACAAGAATGAATTTAGAAGAATACAAGGGCGTATATGTCTTTGCACAACAGGTTGATGGTGTAATTAGCAATATTGCATTCGAGTTACTTGGCAAAGCGAAAGACTTAGCAAGTGATTTAAATACAGAAGTAACTGCTGTTTTAGTTGGTTGTGGTATCAAAGATTTAGCTGACCAATTAGCTGAATATGGTGCTGATAAGGTTATCGTTGTTGATGATCCTGAATTAAAAGAATATAGAACAGAGCCTTATACTCATGCTTTAGCTTCTGTTATTAATGAATATAAGCCAGAAATTATGTTAGTTGGTGCTACTGCTATCGGTAGAGATTTAGGACCTAGAGTATCTGCAAGAGTTCAAACTGGTCTTACAGCTGACTGTACTGTACTTGAAATTGGTAACTTCCCATTAGTGGCAAGACCAGGCCAAGAACAGAAACCAAATCAGTTATTAATGACTCGTCCTGCATTTGGCGGTAATACTATCGCTACCATTGCATGTCCAGATAACCGTCCTCAGATGGCTACTGTTCGTGCAGGTGTTATGCAGAAAATCAAAAGAATTACTGGTGCAAAAGCTAATGTAATTGAATTCAACCCAGGATTTACTCCAAATGACAAATATGTTGAAATTCTTAACATTGTTAAAGAAGTAAAAGACATTGTAGATATTGCAGAAGCTAAGATTCTAGTATCTGGTGGACGTGGTGTTGGTAGTGCTGAAAACTTCAAATTATTGGATGATTTAGCAGAAGTTCTTGGCGGAACTGTAAGCTGCTCTCGTGCCGTTGTTGATGATGGATGGAAACCTAAGGAATTACAAGTTGGTCAGACTGGTAAAACAGTTCGTCCTCAAGTTTATTTTGCTATTGGTATCTCTGGTGCTATTCAGCATACAGCAGGTATGGAAGAATCTGATATCATTGTTGCAATTAACAAAGATGAGAATGCTCCTATCTTTGATGTAGCTGATTATGGTTTAGTTGGAGATTTGAATAAAATCGTTCCATTATTAACACAAGCACTAAAAACAGAAATTGCTAACAAATAATTAGGATTTTTGTTTTAATATTTACTTTTTATAACATAATAATTATTCGATTCATTTATAGTATATGTCCGAAAGTAGTATTTTATGCTGCTTTCGGATTTTTATATTTAAAAATGGTAACTATTTTGGTAGAAAAACACAAAGAAAATATGTGTTTGGTATGAAAAAAAAGAATTTTACAATATTTAAGCCCCTTCACCATAGGCAAATAATTTAGGGGCTTAAACAAAACTGTTCATAGTTCTGAACAATTACAAAGCGGGCAAACCCACATGTCCCTCCCCTCTCAATCCTAAGAGAATTGCATACTTTTATGTACCAAGTACAAGTACAATTGCAAAGCAATACATACCTCTTTTGCGGATAAACATAATTATCTTATATATTATAAGAATTACGAAACACTTTCCTATGGTATAAAAAAAGATGCCTACCTAAATAAGCATCTCTCTTAATCCTTATATTTTACTAAAATTACCATCTACAAAAGCTATATCACAGGAAAACAAATTTGTATCAACTTGTCCCAAATTAGGATGATAAATCCACTATGATAAAATTATTCTCATAGGATAATACTTTTAATACTCCATAGCTTTTTCTTCTCCACTTAACACTCGAATTGCTCCCTGTGCAAGTGCTAAAAGCTCATCTTCTCCTCCATATACTTGGAAATCTGCAATCCAGCCTGTTCTTTCTTTAATTGCATTAACAACCACATCAGAGTAAGCGATACCACCAGTTACTACAATCTTATCAACTTTTCCTTCCAAGACGGTAGCCATTGCACCAATATCTTTTGACACTTGGTAGATAAACGCATCAAAAATACTCTTATTCTCTTTATCGCCTTCTGCCATTGCTTTTAATACATCACGCATGTCATTTGTATTTAAGTATGCATTTAATCCACCATTACCAACTAGCATCTTATATACTTCTTTTTCTGTATACTTTCCACTAAAACAAAGTTTTACTAATGCACCAGAAGGTACTCCTCCTGCTCTTTCTGGAGAAAATGCACCATCTCCATCTAAAGCATTGTTCACATCTACAACTTTACCTTTCTTGTGAGCACCGACAGACACTCCACCACCCATGTGAACAACAATTAAGTTTAATTCATCATAAGACTTTCCAACTTCTTTTGCATATCTCTTTGCAACAGCTTTCTGATTTAGGGCATGAAATACACTAGTTCTTGGTAATTCAGGAACTCCAGAATATCTGGCAACTGGCTCTAATTCATCTACTACAACTGGATCTACAATAAAAGAAGGAACTCCAAGCTCATCTCCAATTTCTTTTGCTAAAATGCCGCCTAAATTTGATGCATGCTGTCCCTGTTTGCCAATCTTTAAATCCTCTAATAATGCATCTGAAACTGCATAAGTACCACCAGGAATCGGCTTTAACATTCCACCTCTACCAACAACTACATCTAACGTTTTAAGGTCAAAATTCTTTTCTTTTAATACATTTAAAATAACTTCTTTACGAAAATCTTTCTGGTCAA
>JAAVZU010000008.1 GCA_022791815.1 Lachnospiraceae bacterium
AGATTTTATGGTATCCTCCAAGTTCTTTTCCTCTTGTGCATCCTGTACTTTAAATTCTAATACAATTGCTGGTAAGGAATCTTTTTTCTCTCCAATTGATTCCATGATAACATCATACCATCTAAAACCACTTTTACGATTAGAAGCAATCTGATAATCCTTTCTTTGTTCCACCATAAGCCCCAAAACAAATCCATAATAAAATCGTTCTGGTTCTGTTTGTTCAGAAGGAGTATTTCCAGAATCAAAAAACTAAAGGTGGCAAGTGCTACTTTATTCATATAATGATTCATAGCTTTTAGATCTCCTTTTATAAGATCCTTTATAAAGTCATTACAACTCACATCCTGTGTCTCAAACCAGTCATGTATCATATCATCAAACATCAACTGAACTTCATAATTAGTCAATCCATTGGAGCTGGTATCTGTCCAATATGGTTCATATTTCCCACTATCCAGAAACTTTATAATCGACCATGGATTATAGATATCTGTATGTGTTCCAAAGGTAAAACCATCATACCATTCTTTTACTTGTTCCCTTTCCACTGCCATTCCTGCATCTTCTAAAGCCATAAAAACTTCTTCTTCTGTAAAACCAAAAGCAGTAGCGTATTTTTTAGAAGTAGTGGTAACTACCTCTGGATTATTTAAATCAAAAAAAGTACTCTAACATATTTATATTTAAGTTTTTCCAAAAACGACGAGGACGGGTAATTAAAGTAACCACATCTTCATTTTCCCACCATTCCTTGAAAAATCCTGTTTTATCAATATAAAATTGTCATTTTCTCTTATAAATAGAAAATTTTGTTTTCCGATGCTTATACTTTTCACGAAACCCCTCCCTCCAGAACTTTGCTTTCTTAGGTGATTATGAAACTCAATTTATTTCTTTGAGTTTCGTCATTACCTACTCTGCTTTCTGTAGTTAAATATAACAAAAATATTCTTTTGTAACAACAGGGTTTTGAATAGCTCTTACATATAAAGACCAATTTTGCAACAGTTCAGGTAGTTCTGCACACTTTGCAGTGCAAGTCCTATCTGAACTGTTGCAAAAAAAGCACTATACATTCTGTATAATGCTTTACAATCCAAAGAAACTGTGTTATATTAAATTTAAAGAAGCAACCGCCACAAAGTGGTTAGCCAGTTAAGTTTTATACCTACCCTTCACTCGCCAAAGTAGCAGGGTAGGTATTTTTTATTTTCGCTTGTCTATGTAAGCAAGCAGTGCAATGATAAATGTCGCAAATGTAAGCATCAAATAAATACTTTCAAATGTACTCATATGCACCACCTCCCATCTTTTGTAAAATGAGAGGCTAACCATCCCTGTACACGGTTGCTATGCTTTTATATTAACATACATTTTGGGGCATTTCAACAAAATCAACGATATTGTTGAAATTCGCCATAACAACTGTTATACATATATTTTTTTCACAATGATGTCTCTCTTGCGAATAATGTCGATATATTATATAATATCATATATATTTACTATTTAGGTATTATCAAGTATAAGGATTGTAATATAACAACACTTTTCGTCAAGTAATGCCTAAATTATTCATATTTTTAAATACAAGTACTTTAAAACGGAGGATATATTAGATGGGATTATTTTCAGGGTGTGGTCCAGTCTTTTTAAAAGAGAATAGCGAGGCATCTGTATTTATTGAAAAAATGCAGATTTTATTAAAAAAGGCTGAAGGGGAATGTAAAAAAGAAATCGATAAGCAACTTAAGATTGCCAGTTATGGATTAGCCGGGGAAGAAATTATTGCATTTGAATTAAAAAATAGTGGCTTAGACATGTTTATTCTTCATGATATATACTTGGAATATGAAGATTTATCTGCTCAAATTGATTATTTAATTGTAGCCCCAAAAAACATTTATGTTATTGAATGTAAAAATCTAATTGGCAACATTGAGATTGATAACCGAGGCGGTTTTATCCGATCTTACAACTTATCTGGCAAAAAAATAACAGAGGGCATCTACTCTCCTATTACACAAAATGAACGGCATTTGAATGTGATTAAAGCAATTCGCAAAAATGAAAAAAATGCATTATTAAAAATCTTTTTTGAGAAAAACTTTGATAACACTTACAAATCTATTGTATGTTTAGCTAATCCCAAAACCATCCTTAATGACAAATATGCAAAAAAAGAAGTGAAAGATAAAGTTGTGCGTGCTGACCAGCTAATTGGCTGTATTAAAAGAATGGAACAAGAAAGCAAAAATGAAAAAAGTTCTGAAAAATCCATGCGTAAATTAGCGGAATTTTTTCTACATTCCGCTATACCTAATAAATCTGATTATACAAAAAAATACGAAAATATACTGGAACAAATCAACACAAATACACCAATTGATAGCACCATTCCAAGCGAAAAAACTATACATAATAGCAACTCTATTCCTACAGACCAATCTATTCAAAATACTCAAACTGATATACCTTTGGAAAATGAGAAATCATGTCCAAAATGTGGCGGTAAATTGATTCTTCGTACCGCTAAACGTGGAGATTACGCAGGTTCACAATTCTATGGATGCGAAAATTATCCAAAGTGCAGATTTATAAAAAATGTAGAATAACCATAACAATTAAGATAGGTCTGTGCATCTACTGCACTGACCTTTAAACACATAGAACAGGGATGGAATCTGGCAGGTATAATATAACCTTGCCAGATTCTGTCATAAATTGCCTTTCTTACAAATTTCCCAATTTACTTTCTAATTTTATTTACAGCATCAATAAATATTTTTGAATTAAAACGGTGAATATCATGATTACTGGATATTTCAATAAGTTCACATTGTTTAATAAGATTTACTGCTCTTCTAGCTTGTTCGTTTGACGATGCTGCCATTAAAATTCCCTCTTCAGAATAATTATCTTTGGCATGAATA
This sequence comes from Lachnospiraceae bacterium, assembly GCA_022791815.1. GTDB lineage: Bacteria > Bacillota > Clostridia > Lachnospirales > Lachnospiraceae > CAG-411. The sequence continues at coordinate 2,937 of JAAVZU010000008.1, forward strand.
AAAATTGTAGGTACTTTAATATCAGACATCAATTTCTCGTGAGATATTCCACAATGCCAAGAATAATCATAAAAATGTTCTCCAAACATCATATCATACTCTGCTGTATGTAAAAATGTAAAATTGATTGATTCTGGCATAAAGAAATATTGAACAGGTTTATCTGGATGTTTTTCATGATATTTCTGGGCATAATTTGCAAGCCCATCCATAGATGATGCCATATATAACTGCCCCCAAAGACAATGACGCATATAATATGCTTCCCAACATTCCGTTTGTTCATTTGACAAGTATTCGTGCATGTTTTTATAGGTATCATGATAAGCAAACGACTTTTCAAAATAATCCTCTTCAGTTGAAAATACTGGTGGATCTTCTAAAACTGCCCCAATAATTTTACTATCACCATATGCTGCAATATAAGATGCCAGTAAACCGCCAGAAGAATGACCAGATACTACCACCTTATCATTAATTACATTCTCTACAAACCAAATCAAATCATCACCATTTGCTTTCAGATAATATTTTTCTTCTTTGTGTGATGATTTTCCATGTCCATAACAGTCAACTGCAAACACATGCCAATTCTTACTCAATTCAGGCAATACACGGGCATAATCATCCCATGCTCCTGTTTGCCCATGTATTAGCAAAAGTGCATCCCCATTATCAGGTCCCTCAGCATAATGAATAACAGATCCATCTGACAAGGTAATTTGTTTTTCCTCAAAACCCGCATTTATTGTCTGCTTTAGATCGTTCTGCCAATAATGAATGCATTGGTGACAATAGATAATTGCAGCCACAACAGCTATAGCAAAAATAATTAATAAAACAAACCCTAACACTTTTAATCTTCTCCTCCTCATTTATTTGTTCCTCCTTCTATATCAGAAACACCATAAGTTGATTTCAATCCAAAGAATATGTCTGTAATCATGTTGCTGATATGCTCCTCGTCCAGCACGAGGTACGATGTTGCAATCATTGTTGCAATCCCATGAACAAATACCCACATTTCGAGATGTAATTTATTTGCTTCTTTATTGTTCAAATTAGTACAGCTTTCAACCAAAGAAATAATATCTCTCCAATGATCATCAGCTGCAATTGCTTTATTGGTACGGTCACACATAAACAATATTTTAAAAAGTTCCTTTTGTTCTCTTGCAAATCGGATATATGCCATACCACTTGCTTTGTAAGGTGGATACTCTCCTTTCTCTATATCTTCACTAATATAACTTTGATATAACTTATACGCTGCATTTACGACTTCATCTTGTAGTTCATCCATATTTTGGAAAAAACCAAAAATAACCTTTGATGAAGAATTTAACCATGCACCAACTCCCCTGGCAGTAACAGAGCTCATACCTCCATTTTTTGCAATTTCTAATGCAGCCTGTACAATTTGTTCTTTTGTAAATTTACATTTTGGTGGCATCTTATTTCCTCCTTACGATAAAAAACGTTTGTTCCGCAACATTTGTTTCCTATTGTATAAAAATAAACGCTACTTGTCAAATACAATATTCAGAATATAATAATTTGCTTGTTATCGTCTGACTATGCAAAATTCTATGCTGAAAGCTACACATAAACATTTCGCCAGATAATTATAATACTTATAATCGCAATATATATCTGTCAAAATATGAATAACACGGCTGAACTGTTACCTTTATTTATTTCATGCATATAAAAAATGCAACAAAAATTATTTCTAGTTTTCGCTGCATTTTCAATCTCTCAAAAAAGTTTTCACTGTCTTTAGATTTACTCTCTTAAATATGTTTCTCATCCAATTTTATTTTCATCAATATACAACCAAGAACAAACACTGCACCACCTAATATAACAAATCCAGACCAAAAAATATTCCAATAAAGTGCTGTCACATCAAACATCCTCAGTAACAAATCATGCCAAAATTCTAATCCTGTTGCAATTGCAAATAAATCAAATAACACATATCCCCCACCAAATAAATATATCCAACGCCACCAATAATTGTTATCAAAATTTTTAAAAAAGGTAATTATTCCAACTACACAAAATAATGCTAAAAGCCCCATTAATAAAAAGTAAAATACGCCTTTATTTTCCATTGTATGAATCCAGAATGCAGCATAAGATTCTCTGTCAATAAGCCCCCAAATTCTATGTATATGAAAAATACCAAAAACAAGAAAAACAAGGGTTCATAACTATATATATTCTTCATTTTGTTCCTCCAATATAATTATCATAGTTTGGACAGCTTTCCTCCAATAAAAATGATACTATCATTTCTTTTTCTTCTTTGGTCAGATTACTCATATGTCCTCTGTCCTTAAGTAAAAATGTTGTACAATTTTCCAATATCTGTTTTGCTCTGGGTATCACATCTTTTGCTGGAAAAAGGCAATCTTTTTCACCTGCCATTACCAAAACAGGTGTTTTACATCTTGAAATAATTTTCTTAGAAACATTACTTGGCATTCCAGCTTTTACCTTTGCATGGTTAATGCTAAGTTTCGCTGTCTCATATATGTCCTCTGTAATATTTTCTTCTGTTATTGCCATTGGAAGCATACATTTTTTTAACCATTTATCCTTATGAGTAATCCAATATAGAATCATTGGTAACATCATACTCATGCTATGCATTGCTGGTGCATTCTTAATACCTGCTGGTACATACAATACTACTCGTTTAATTTTATCCGGAGCAACACACATTGTTTTTGCTAAAATCCCTGCACCAAAAGAACCTCCGAAACAACAAATATTTTTATAACCTATAGCTGATATAACCTCGCTTGCCCATTTACCATAATCATAATTTCTTGAAGACAATACTGCTTCTGCACTCTTACCTGGATGCCCAATCGTATCTACAGCATAGATATGAAAATTCTCAAACAAAAAATCGCACGCCAGTAAATTATATGCAGTTGTTGCATTGCCACCATGAAAAACAAGTAAAGGAACTCCTGATAAATTTCCAGTTTCAATTAAGTGTGTTTTTCCAAAAGATGTAGAAACCCATTTATCATAATATTCTACCTGCAATCGTTCCAACTGCTTATCATATAGTGCTAATATTTCTTCTTTTCCTTTCGTTGACTTATAAATTGTTTTCATTTCAAATTCCTTTATAAAATTTAATCTCCAATTGTTTACATGCTAAGCCTCAATTATTGTATTGCCTTTAAAACAAAAGCTTTACTTCCCCCATCATCAAATTAAATTTTAAAACTTCTTCATTGATATAATTTTTAAACTCTTTTGAAATAAATAGACCAAATCTTTCCCATATAATTTCCTCATCGGAAAGTCTTTCCAAAATAGTTACATCTACTACATTTTTTACTATATCATCCCCATATTTCCACATCACTTCAATTGCTTTACAATATAATCGAATTGTTGCTTTTCTATCTGTCTGATATTGTAATAAGTTCATAAGAGGGCTGATAATCAAATCACCTGACAATACATGTAATAAAATCTCATTAAAATCCTTTTCATGCTCTTCTAATATTTGACTTCCCTCTGCTGTTAAATCCGCCAACATATAGGCACATGCTTTAACATCTAGAACAGCTCTTTCTGAATAACTTTGTAATTTCTTCATATTTTCAAGTTCCCTAAATTTACTGACCATTTGCTCATATTCTATTCTGTCAAAAATCCAATTTGTATCTTTTATCCAGCAAATATTTCCTTCTGTCTGATAATATGGTAATGTATAATTCATACGTCTTCTATATAACTCTTCTTCCCAGTTTTCGCTTATCCACTCTTGCCATAGAGAACTATAAATATTTTCAAATGCAAGATAGCCGTATTTTTCCCAATCTGCATCCGAATAAGTACTAGTATTTAAAATACCATTTTTCTTTTCTTCTTCAAAATCTTCATTTTTATGTAGAACATATCCTACTCTATTCCAATAAATATAATCTTTTCTCTTTTCCACTTCCACTTCAATGACAATGCAAGTAAAATCTAAGTCTTCTGGGCAAAGAAGTAATGGCAATACCACCAAATCCATTTCAATCAATTTCCATACCCATCTAATATCCCCTCTAAAATCAAGTTCCATACTCCATGCTGGACATAAATCATGAAAAGGTTCCATTGATTTTAAATTATCATCTTTTGCTTCCAATGCCCACTCACTTAAGTAATCTGGTAATGCTTTCCCATCAATTACCCAATAATTTTCTTTGTATCCATATATTGTTTCTATATCTTCTACATCAATATAGTTCAACCTTTCACTTCCCTTTAAACTTTATAAATTATTTCTTTTTCCAATCTTAATAATTATGTGTCCCAAGAATTTCTATTATTCCTAGATTACTTATCAACTTCTTTAAAATTGCTTTCAAATTACTTTACTAGACCAGTTTTTTTCTCAGTTATATTCGTTTCTTCAAACATTCCATTTTGTTCTTTTACTTTGCTCATATCAAAATTGCTTAAATCCGTTTCCTTTAATGCCTTACAAAGATTAAACATATCACTCCTATTTGTCACTTGGCTTGTTATAAACAAAAAAGTATCAAATTCCAAATTAATATAAATATTTTCATTTTCATCACTTATATATTACTTATATTATTTTCATTAGAATAGTTTAACAATTGTAATAATTTTATGTAAAAATCGCCAAAAAAGGCTTTCCTATGTTTAGGAAAGCCTTATAAATGCAATATTTTATAAATTATTGAATAACTGTAGCAACACGACCAGAACCTACAGTACGTCCACCCTCACGGATAGCGAATGTAAGACCCTG
>JAAVZU010000097.1 GCA_022791815.1 Lachnospiraceae bacterium
CTAAATTTAAAATCAAAAGAGGAGTTTTGGAAATATAAAGAGACACATTGGGGGACGGAATTTGAAGTAAATGGAATGAAATATATACTTCATGGAAAAGGTTGTATTGCTACAAATGATGAAATATTTATTGACTGGGATTTTGGTTATGGGAGCAGATGGTGTGGAATTAATCCGTGGATTCTTGCTAGTATGTTAGAACACAATAAAGATGTACATATTGAATATTATGATAGTAAACGAATCAAGGAAGAATGCGAACAAGCTGTTTTAAATGGTGAGATGTATCAAAAATATGGTTTATATTATTTTACAATCCCAGTGAGTGAAACATTTGAACCCCAATTTCCAAAAGAGTTTAATGCATTAATGATAGAGCATTTTGATTCTAAATGGATAATTCCAAGAAATAAATTGATTGATAGATTTATACGTAAAAGCAAAAGAATATATAGCCACATGGACATTAAGATAAGTATTTAAATTATAAAATGGCATTATATCATAATCAGAGGTTTTTGGAATTATTTCTGGCATCTGTTAAATATATAGAATGGATGCTATCATTTTATAATGTTAAGGTTATTGATAAGAAACAAACAAAAAAATGTTGATAATAAAATATTTGATATTGATAATAATACAGCAGCACACAATATACTGGATAGGATATAAGACAGTAGATAATGTGTCTTAAAGGGGACTAAGGAAGGTTTATGTTTACGATTCAATATAAAATAACAGATGAGGATTTGGAATATTGTAGATATGCTAGATCTGCGAAGGAATTTGATGATAGAAAAACTTGGATATATGGACAATTTTTAATGAAGGTTAATAATAATGAAATAGGCTTTATTCATGACGATTTAGAATATGATGGAGAGAATTTAACAGTGTGGTTTATGAATTTAAACAGAGTAATATTAAAGAATGATAAATATGTTACAATTCCAATATCCGATTGGGCTGACAGTTGGATTGAATTTTATCGAATAAATGCTCATTCTTTGATGTTAAGTGAAATAGAATCACATCTTATGAATACAAATGAATATGTAATTAGTGGTGAATTTGACAAGAAGACAGTTGTTTGGTCAGAGAATGTATCACTAGAAAATTTCATCTATACAACATTAAAAAGTACAGAAAATTTTTTAGAAGAGGTTAAATGCATAAATTCTGTTTTAAGTGAAACAAGAGAAATAGTTTGTTTAAGAGAGTTATATAATTGTGTCAAAACAGTTCAAAGCAATTTATACGAAAGGTAAAGTAAGATATGATAATTGATTAAAATGCTTATGTAGATTTATGTGAATTTGCCAAATTAATTATGAAGGTTTAAAAAAGTTGGCAATTATGATGATGAAATTGGCGAATAGCTATAGTTTACCAGTAAAAATAAGGCTTCGTAATCTTGGCTGTGTATTTGATTTTGAGCCTAATTTTGGACAGCGCGAGTTTACTTTGTTGTAATAATATTGATGATGCCTTTTTAGAAAACGGAACAAAAAATCATAAGAGTTTTTTAGAATAGTTCAAGGAGGAAATTAATATTGTTAGTTACAAAATTAGTAGAGAGTATAAATTTCCATGATAGTTGTGTAAACAAGATAGTATTTTCAAATGAAGTAGTTGTAATGAATCTTGATTTGTGTATGTGGCAACAAAAAGAATATAAAGAGAGTGAGCCAGAATTAATGGAAGTAGATGTTATATTTTTTGATGTTACAAATTATAATTGGGATTCAGATAAAAGTGAAGATGAGATAGACTATGACACGATTATAGAAATTAAAGTAGAAGGTAACAAAATAGAAGTTATTTTAGAAGATGATGAGGTATTAGAAAGGTCTAAAGTATCAATATTGTCATTTGAATGTTCTGAGGTTCAATTAAATTATGTCACTATCTAAGTATATATAGGTATGCTGATAGGAATAGTAGCAAAACTGTTTGTAAAATTACAAAGAATACATAATATAAAAAAAATAATAGTATAAAACTTGAATATTATAAACAAGTAGTGTTCATCAATATCAAAACTTCTTGAAATGGGGAAGAAAATTTCGCTAAGAAAAAAGCGTTATTGTATTAGCATGAATGCCAGAGAAAAACGATCTGTTTAGCCAAACAGGTATGGGGGATGGAAAAGTGGATTTGTGGGTGTCAAGTTCAGGGAATTTAGGTGATTTTGCAAATAAAGCTAAAGTAGCAGTTACAAATGGTTATGTGAGAGTAACAGGAAAGGGTGAATTGACCACATATATTAATGTATATAGAACCAAAATAGGTTATATTTATGGATGTCTTGGAAATCCATAATGTTAGGAGTGCAGAATATGGAAAATATGATAGATATCTTAAAAAGGGCAAGAGATAAGAAAGTATTTGCAGATAATGAATTTCAGGAATTGCTTATAAATATTCAATTAGCTGATAGTAATTTAAAATTAGATTGGGATAATGGTGCAGGAGAAGAGTGGGCGAGATTTTCTAATCAGAAAGATGGCATTGTATGCATGGTAAGTGCAAAGATAGGTGTAGCATTTATTAGAAAAAACTATAAATTTAGCAATATAAAAAGTGTTATGGATATGTTGGAAATTGTGTTCACTGAGGATTATTGTTCAGAGAACTGGTTTATTGATTTAGCTAATTTAAAACAAATGATACCAGAACTGTATTGGCATGCATCAGAAGGAGCGGTTAATAAAAATAGTTTTAGCTTGGATGATTTATATTTTGCAACTATTTCAGAAATGTTTTTAATCTGAAATGGAAATTTACCATTAGATCCACAAGAACTTGGAGATGAATTACTCGGTTTGCATCCAAATACACTTAAAAAAATAGGAGGTAGTTTTAAGTTTAGAAGCCGTCATGGCAAGGAGTTGGAGATAGAACACATGGTATACATTCCGTTGAATAATTGGTATGAAAGGACTTGTACAATTCAACGCATATAAGTGTTTAAATCCTTAAAATAATGTTCAAATTATTTATAAAGAAACAGTAAAAAATATTGCCAATAAATTTGAAAATGCGATAATAGAAATTTAATTGTACATAATATACCAGAAAAGATATATGAGACTGTAAAAAATTTGTTTTAAATTAATTAAGGAGATTAAATATGGCATTATGGCAATTTGAATTTTTTATTATACCTAAGAAGAATGTAGTTACAAATATTTGTTTAGACAATGAAGAGATATTATCTTGGGGAAAACAAAGTACATCTATAGAGGATATTGATTTTTTAGAAAAACAAAAAGGATGGACTGATAAAATATCTCAATTTGGAAAAGAAGATGAAACATGCATTAAATTTATATATATAAATGGTTTATTGGCAGAAATAAGTTGCAGATTGGATTTAAGAACATTATCAAAAGGAATGTTGAGGAAAATACTAGATTTTATAAATAAGATGGATGGAATGATTTTTTATGAAAATAAAATGTATTCTCCTAATATAGAAGAAATTGTAGAATTAATAAAAAAGTCTAAAGCAAATAAGTTTTGTCAAAATCCAAGGAACTATTTTGAAGAAATGTTCAAATGTTAATAAATATATTTTTGTAACTGTTCAGAACCATGAACAGTTACAAATTTTCTTAGTATCTTTTTTACTCATAATAAAGACATTTTTGATTGCCTATATATTCATATCCTACATCAAATATTGCAGAATTTATATCTGCACCTAATCCCACTTGGAATATTTCCATCTTTTCCGCTTCAATGGATAGAACTTCTTTTTCATGTTCATTTTCTTCGTACCAAGCACTATAGAAAATATATTTTTTCAATTCACTATTGTTAGAAATGACTTGGAATTCACCTATATCACCATATACTGAATGAGATGAAATTACTTTTTCCACATTATCAAAAATGAACACCAGTTTTTTGGAATCCCAAGTTTGAAAAGATACCTTTACTTGGTCAACTCCTATTAATATACTTTCTATGTGTCCATCCTCTGCAGGAAAACTATCTTTTTTTTCTATTTCCATATAACTTCACCTACTTAATAAAGAACTCAAATAAAATTTTATTTGTTTTTCTAATTAATGTATAACAGATTTGTTCAGTTTGGAAAAATTGTTTATATGTAATGTTATAATTTACATTTTGTGTTTATTTTATCATAATTATTAGTTGTAAACAAGGTGAAAATTAGCCAGATACTAGCGATTGTAAAAACAATAAGGTGATGGAAGATAAGATATAAAGGAAGAAGCTTGGTGTGAAGATAGGAGAGAACAGAAATTAAAAAGAGTTTGAAAAAGAAAATAATATTTTATATTATATACTTACAGGAAAGCAGCAGAGGAGTGATTGGAAATGGGAGAAGTATTAGAAATCTCTTGTGTTATAAAAAACAAAGATTGTATTATAAATTTATATGAGTATATGAAACACATACCTGATAATGAAAATTTATCGGAAAAAATAGAAATAATGGATAATTGGCAGTATGAAAATATAGTTGAGTTAGATTTATTTGATATAGGTGTGATCAAAGAATATGCAGAAAATAAAATTATTTTGATAAGGGAAGAAATATCAGATGGATCTAAGGGACTGGATATAGAAGCTATATCTAAACATTGTTATCATGTTGAAATATGGTATAACCAAAGAAATGAATATTATGATGAGATAAAAAAGAATTTATTAGAATTAATATGTAAGAATAGAATAGAGGATATCTGTTTGATTGCAGTTGGTAATGAAACTCTGTTTAAGTTTGACGAAGATTTTTTGGAAATGGATAAAAAATCACATGATATAGATGCCTGGATTATTTCAGAGAATTTTTTTAGGTGTAAAAATATCACAACTTATCATGAATATGATATCCAAAAAAGAAAAATAGATAAAAGTGTTATATATATTCTGTCATTACGGAAAAGAAATAGTATTTAAAAAGAGGATTGGAAAGGAAAAGAATCGTGAAAATATCAATAAAAAAACAGCAAGCAATTTGTGTGATAAAGATATTACTTTTTCTCAGATCACACGCAAAGTAAATGTGTGTTTCTACCTGAATAGTTACGAATATTTTATATTAGTAGGGATACCTTGACTGAATAGTTATGGTATATTACATAAATCATTTTCGAAAATTTAAAGAAGTTGTGGAAATGAACAAAAGGAGAAAAGTATATGAAAAAAAGAAAAAATAGATGGAGGAAAATAGAGGATTTTTTTAGGACAGCATTTATAGTTGTAATGATGCTTATGATGTTTGGGGCAGGAGTGTATAATGTTTTAGTATATGGAATTCCTTTGGGGAACCATGAAAAAGATATGCATCAAGTGTTAGATGGAATAGGAATGATAGGGTTAGTTTTTTTCATCTTGTTGTGTGTAAAGCTAATGGATATGTTTTTTGCATATCTGGATAGGAGACAGGGGAATTTTAGCAAAGAAATAAATCCCAAAAAGTGGCCCAATCCAAGGATGCGGACTGTGAATAGGACATTAATCTATATGACAAGAAGAGTTTATTTATTAGTTTGGGATATAGTAACAGGGGGTTCCATATTTTCAGCAGTATTCGCCTGTGCATGTATGATAATGGAAAATAAAATGCCAATGGATTTGGATTTTGGGAGTATGCTATTCGGATTGCTAAAAGTTGTGTTAATCATTTTCTTGCCAATTAGAATAGGGATTGTAATTTTTTATTACAATCGTAAATATACAAAAAAGATGTTACATTATACAGAAAAATATGTAAAAATCCGGGATTCGCAAGGGTTTATAAAGAAGCTGGAAAAGAGTTTAAAAGAGGACTTATTATATTACTCCCATCAATGGATTATCACAAAAGATTATTTTATAGCATATTGTGAGACAGATGCACTTTTCCATCCTATTGGAATTCCTGTAAATGAAATGCTTCACTTACAATATGAAGTAAGAATACGTGAAGTACATAAAGAATCTGGCAGAATATCTGTAGAAAGTGCTGTTATTGTATGCAAACTACGGAGTGGAGAAAGTGTGGATTTGTATGTAGGAAATAGAACAAAGATAGGAACAATCTGGAGAGTATTGGAGTATTTTAAGATTCCTTATGAGAACAAAATGAATCCCAATGAACATTATGAAGAACCTTATGAAATTACAGTAACAGATCCTGCATCAGATAATCTTTCAGGACTGGAATCCATTATAGCAAAAATGGATACAAGAGATGTTGAAAAAGTTTATCAATTATTAGAGTCTGGACAAAAAATTGAAGCGATTAAGGAAATAAGGGAAATTACAAGAATAGGATTAGCAGATGCGAAAAAGATAGCAGATGATTATGAAGTTTTGCTTGGAGACAGAAGAAGATAAATAGGAAACATAAGTCGTCATGATTATTTGAAAATAAAAAAACATGAATATGGGGTTGTCGCATTAAGAAAAACATTTATAAGATATAGAAGAACTTGACTTGAAATTAATAACTATATTTTGTATGTTGGATACTTAATGCGACAACCTTTTTAGGGTATTGACAGCTAATTAGAATTAGCTTATAATAAAATAGCTAATTATAATTAGCCAAAGGAGGAAAGCTATGACTACAAAACAAAAAATAATAGATGAGGCATTAACCTTGTTTGCAGAAAAAGGATATAGTGCAGTATACGTTGGGGAAATCGCCAAAGCAGTTGGCATTAAAGCACCATCTTTATACAAGCATTACAAAAGCAAACAAGATATTTTCAATGCTATATTGGATGAAATGAAAAGAAATTATGATAAGCAGACCACAATATTAAAAATGAATGGCGGTGATACAAAAAACGATGCAGATATATTTTCTTCTGTTTCAGAGGATACTCTTATACAAATGGGAATAGGACTTTTTCAGTATTTTTTGCATGATGATTATGTCTGTAAATTCAGAAAGATGTTGACAATTGAGCAATTTCATAATACAGAGTTATCTTTGTTGTATTCGAAACAATATGTGGATGAACCATTAGTTTATCAATCAGAAATATTTGCTTTACTTTCTGAAAAAGGATTTTTTAAACAAACAGATGCAGATATTATGGCATTGCACTTCTATGCTCCAATTTATATGTTGCTTACCTTATGCGATAGACAGCCAGAACGTGAAAAAGAAGCTTTGAACTTAATTGAGCAGCATATAAGAAAATTTAATCATTTGTACAGAGGGGGTAAAATATAATGAAAATTGTGTTGATTCATGGTCAAAACCATAAAGGAAGTTCTTATCATATTGGAAGATTAGTTGCAGAAAAATTAGGATCTGGCAATGAAATAAGAGAATTTTTTCTGCCTAAAGATTTAGAACATTTTTGCAGGGGGTGTTATAAGTGTATAGATGATGAATCACGATGTCCCTTTTACATTCAAAAGAAAGCTATTATGGAAAATATAGAAAATGCGGAACTGCTGATATTTACTACGCCTACCTATTGCATGAGGGCATCTGCTCCAATGAAATCTTTTATGGATTTGACCTTTACTTATTGGATGATACATAGACCAAGAAAAGCAATGTTTAAAAAGAAGGCAGTTGTTATATCTACTGCAGCAGGAAGAGGAATGAAAACAGCAATAAAGGATATTTCAAATACTTTGTTTTATTGGGGAATTCCTATTATTCGACATTATGGTATTGCTGTCCAGGCTATGAGTTGGGAACAGATGGCAGATGATAAAAAAGAAAAAATTCAAAAAGATACTACAAAATTAGCAAGTTCTCTCTTGAGAAAGAAAGTGAAAGTAGGTATGAAAACAAAGTTTATGTTTTATATTATGCGTATGATGCAAAAAGCAGATAGGGGAGCTTCTCCTATAGAAAAGAAATATTGGCAGGATAATGGATGGTTGGATAAAAAGCGTCCATGGCATGAAGAGTGAATAGGCAAAATGTAATAATGAAACAGTAGGAGGAAGTGAATGAGAGATATAGGAAAAGAGAGAGAAACATAAAATATAAGGTAATCAAGGATGTTGTTAAAATTGCATGTATGCGAGAATAGGAAGTGGTTTATTTGGAGAATAATTTAATTGATTTGTTCTAATTAAAAAGAAAAAAGTCTTAAATTACAAATAACCAGTAATTTAAGACTTTTTATTAAATATAATTTTCTAAGGACTATATTGCAAAATTATTTTTCTTCAGGTTTTACCTCAATTACATCATCATCATCAAAGAAATCATCATCGTAGTCATCATCAAAATCGTCAAAATCGTCTTCTAAATAAGCTGGTGAGAAATATTTCACAACAGCAAATGCAATACCTGCAACAGCAGCAATGGCACCTAAAATAGCAAGTACCCAGACAATGGTGTTCTTTTTATCATCATCTTTTTCTTTTTTGCGGATTAACTCGTTCAAACGAGCAGTTGCCATGATTTCTTCTAGTTTCTGATTCATCATAATATCACGTTCCCTTCTTATTATTGTATGTTTTGCTGATTTCCCCAAACCTAACAAAAACTATATGCAAATAGTATACCATATCTGATAATTTTTTACCACTATGTTAGTCAACTTTTTCTAGTTTGGCAAATCCAGCTAAAAGTTTCTTTTGACCAGCATTTTCAAAGGAAACTGTTACCTCATAATCTTTTGTACCCTTCTTTAATTCTAATACAGTACCTTCTCCAAATTTTTGATGAAGTACCTTGTCTCCTTCTTTGTATGATGGTGAGTTCTCAAGTGGAGAAGAAGCTGTTGTTTTTTTTGCTTGGTTAGGTTTTTCAAAATGGAATCCCTTTTGAATCAAAGGATTATTTTTGAAAGGATCTTCACCTTTGGCATTGGTAAAACGGAAAGGTTTTTCCTTAGGAGCAGGCTCAGGTTCAAAAGATATTGTACTTCTTTTGGAACTGTAAATGCTGTTGTTTGGCATGGACTGTTTTAATAAATATCTTGGTATCTCATGTACAAAACGGGAAGGTTTATTAAAACGAATTTCACCATTTTGCATGCGCTGTCTTGCACATGTTAGGAAAAGTCTTTCTCTGGCTCTTGTAATTCCGACATAGCACAGACGGCGTTCTTCCTCTACTTCCATAGGGTCATCTGCTGTAATGCATAGATAACTTGGGAAAATGCCATCTTCCATACCACAAAGGTAAACATATGGAAATTCCAATCCTTTTGCACTATGCAGGGTCATAAGGGTAACGGTATTACGGTTTTCCTCCAAACTGTCAATATCTGCAACTAGAGAAACTTCTTCTAAAAAAGCACCAAGAGAAGTATCTTCTGTGGCATTATCAAGGAAGGCAACAATCTTGTTTTTAAATTCTTCGATATTCTCAATACGGGCTTTTGCTTCTGCAGTCTCCTCTGCTTCTAATTCTTCAATATAACCAGTAGCTTCCATAATTTCCTCAAACAAATCCAAAATAGAATAGTTATCTTTGGAAAGTTTGGATTTTAGAATTTCAATCATACTGATAAAGGAAGAAACCTTTGCTGCACCCCTTCCAATTGCTGGGACATTTTCCACATCTAAGCAGGCTTTGTAAAAACTGGTATCATTTTTAATGGAGTAATCCATAAGGCGGTCTAAAGTAGTTAGACCAATACCACGTCTTGGAACATTGATAATACGCCTTATAGAAACATCATCTCTTCCATTATGAATAGTGCGAAGGTATGCTAAAATATCTTTAATTTCTTTACGTTGGTAGAAATTCACACCACCTACCAGTTTATAAGGCACATTTCTTTGAATTAATTTTTCCTCTAACAGACGGGATTGTGCGTTCGTACGATATAAAAGTGCAAAATCCTGATAGTTAGCGATACCACTCTCAAAAGAAGAAGCAATATCCCCAGCAATTGCCTCTGCTTCGTCATAAGCAGTGTCAAATTGGGTGAAACAAAGAGGTTCTCCTTCGGCATTCTCTGTCCATAATCGTTTTTCTTTTCGTTCTGTATTATTTGCAATAACTTCATTTGCAGCATCTAGAATTGTCTTAGTGGAGCGGTAATTTTGTTCCAGACGAATTACTTTTGTATCTGGATAGCAGCTTTCAAAATCCAGAATATTACGAATATTTGCACCACGGAATTTGTAAATGGACTGATCATCGTCACCCACTACACAAAGATTATGTACTACCTCACCTTCTGGGTTCGTTGTAGTTGCCAGTAAGTTCAAAAAACGGAACTGGACATTATTGGTATCCTGATATTCATCTACCATGATATACTGAAAACGTCTCTGATAATAGGCAAGTACCTCTTTGTTGGTTTCAAAGAGCTCTACTGTTTTAAAAAGTAAGTCATCAAAATCTAAGGCATTATTTTGTTGTAACCGTTTCTGGTATTCTGCGTATGCTTTTGCATAACGGGTTTTTACTAAATCGCCAGAGGCTTCCAGAGCATATTGTTCTGGTGAAATATAGGAATCTTTTGCAGAGGATATGGCATTTAGAACAGTCCGTTCTTTAAATTTCTTTGGATCCATATCCAGATATTTAAGAATTTCCCGCATAAGGCTCTTCTGGTCGTCTGTATCATAAATAGTAAAGTTTGTACCATATCCCAGATGGTCGATATGGCGGCGTAAAATCCGGACACAGGTAGAATGAAAAGTGGTTACCCACACATTTTCAGAACCATATCCAATTAAATCATCTACCCTGTCGCGCATTTCCTTTGCTGCCTTATTGGTAAAAGTAAGTGCCATAATATTCCAGGGATTCACACCTATTTCATCCATAAGATATGCAATACGATGAGTAAGGACACGAGTCTTACCAGATCCCGCACCTGCCAGAATCAGCAAGGGACCTTCGTTATGCTGTACAGCTTCTAATTGTTCTTTATTTAATGTATCATATATACTCATATTATACCAACCTTTCAAAACCAAACATACGTTTTATTATATCACCTTATAAATGATATGACAAGGACTGTTTATCTTTTTTTATAGAAAGTCCGGATTCCACCATAAAGAAGCAGAAGAATACCTCCAAACATTACTATACCTATAATTAGGACTGCACATTGAAGAAAAAAAGTATCTGGGAGAATACGGATGATAGAATCCGTATTCCAGTCAAACAGCCAGTAGTCTCCATGAAAGAAAATTTTATGAAAATAAACAAAAGTTTTCTCCCAAAAAAAGGCACAACATACACCAAGAAGAATTGGAATAATTAAAGTAGTAATTCCACAAGTAATTAGCCATGAAGGTGTAATTTGTTTCCTTTTTTTAATAAAGTATATAATTAAGATTACAAGAGAAGAAATAGCAAGCAAATCAAAAATACCAAAGACAATTTTTACTCTGGCAAAATGGTTAATGGCAGCAGGAGAGACCAAAAGACTTGGAAGAGCCAGCGTACCAGAGTAAAAAGGAGAGCAATAGTCAATTAATGCATTGTAATTGGCAAGGATTTCTTCTTTTGGAAGACCACTGTATTCTTCTAGTGAGAGAAAAGAAATATCCCAATAATATAAAGGGCGGAAAAAGATAGCGATGTTTAGTCCAATGCCAATAAACAAAAGTAAAAATAAAATTCCAAAGAAGAAATTTTGTATACGGAAACGGTAATGCATAATAGCTCCTCCAAATAAAATAATTAAAGTTTAAAATCCCTGTTCTTTCAGGTTGTGTACTAAGTTTACATAAAATTCCCTTACGTCAAAACCAGGAATATTTTCACGGTTTAAGTCAATCATGTCCCCATGGGAAATACCTCTGCCAGCTGGAGAGTTTATATAAATAAAATTTTCTCCCCATTTCATAGATTCCAAAGATACCAGTCCATCATTTTCACCATCAAAGTGTTTCACCAATGGATAAGAGACATTGAGAGGGAATTTACCACTGGATGCCTGATTCATTTTTGAACCAACACTTTGGTAAAATACTTCTGATGCATCTGAAAGCAACAAATTTCTGTCTTGACAAGAAGTAGCAGTCAGGTCATATACTGCACTTAGAAAGTCTGGATCATAATCTCCAGCTTGTTTTAGGGCAGTATTGTAATTAGATGCAATGGAATCACATATATTTTTTGGAATTTTATTTAGCAAATAGTCTGCAAAAATACAACCCTGATGTGGTGTGTTAATTGTAGTAAGAGATGCGACAAATGGTGCCATATTAAGCTGGCTGATGGCATAGCGGCTGTCAAGACCGCCTTTGGAGTGTGCAATGATATTTACTTTTTCGGCATTGGTTTCTTGTAGTATTTCCCGAATTCTTTGAGCTAATTCTTCACCACAGGCAGCAACAGAAGCCGCAGATTGTTGTTTGCCATAGAAAATAGTAGCACCATATTTCTTTAACTCTTCGGGGATTCTGCCCCAGTAGTTTAAAAAACGGAAATCACGGAAAAAGACACCATGAACTAGCAATAAAGGATATTTGGTTTTACAGAGTTCCTCATGCTGATGTTTTAATGCCGATAAATATTTTTCTTTTTCAAAATTAGCTTCTTGTTTTGTAAGCCGTATAATATGTACAAGGGCAAACAAATGAACAATTGGGATCCAGCCTAAAATCACACCAAGTAATCTCCATTTAATGCCTAATTGAATAGAGGTGGCATATACACGAATAATTCCATTCCAAAATAAAACAGCCTCCATTAAGATAACTAGAACAATATGAAGCAAAAACATTTTGAAATTATCTGGCATCATTTGAAATGCTAGATATATACCATAAAATATAGAAAGTGTTGTTGTAAATAAAAATAGTTTGAGTAAAAAGGTTCCCTCTGCTAAAATGCGGTTTCGTAAAGTTGTATTTTTATCTGGTTTAATATCAGGGGAAAAATTTATAAATAGAAAAAAGACACCTCCTATAATATACAATGGATATATTAGAGAGGAAATATTGGAAAATATAAAGGAAAAGGCATATAGATGAATAAAACAAAATAAAAGTACACCAATAATAACGAATTTTAAATTTTTCATAATATATTTTCTCCTAAATATAATATTTATCCAACATAACAAAGGTCTGCAACATAGGATTAAAATAATGGTGGTTAGTTTTATGTCCAGTATATCACAGAAAATATAGAAAAGCAAAAAAGAAAAGGATTGCCATTTTTTATGAAATGTTTTATTATTATAATAAAATAGTTATAATATTTAATAGATAAACAACCAACCGTTACAATTCACCCATGAATAACTGAGAGTTTGTTGGAAAATGTTTGGGATATGAATTGTAATGGTAGATGACAGTTTAAGCTCATTAAGGATGTCCCTCCGTTTTTTAAGCAGGGGTGGACTTGCTTGTTTTTGTAGGAGCCTGCACTCCTGCAAAATGCCACGAAGAGGCAATGAGATTATGAGTAAGTGGGAGAACAGATTGCGAATATCTGCTTGATTACATGCAAAAGAAATATGGAGGAGAGCGAGCTATGGAGGAGAATAATTTTTCTTTGTTATCACAAGAGGAGATTGATAGTCTGGTAGCTTATCTAAAGGGAAATGCCAGAACAATAGAGAGTAAAGTACTAAATCAGGAAAGTATTGACAGACTGATAATGATGATGCAGACTTTCCGTGTAACTACCACAGAAACTAAAAATGTGAGAGCAATAAAGTCTGTATTAACAGGTGGTAAAACTTGGGTGTTAGAGGTAGTTGTGGATGAGAATACGGATTTTATGGAAATTTATGCAACAGAAGGCAGCAGGAAAGAAAAGATTACACCAGCATGTTATATGAATGGATGTTTCTTAAATGATAATAGCCAGTGGGGACGTTCCATTAGTCCTACAATATTTTGTAATGTTGCAAGTCTTTATGGGATTCGTTTTACAAGAGAGACATACGATCAGATAGTAAGACAGTTTGCAAAGGTAAATTATGGTACGCCGGATTATCCAGTTCCTGCTTTTTATCTTGCAGATAATAAAGTTCTATCTATGAATCTGCTTGAAAAGATGTAGGAGAGAGAGATGGCGGTTTATACAATAAAGAATCAAGATGGAAAGGCAAAAAGTGCTGTTTTTGAAACAGTACATGGAACGATTGAAACACCAGTATTTATGAATGTGGGGACAGCAGCAGCTATAAAGGGAGCTGTGTCAACTACTGATTTGCAGGAGATTGGAACACAAGTGGAACTTTCCAACACTTATCATTTACATGTAAGACCAGGTGATAAGGTTGTGAAAGAAATGGGTGGATTGCATAAGTTTATGGTTTGGGATAAACCCATTTTAACAGATTCTGGAGGATTTCAGGTGTTTTCTCTGGCAGGTCTTAGAAAGATAAAAGAAGAAGGTGTATACTTTTCTTCCCATGTAGATGGAAGAAAAATATTTATGGGACCAGAAGAAAGTATGCAGATTCAATCTAATCTGGCATCTACAATTGCTATGGCGTTTGATGAATGTCCACCACATCCAGCAACTAGAGATTATATGCAAAAATCAGTGGATAGAACGACAAGATGGCTTGCACGATGTAAGCTGGAGATGTCAAGACTAAATACTCTTCCAAGTACTATCAATAAAGAACAACTTCTCTTTGGAATTAACCAGGGAGGGACTTTTGCGGATATCCGGATTGCCCATGCAAAAGAAATTTCAGATATGAATCTGGACGGATATGCATTAGGTGGACTGGCAGTAGGAGAAAGCCATGAGGAGATGTATCGGATAATTGAAGAGACAGTACCTTATCTGCCATTAGAAAAACCCACTTATCTTATGGGAGTAGGAACACCAACAAATATTCTTGAAGCGGTAGATAGAGGAGTGGATTTCTTTGACTGTGTATATCCTACCAGAAATGGAAGACATGGTCACGCATACACTAATTTTGGTAAGATTAATCTTTTGAATGCCAGATTTGAAAAAGATGAGAAACCAATTGAAGAAGGGTGCCAGTGTCCAGCATGTAAAACTTATAGCAGGGCATACATTAGGCATTTGCTTAAGGCAAAAGAAATGCTAGGATTAAGATTAATGGTTCTTCATAATTTGTACTTTTATAATAAATTGATGGAGGAGATTCGTGCAGCTATCAGGGAAAACCGATATAAATCATATAAAAAAGAGAAAATAAAAGGTTTTCAAGAACAGTTTAGGTAGGTCTGCACACTCTGCTGTGCAAGAACGTAAAAAAGACGAGTTATGAATTAAGAAAGGATGGAATAAAAAGATGTTATTTTCAGTTTTAACAGCAAATGGAGCAAATCAAGCGAATGCAGCAGGCGGCAGTGGTATGATGCTTATTGTCATGATTTTGGTTATGGTTGTTTTTTATGTATTTATGTTCCGTAAACAGAACAAAGAACAAAAACAGCGTGATATGGTTGTTGCCTCCGCAGAGGTTGGTGACAGTATTTTGACAAGCAGTGGATTTTATGGTGTTATAACAGATGTAAATGATAGTAATAACACTGTTACTGTTGAATTTGGATGCAATAAGAATTGTCGTATTCCAATGAAGAAAGAATGCATTTTAGAAGTAGAAAAAGCAGAAAAATAAAAATTATAAAGTAGATGCAGCAAAAAATCAACCCACCTGCTACAAAGAAAGGGTTGATTTTTTATTGGTTAAAATTAAACTAGGATTGTTTTATTAAATGGTATCTAGACGTTTTTTTATATTTTCAAGTATGGAATATGGAATGCGCAGATTTCCTTTTCCTGTTCCTAAGGAAATAAGTGGTTTATTTGCACCATGAAAATCAGAACCTCCACTCATAACAAGATTATATTTATTGGCATATCGGCGTAAAATTGCTTCATCAAATCCTGTGTTGGCAGAATAAAATACTTCAATGCCTTCCAGTCCCATTTCCTTTAGCATAGCGATTAAAGCATCTAATTCTTCTTCTGGAAGATGATATATCAGTGGGTGGGCTAGAATTGGAATACCACCTGACTGCTTAATTAAGTGAATTGCTTTTTCGGGTTCTATATATTTTCTTGGGACATAGTAAGGACCATCTGCATTTAAAATGTTGTGAAAGGCAGCATGGATAGAAGGTATTTGTTTTGTTTGAAATAAATACTGGGCAAAATGGGCTCTGGTAAGAATTGTATCTTTTTCAAAATTGTTTTTTAGCCGTTCTATATCAATATCAAAGCCGCCTTTTTGAAGGTTTTCAGCCATTTTCTGATTACGGTTTTCTCTTGATTCTTTTGCTTTGTGTAAAGCTTCTTGTAATATGGAATTTTGATAGTCTAAAAATAATCCAATCATATGGATATCCCTGTTTTTATATGCTACAGATAACTCCACTCCGCTGATAACTTCAATAGCTTTTCCAGACTTTTTCGCTTCTCTTGCAGCGATTTGTGCCTCCAAAATACCATCTGTAGTGTCATGATCGGTAAGTGCGAAAGCAGATAGTTTGCAATGGATGGCTTCTTTCACTAACTGGGTGGGTGTAAATGTTCCATCAGAAACATTAGAATGTACATGTAAATCAATGTATTTCATAAAATTTCTCCTTTATCAGTCTGTTTTATAATTGTTTAGAATCTTGTTAATAGTTTTCTGTTTTCTATATTTTATTGTAACGAACGTAGGAATAAAAAGCAAGTGTATCGTTGCTATATTAGCGACTTTTACCAACAGTTTAGCAAAGGGATGAACTGTTAAGAGGAAGTTACTGTCCACTCACATGATTGACACTTGCTGTCAAGCTATGTGCCAAGAACATAGAACAAGAGGAATATATGTAATCACAGATACATACTATAAAATAAGTGTTAGTGTTGGGGCAGGCGTAAAATATGAAAGAAAAAAATGCAAAAAAAGAAATGGAAATGGGATTGGTATACATAAAATGTATGGCAGTTACATTTCTAATTACAATGGTACTTCTGGTTTTAACCGCGTTTTTTTGGTATAAAACGGATATGGCAACAACTGTACTTAGTGGAATGCTGGTAGCAGCATACATAGTATCCAACTTTATTGGCGGATGGATGATTGGAAAAAAGGCGGAAAAAAGAAAATTTTTATGGGGACTATTACTTGGAGGCGGATACTTTCTAATTGTTTTTCTAATTTCGTTTTTAGGAAATGCATATATGCTAGGCGATATACAAGATTTGATATTGGCAGGAGTTCTTTGTACATTAAGTGGTATGTTTGGAGGAATGGTCAGCTGATGTAACAGTTCAGCCCAAAGGCAGAATGGTTACTAGTTGATAGAAAAAAGGCTTTTCATGTAGCGAAAAATGTGTTATACTGTAATATAGTAGGCAAAATATAGGCATTCATAGGTTGAATGCCTATATTTTGCCACCGCAAGAATGCGTAGATGTACTTGCTTTTTGAAAAAATTAGGAAGGAGGATCTTACAATGAAACATATTAAGTCCTTAACTACAAAGAACTTACAGCAGACAGTAAAAAAAGGTGGCTGTGGAGAATGCCAGACATCTTGTCAGTCAGCATGTAAGACATCTTGTACAGTTGGAAACCAGAGCTGTGAACATAAATAAGAGAAATGCTAACTAATTAAAATGTCAATGTATTGTTTACAATACATTGACATTCTCTTGTTTTTCTATGTGAATGAACAATAAGAAGAACTCTACAAAGTTTTGTTTCGAAAGGAGAAACAGATGATACACCAGTATAAAAGCAATGGGTACAATATTGTATTAGATGTAAATAGTGGCAGTGTCCATGTAGTGGACGATTTGGTTTATGATATTTTAGAAATGTATGATACAAAGAATAGGGAAGAAATTATTCGTATCTTGATGGAAAAATACCAGCAGCCACAATATGCAAAGCTTATAACAGAACCCATTTCAGAGGCATATATAGAGGAAGCATTTTCGGAAATAGAGGAATTAAAAAAAGAAGGCACATTATTTACGGAAGATGTTTATCAGGATACTGTGTTTGACTTCAAAAAGAGAAAAACAGTAGTAAAAGCTTTGTGCCTGCACATTGCCCATGATTGTAACCTTGCCTGCAAATACTGTTTTGCAGAAGAAGGAGAATACAAAGGGCGTCGTGCACTTATGAGTTATGAAGTGGGAAAAAAGGCATTGGATTTTTTAATTGCTAACTCAGGAACCAGAAGAAACTTAGAGGTTGACTTTTTTGGTGGAGAGCCACTTATGAACTTTGAGGTTGTAAAACAATTAGTGGCTTATGGAAGAGAACAAGAAAAGATTTATGATAAAAATTTCCGTTTTACGCTTACTACAAATGGTGTATTATTGGATGATGATATTATGGAGTTTGCTAACAAAGAGATGGCAAATGTGGTGTTAAGTATTGACGGAAGAAAAGAGATTCATGATAAAATGCGTCCATCAAGAAATGGTAAGGGAAGTTATGACATTATTGTTCCTAAGTTTCAAAAATTAGCCGAGAGCAGAGAACAGAAAAATTATTATGTACGAGGCACTTTTACTCATTTTAATAAAGACTTTGCTGCGGATGTGATTCATATGGCTGATTTAGGGTTTGAGCAGATATCTGTAGAACCAGTAGTGGCACCTCCTGAAGCGGATTATGCTATAAGGGAGACAGATGTGGAAATGATTTGTCAGGAATATGATAAATTAGCTGATGAGATGATTCGCAGACGTGATCAGGGTAAATGTTTTAATTTCTTTCATTTCATGATAGACCTGACTGGTGGACCTTGTGTGGCTAAGCGTTTATCTGGATGTGGTTCTGGAACAGAATATCTTGCAGTAACTCCGTGGGGAGACTTTTATCCATGTCATCAGTTTGTAGGTAATGAAGATTTTTTACTTGGTAATGTAGACGAGGGTATTACCAACACCAAAGTACAGGACAAGTTTAAACTTTGTAATGTATATGCAAAAGAAAAATGCAAAGACTGTTTTGCAAGATTTTATTGCAGTGGTGGATGTGCTGCCAATGCATTTAATTTTTCAGGAGACATCAATGGTGCGTATGATATTGGATGTGATTTACAGAAGAAACGTATCGAATGTGCTATTATGTTAAAAGTGGATGAAGCCGCAAAAGAGGGGTTGTAGAAACTACCTTTTAGCAGCATCTGCCAATAGAATTAGAGTGAAGGAGATTTTACAATGAAGAATGTAAGAAAAGGGATATTATATATCCTGCTTTGTGTCCTTGCAATTGGCGGTTTAGGCTATATTGCATTAGCAGGACTCGGAGTACAGCATAAGGGAAGTACAAAAAATATTCGTTTGGGACTTGACCTTGCAGGCGGTGTAAGTGTTACTTACCAGGCGGTAAAGGATAAGCCAAGTTCCCAACAGATGGATGACACTGTTTCTAAGATTCAAAAGCGTGTGGAGAATCTTGGAGAAGAACCAGTTGTATATAAAGAAGGAAGTAACCGTATTAATGTGGACATTCCCGGTGCAAAGGATGCAGATGCGGTTCTTGAAAAACTTGGTAAGGCTGGAAGCATCCTTTTTGTAGAAGAACAGGACTTAAGACCTTTTTTAGAAGATCCAGATGCAGAGTATCTGGTACACCCAACTGACCCAAGTAAGAATCAGAAACTTGCAGTAGACCAACAAAAATTATATGATGCAAAAGTGGTTATTGTGGATGGAGCTGATATTGAAAAGGCAGAAGGTGTAGCAGGAAGTAATAAAACAGGAACAGCTACAGAATATTATGTAAGTCTGGAATTTAACAGTGAAGGTGCAAAGAAGTTTGCAGAAGGTACCAAAAAGGCAGCAGGAAGTAATATTGCTATTGTTTATGATGGAGTAGTTACATCGAATCCTCGTGTGGATAAAGAAATCTCTGGTGGAAAAGCACAGATTGATGGACAGGCAAATATGGAAGAAGCAGAAGAATTGGCGACTACTATCCGTATTGGTGCTCTTCCTCTGGAATTAAAAGAGATCCGTTCTAATGTAGTAGGAGCAAAGTTAGGAGAAGAAGCCATTCGAACCAGTTTAATTGCTGGTGTCATTGGATTTATTTTGATTGTTCTTTTTATGATAGCCATGTATCGTATTCCAGGATTGGCAGCAAGCATTGCTTTGGTAATTTATGTTGGGGCATTAAGTCTTACCTTAAATGCCTTTGATGTAACACTTACTTTACCAGGTGTGGCAGGTATTCTGTTATCCGTTGGTATGGCTGTGGATGCTAATGTTATTATTTTCCAGCGTATTAGAGAAGAATTGGCGTCAGGAAGTTCTTTGGAGACTTCCATGAAGAATGGTTTTGGAAAAGCTTTGTCTGCAATTTTAGATGGTAATATCACCACTTTAATTGCTGCAATTGTCCTTATGATGATGGGTTCTGGAACTGTGGCAAGCTTTGCCCAGACTTTAATGATTGGTGTAGTTTTGTCTATGATTACAGCATTGTATGTAACAAAGTTTGTACTTAGAGGACTTATTCTTCTTGGATTCCAAGATGAGAAGTTCTATGGAAAAGCAAAAGAAACTAAAGTGATTTCTTTTGTGAAAAATTTCCCAAAAGCTGTAATTATTGTAGTAGTATTTCTTATAGTTTGTGTAGGAAGTTTAATTGCCAATAAATCTTCTATGGGAACTATCTTGAATTATGGATTGGACTTTAAGGGAGGTACTTCTACTACAGTAACTTTTGGTAAAGAGTATGTAGCTGGAGATATAAAGAATGATGTTTCTGTTGCGGTAGGAGAAATGTTTTCTCAGACACCAGAGATTTCGGAAGTAAAGAATGAGAATACTTTAACAGTTAAGACAACAGTTTTAGATAAGGAACAGAGAACGAAGTTGTCTAAGTATTTTGTAGATACTTACAAGATAGATGAAACAACCATTGAGTCGGAAACCATTAGCGCATCCGTAAGTAATGAAATGAAGAAAGATGCAGTAGTTTCTATTATTATAGCAGTAGTGCTTATGCTGATTTATATTGCAATCCGATTTAATGATATCTGGTTTGGTACTAGTGCGATTATTGCATTGATTCATGATGTTATGATTGTATTAACAGTATATGCAGTAGGAAGTTTACTTGGACTGATTAGTGTAGGCAACACCTTTATTGCTTGTATGCTTACAATTTTGGGTTACTCTATAAATGCAACAATTGTAACCTTTGACCGAATCCGTGAGAATAAGAAACAGATGAAGAAGGGAACTTCATTAGAAGAAGTGGTAAATACCAGTGTAAGCCAGACAATTACCCGTAATATCAATACATCCCTTACTACATTTATTATGATATTTATGTTATTCTTATTAGGTGTAAGTTCTTTAAGAGAGTTTACAGTGCCTTTAATGGCAGGTATTTTAGGAGGAGCATTCTCTTCTGTTTGCCTGACAGGACCATTGTGGTGTGTGATTAAAAATAAAGTTTCTAGTAATAAAGCAAAGTTATAGAAAAAATATGTTAAAAAGGGACCTAGGACAAGATATTTGTCTTAGGTCTTTTTTGTGGTATACTGTATTTAAGGAATAAAGGAAGGAATTAAATACAATGGAAAAATGGATGTTACATAATAAACGAGGAGACTTTCAGGGAATTGGAAAAAAATACGGAATTGATCCCATAATTGCAAGGATTATGATTAATCGTGGAGTAAATGAGGATGAGGAAATCCGACGGTATTTACAGGGAACATTAGAGGATTTATATGAACCCACATTGTTACTGGATATGGAGAAAGCAGTGAATCTTTTGATTGATGCAATTGACAGAGGAGAAGTGATTGCAATAGCCAGTGATTTTGATGTGGATGGAATATTTTCCAGTATGATATTGCATACTGCTTTTACAACTGTAGGGGGAGAATGTTTTGTGGAAACTCCTAACCGTGTGACAGAAGGATATGGATTAAACCAAAGAATTGTGGATGATGCAGTAGAAAAAGGTGCAGGATTGTTGATAACTTGTGATAATGGCATTGCTGCCCTTGATGCTGTTTCTTATGCGAAAGAGAAAGGACTTACAGTTGTTGTAACAGATCATCATGAAGTTCCTTTTGAAGAACAGGAAGATGGCAGTCGGGTTTATATCAAACCTGAGGCGGATGCTATTGTAAATCCAAAGCAAAAAGAATGTACCTATCCATTTCCGAAGCTTTGTGGTGCAGGGGTGACATTTAAACTGTCCCAAGTGCTATACCGCCATTATGGAATAGATGAAACGAACTTAAGACCTTTAATTGAGTATGCAGCTATTGCTACTGTTGCAGATGTTATGGATTTGGAGGATGAGAACCGTATACTGGTAAAATGTGGGCTTGAAATGTTAAAACATACAAATAATAAAGGATTAAGGGCAATTTTAGAAGTTAATAATTTGCTGGATCGGGATATGAAAGCATATCATATTGGTTTTATCATTGGACCCTGTTTTAACGCAGCAGGTCGGTTGGAAACAGTGAAGGCGGCTTTAGATTTGCTTATGTGTCAGGATGACAGAGAAGCAAATATTATGGCAAGTGATTTAAAAGCATTAAATGAGAGCAGAAAAGAGATGACTAGGAAGGGAGAAGAACAAGCTATTACCCTGATTGAAGAATCGGACATTATAGATGACAAAATACTTTTAGTAAAATTGCAAGACTGTCATGAATCTTTGGTTGGAATTATTGCAGGAAGAATAAGGGAGCGTTATCATAAGCCTGTGTTGATATTTGTGGAAGTAGAAGAGGGAATTAAAGGCTCGGGACGTTCCATAGAAGCCTATAATATGTTTGAAGAATTATTGAAATGCAAGGATTTGTTAGGCAGATTTGGAGGTCATCCTATGGCAGCAGGACTTTCTCTGCCTTTGGAAAATCTTGCTGAATTACGTAGAAGATTAAATGAAAATACTACTTTGACAGAAGAGGATTTTCGGGCTAAAGTGATGATAGATGTACCAATGCCTATAGATTATATTTCAGAAAATTTGATAGAACAGCTTAATATATTGGAGCCTTTTGGAAAAGGAAATGAAAAACCACTATTTGCAGAACAACATTTTAGAATAATAAGCGGAACTATAATTGGTAAGAATAAAAATGTTTTTAAGGCAAAAATTGCAAATCCCAAGAATGCCAGAATGGATGCTATTTATTTTGGGGATATAGAACAATTCACTACATTTTTAAAGCAAGAATATGGAGAGGAAGAATATACAAAAATGATGCATGGAGAGGCAAACCATATAGATATTGGATTTACTTATTATCCATCCATAAATGAATATAACGGACGGAAAACATTGCAGATTGTAATAGAAAATTATGCAAGGATTAAGAATAACTA
>JAAVZU010000098.1 GCA_022791815.1 Lachnospiraceae bacterium
CCTCATGTAATGTGTACTTGTGATAGATACCGCTTTCAGCTTGGCATTATCCAGCAAATATCCAGTAGCTTTTACATTTGCCATCACCCCAGCAGAACAGTCTGCCTCACATTTGGTTTTAATAGCAGACGGGTTATATTTTACTTTTGCAAGCTCGTTCCAATAAGAAACTCTCTGCCCTTGGTCATAACCAATATTGTCATTCTTTGCAGCCTTCTCAGAAAGGCTTGCAATTGTCTTTCTGACATTGGAATCTGGATGTCGTATTACACACTTCCAAGGTCTGTTATACCATCCTATAATTGCCCACTCTTTTTCCGTCTGATCTCCAGCAGCTCCTCCACTATACTTTCCGTTTTCATCATGTCCACTGTTTGAAATCATAATACATTCCCCCTATTCTTTCTTGTAATCAATTGTAATGCTTGTTTTGGAATCCACAATCAAGCATTTTTTGATATCCTTAATTGTTTCATCTAAAAACTCCTCTGGAAGGACAGCCCGAATAAGCTCTCCATTCATAATTTTGTAGATATAATAAAGCTCCACATCAAAATCGGGAGCTTCATTCTCATTTTCAAAGCCCAGCACACTGATAAGTGTATCCCTGTCTTTTGCATAATCGCCTTTCAGTTTCTTCAACAGTAGGTTTTTCTGCTTCCTATCTGGATTAACAGATAAATGTTCATCAATAAACTCCTCTAAGGAATATTCAAAAGTATAATCTCCTGTAAAAATAGCTTTCAAAACACGTTCAAGTACTGGCTTATATTTATAATCTGTCTTTGTAGTTTCTGTTACATTCTGCTTCCAGACACCTCTGGAAAGCAGTTTTTTCAGCTTATCCACATTCACAACATCTAAACTCTGTGTGTCTGTCACCGCAGCACTTCCATCTGGAGAATAATACTTAATATACTTGATATTCCGGTCTTCAAGAACCTGAAGACCTCTTGCCTGAATCTCTGCCTTAACTGTGTCCAATTCTTTTTTAACTTTCTTCTGTTCCTGATCCAGTTGTATTGCTTTGCTGACCAGTTCTTTTTCTTCCATTGTCTTTAATTTTGATAACTCCATTACTCTCCACTACCTTTCATAATCTGATGTACTGTATTAGCACATTCAACACAAATACCTTTACCTAACAGTTGCTTCACATTCTCTGTTGTTTCACAGAACATACATCGTGGTGTATAAGGTTTAACTGTAACTACACCATTAACAAGTGATACTTCCATAGGATCACCACCCTGAATCCCAATCTTCCTCCGCATTGCTACTGGAATATTGATAGAACCATGACGTGATATCTTTTTATAGTTATTCTTCATCCTCCTGCTCCTTTCCATTTGATACACCGCCTGAATTCGTTTTCTTTATCTGATAACGTATGCACTCGTATATCTGTCTTTCAGTGACATCCATTTCATCAGCTATCTTCTCATTGTCCCACCCTGCCTGATACAGAGCCATAACTTTTCCTGCATCGAGCCTTTCACCCTTTTTGGGACGTTTCCCTGCCTTTTTTGTATTCTCTATAGGCTTTCCCTTTGGCAGTCTTAGTATTTCCTCCATGATTCTCTGTGTGCAATCCATACAGAAATGTACATCTCTATCCGCAACTTCTATTTCATCTAACATTTCCTCTGTCACAAAATCGAAAAAATGTGGAATAATGCGTGTTCCCTTTGTTTTGATTTCCTTATTACATCGGTTGCAGATATAAAGCGTTTTCTTCAACATGACCACCTCTTTACGCATCCAGAATGTCCTTAATATATTCCCACTGCTCAGAAAACTTATAATCCGTCCTGCCCTCTTCCTCCAGTTTCTTACTGAACTGGTAAAGCCTTATTGCAAGTTTCAGGACTTTGGCAGCACCAACCGCTTCCTGTGATACCCTGTAGTTTCTTCTTTCCGGCTTTGCTACGATGAAATCTAAGGCTTTTATCAGATAAAATTCCCATATATAGCATTGTGGTCTATTGTCCCATTCCTCCATTGCTTCATCAACAAATTTCTTTCGGTTCAGCCTTGGCTTGTCTTGAGGAATTATCCCCTTTTCTTGGAGCTCTTTTTTGATTTCAGCATTCCGATTTTTTTCCTTTTGTGTCAAATGTTTCTTTTTGGCTGCCACATTCTCTACCCCTTTCTTCGATAATCTGATCTGTTAACGCATCCATAGCTGCAAGGTGTATATCAAGCATATTGTCTTTGACATCCTCTAAGGACTTTCCACGCCTGATGGCTTCCACTCCCATAAGTTGCTCCAATGCACCGCACATTGTGGCAAGTTCCACCATATCAATATTCTCTGCTTGAATCATAATGTTGTCGTTCTTCACTTCCAGAATCAATCTACAATCCTTCTGTTCCTGCATCCACATCCTCTTTCTCGCCATAATAATAATCAATTGCCTTTTCCAACGCCTCGCCAAGCCCCATCCGCCTTACAGCTTCCACAAGCCCTATTACTAACTCAACAATATCCATTGGCTTGATATCCACAAATGACATGTTGATGTCATCACCCTGCATTTCTATAACAGCCCCATGCTCCAACTTGTGCTGCGTTCCATCATCCATTACTTTGATTATCTCTTTCACTTCCGTCTGCATCCTGTTTCTCCTTTCTTTCTGCCATGCTTTTCAATGCCTCTATGAGTTTGGAACACTGCTGGTAATTCAGCCACTCCACACAGTCCACCCCAAACATCTTCTTGCAAAGACCATTAACCCTTGCTGGCTTGTCCCATCCAAGGGTTTCCGTCAGCTTATATACTTTCTTCCTCTGATTGACTGTTCCAGTATTACCTCTTGTCTGCCTGTTGCTTCTGCCATTCTTGGATGCAGAGCTTTTCATATTGCCAAGCACTCCTATCACAATGCCAAGTTCCCTCTGGTCGAGCTGCTTTATGCTGTCCTTTCCCGTATGTGCTGATACAATAAGATGCAGTTCCTCATCTGTCAGTGACAGTTCCTGACACTTTGCAAGTCCCCACAGCATTCTAATTGTTGACTTTGCCATCTCTATCGCCTCCCTTCACAAAAACAGGTATCTGCAGTTCCCCAGAACTTTTCTCTGGAAGTATTTCCTGCCGGAGTGTAAATTCTGTGTTGCAGTTTGCATATTTCATTAAAACCTCAAATACATCCTGAATAACACAGTCCGGATTGACAACCGACTCCATCTCAATCACTAACCTTCTTTTCATCGCTGACCTCCTTCTCTTTATAAAAATAATGGTTTCCATGCTTGAAAAGATATCTCAGGTTCCGTTGGTGCCATGTAGATAAACTCCTGCTTTCAAAATACATAGCCCCTTCTGACTTGTCCCACCCATTCATCACCAGTTCTAATGCATCTAGGCAGTCGCTGTCTGGCTCCACCCTGTCATATCTTCCATTTGCAACCGGACTGAACTGGTTCTCCTGCATGACCACTTCCTTAATTGTATTCGGGAAGGAATCATCCCACACTCGGTTCAAAACAACTAATATCACTAATGCCTTACCCTCTGTATCCTCGCCCTCTGCTTCTGCCATAGCAATCTTCGCTAATATGTAAGATTCGTCATCACTCCAGTCCAAAGACCACGAAACCTTTTTAGGTTGTTCTGTTGGCACTGGTTCAGGCGTTTCTTCAATTACTGGCTCTATCTGTATTGCCTCCGTTGTTTCTTCCATGACCGGCTCTGTAGCACCTTCCCTTTCCGCCTCCCTACCACATGCTGTCAGCATAAGGCTCAATGCGAGCAGTGTTATCATCCTTTTCTTCACATTCCTCACCGCCTTACAGCATCATCATGTTAGATGCCTGACTGACAATTTTCATGGTTACTTTGCTTTGTCCACTGTCCTTCAGTATGCGGAGTACATTGCTGAGTGTTCGGTCAAGCAGCCGGAAACAGCCAGTCTGTGCATTCTGTGCCCTGCTAATAAATTCCATCATGGCAGCATCGTCCACATCATACCCCTCCAGATAATCCCTAACTTCCTGCTCTGACAGTCCCTTCAGCTTGTAATAAAAGTCCATCCTGTTTGCAAAACGGGCAAGGTTACCTTTAATTTCCGCTTCAAGTCTCGGCTCTCCTGCAATCACAATTCCAACATCTGACTGATCAAAAATTCCTCGGATAATCTCCATCTTCTTTTGTGTATATTTATTGATGAGCTTGTCCGCTTCATCAATGATAAGGAGATAACCCTCATTTGCATTGAAGAAGTCCCTGATACGGTTTACTCTGCTCCATATCGTCCCACCAGCACCTTTCGGCATACCAATTTCAATCTCAATGGCTTCCACCAAATCTCGGCAAGCCATTGTATCATCACACTCAATATATGCCACTCTTGGCATTTTGGAGTATTTCTTCAGCGTGTGTGTTTTACCGTAGCCAGACTTTGCAACAAGAATTCCAAGTGCCATATTTTCCTGACATGCCTTGCATACCCCGATTGTCTGTACAAAATCCCTTGATTCAAAATACTCTATTTTCGGCTTTATCACTGGAATGCAACCACCTTTTGCATACTCCACACCTGTCTGACTTCCGTTTTTAGCTTCATAAGCCTTGACAAACTCTGCAAGCCTGGCTTCAATTTCTGTTGGATCAGAATTGTATTTGTTACCCAAATACTGGCTGACTGCACTTCTTGAATACTGAATTTTCAATGCAAGCTCCGCCTTTGTCATCTTCAATTCTTTCAAAATTTCTGTCACTCTTTCCCTGAGTGTAATTTCCTTTGTGTAAGTGTTTAATGCTTCCATATTTCAACCTAACCTTTCTTTCATAAATAACTGCTTACTTGTGACAAAAATAATAATTCTATAACGCCCGGAGAGCCTTCAAAGCATCTTCTGCTTTTTTGTTAATATACTCATTTTCCTCTTCTGACTCTTCACGTTTGGATAAACGGAAACCATTCTGATATGTTCTATCTCCCGGCATCTGCACTACCTTTGCTTTCTTCTGCTTGGCTCCTTTCATCAGGTCAATGCCTCCTGTGGTCTCACTAAATCCCACATACTGTTCGTTCAGTTCCTCAAATGGAATTCTAGCCTCTTTAAGACGCTCTCTGTCTCGCTTCTGCTGACGTTTCTGACGTTTCAAGTGTTCTTCCAGTGCCTTCTGCTGAACCTTCGGTGCAATTTGTAACAGTTCCTGACAATACGCTTCGCATACCTTTCTTCCCTTTTGGAATACATATATGGTAGCCATATCTTCTGGATCATACTTAATATCCACCTTCTGCCCGATAAAGTCACACAGTTCATCTGAACGGTACTCCTTGTTCATAAGCTGTATTCCTATATTCTTTACAGTCCTGTTTTCCGATTTCATCATCAGCATAGTTGCGTAACTCTTTGGAGGAACTGCTTTCTCGTATCGCTCGGCATTCTCAAAGCATGATAACGGTGTCTGCCATTCCTCTCCTGCTTTTTTCAGTCCCCCATGCTTCTTTACCATATAGACTTCATGCAGCCATTTGCTCCATGCCTGATAAAATTCCTCCAAGCTCATCAGTTCCCCACGTTCAAGCATTCCTTTAACATCCTTATTAACCTTTGCAAAGGTCTTTGAGCCCGTAAGTGTTCCTGTGTATGATGTGAACCACTTTGTAAATTGGTTGCATACCGTTCCAAAAAAACGCTCAATCTGTCCTTTGCTCCAAGGTTCATATGGCAATGCCCGATGGTCATCCTTAATTCCGATTGACTTATAAAAGCCTTTTGTCTCATTGTCAAAATTCATTCCGCTTCTGTCATTCCTGCTGCGTCCAGTCATGGTCTTTGCTGTGTAGTCTTTACCATTATCTATGTATAGGTACTCCGGAATGCCTCCCTGTTCCGAGTACATCATCTTTAGGAGTGACTGCTTCAGGATGTCGCTGTTTGCATCCTTACACATTACATCCCCTATAATGGCTCTGCTCCTCATGTCAATCCATGCTGCAAGATGTGGCTTGATAGCTGTCACATTTCCGTTAGGATGTGTATATGCGACCCAGCAATCAAACGTATGTTCATCACCCATAACTATCTGCATCACTTTCAGGCTCTTTGTGTCCCGGCTTCCTTTCACGAGAACTTTATTTTTATACTCACGAGAACCCCGACTTGCCAGATACCAAGCGTTATACATGTTTTCATCTTCCATCAGGTAATTGATATACCTAACTACTGATTGGTAGGAAGGTATCTTCTCCCAATGGTTGATATTCTTCAAGATGTTCAGCTTGTCATACAGCATTTCCTTAGTTCCCTGATTCTGTGCAAAGTCCTCATTGAACCAGATATTTTTAATTGCCTGTCTGACCTCTGGTGTAAAGCTTGGAAATGTTCCTGCCTCCTTCGGCTTTCGGCATAGACAAATGACTTTGAAAAACTCATAGTTGCCGCCATCTTCTTTATGGAGCTTGTCTGCCCACGCCTCAGCTTCCATGTATGACTTTGCGTAACGATACAGCGTCCGCTTGCCTTTTCCAAGCCTCTCCTGTGCAAAGGTCTCAGCATATTCTGTCCTGCCTTTCTCGTCATATTCTAAGAACTCTCGGACAATATTTCCAATCTCCATTGCCTTGTACCACTCGCTGTTGTGTTTTTCAATGAACCAGTCTATATCTTCCCCAACATACCAAGGAGTTTCTGTCTTTTCCTCCGCTTCCTGAACCGGAGCCTCAGCAACCGCTTTCAGTTTTTCCCTCTCCTTCCATGCTGTTCTTGCTTTTTTGGATAGGGATGATACCGCCACCATCGTCAGCTCCTTGCCACCACCATCACGTTGTTGTTTTGTAATTATAAACTTCTCTGGATTACGGTCTATTCGCTTAGATAGTGTTTTGTATTGAATGCCTTCCAGTTCAGCAGCCTCATTGAGTGTGACATATGCTTCAGCCATCTTATCACTCCCTTCATGCTGCTATGTCCAATATGCTTTTTATAGCTTCGATGTACTTCTCCCCACTCCGCTCTCCATGAATAATCTTATTCAGATATTGTGGTGTGGTTCCGAGTGCATCCGCAAGCTGCTTCGCTGTCATGTTTTTGTCAATCAGCTGTTTCTTTATTTTCCTTCCAAACGATGAATATTCTCTTTTATTTAATTGGCTCGTATCAATCACCGCCTTACCCTCTAATCTTTGTAGAGCTTTCTTGTCCGAGGCTTTTTTCCATTCAGGTTTAGTTTTTTCAACGCTGTCCTACTGACTACTTCCAAAAACTCTGAAGTATTCTTCACAACCAAATGATTCTCCGGATCAAGTCCATGACTTTTTATCAGCTTCTTTTGGCTGAGTGTTGGCACCTTGCCACTTTTCATCTATCACTGCCTCCTCTCAAAACATACTTCTGTTAATAAGAAACGATTTATGTTAGAATGGATACTGAAGGATTTTCTAAATCCTGAAAGGGGGTGATTCCTGTGGTTGCTTCCCTTGATAACTTCAAGCTACAATGGAAACTTGTTTCCTACAACGCTGAAGCAGATTGTGTTACTTCCGAGTATGAATGTAAGCTGCCAGGCAAATGTTCTAACCGCAAGTACCGCATGACTAAAGTGGTTACGCCACAAAATGAATCTATTTCCTTCAGCATCATCTAACATGTTGATGCTGCCATCAGGGAGCATACGCTCTCTTGGTGGACTTTTTATAAACAATACTGAGGATGATATCCTTTAAAAGGAGGTGATCCTTATGGTGTATATCAATTCCAATTACATTAGATGGAAACAAGTTTCTGCTAATGCAACTAACGATTGTATTTCTTATGAATACGAGGCTCCAATCTCTAATTCTCATAGAAAATATCATTTATTAGTCATTGTTACACCAGAGAGCGAACATCGCTCCTACAGCATTATTTAACTGAATGATGCTCTCCACTGGCTGCTTTATGCAGCTGGTGGTTTTTGATAGATTTCCACCAGTCGAACGACTGTTTTTGATTGTGAAAATCTGTGGGATATGTTATTTTTGAATTGGTTTATTTCTAACCCTATAATCATTATAATTGCGTCTACGCAATTTGTCAACATATTTTTGCGTACTTGCACATTATTTTTTCGGTCACGCAATAAAATTAAGGAGGGCTAAAATGGAAAGTATAACTGAACGTTTATCAAATTTAATAGCTGCAAAAGGTATCAGAGGCGTAGATCTCGCAAAAGCAACCTCAGTAAATACCTCAACTATCAGTAGAATTCTAAAAGGAACACAAATGCCTACAGCTGATACATTATATAAATTTGCTCAATTCTTCGATGTAACAATGGAATTTCTACTCACTGGCGAGAACGCAATTCCAAAAAAATGCGTAAACGCAAATTCTGTTTCAGAAGAAGCAAAGCTAATATCATACTATCGAAAAATGGATATAACAGATCAAGAAGATATTATGCTAATAGCAGAAATGAAGGCTAACAAAGGAAAAAGAATCAACAATGCCAAATCATCCCCTTCAGGAAACGATGATATGTCCTCTGAAACAGCATGATTTTTATTTTGTGTTTTTGGGTTATAAATAAACCTTAAATGCACTAATTTTTGTCGAATTACTTTTAGAGAAGTATTTTCCATAAAAATCGGCACAAGCCTAATAAATACGCCAATTCGACAGAAGAAATGATAGCACTCTCTTTTGTCGAATTGTACCCTACAAATATTTTATCTCAAATTTACAATCAATAAACGCCACCAAAGGCAATCGTCACTCCCCTCTAACTCCCATTTTATAAAGGTTTTTCAGACTTTTTACCATAAATACACATAAAAAAGTGACGCTATAACGCCACGTTATAACGCCTTACCCTATTTACAATCCAACTCCGCTTTGCTATAATTGATTTACAACCTAACAAAGGGGATAACCGTTTATAAATCGATGCTTCCAACGGTTATCCCCTTCTCTTTTTTCAGTATATGTCAATTTTATGTCACTTCTCAAAATTCATGTCGCAAATCCAATAATATGTTTGTTTTAAAATCGTTATATCCCTCGTTATATCGTCATTTCCCAACTTATCCCACATCATCACACGATATATCAATCAATCTCCATTTTGTGACAGATATTCTAAGAGAGTACACTAATCTTACCGTATTTCCATCCTTATTGGGACTTCCATTTATAAATAAAATCTTCATAAGATTCCTCCAATTCTTTTATTTCAATTATTAATCAACTTAATATTGTAACATCCAATACCACTTTTATTAATATTTTAATTTTTTAACCCAATTATTTACTGTTTTCTGTGATGGTACGTCATAGAAATTCCGTCCTTTCTGCCACTTTGTCTTAGATGATATTTTCGCTCTTGCCTTTAGATGTTTTGCACTACTGCCAAGTCCACTGCTAATAGATGTAGAGAATGGTATCACAGTTTTTCCTTTGAGACTTGCATTTTCAACAAGTGTATATACAATATGTGGTGCTTCGCCCCACCATATTGGATAACCAATATAAACAACATCTGCTTTCTTGATTGCCTTTTTGATTACTTTTAAATTGGCAATCTCTGGCCTCACCTTACTTTTTGCAGGAGTACTTGCTGATTCATGTTCCTTCGTTACACGACTGTTCTGATTACTATAATCAAGATCCTCTTCTGTATAAGGATCCTCTGCTTTTATCTCTATCAATTTCCCCTTTGTTTTCTTCTTAATCTTTTTAGCAGTTGCTTTTGTTATTCCTGTTGCAGAAAAATAAAGAACCACAACATTTTTCTTTTTCTTTGCCTGCACTCTGCTTCCACTCATATCTCCAAGTGATATTACCATAATAAATGCAAGAATAACAGATATCACTCGAAATACGTTTTTTTTACAATTCTTCATAAAATTCACCAATCCTTTCTTTTTTTACTGTAGCTTTTATTCTTACATAAGCAACAATCACTGTTATACTTTTGTTTTTAAAATCCAGTCTTTGTACTTTTATTATAGACAATATAATATATTAACATTTCTGACTTTCGATGGTTTCATCACTTCATAACCGTCTCTTCAATATATGATTGAATCTCTGTATTATTTTTTGTAAATAAACCATCGTCCACCGTTGCACCTTTTGCACATTCTTTAATAAATGCAACAGACTCTTCATATTGTGTTCTGCTCATGGATGCTGACTGGGAAATTGGATAAATCATTTTACCTGTTAAATCATAGCTTTCCAAGAATGTTCCCACGGTCATTGGTGCAGTATGCCACCAGATAGGATAGCAGAGTACAATCTTATCATACTGGGCAACAGACGCAAGTGGCTCTTTAATTGGTGGTCTAGCATTTGTATCCGCTTCTGTCTTTGCATCTCCATATGCAGTTTCCGTATAATCTGTGCTATATGGTGTTTCCCTCTCAATCCGAAAAGAGTCTGCACCTGTCTGGGCAATGATATTCTGTGCAATTTTCTCACTTGTTCCACTCCATGAAAAATATGCAACTAACAGCTTTCCATTTTCTGATGAACTGGAATCTGGTGTTGGTGTCACAGTCGGTGTCTGATTTGGTGTTGTTGTTGGTGTTATTGTTGGTTCTGCCTTTGGTGTCTGATTTGGTGTTACTGTTGGCACCTTGGTTGGCTCTATTGTTGGTATTTGTGTCGGTGCCAATGTTGGTTCTTGTGTTGGTATCACTGTTGGTGAAGCTATTGGTTTCTGTGTAGATACTGGTGTATTAGAAGGATTTGTATTTCCAATCTCTTTGATCTCTTTCAACCATTTTCTAATCTCCGTTGTACTTCCTGTATTTGCTGTATAACCTTTTTTTATGGTTGCACCCTTGCAGGATTTTCTTAAATCAGAAAGGCTGCCATTAATATCACTGCCTCCACTAGTACAAAATGGTATTACTGTTTTCCCCTTCAAGTTATACTTTTCAAGAAATGTATTCACGACTCTTGGTGTTGTTCCCCACCAGATCGGATATCCCACATAAATAACATCATAAGATTTTATGTTTTTTGCTACTGTAGTCACTTTAGGTCTCGTATTTTTATTAATCTCTTTCTTTGCTATTTTTACCAGTTTATCATAATTGCTGGTATACTTTTTCTGTGGCTTTATTTGAAGCAAATCCCCACCTGTCAGCTTTTGAATCTTCTTTGCAACTGCTCTTGTTGTGCCTGTTTGGGAGAAATATGCCACCAGCACATCCTTTTTCTTGGCAGAAGGTTTACGTACAACTACATTACATTTTAATTTCTTTCCTGAAGCCTTAGCAGTAATAGTTGCTGTTCCCGCTTTCTTTGCCTTAATGGTTCCATTTTTATTTACGCTTACCACAGATTTTTTGGATGAACTCCATTTTACTTTTTTCCCATTGGATACTTTTAGTTTCTGGCTTTGCCCCACAGATAATGAAATATCTGTAATATTCAATGCCACCTGTTTACTTGCTGCAAAAACATCTGCCCCGCCTGTGAAAAACTGTCCCACAACCAAAAGCAATGCCATCATTATTCCTGTTATGCTTCTCAGATTTTTATTCTTTATCATAATATCAACCTCCTTATTTTAATTATCAAATAATTAGTTATGAATCACATATGTTTTTCCCAAAATTCCACTGCTGTATCCAGCCATCCTTCCGCCGATGTTCCAAGTCCTAATCCAAATCCATGACGTAGATTTGAATATTCATGAAATTCTGTATCAATTCCTACATCTGACATGGCGTCTAGTCTTTCTTTCATTATCCGTGGATTAGCAATACCATCATTAGAGCCAACACAGGCATAAGTAGGAGGATCATTTTTTGTATATTCACTATGTCCTGTATATTGCATAATTACTGTACCAGGACGTGGTAATTCATTTTCCCCAAATCCTGCCGTACCATAAGAACCAAGATACGCAGCCATTCTTGCTCCTGCGGAACCTCCCCAAAGGGAATAGCAGTCTGTGTCTACCTGTAATTCATCTGCATGGTCAAATATAAATCGGATTGCCCTTGCCAGATCCTCACAAGCTGGCTGTGCACCTCCAGAACGGTAAATCAATGCAAAAGCATTATATCCCTTCTTACTTAACTCCAATGCATGGGGAAAGCTCTCATGCATTGCTCCTACATAGGAGAAACCTCCTCCTGCATTCACTATGGCAAACTTTGCCTTGGCATTCCCACGAAAGAAAAAAAGACCTGTATTTTTCTTGTCTGGATCTGCTTTTTTCTCTTCCTCTGTATAAATGTCATAAAAAATAGTCTCACCATTTGCTGCCTTTTCCAGCATAGTGTTCACAATCTCAACAGTCTTATCTGTATTGATGTAATTATGATAGGGCATTAAACTTTCAATCTGATCCAGTGTCAAATTTTCAGAAATAGAATAATCTACTGGAAACAGTAATCTTCCATATTCTTTAAAAGCTGGATGATTGATTACATCTGTTACTTTTGTTTGTGCTGTAACTTCTTTATATTTTTGATTTTCGTTCTGTGCAGAATCATTCTTGTTAAAAATCTCTGTCAGCCATCTGTCATAATCCTCCATCCATCCTCCTGTTGCACCATACCCATGAGGCATATTCTGTAACACATTTACTTCTGTTGGAATATGAACAGACTGTAATGCTTCTGCACATTTTTCAAATTGGTCTACGAAAGGATCTCTTGTTCCATAACAAAAATAAGCTGGTGGTAAATCGGATGCGGCAAACTTTTCCACATCATCAGATGCCACACTCAGTCTGCCATAAAAAGAATAAATCATTCCAACAGCACTGGCATCTGCGGAAACCAAATCTAATGCATCCGGCACATAATCACTGTCTAATGCTGTACCATTTACTAAGCCATCATAATTTAACAACATTTCACCGCACAAAATTCCTCCTGCCGAAAACCCCATCACAGCAATATCATCTTCTTGTATTCCATACTCCGCTGCATGTGTCCGCACAAACCGTACAGCCCGTGCCAAGTCCAAAGCACCTTCTTCCTGGGTATATGGACGAATCCGATAGTCAACCACAAAAGACTGATATCCCATTTTACTGAGTGTGTCAGCTACAGAATATCCCTCTGCTTCATCACTACGGAACTGGAATGCACCGCCAGCACAGATTAAAACAGCTCCCTTTACTGGAATACCCTTTTTTACTGGAATAAATGTCATATATGGAATAAAATCTTCTGGATCCTGTGTAGACGAACCTGTATTGTGATACACTGTCACAGATGGAATATTATCCTTTTCATATAAGGGAATCGTTTCCTTTTCTGTCACGTTTGGCACATAATCTGTCACTGAATTGTGTGGTATAGAAGCTGTAGCTTGAGGTAACTTTTGCTATTCCTACATTTTTTGCTTTTACTTTTCCTTCTTTTGTTACTGTAACTACCGTTTTCTTAGAACTTATCCATGTTATTTTCTTTTTATTTTTCCCACTGACACCCCGCAAACTTAGTTGCTTTGTTTGTCCTTTCTGTAAAGTGATACTTTTCTTGCTTATAGTTATTTTTGTTTTAGCAGAAACATAATTACCCGCGATAATACTAAATACCACAAATATTGCGAATATAACTCCAATCAATACTGCAAAAGAATCATGTGATATCTTTTTCTTCATACATCATCACCCCTCTTTAAGGCTCTCTGCCCATTCTTTAACTTCAGCATCCCCATCTGCCACATTCTCTCTATCCATAGAGAGGGTATTGTCACTCACATTTGCATTAGGCTGAAGTTTGGAAATTGTATCCCGAGTACCTGAAAAGCCACTGCCGCCATGGGTAACAAATGGAATAATAGTCTTACCACTAAAATCGTATTCTTCTAAAAAAGAATAAACGGGCATTGGTAAATCTCCCCACCAATTGGGATAACCTAAGATAATAGTATCATACTGTTCAAAGTTTTCCACATGACTGGATAATTCTGGTCTCAGTCCTTTATCCTGCTCATCTGCTGCCTGATTTACCAATGCCTCATGTTCCAGCGGATAAGCCTCTCTTGTTTCAATTTGAAATAAATCACCTCCAATGGTTTCTTCGATTAGCTTAGCCACATATTCTGTATTGCCCATTTTTTCACTATCCTTTACTACAATACTAGCTCTTGCAATAGCATCATAGTCTGAGGTCTTCACATCTTCTGGTACACCAAAATACGCAATTAATATATGGGCATTTGTTCCTATTTTATTTTCTTTCTTTTCCTCTACATTACTCTTCTCTATTGCAGTACTTCTGTCATTCTTAGAGGAACTATCATCCTGACTACATGCTGCCAAAGCCAATACAAGCATAATACTTAAAAAAAACTTATTCCATTTCTTCATGTGCAAAACCCCTTTCTATTCTTTGATATAATATTACACAAATTATGTACTTTTCTATAATATAAACGAATCGAAACTTTCTGAGAAGTCTCGATTCGTTTAATAGTTTATACCTTAAGGTTATATCTGATTTTCCACTGTGAAACAAACATTCTAAAAGCATAACAAATAGTAACTGTTCAGAACCATGAACAGTTACGTTTAAGCCCATAATAATTCGCCTTCAGCGAAGGGGCTTAAACATTGCAAAATTTACTTTTTATTACGAACCACGCAGTAAATGCGTGGCTCTAACTGAATGGTTACAACAAATATTCTATTTTTACAACCATTTCTTCAATGTTTTCTCACACTCATATACATTACTGCCACAAATAGCCAAACCTGGCTCAACTGCTGCACCAATACATATTTTCTTTAAGTCTCTTTCACTATTTCCCATTCTGCTGCCCTCATGAGTACAGATAGGACGAATTGTCTTCCCTATAAGGTCTAATTGCTCTAAAACGGTAAACATGTGCATAGACATTGAACCCCAATAATTAGGAAACAAAACAAATACTG
Source organism: Lachnospiraceae bacterium (assembly GCA_022791815.1). Classification (GTDB taxonomy): domain Bacteria; phylum Bacillota; class Clostridia; order Lachnospirales; family Lachnospiraceae; genus CAG-411. The sequence goes on from JAAVZU010000098.1 coordinate 14,850, forward strand.
TGTCATATTGTGCCATATCAGCAGGCATGGTAGCCACTTCTGGTCTGGCATTGCTTCTCTGATCCTGCTTTGCCTGTTCAATACAGATATTGTAAACATCCGAATAAGGCACTTTAGGTTCTATTTTAAACAAATCCCCATCCGTAAGTACTGCTAATTTCTCTGCAACCACCTCTGTATTACCTTTCTCAATATACTTCAATACACCACCAAAATAATTTTCGGCAGCTCTTGAAAAATACAAAATCAATGATTTCATTGCATACCTCTCCAATCTAATAGGATTTTTTCATTATCGAAATATTTATTTCAGAATTTTATTGAATTCATCTACTTGCCATCCCAATTGCTTTAGACAATTGTAGTTCTCTATATCTCTGTTTTTATGAACCATAAAAGTAACTTGCAGTCGCACCACCATCGCATAAGAAATCTGCTCCTGTAATAAAAGCCCCTTTGTCACTCATAAGAAGTTCTGCTACATTTGCCACCTCATCGGCTGTTCCTGGTCTGCCAGCAGGACATTTTGCAAACATATTTTTGTAAAAATCTCCACGAGGTCCATTAAACTCATCTATAGCGAGAGGAGTTACAATAATTCCTGGCGAAATAGAATTAATTCTTGCCTTCTTTTTCCCCCATTTTACAGCTTCATACATGACACGTTTTTCATTACAACGCTTTGCCATTTGATAAGCATGAAGTGTATCCTTAATATTCTTGGGCTGCAAGATATGAAGTGACAATAAGTCTTCTGTTGGTGTACAAGCAAGTAATTCGTCTTCCTGAGAAGTTAACTGTGGCATACGATGTCCTGACTGACTGGAAATTGTCACACCAACACCACCCTCCTTAATTTCCTTTCCAACTTCTTCTAACAGAACTGCCGTTCCATATAAATCCACTTTTAAAATTGTCTCAATGGATGCCTGTGAGGGTGATACACCTGCTGCATTAATTAACATGGCAATTTCTCCATACTTTTGTCCTTCTTTAATGAAATTCAAGATAGAATTTCTGTCAGATAAATCCATCTGAATAGGAATAACATCAAATCCTGCCTCATTCATAATCTTTGCTATGGTTTCTGCATTTTCTTTTTTTCTATCACCTACTATGATTTTTTTGCCTGTACCTACACGCCTTGCAATCGCCATTCCTATTTGTCCTGCTCCACTCCATAAAATTACATCTCTCTTCATTATCAAATCTCCTATCTCAAAAAACTTTACTTACTTTTGTTGTTAGTATAAAAAAAATTGCCCCCAAAATCAATTCGATATTTGAGGGTAATTCATTAGTAAAACTTATCTGTTACTGTTCACTCACAAGCTTGACACTTGCTGTCAAGCTATGTGCCAAGAATGTAGAATAGCCAAGAATCCAGCCTTTCGCCACAGGCGAATTCTATATAGGCTGGATTCCGTTACTGTTTGCACCGCAGGTGTGAACAGTAACCCTTCTTTCTGACAATAAATACAAAATTACCAACATTCTTCCAGAATCTGCAATATTTCCTCTCTGGAAAGTTTTTTACAGCATCCTGCTGTAAGGTTACAAGTATCAGCAACCTTCTTTAATACACTCTTATCTGTAATTCCCATTTCCGTAAATGTAGACGGCATACCAATTTCTTTCACAAATTCTGCCAAAGCCCCAATACCTGCTTCCGCCAACTCCTCCTGAGTTTTTCCTTCGGCTGGTATCTCCCAAACTTTCTCTGCCATGCGTGCAAACTGTTTAACACCATCTTTATATATATGGCGGTATAAAACCGGATGGATCACTGCCAACCCCTGTCCATGATTACAATCTGTATATGCACCCAGTTGGTGTTCTATCTGATGTGCCTGAAAATCTGTCACTTTCCCTATCTTTAGAATCCCATTTTCCGCCATAGCTGATGCCCACATCAATTCCGTTCTTGCCTCTTTGTTATACATATCCTGCAAAAGTATACGGATATTACGGATGACATTACACATCACTGCCTCTCCGATTTCATCGGACAAATTCACATCCCGTGGAGATCCTAAATATGTTTCCATACTATGGCTTAAAGTATCAAAAGCTCCTGAGATAACCTGTTTTGCAGGAAGAGACATGGTATAATCAGGATCCAGAACAGCAAAGTTTGCATACGCACCTAACACACCTGCCTTTTCTTTTGTATCTTCATTGGTAATCACTGCACCATTATTCATCTCTGCACCAGTTCCAGAGGCAGTAACCACCGCTCCCATAGGAAGAAATTCTGTTGGATATACATGTTCTTTGAATTCCATTTCCCAGATGTCCTTATCTGTCACAGCCTGAGCAGCTATAATCTTACAACAGTCAATCACAGAGCCGTCGCCTACAGCCAAAATAAAGCTGACTTCTTTTTCTCTTGCAAGAGCTGCTCCTTCCTGCACTTTTTTATAAGTTGGATTTGGCATGATTCCTGAAAAATCCACAATCTCCTTACCAGTATCTCTCAAGTATCCACAAATCTCATCATAAACTCCACTGCGTTTTACGGAACCGCCGCCATAAGCAAGCATAACGGTCTTTCCTACTTTTGCAAGTTCCGTTGGCAATGCTTTTTTTGCTGCTTTTTCTCCAAAATACACTTTAGTTAGATAAGAATAAATAAAATCTTTCACGAAAAATCTCTCCTTTACTTTTTTACTATTTTTGAACCACCAAATACATCTGACATTTCCATAGTATTTAATGCATTATCCAATGCCTCCACCTCTTGTGCTGTTAACATAATTTCAGAAGCATCCGCATTTTCTTTCAAACGCTCTGGATTTCTGGTTCCAGATATTGGCACAATATAAGGCTTTTTACATAACATCCACGCAAGAGAAATCTGTGCAGGCGTTGCACTTTTCTCCTTTGCTGTCTTATGAAGCAATGCAAGCAGTTCATGATTCTTAGCCATTCCCTGGTTGGAAAATTGTGGCATCATACTTCGATAATCAGAATCACTATCAAACTTTGAATCTCTGTCATATCTGGCAGATAAAAAACCATTTGCCAGTGGTGAAAAAGCTACATAACCGATATTTAATTCCTCAAGTACAGGGAAAAGTGTTTCATACCATCGTGCCATCATAGAATAACGGTTTTGGATAGCAGTCACTGGACAGACTCCATGAGCACGACGAATAATGTCTTCATCCGCCTCCGAAAGTCCCCAATGTGTTATTTTGCCCTCTTTTATTAACTCTGCCATAACCCCAGCTACTTCCTCTATGGGAACATTGGGATCTGTACGGTGTTGATAATATAAGTCAATGTAATCCGTATCTAATCTTTTTAAAGAAGCATCTACGGAAGTCCGAATTGTTTTGGGATGGGAATCTGGTATCAGAGGTTTATTAACCGCACTGCTTTTCATGTCAAAATGAATACCAAATTTAGTAGCAATGACTACTTTCTCCCTACAATGTTTCAATGACTCCCCCACCAATACCTCATTCTGATGAGGATCTTCCGAAGTACCATAGATCTCAGCTGTATCAAAAAAGGTATACCCCATCTCTACTGCCTGCAAAATCCTTTGAATAGCTTCCTGCTTTTTTGTTGGCGTACCATAAGCATGGGAAAATCCCATACAGCCAAGTCCTACTTCTGATACCTTTAAATCCTTTCCTAATATTCTATATTTCATATTTAACCTCATTTCTGCTACTGCCAAAGTTGGTTAACCGTTACCTAACTTTATTGCACCATTATGCTTTACACTTATATTATAAACCAAATCTTAACTGTTCAGAACCATGAACAGTTACTCCAAATCTTACCTACCAGAAGTCTCCATATGTTTATTAGTTTATACTTGTAGGTTATAGCAAAATTCGCACTATTTAATCTTACGAAACACATTCTTGGAAAATTTGTAAAATTTCTTGCTGTGTCATTTTCTTATAACCACTTGAAATAGTACCACAAGAATCTGCAATCTTTTTTAAATCAATAGTTTTATCTATACCTAATTCTTGCAGGGTTGTAGGAAGACCTATCTCTTTGATAAAAGCAGCCAATGCTTCCACACCTGCTCTTGCAATTTCCTCATCATTTTTTCCTTCTGTAGAAACCTCCCATACATGAATAGCAAACCTCTTAAATTTCACCAATCCGTCTTTATAAATATGACGATAATACACTGGCTGCAATACCGCCAACCCTGCTCCGTGGTTACAGTCTGTATATGCCCCAAGCTGATGCTCCATTTGATGACATGCAAAATCCGTCCGTTTGCCTAACTTAATAATCCGGTTTTCTGCCATTGTAGCACTCCACATTAAATTACTTCTTGCTGTATAATCTTTCGGATTGCGAATTGCTGCACGCAAATTACAAATTACACTCCTCATTAGTGCCTCCGCAATATCATCTGAAACATTGTCCTCATCTGGTTCACTAAAATAAATCTCCATAATATGAGATAACGTATCAAAACTGCCAGAAACCATCTGAAATTTTGAAACACTATAAGTATAAGTTGGATCCATCAGTGCAAACTTTGGATTACACTGAGGATAATCCCTTCCCATCTTTACTTTTTCCTTCTTATTGGTAATCACCGCACCTCCATTACATTCACTTCCAGTCCCTGTTACTGTAACGATAACCCCCAAAGGCAATGGTTCAAAATCGAATTTTCCCCGCCTTATCCAAAAATCTTCCCATATATCACCCTTATACTGTGCTGCAATAGAAATCGCCTTACAACAGTCCATTACAGAACCACCACCCACTCCAAGAATCAGGTCAATCTGGTTTTCTTTTGCAAATTTTGCCCCCTCTAATACTTTCTCATAAGTGGGGTTTGCCATAATATCAAAAAATTCAAAAATATTTTTTCCTGCGGATTTCAAAATCGCTGTTACCTCTTGGTAAATTCCGTTATTCTTAATGGAGCCTGTCCCATAACATAACATTATATTTTCACCATAATTTCCTGTCAGCCAATCCAGATATTCTTTCACACAGCCTTTTCCAAAATAAACCTTTGTAGAATTTTCAAATATAAAATTATTCATGTTTTTCCCTCCAACTTGCATATATTATCGTTATACGATGTCTTATTCATTTTTTATCTGCTTTTCCTAAAGTGTTATTGTATTGCCAATCCCCCTTTACTTTCTTTTTCACTAAACCCACCTACGTTTTCTACTAATATTATATAAAAAAAGAGACTTCTACGGAAGTCTCATCTCGTTCATTAATTAATACCAAAAGGTTATAACTGATATGTTTTCTAATTATCCACCACAGTCTGAACCGCTGATAGAAATCTCTTCACTGTATCTGATGGTTTTGGTGAATGGAGCAGGCCATACGGAATACTATGTTCCCACTCAACTGGTATAATTTTTAGCAGTGGATGCACATTGGTCCATGCTTTCGTTGCCATCAACACATCATTGCTGTTTTCACAACGGTTAAACACATCTACATTATAAAAATCAAAGTCCACGATGTTAATCTGGTTGTGTTTCTCCCAGATATCATCCCGAAGCTCATCTACATAATGACTCCAGCCCCGATGCATTAACATCAGATTTTCCCCATACAAATCCCTGACTGCCAGCATATTCTTTTCTGCCAGACGATGATGAATAGAAACCGCACAACAGATAGGTTCTCTTGAAATTTCAACCCCTGCACATCTACGCAAATCCAACATCGTCTCATCAAATATTCCAGCAACAACGTCGATATTCTGTCCCAAATTCCCCAGAATCTCTCTTGCATTTTCTGGTGTATTATCAAATGGAATCAATTGAAATTTAATCTCTGGACAAAGTGTATGAATCTTTGGCCACAATTCCACAAGAATCTGAGCTGGCGTCATTGGCGATGTCCCGATACGAAGAACAGATATATTTTCCTGCATGGCATTTTGAGCTCGTATAACAGAATCCCTGCAATAACCGATAATATACTTTGCATCCTTGTAAAGAGAGATTCCCGCTTTAGTCAACGTCAGCCCTCTATGTGTCCGTTCAAAGAGTTTTACATTAAGTCCATCCTCAAGCAAATTAATCTGCTTAATTACCGCAGTAGGTGTTATGTAGGATTGCTCTGCTGCCTTATTAAAACTTCCAGCATCCGCCACACGGATAAAAGTCTCAAGTTGAGGATTATACATAAAAAATCACCGTCCTTCATTTATTAATTATTATAAATATCAAAATGAATAAAAGTAAGACAGATTCTATCTACTCTTTCTCCTCATCACTGCCTTTCCCATATAATGGATGTTCATCAATATATGTAAATACATCTTTTTTAAATTCTTCCCATTTGTCTTCATGATCTACAAAATATTTGGGACATATCTTTCCAGTTACGTCATAATGGCGTATTATACGGTTCTTATCTAAATTATATTCCCCACAAAGCCACGCCACTAATTCCACTAGTGATTCGTATGTTGCATCCTCAAATTTACCACTTTTGTCTGGATGGCAGCATTCTATGGATATGGTATCCTCATTTCTATGATTAGAACAATATGCAATCTCTGTTAATGGAACACATTGTATTATTTCCCCATCTAACCCAATAACAAAATGACTGCTGGCATATGTTGCTTTTTTATCTTTTAAACTTTCAAAATAATTTCGATTCCCCTCAGCAGTACTTCCTGGATTTGCTGTATAATGTACTACTATCCCTTTTATTTTACCAAGTTCCAATTGAGGTCTGGAATATTTATTTGGTGTCAGAAACTTTTCTGTAATCTCTGGTTCCTCTACAGGATCTATTTTTTTACGGTTAATTACTACTTGATCCTTTTTTATAAATAACCCAAGTACTATACAAATTAAAATCATTAAAATCGTGCCTATGGAAATTGTTATAAGTACTTTCCACAACATTCCATTAAATTGTCCTTTTACACCCTTAAACATTATTTTCCTCTCTCCCGTATTTAAAAAGGACTGCTACATTCTTGTGCCACAGATATACTGTAAGACAATTACATTATGCAACAATCCTTTTCTTTTATCCATAATTACTCATTCTTAAAACATATATTATATCAATTATTCCTGATTCACACTATAGTTTGGTGCTTCTTTTGTAATATGGATATCATGAGGATGACTTTCCTTTAAAGAAGCAGCAGTAATCTTAACAAATTTACCATTTTCTTTCAAAGATTCTATATTTGCTGTTCCGCAATAACCCATACCTGAACGAAGTCCTCCAATTAATTGGAATACTGTATCTTCAACAGTTCCTTTATATGCCACACGTCCCTCTACACCTTCTGGCACTAATTTTTTAGCATTCTCCTGGAAATAACGGTCTTTACTACCATTCTCCATAGCAGCAATAGATCCCATACCACGATATACTTTATATTTTCTTCCTTGGAACAATTCAAATGTTCCTGGACTTTCGTCACAACCAGCAAAAATACTTCCCATCATACATACATTTGCTCCTGCCGCAATGGCTTTTGCCATATCCCCAGAATATTTAATACCTCCATCAGCAATAATTGGTACTCCATATTCTTTTGCAGCACTATATGCATTCATAATTGCAGTAATCTGTGGCACACCAATACCTGCAACCACACGGGTTGTACAAATAGAGCCTGGTCCAATACCAACCTTTACTGCACTTGCCCCTGCTTCAATCAATGCTTTTGTTCCTTCTGCCGTTGCTACATTTCCAGCAATAATCTGTAAATCTGGAAACTGTTCGCGAATCATCTTCACACAACGAAGTACATTTGCAGAATGTCCATGTGCACTATCTAATACAATTGCATCTACTTTTGCTTCAACTAACGCTGTCACACGGTCTATTACATTTGCAGTAATACCTACAGCTGCTGCACAAAGTAATCTTCCTTGGGAGTCTTTTGCTGCTAATGGATACTTAATCTGCTTTTCAATATCCTTAATTGTAATAAGTCCCTTTAGGTTTCCATCTTTATCTACAATCGGAAGTTTCTCTTTTCTTGCCTTTGCAAGAATTTCTTTTGCTTCATCTAGAGTAATACCTTCTGGAGCAGTTACTAATCCTTCCGTAGTCATAGATTCTTTAATCTTCTTGCTAAAGTCTGTTTCAAACTTCAAATCACGATTGGTGATAATACCAACTAACTTCTTTCCTTCCGTAATTGGTACTCCGGAAATACGAAACTTAGCCATTAATGCATTTGCATCATCAAGAGTATGTTCTGGTGATAAGAAAAAGGGATCTGTAATTACTCCATTCTCTGAACGTTTTACACGATCAACTTCTTCTGCTTGTGCTTCAATAGACATATTCTTATGAATTACGCCGATACCTCCCTGTCTTGCCATAGCAATCGCCATACGATGCTCTGTTACAGTATCCATACCTGCACTCATCATTGGAATGTTTAACCTAATTGTTTTGGTCAAGTTAGTCGATAAATCAATCTGATTCGGAATTACCTCCGAAAATGCTGGTACTAACAAGACGTCATCAAATGTAATTCCTTCACCAATAATTGTTCCCATTACAAACTTCCTCACTTTCTTTTGTTAACTAATTGATTAGAAACCTGCGAATTTTCATTTTTTCAAGTATAACTTGTATTTTATATTTTGTCAATATTCCCAAATAAAGCTTTCATTACATTTATTTCTTAAAATTCTTTTTTCGTAAAAAAAGTATATTTTGTAATGTTTCTGAGCAGTTGCCTATTTTCTAATAATTTTTTTCCCAAGTTTTATGCTTAGGCCATCTAACATTTTCATAGAAGGTTCTAAAAGAATTCTGACTTTTTTTCCTTTTACCACAGTTACCATTGCATATATAGGATTTTCTTTCTTTGCGGAAGCATAATCCACTGCTGCCAAACGATTATATTGTGTCATTTCTTCCGCATCTATAGGTGCAAACAACTCAATATTATCCAGTTCTACTCTGAGAATATTTTTTCTCTTTTCTTTTGCCCGAATACGTGCAATATCAATTGTATCATCACAATAAATATACTCATACTCTATCTTACTGCTCTTGTTAAAATACCAAGTTATTGCACCAATTGCAATAACCATAGGTGCACAACAGGATATTACAAACAAGCTTTGCTGTAAAAATGCTATCCTGACTGCACTAATGGTCACTAAAGCTAAAAAAACGGTCACTATCGCTACAATTACTTTCTTGGATAGAGACTGTTTTGGCTTTACCACCACTTCTGCATACAATGATTCCATCTTATTCCTCCTTTGATTTCGGAAACTTATGTACATCTTGTTTCTTATTCAAAATGTCGTTATCTTTCATTATACAATGCTTTTATTAAAATGAAAAGTTTTTCTTACACAACTTTCTTATTTTTTATAACCATTCAGCCCATAAGCTAAATTGTTACTATTTTTAAAAACGATAAAAGGAGACACCTTTAGGCTCTCCTTCCATCTAGTCTATATAAAACTTACTTTTTAAATATTTTATTCCATATGCCTGCCATCCGCTGGCAGCTAATATCAAGGGATTGTGCCAAACTGATAATCTTTTCCTACATCATTCCCATTCCTGGATTACCTGCAGGCATTGCTGGAACATCTTCTTTGATTTGTGCTACTACAGATTCTGTAGTAAGTAAAGTAGATGCTACACTGTTTGCATTCTGAAGGGCACTTCTTGTTACCTTCACAGGGTCAAGAATTCCTGCTTCTACCATGTTTACATATTCTTCCTTATATGCATCAAAGCCATTACCTGGTTCAGCTTCTTTTACACGATTGATAATCACAGCACCTTCTAATCCAGCATTTGCTGCAATAGTAGACAATGGAGCTTCTAATGCTTTTAAAATAATATTTGCTCCTGTCTTTTCATCACCTTCTAAAGTAGCAGCCAATTTGGAAACCTCTTTTGTTGCATGGATATATGCAGAACCACCTCCTGCAATAATTCCTTCTTCAACTGCTGCTTTTGTTGCTGCAAGAGCATCTTCCATACGAAGTTTGCTTTCCTGCATTTCTGTTTCAGTTGCTGCACCTACACGGATAACAGCCACCCCGCCAGCTAATTTAGCAAGTCTTTCCTGTAATTTCTCTTTATCAAATTCAGAAGTAGTTTCTTCAATCTGTTTTCTAATCTGTGCAACTCTTGCATCAATTGCTTCTTTGTCACCCTCACCATCCACAATAATGGTGTTTTCTTTCTGTACTTTTACAGATTTTGCACGTCCTAACTGATCCAATGTAGTTTCTTTCAAATCTAATCCTAATTCTTCAGAAATTACCTGACCACCTGTTAATATAGCAATGTCCTCTAACATAGCTTTTCTTCTATCACCATATCCAGGTGCTTTTACAGCTACAGCAGAGAAAGTACCACGTAATTTGTTGATTACTAAAGTAGATAATGCTTCTCCTTCTACATCTTCTGCAATAATAAGTAGTTTTGCACCAGATTGTACAATGCTCTCTAACAATGGTAAAATTTCCTGAATATTTGAAATCTTTTTATCTGTAATTAAAATATATGGATTTTCAAGGTTAGCTTCCATTTTATCCATATCGGTTGCCATATATGCTGAAATATATCCACGATCAAACTGCATACCTTCCACTAAATCTAATTCTGTAAGCATAGTCTTAGATTCTTCAATGGTAATTACTCCATCATTTGATACCTTTTCCATTGCATCTGCAACCATCTGTCCTACTTCTTCATTACTTGCAGAAATTGCTGCAACCTTCGCAATCTGTTCTTTTCCAGTTACCTTTGCACTCATTCCTTTGATTGCTTCTACTGCACAATCTGTAGCTTTCTTCATACCTTTACGTAGTACAATTGGATTTGCTCCTGCTGCAAGGTTCTTCATACCTTCATTTATCATTGCCTGTGCCAATACAGTAGCTGTTGTTGTTCCATCTCCAGCAACATCATTTGTTTTAGTAGCAACCTCTTTTACTAACTGTGCTCCCATATTTTCAAAAGCATCTTCTAATTCTATTTCTTTTGCAATAGTAACACCGTCATTTGTAATAAGTGGTGCTCCAAATGATTTATCAAGGACAACATTTCTTCCTTTTGGTCCTAAAGTTACCTTTACTGTATCTGCTAATTGATTCACACCTGCTTCTAGGGCTGTTCTTGCGTCTGCACCAAATTTAATTTCCTTTGCCATGATTGAAAATCCTCCTTTTAATCTATTTTCTATATGTTTTCAGTTCTATTTTTTTATTACTTCATCTATTTTAGAATAATAATTTTCTCTGTTTTAGTCTTCAACAACAGCTACAATATCATTCTGTTTTACAATTATAAAGTTTTCATCCTCTAACTTTACGTCCGTTCCTGCATATTTAGAATAAATTACCTTGTCTCCCACTTTTACCTGCATAGTTACTTCTTTGCCATCAACCACTCCGCCTGGTCCTACTGCAATAACTTCTGCCTGCTGTGGCTTTTCTTGTGCCTGACCTGGCAATACAATTCCAGATTTTGTAGTTTCCTCAGCTTCCAACTGTTTTAATACGACTTTATCTCCTAATGGTACTAGTTTCATAATGATATCCTCCTTTAAATTCTATGACTATTTTCTACATTATTAGCACTCTTTTTATATGAGTGCTAATCACTATAACCTATAGTAATCGTTTCCTATCTCAAAATCAACTTTTAAATTTTTATGATTCAATTGATTATTATTGTATTTCTCCTATTTTCTCTTATTTTCTCTCGTTTTCTTATTCTTTCTTTATTTGTATTAAAAATCTAATTTATTATTCTTACCTTATTAACCTCAAATATCGTAACAGTTCAGCCAAATGCTGACCTGTTACATAGAATTGGGCAAGCTTCACATTATAAATTGCCCAATCCTTATCCCGTTTTAGTTTTTCTTACGGTCTTACACAGCGGGGTGTGCAAGACTCACCTGAAGTGTTACCAAATATTTACATATTCTATTACAGCCCCATTGGCATCGCAACTGGGAGTACTTATCCGTGTCTCTCATCTATATATTACAAGCTCTTATTGCATATTTTTATCATAAAAAAAGCTGCTATAACTAATTTTCTCTTTATAGCAACTTTAATATTTTACTAATAGTGCAGAGTAATTGAACTTTCATTTGTAGCGAAGTCGCCAAAGGCAACATGTCAGTTTACTCTGTAACTGTTTTCTCATATTCTTCAAATATGTAATTAAATATTGGTGCCATTCCTACAAATTCACATCCATATACATTGTTCTCGCCGTCAGCATCAATACGGATAATTTTCACAACACAATACAATACATTCTCTGTATCTCCAATGGACATCTTTGCATTAAAATAATAATCAAGTGGCAGAACACTCTTTGATTTAAAGCCTACTCCATGTCTTGAAATATTGATTACCTCAATTGGTGCATCTACATTTGAAACCTTTACATTATCCTGCTTAAATAACTGGGAAATCTCTAATTGTAAAGTAATAGGAAGTCTTTTGGATCTTCTTTTTTCCTGCATAGCATATTTGCCCCTTTCCTTTATAGTGATACCTGCTTTGCAGACATTACTATTTCATATACCCATATCTTACCTCTTTTTTATAGTCTTCGTCAAGAAATTTTATTGCTTTTCCAGTTCTTTTTTGCTATATTGATAACAGTTTAAACACCTTCACAATTACCTAAACTAGATTGGACTATGAAAGGAGATTTATATGAAACCATTAAAGCTAAGAAATCTCATTATTGGAAATGGTATTCCAAAAATATGTGTTCCTATTGTTGCATCTTCAAAGAAAGAATTACAAAAGGAGCTGGCACAATATAAGAATCGTGCAGATATTGACTTAATTGAGTGGAGAGGCGATTTTCTTCCAGAAGCTGGGAATTTAGAATTTATGACAGAACTAGCAAAATTGATTCGTCATACCCTTCCTGATTTTCCTCTTTTATTTACCTTCCGTACAAAAAAAGAAGGTGGTGAACAGGATATTACATTTTCTGACTATAAAAAATTAAACCTTACACTTGCCCAAAGTAACCTTGTTGATATGATTGATTTAGAACTCTTTTGTACATCTAACACAGAAGAATTAACAGCTTTTGTTAACCAATTACATCATACAGGTGTAAAGATTGTTTTTTCAAATCATGATTTTTCCAAAACTCCAGAGGAATCTATTATTTTATCCCGTTTGGCTGCTATGGAAGAATTGGGGGCAGACATTGCCAAAATTGCCCTAATGCCCCAGACTGCAACGGATGTAGTTACCTTGCTTTCTGCAACTGTTAAAGCTGAAAGTTCCCTAAATATTCCTGTTGTTACTATGTCTATGGGAAAACTAGGTATAATAAGCCGCATTAGCGGTGGTACATTTGGTTCTGCTATTACCTTTGGTTCTCTTACAAAATCATCTGCTCCAGGACAACTCCAAGTAGACAAACTAAAGGATTTTCTTGTTACACTTTCTTAAAAATATATAGAACTGTATCAGGCTGTAACCTTCTTTCTGATGCAGTTCTATTAGGTAAATTAAAACTCTCCCCCACTTTTTCATTCCCCATTGATATCATACAATTTTGAATATTTTTCCTTTAAATATTGAATGTAATAGGAGGCATTAAACTCTTCCCCTGTCATTTCTTCCAATATCTCATTAGTATTCTTTCTCTTTCCATATTGATAAATGTGTTCTTTCAAATAATCACGTATAGGCAAAAGATTTCCATTTTCTAAATACTCTTCTACGGGCATAACCTCTTGCATATTCTTGTAAATTTGTGCAGACACTGCTGTTCCCAATGCATACGAAGGGAAATATCCAAAATCCCCACAGGACCAATGAACATCCTGTAGCACACCATTTTTATCACTATCTGGTGATACACCTAGATATTCCTCATATTTTTCATTCCACACTCCCGGCAGATCTTCTACTTCTATTTCTTTTGACAAAAGCATCTTTTCCGCTTCATAACGTACCAGCACATGTAGACTGTATGTTAATTCATCTGCTTCTGTTCTAATCATTCCTGGCTCTACACGGTTAATTGCCTGAATAAAATCCTCTATAGGAACATTCTGAAGCTGTTCTGGAAATGTCTCTTGGAGCTTTATATAAATTGGTTTCCAAAAACTCTCACTACGCCCAATAATATTTTCATAAAATCTGGACTGGGATTCATGCATTCCCATTGATGTTCCAAAGCCTACCAAAGTCATAGTAATTTCACTATCAATGCCAAACTCATACAAAGCATGTCCTGTCTCATGAATAATAGAAAAAATAGCACTCTCTAAGTTCTCTTCATAATAATGATCACTAATTCTTACATCATGATTATGAAGGTTTGTACTAAAGGGATGTTCACTTTCTCCTAATACTCCTTTACTAAAATCAAAACCTACATATCCAGCAAGCCATTTACAAAATTCCTGTTGCTTTTCTATATTATATTTTGCTCTTGGCAACCTATAATTCTTTTTACTACCTTTTTTAACCACTTTTTGAATAAAAGGCACAAGCTCTTTCTTTATTTCTTCAAAAAAACTGTCTAACTTCTCTATTGTAAATCCTGGTTCATAATCTTCTAATAATATATCATATAATTCTATTTTTCTATCTTTTCTTGCTTTCTTTCGATACATAGCAAATTTTCTTTTATATTCCACTATTTCTTTTAAATATGGGCAAAATACACGAAAATCATTTTTCTCCTTTGCCTTCGCCCATATATTCCCAGCCCTTGCCACTAATTCGGTATATGCTTGATATTCCTTCTGTGGAATAGGATCCAATTGTTGTATTACATTCTCCCATTCTTTTACAATTGCCTGTTCTATTACAGATAACTGGGAAAACTCTCTCTCATTTTGAAGTTTTTCTAACTTTTTCTTTACATCATCATTTACCAATGATTCCAAATAGATATTTGACAATCCTCCCACCACTTTTGCCGTCCATTCATCTGCCATAGGAGGTGCCAGTGTTTCTTGGTCCCATTCTAAAAGAGTCAGGGCTGCCTTTGCTGCCATTCCTTTGTCCATATATGGTTTTATTTCCTCAAATAATGCACTCATACTCTTTTCATACCTTTCCTTTTTGGTTTTACTAGTATAACTAATTTCTATTATATTTATTCCTTACCATCACACCTATTCTAGCACTTCATGTAGGACTTTCGCAAGACAAGGCATCGTATTTCTTGCCTCTTTTACTGTTGTATTTTCATTTCCAAGTTCAATAAGCAAAAACCGCTCCCTTAAATGCATATTATACCGGTATCCTTTCAGATAATTCCTTATTGTTAAATCAGGATACAACTCCATTGCCTTTAGTTTAACTTGTAATCCGAACGCCAGATTTCCTTCTAAATTGGGGTTATATAAATAAGAAATATTTCCATTTTTATTTCTACTTAATCCGTTAAAAATCATAAACTGTGCAGTAGGTTTTCCATCAATTTCTGTCACACGTCTAAGATTGCTATTCACACCATCTCTATGTAAATCAATCACAACCTCTATGGACGGGTTATCCTTCAAAGTCTTTGTAATAGCAGTAAGTGCTTGTGAATATGCCTTATTTCTATCTGCTTTCCCATTTATATAATCAAACTTCGTTTCATCATGTATTACTTGATATCCATATTCCTCCTCTAAAATTTGTGCCAGATATGTTCCTGTTGCTACAATAGAGTCCTTTTTTTCTCTCCCATCTGCAAAATATTCTGTCCCAGCATGTGTATGAAAAATAAGTATTTGAGGTTTATCTGTCTTTTTAATTGAAAAATCCTTTTTCAAAAATTCCTCTACTTTAAAAACAGATTTATCAATACAAGTGGTAGAATCCACAATATAAAAGTTATCTATCAAAAAGTTTACTGTTTTATTTTTCTTCAACTGTTCTACCAATGCATTTTTCTTTTCAGTTGTTGTTTCTTCTTTTTCTTTTGTCTTTGCAGCCTCTAACTTTTGACTCTCTTCTTTTTCTTTCATCATTTCTTCCAATGCACTTTCTTCCCGCACAATCCAGTTTTCTTCTTTTGCTGCCTCTTTATTTTCCTTCTCCATTTTTTTCAAATCTTTTTTATCTACATAAATCTGGTTTTGATTATAGCATAACTCTAAAAGTTGCCCTTTCTTTTGCATATCCCCCAACATCCATATTCCATATTTACTATTATTTATTTTTTTTACTTTATTGCCATAGCCTTCCATTAAAAAACGGTTAAAAACATATTTGCTAATTTCCTCTTCCCCTTTTGCACCTAAAAATAGTTTTCCTTGTCTTGTCCCAATAAATAGTGCTAATATCATCACAATACCTGTCATGATTAATCGTTTTTTCTTTCTAAACATTAACTTCCCCCTTGTCTTGGAAATTCCTGTGTTACTTACATAATTTGTAAACATTCAGTCCTTAGGCTAAACAGTTATAAAATTTGACAAGACTCACATATAGAATTGTCAATTCCATCCCTGTTCTAAATGTTCTTATTATCAGTGCAGTAAATGCACAGACCTGTCTGAACTTTTACCATAACTTTCTATTATTCTAAATACCCCATGTTCAAGATAATCTGTGTACTTTATACTATTCAGTTTATGATTCTTATAATAAAATTATGAATTTCTTTCCTCTTTATGCTAATTACTTGAAAACAATCCTTAAGATACTTTTTCACAACATAACTGGTTAATTGCTTCCGAAATAATTTCACTCATTTTATTTATTTCTTCATCTACATCTTTTGTTGTCACAAACATATTTTGTTCTTTCCGAAAACGAATTTCTTTTAGAAATACCTGTACTTCCTCCTCAGAAAATCCTGCCTGTAAAAGACTTTCTTCCACCCTATCTTCCACAATAGTTTCTGCATCTACAACAGTAGGTACTCCAATTGCAATCACCTCTACTCCCAATGTTTCTTTATTCAATGCTTTTCGATTGTTCCCTACTCCTGCTCCTGGACAGATCCCTGTATCTGTGATTTGAATGGTTCGATTTACCCTGCCTACGTTTCTGGCAGCTAGTGCATCTATTACAATAACCACATCAGGTGTTATATTTTTTATAATTCCTTGTAAAATCTCTCTACTCTCCATACCAGTCTGAGCCATAACCCCAGGTGCTAAAGCACACATTTCTAAAAAATGATTTCTTTTCTGAAACTCTTTTCCAAATTCCCGAATTAAATGTCTGGTTACAAATAATTGATCAATTACTTTTGGTCCTAACGCATCTGGTGTAATTTCACGATTGCCAAGCCCTACCACCATAATTTTTCTTTTTTCTGAATTGCCAAAAAGTTTTTTTAGCTGGCTGCATGTAATTTCTTTCATACTTTCCAAATCCACATCTTTGGTTTCAATTGTAATATAAGAACCCATAGGTTTTCTCATTACTTCACTACCATGTTTGTCTTTAATTTCTACCTTTGAGATTTTAACTTTCCCATCCTCCATGGTTTCTTGTTCTAATACGACACCTGCAATTTCTTTATTTCCTTCTATACTTTCTTTTTCTTCCAATGCCAAATCTGTCCGCTTCATTATTTATCCTCCTTAGATGAAAAATAAAATGTAAAACCTTCTACCTACCTGAATTATTACTATTTTTTCACAAATTGAAAAAATTATGTATTGACAGAATGGAAAATATATACTAAAATTAATTAGTCTATTTCCTTAATTCGTCCGTGTCTGGGTTAAGGAAAGACAAAACACAAGAAAACAGTGATTATATTTGGAGGTGTAGAAAATTGGCAAACATCAAATCTGCAAAGAAAAGAATTAAAGTTATCGAAACAAAAACTGCAAGAAATAAAGCAATTCGTTCTAAAGTAAAGACTTCTATTAAAAAAGTAGAAGCTGCTGTTGCTGCAAAGGACAAAGAAGCTGCTGCTGCTGCTCTTAAAGCTGCTACAGTTGAAATCGATAAAGCTGCAAGCAAAGGTGTATATCACAAAAAGAATGCATCAAGAAAGATTTCCCGTTTAGCACAAGCTGTAAATAAGATTGCTTAATTTATTTATATAGAACATTATATTTATTTTTCTACACGATTTATGTGTTATGAAAATATTCAAAATAGGAAAAGAAACTATGCTGCGGTTTCTTTCCAAAATAAAAAAGAACGTCAGGTGTGGACGTTCTTTTTTATATGTTCAATTACACATTACCAAATTCACTAAGCTCCAGTCCCTCATTTCTTTCTAACACGGTTTTGACACTCCACGGATGTGCAAAAATAAGCAATGGATTACCTTTCAGATCTTTAATTTTCTTCGTATCTGAAGTTACGCTTAAAGCACTTACATCCACTTCTTTGTTTACAATCCATCGTATATGTTCATAAGGTAAGGTTTCCATCCTAATTTCCACATTATATTCATTTTCCAGACGATATTTTAACACATCAAACTGTAGCACACCTACCACTCCAACAATAATCTCTTCCATTCCTGTATTAAATTCTTGGAATATTTGAATGGCTCCTTCTTGTGCTATCTGTTCAATTCCCTTGATAAATTGTTTTCTCTTCATGGTATCTACTTGGCGAACCTTAGCAAAATGTTCTGGTGCAAAAGTAGGTATCCCTTCATATTGGATTTTTCTTCCTGTTTTACACAAAGTATCTCCAATAGAAAAAATTCCTGGATCAAATACACCTATTATATCTCCTGCATACGCCTCTTCAATATGTTTTCTTTCCTGTGCCATCATCTGCTGTGGCTGAGAAAGGCGAATCTTCTTTCCCCCTTGTGTATGATACACTTCCATTCCAGCAGTAAACTTTCCAGAACAGATACGCATAAAAGCAATTCTGTCTCTATGAGCTTTATTCATATTTGCTTGAATTTTAAATACAAATGCAGAAAAATCTTCACTACAAGCATCAATTTCTCCTTCTTCTGCCTTTCTAGGCAAAGGACTGCTTGTCATAGCAAGAAAGTGTTCCAAAAATGTTTGTACACCAAAATTGGTTAATGCAGATCCAAAAAAAACTGGTGACAATTTCCCTTGGCTCACTTTCTCCATATCCAATTCATCACTTGCACCATCTAATAATTCAATTTCTTCAACTAATGTATCATGATTTTCCTTTCCAATTAGTTCATCCAAACTGGCATCTCCTAAGGATACTTGAATGGTATCCACTTCTTTTTGTCCATTATTGGCTGCCGTAAACCGGGATATGTTCTTTGTTTCTCTGTCATAAACACCTTTAAAGTTCTTGCCAGAACCAATAGGCCAGTTAATCGGGCAGGTACGGATGCCAAGAACTTCTTCAATTTCATCAATCAACGCAAACGGATCGTTTGCCTCTCTATCCATTTTATTGATAAAAGTAAAAATAGGAATACCACGCATGACACATACTTTAAAAAGCTTAATTGTCTGTGCTTCCACTCCCTTAGATCCATCTATCACCATCACTGCAGAATCTGCCGCCATAAGAGTACGGTAAGTATCTTCTGAGAAATCCTGATGTCCTGGTGTATCAAGAATATTAATACAATATCCATCATAGTTAAATTGCAGAACAGAAGAGGTAACCGAAATTCCTCTCTCTTTTTCTATCTCCATCCAGTCTGATACCGCATGTTTTGCAGTTTTTCGCCCTTTAACCGAACCAGCCAGATTGATTGCACCTCCATATAGTAATAACTTTTCTGTTAATGTAGTTTTTCCAGCATCCGGGTGAGAAATAATTGCAAAGGTTCTTCTCTTTTCTATCTCCTTTTTTAAATCTGCCACCTATTCTTCCTCCATTTCTTATTAATATATAGTAAACACTCATGCAGCTTACTGTACCACCATAAATGAAACTTTACATGTTTACTATCGGGTAACGTCTTTTTGACACAGACACCATGAATAAAAGCTAATTACTCTGTTTGATAGAACAAAGTGGGCAAGCCCATATAATTACTTTTTGTATCATAGAAAATGCAGAGTACTTTCTTATGATACAAAGAAATACGGACACCATATATTTCGTGGTGTCCGTACTTATTTTCAGTACAGATTTTATTATTTGTTTAAATCTGATTTTGTAATTTTTTTAATTTTAATCATATCAGCAGGTGCACCTTCCTGAAGAGAACCACCAGCAACGATTACAATAACATCGCCTTCTGATAATCTCTCTGTCTCTACTGCCTTTTCTACTGCATAAGTAAACAATTTATCAGAAGAATCCACTTCTTCAGATTTAATTGAAGTTACTCCCCATGCTAAGTTAAGCTGTCTTGCTCCTCTTTCACTAACTGTTGCTGCAATAATTGGGCAAGCTGGACGATATGCAGATAAATTCCATGCTGTCTTTCCAGATCTTGTTAATACAACAATAGCTTTTGCATCTAAACTATGAGCTGCATCAATTGCTGCGTTAGCAATTGCATTTGTTGTATCATTACCAAGCTGTAACTGATGTTGATGGAACCACTCTTTATAATCAATAGATTTTTCTGTACTAAGTGCAATCTCAGCCATTGTCTTAACAGCTGCTGCAGAATAATCACCATTTGCTGTTTCTCCAGACAACATAGTACAACATGTATTATCATAAATAGCATTTGCCACATCAGAAACCTCTGCTCTTGTAGGGCGAGGATTACTTGTCATAGTCTCTAACATCTGAGTTGCTGTTACAACTAATTTACCTTTTCTATAACATTTATCAATAATCATTTTCTGGTAAGAAGGTAATAAATGATATGGAACTTCTACACCCAAATCTCCACGTGCAACCATAATACCATCTGATAAATCCATGATTTCATCTAAATTCTCAATACCTTCCATATTTTCAATCTTAGAGATAATCATAACATCTTTTCCACCATTCTCATCTAAAATCTGACGAATAGCTGTTACATCCTCTGGCTTTCTAACAAAAGAAGCTGCTACAAAATCAATTCCCTGAGAAACACCAAAAATAATATCACTCTTATCTTTTTCTGTAAGATATGGAAGTTTAATAGATACGTTAGGAACATTCACACTCTTTTTATCTGAAATCTTTGCTGTATTCTGTACTTTACAGACTACATCGCTTCCTTTTACTTCTACAACATCCAAACCAACTTTACCATCATCAATTAAGATAAGATTTCCTGGCTTTACATCATTTGCAAGACCATCATAAGAAAGACAAACAAAGTCTTTGTTACCTGGCATATCTCCAGCCTTAAATGTGAAAGTCTGACCCTTTTCTAATACAACAGAACCTTCTTCAAATGTTTTTAAACGAATCTCTGGTCCTTTTGTATCCAAAAGGAATGGAATGTTTAAACCTGTTTCTTTACGAAGTCTTTTAATCTTGTCCATACGACCTTTATGCTCTTCATGGTCACCGTGAGAGAAGTTTGTTCTCATACAGTTCATTCCATTTAACATCATTTGTTTCATTACTTCATCATCATGATCAAGAGATGGTCCTGCGGTACATATCATTTTTGTTTTTCTCATCTTATAATTACCTCTTCCTTATAAATTTTCTAAATCTTTCTGTCTTATGAATAATCAAAACTCTTTGGCATAATTCTTAACTATTCATACTTTAAACATTATATCTTATATTTTTCATTTCTACAATACATAATATGATATCGTTTTTTCCAATCCTTTCACAAAAAAAACGGGTTTTTTCGTCAAAATGTAAAATTATTCATAAAATAGAATTTTCTAACACCTTCCTGTGTACTTGTATATTATAGTTTATCCTGAATATTGCTAAATAAACATACTTTTTTCAATATATGTTCTGACAAAGGAAGTTTATCTTATATTAGAACAAAGTGGACAAGCCCACATCAAATCCCCTGCCCCTCATTCTTGAGGGGGTGCACACTTTGCGTGTCAGATGCGTGTTGCATGTTTTTTGCAACAATTCTCCTTACGCATGTGTGTACATCCAAAGCGGAACATTTTTACTTTATAGGACGAATTTTTCTATAAAGTAAAAAAGTATAGCTTAAATTTCTAAACAAAAAAATGTTACATAGATGACTTTTTGTAATACGCTGACTACAAAACAATCTACTATGTAACATTTTCTTCATAATTATATGAGGGGTATTAGGGGTTATAGGGTCTAAGGGGGGACACAATGAATAAGGCTTTTAAATGTAACAATTAGAGGGGGTACTCTTTGATACAGCACTTACTCATTTCCTATGACATTATAATATCATACATTCTTAACAATGTCAAACACTTTTTTAAAAAAGATTTAATTCTTTTGTAATATGTTCTTGATACCCTGTTATAATAGTTTTTTATTTCATTTACACTAAAATCTTTTTCTATTGTACAGTATAACCATAATTTATCCCATTATACCTAAACACCAAGCTCATTAAACAATAAAAAAAGCAACAGTATTCTACGTGTTCTTATGGTCAACGCAGTAAATGCACAGACCTGCCTGAAACTGTTACATAAAAATCTCTTACTCAAAAATCTATTATTTACAATAGAACAAAGTGGGCAAGCCCACATCAACTCCCCTGCCCCTCCAATTTTGAGGGATTGCACACTTTGCGTGCCAGATGTGTGTTGCATATTTGGGGCAACCATTCTCCTTACGCATCTATGCACATCCCAAGCGGAGCGTTTTTACTTTATAGGCCAAACTTTCCTATAAAATAAAAAAGAATCCTTATAACAGATTCTTTTTTATACACTGCGGAGTATGGGACTTGAACCCACACGTCTCAGAGACACATGATCCTTAGTCATGCCTGTCTGCCAATTCCAGCAACTCCGCATTTTCTATTCTAAATAGAAAAACTCCCCGAGTTGGGCTCGAACCAACAACCCCACGGTTAACAGCCGTGTGCTCTACCATTGAGCTATCGAGGAATATATCTTAGTGACCCATTCACTAACATAGTATAGGATATCACATTTTCAATTAACTGTCAAGATTTTTTTCTAATTTATTACATTCAGCTACAGAAAAGTATATTAACTATTTTAATTTAAAATATGTATTGGATGGTATTCCATCACCATTATAACGCAGTTCACATTTTTTCACTTTTATATCCTTTGGAACCTCAAAAAAAAGACATCCCGTTTTTTTATAATTAGCATCCATGAAACGATTATTTGATATCAAATCGTAATCATCCGTTTTACTGCTAGTTATCAAAGTTGGAATATATTCTTCCCCATCTGGACCAATTAACTGAAAATATCCCAAGCTAAAAGATGTTGAATCATCTTTCGTATTTTTCAAGGTAACATTTATAATAGCAAATGTATTCCCCTCTTTTTTTGGTTTATAGTACAACATACCTGATGTAATCTTTGCTTTCTTTGAAACACTATTTACTTTCATATTCACATCAGATGTAATCTCAGCTTTCTTCTTTAGATCGATCAAAACTTTTGGTTCCTCTGTAGGTTCTATAGTTGGTGCCGCAGTTACCTCTTGGGTAGTCTGTACTTCTGCATCTCTATTTCCAGTTGTAGTGCCACATGAAGTAATTACCACACTCATCATTGCGATAATTACTCCTGTTGTAAATTTTTTCATCTTAGTCGTATTCCTTTCCCAATAATTTTTATACCATTTTCAATGGTATCATTATAAGCCCAAGTGTTACTTATCCCACATTTTATATTCATATAACTGTGCCAGACTTACACAATAAAATACTCCCTCCAAATTTTTAAATCAAATGAAGGGAGATTAAGTATACTTTAATCAACAAGTTACGCTAATTTTCCTTTAGCAACTTCTACTAATGCTGTAAATCCTTCTGGATCATTGATAGCCATTTCAGATAACATTTTTCTATTCACCTGAACATCTGCTAACTTTAATCCATACATAAACTTGCTGTATGATAATCCATTCATTCTTGCTGCAGCATTGATACGGGCAATCCATAATTGTCTAAATTGTCTCTTTCTCTGCTTTCTACCTGCGAAAGATTCTGTTAATGCTCTCATTACAGACTGTTTTGCAACTCTGTACTGTTTAGAACGAGCTCCTCTATAACCTTTTGCTAATTTTAATACTCTATTGTGTTTTTTCTTAGCGTTCAATCCGCCTTTTACTCTTGCCATATAACGTTCCTCCTTACTTAATCTACCAAATTATAAATATGGTAAAATTTTCTTCATTGTCTTAACATTAGTTGCATCTACAGTAGTAGCTTTTCTAAGATTTCTCTTAACTTTTGCAGATTTCTTAGTTAAGATATGTCTTTTGTATGCTTTATTTCTTTTTAATTTACCTGTTCCTGTTACTTTAAAACGCTTTGCTGCTGCTCTTTTTGTTTTTAATTTTGGCATAATATTTCCTCCTTGTTCTTTCAAAACTAATGGTTTTGTTTCTTAAATATGGTAAACAACTATTCCAGATTTCATCTTATGACGACTCTGTTAATTGTCTTATGCATACTCTGCATCTTATCTTTTTTCTCCCAAAAACATAATCATACTTCTTCCTTCCAACTTTGCAGGTTTTTCAATCACTGCAACGTCTTCTAATTTCTTAAAGAAGTCTTCTAGTATCTGTTTGCCCACTCCCATATGTGCCATTTCACGACCACGGAAACGCAGGGCAACTTTTACCTTATCTCCCTTAGAAAGAAATTTTCTTACTTGATTTGCTTTGGTATTTAAATCATTCACATCAATATTAGGAGATAGACGAATCTCTTTCACTTCTGTAACTTTTTGTTTCTTCTTTGCTTCTTTTTCTTTACGAGCCAGCTCGTAACGATACTTACCATAATCCACAATCTTACAAACTGGTGGTTTTGCATTTGGTGCAATCTTCACCAAGTCCAAATCAGCTTCACGGGCAAGCTTCATCGCATCTTTTGAAGACATAACACCTAACTGCTCACCGTCTTCTCCAATCAATCGTACTTCCCTATCTCTAATCTGTTCATTAATCATTAATTCGCTAATAGTTGTGCACCTCCATCACATTGTTTCATAACTTAGAACTTACACCTATACTTAGGCAGCTCTTCTCTCCTTACAAGCATATAATATCATACTTTAGAATACATAAATGTGCATTCATTTTTATCTAACCAGACAACTAATAATGCATCCAATTAAACAAAAAACGTGGACAGCACACACTATCCACGTATTATCTCAATTGTTCCTTCTAATAATTTGAAACCTGACCTAAGTAACTGCCCCTTGCGTCCTTAGGTGAGAGTGGATACTCTGCTTGTATATCATATTCTTTTTAACAACTGTAATAGTTTATCATAACTATTATATATTGTCAATAGTTTTATTTATTTTGTTCCTCAACCTTACGAATCTCTTTTGTACGAATTTCTTTGCATATTTCGTCAATAAAGACATCTAAAGACTTTTGTCCTTCATCCCCTAAATAACGGCTGCGTACAGACACCAAACCCTCTTCTTCCTCTTTCTGTCCTACAACCAACATATATGGCACTCTTGCAAGCCTTGTTTCACGGATTTTATATCCAATCTTTTCAGAACGTTGATCTACAGTACAAAGAATTCCATTCTCTTTAAGCTTTTCTTCCACTGTTTTTGCATAATCATGATACTTTTCAGAAATCGGCAAGATACGGACTTGCTCTGGACATAACCATGTTGGGAACAAGCCTGCATATTTTTCAATTAACCATGCAAGTGTTCTTTCATAACATCCCATGCTGGTTCTGTGAATAATATATGGACGAACTTTATCTCCATTCTGGTCTACATAATACATATCAAATTGTTCTGCTAAAATAGCATCCCATTGAATGGTAATCATTGTATCCTCTTTTCCATATACATTTTTCGCTTGAATGTCTACTTTAGGACCATAGAAAGCAGCTTCTCCTTCTTCTTCATAGAATGGAATTTCTAATTCATTCAACACATTACGAATTCTTTGTTGTGTCTCTTCCCATACTTCTGCAGTTCCAATATATTTTTCTTTATTATTAGGATCCCATTTTGACAAGCGGTAAGTTACATCCTCTTCTACGCCTAAAGTTCTAAGACAGTGCCTTGCTAAATCCAAACATCCCTTAAATTCCTCGTCCATCTGATCTGGTCTTACAATCAAATGCCCCTCTGAAATAGTAAACTGGCGGACTCTTGTCAATCCATGCATTTCTCCTGATTCTTCTTTACGGAACAAGGTGGATGTCTCTCCATAACGGAGTGGCAAATCTCTATAAGACTTCTGGCTTGCTTTATATACATAATACTGGAAAGGACATGTCATTGGACGAAGTGCAAATACTTCTTTATCCTTTTCTTCATCTCCAAGAATAAACATGGAATCCTGATAATGATCCCAATGCCCGGAAATGCGATACAAATCACTCTTTGCCATAAGCGGAGTTCTTGTACGTACATAGCCACGTTTTTCCTCCTCATCCTCAATCCATCTTTGTAAAGTCTGGATCATTTTTGTACCTTTTGGCATAAGAAGCGGCAATCCCTGTCCAATTACATCAACGGTAGTAAATAATTCCATTTCTCTTCCAAGTTTATTATGATCACGCTTTTTGATATCTTCTAAGTGTTCCATATAAGCATCTAAATCCGCTTTCTTAGTAAATGCAGTACCATAAATACGTGTAAGCATCTTATTCTTTTCATCACCTCTCCAGTATGCACCAGATGAAGATATGAGCTTAAATGCCTTAACTCCCTTTGTACTCATTAAATGAGGTCCTGCACATAAATCCACAAATTCTCCCTGCTGATAGAAAGAAATCTCTTCACCTTCTGGCAAATCCTCAATTAATTCAACTTTGTATGGCTCATCTTTTTCTTTCATCAATGCAATAGCCTCTTCTCTTGGAAGAGTAAATCTGTCAATTTTTGCTCCCTCCTTGATTACCTTTTTCATTTCTGCTTCAATTTTATCTAAAGCCTCTCTATCAAAAGGTTCACAATCAAAATCATAATAAAATCCATCATCAATAGAAGGTCCAATTGCTAATTTTGCATTTGGATACAATCTCTTTACAGCTTCTGCAAGAATATGGGAAGTGGTATGACGATATGCTGCAGCCCCTTCTTTATCCTGAAACGTTAAAATACTGAGTTCACAATCCTCTTTTACTACATGGCGTAAATCTACAACCTGCCCATTTACCATTCCTGCAGTTGCCATTCTTGCCAAACCCTCACTAATATCACTGGCAATATCTAAAACGGACATCGGATTCTGATATTCTTTTTGTGTTCCATCTTTTAAAACAATCTTCATCTCTTTTTACTCCTTTCAAACATTGAACAAAGTGGGTAATCCCACATCAACTTCCCTTAACCCCTCACTTATGAGGGGATTGCACACTTTGCGTGCCAGATGCGTGTTGCATGTTTTTTGCAACAATATTCCTTACGCATCTGTGCACATCCCCAGCGGAGCGTTTTTGCTTTATAGGACAAACTTTGCCTATAAAGCAAAAAAGTCCCTTTCGGTAAAATACCGAAAGGGACGAATATACGAAATACCGCGGTTCCACCCTTCTTATTATAGTTAGATAACTATAACCACTTCATTCTGACTATAACGGTGTCACCGAGCTGGTTTACAGCTACTCCGAGGTGGTCTTCAGATATATCCTATTAAAGCAATCACACCATATCTGCTTCTCTCTGAAATATTCCATATCCTACTCTTCTCATCTATGCATTCTCACAATATATCATTCTCTTACTGATTTTCATTATATGCATTCTTATTTTTTTTGTCAAGTAAATTCTCCACTTTTCGCTACTAGCAATTACTTACATTTGATTTTCCATTTTCATCTAAGCCTAAATATTCTTCCAGGATTCCTGCTGCCTCACGTATTAGTTGAATACATGGTCTTTTTTTGTAATAATTCTCTGTTCTTTCCTCTGGCTTTGTATCTGTAAAATCTTTCTTTTTATCTAACCCTAATAGCTCCCTGCAAATAATAGACCCACCACTCTTTTTTTTAAACTCTGTTGCCAATCTTTGTACTGTATCATAATTTGCTTTTTTTCCTTCGGGATCTCTTCCCTTGATAGTGCCACATTCTAGTCCCGCAACTAAAAGCATTCCTGATACTGTCCCACATACTTCTCTCATTCTTCCCATTCCAGCACCAAATGAACTTGATATACGAAGTGCCAATTCCTGATCCAACCCATATATATCCGAAAATGCCAAAAATACAGACTGGGAACAATTATACCCTTCTCGAAATAGTTGTTCTGCCTGGTCTTGTCTTTTTCCCATACTCATCACTCCTATCATAATATAAATGGGTAACTGCAATTACAGTTACCCACCTTATCACCATTTATACAAATACTCTTTCCAAAATACTTATCCTATTGTACCATCATCATCATCATTTTTGGGTTCTTCTGGAACTTTTGTTGGTACTGGGGCCTTTGTTACCACTGGGGCTTTGGTTGGTTCTGGTGCTTTTGTTATTACTGGTGCTTTTGTTATTACTGGTGCTTTCGTTACCACTGGGGCTTTGGTTGGTTTTGGTTCATTTGTTACTACTGGGGCTATTGTTGAATTATCTATTGGGTTGGCTGGCTGCTCTGTTACCACTGGTGTTCTTGCCACAGTAGGTGCTTTTGTTGCTGCTGGTACATAAGGTGCATAAGTTCGTGGACTTGGATTATAAGTTGTCACTGGAACCACAGCCTGTGGATGGATAGTGATTATATCCCCTACACCATCTCCATAAATGAAATTCCATAATTCTCTATTGTTTGTGTCGAAATCCAGCACTAAAGAAGCTCCGCAATACAATGTCTGACCTGTATAAGCTCCATTGATTGGAATTCGCTTTTGTTCAATTTCAGGAATTCCCATTTGTAAAACAGCTTTCGCATAATTTAAAATATCCATTTTCTTTATGTTAGTTGAAACATATGGTAATAATTGATTAACCAGACTTACAGCATCAACTACACTTAAATCTTTTACCTTGGAATAAACTTGTGAAAGTACTGCTCTTTGTCTATATGTTCTACCAAAGTCATCATTCTCGCCATTAATCGCTGCTCTTTTTCTAACACGGCAATATCCAAGTGCCTGAGTTCCTGTGGCAATTTGTTTACCTGGAACTACATTTCTCTGACTTTTATCACTAATGTAATTCGTTGTATTCAAATACTGTGCCTCTACTTCTGTAAGTTCGATTTCCACACCACCTAATTCATCAATTAATTTTCGGAAACCTGCAAAATTTACTCGGACATAACCATCTAATTGTATTCCGAAATTCTGTTCAATTGTACTTGCAAGCAACTCTCCCCCTCCATGAGAAAATGCTGCATTCAATTTGTTATCCCGATATCCTGGAATAGAAACATAACAATCCCGCATAATAGACACCAATTTTAATGTTTTATATTCTGTATTCAAACTTGCGATCATCATACTATCAGATCTACCATTGGCATTTCCACTACCAATTGCTTCTTCTCCGATTAATAGGATGTTTATTACTTGTTCATCCAGCTTAATCTGATCCTCTGTTCTAGGTGGTAAAGTTTCTTGTGCAGCAAGTTCTTCTGCAGTTAAATCTGTTTGTGCTTTTTCTGATTCATCTAAATAGTTTATCCGAAATAAAAAGTAACTAACAAAAATAACACAAAGCATTGCAACTGTACCAACTGTTGTACCTAGTGCCACTAAAACCTTCTTTTTAACACTCCACCTATTCTTTTTACCACCTTGAACATCCCATTCATCATAATCTTCTTCAAAATCTAATTCTTTCTTGTCTGTTACCTCAGAAACAGAATTTGATAAATAAGCTTCTAACTCCTCTGAATCATCAAAATCTAAACTGTCATATTTCTCCTGCTGGTTTAACCCCTCTTCTGAATTTATATTCTTTTTTGAGGATTTTCTTTTTCCACTGCCATTATTTTCTTTACGTAAACTCATAATATAATTTCCTTTCCATCTATGTTTTATCTTTATCAGAATTTCTTTTCATATATTCTCTAATATCCAAGTCCCTTTTTATATGTCTCCAGAAAGTTTATATTTTATCACAGCTAAAACTTCTCTGACATGATAATGTATCCACAAAATTTTATCTGTAGGGGCTGATAAACTTCCCAAATTCTCAATACCTTGTTTTTTACCAATCTCCACTGCTCTATAAACATGAAAACTATTTGTTACAATCAACGTGCTTCCCTTCATTTCCTCCATTAGTGCAATAGAATTTACAATATTCTCTTGGGTGTTCGTAGAAGCATCTTCTTTTATAATCCGATTTGCTTCAATTCCCTGTTTGACCATATATTGAAACATAGCCTCTGCTTCTGATATATCTTCTCCATCTCCTTGTCCACCTGATACAATTGCCTTAGTTTCTGGAAATTCCAACATATAGTTTACTGCCGCATCCAAGCGATACCGTAAAGCTCTTGAAACCGTTGTTCCATTCACCTTAGCACCTAATACAATTAAATAATTTACATTGTCTATTTTCTTATTTTGTCCATAATATAAAATATTACCAAAAACCACTGCAAAAATTAAAATACAAATGGTGACAAAAACTCCAATTCCTATCTTAACTCCTAAATGAAAAACTATATTGTGTCTGGTTATATACTTTATTGCTAAAGCACATATTAAAAATATTGTTCCAATAACTAGCCATAGCCACCACAAAGATGCCTTTGGTCCTACATAACAGATCAAAAGAAACGCATAAAAATAGCTAAGTACCCCAACTGTACACAATATATTAGATAATTTTCTCATGTATACTCTCTTTCTTTCATTTGTTAATACTTTCCTGCCATACTATATTATAATATAAATTCTTTTTTTTCAATATAAAGTATAGCTTTCTTTTATGATTCTCTCAAAACTTCTATATTTCCTATCACATCCTGTTCAAGCATGCCTGTTAAATCAATACATTCTATCATTTCAGGTGCTGGTTACTTCGCACTCTCATAACCACCTGCTATGTATTTGCAATCTGAGCTGTCGCTCTGGCGGCTCTACACATCAGGTTCTTTGATATATAATAGTTGTTGTTTGCAAATAGGCATTACTATATATGAAAATTAATTGCTATGTGCCTCACACTCTCACAATCACTAACTATATTTGTATTTCAGGCTATCGCCCTTCATACATATACAGTTTAGCCAGCCAAATGTCTAACATTTCTATACAAGCAAGTTTGCACAAAATAGAGCCGTTTGTCAGGTCTTTCATAAATAAATACATATAAAAACACCAAAAAGCTACAAAAAAAATGCAGAATTTTTAAAAATTCCACATTTTTTAACCAGTGTGTATTCTTACAAATCAATTGCACCATGTTCTGTACCATTAATGACAAAATAAACTTTACTATCCTCTGGTTTAATATATAAATCAATTGATAATAAATCCTTTGCCAATCGATTCCAATCATTTAACCACATATCCTTAACCTTATTTTCGTAATCCTCAACATTAATTTGAGTCTGTACACCATGAAACTCGAAAACAACATTCTTATCCACTTTCTTTGTAGTAGTTTTTCTTTTTGTTTCTTTTGTTTCAGCTTTCTTTGCAGTTGTCGTCTTCTTTGCTGCTGTTCTCTTTGTTGCAGCAGCCTTTGTTGTCTTTTTCTCTGCCGAAGCTTTTTTTGTTGTGGTTTTGCTCTTTGTTGTGGTTTTTTTCTCGTCAGGTGCCATTTCTTTTGCCTTTTTTGTTGTGTTCTTTTTTTCTGGAGCAGACTGTTCTTCCATTGCCACTTCTGTTACAGCTTCCACATTTTCTGTTTTCTTTGTAGTTCTTCCTGCCATATCGCGTTTCCTCCCCGCATAAAATTAAAATTTTCTAATTCTTACTACTTTTTGAGACTATTCATATGCAAAACCAAATGTATGTAGAACATACATATTCTGATAATAACCCGAAACTTAATTTTTTTCAAGTAATTTTTTACATTTTTCGCAAAATAAAACTTTTCTTTTACATAAAAAAGTTTTATAATAAGTTCATCTGTAGCATACTATTCTAAAAAGGAGTGATTCTATTATGAAAAAAATATGCAGTTTTATTTGTAAACTAATTGCTGTTACAGGCTTTATAGCCGGCTTGTATTGGTTATATCAAAAATTTGTGGCTAATTGTGATTTTAATGATGAGGAAGATGAGTCTGATTTTGATGATTTTGATTTTGATGAGGAAGATTTCACGGAAACCGCATCGGATACCAGAGAGTATGTAACTCTTAACGCAAGTGAAAGTAAAAACGTTTCTGAAGATGATGACAAAAACTCTAAAGATCTTGATGACTTTGTTGAGATCTCTGATTAAGATCTATACTCTAAATTGCAGAAGACAACTTGATTTGTCTTCTGCAATTTACACATCAGACATTTTTAAAATGCAGATAATAAAAAAGGAACTGTCCCTACAGTCCCTTTTTTTATTATTGTCTTGACAATCTTTTTGAAATCTCATACATATATTCATCAATTCCTTTGTTCATCTGCAAAGCATCCTGAATATCATAATCTACAAATTCTCCATCACGATAACCTACTACCCTGTTTGTAGCCCCTGCAAATAATAAATCTACAGCTTTTGCTCCCATTGCTGATGCATATACTCTGTCCCGGCAAGTTGGACTTCCACCACGTTGGATATGTCCAATAATAGTTGCTCTTGTTTCAATTCCAGTTGCCTTTTCGATTCTTTCAGCCATACCATAAGAATCTCCAATACCTTCTGCATTGATAATAATGTGATGTTTTTTCCCTAATTTCTTCTTGTCCATAATATTGTTGATAATACGTTGTTCATCTCCATCGTATTTTTCTACCATAAGGATGTCTTCTGCTCCATTTGCAATACCACACCAAAGTGCAATATAACCAGCACGTCTTCCCATAACCTCAATAATACTACATCTTTCATGTGAAGTAGAGGTATCACGGACTTTATCAATAGCGTCCATAGCTGTATTAACAGCAGTATCGAAACCAATTGTATATTCTGTACATGCAATATCTAAATCAATGGTTCCTGGTACACCAATTGTATTAATTCCAAGGTTAGCAAGTTTGCTTGCTCCCATAAAAGAACCATCTCCACCAATTACAACTAGTCCATCAATGCCATGTTTCTTTAAAATCTCAGCACCTCTTTTTTGTACTTCTGGTTCTTTAAATTCTAAACAACGGGCAGTGTATAAAATGGTACCACCTCTTTGCAGGATATCAGCAACACTCTTTGTATCCATATCTACGATTTCCTCATCCAACAAACCAGCATATCCTCTTTTAATTCCTTTTACATTTAAACCAGCTGCTAATGCTGTTCTTACTACAGAACGGATTGCTGCATTCATTCCAGGTGCATCTCCACCACTTGTTAAAACTCCTATTGTTTTTATTTCTTTTGCCATTCTTTCGACCTCCAACATTCTATCCGTAAAATTTTTCAATACATTCCATTATATTGTAATTCCTTTTTTACAACTTTTCAATACTTTTTTCTACAACCCTCACGTTTTCTGTACCATATTCCTCCTCCAAATTTTTTAAAATCTCTTCGCTAAGATAAATTCCTTTTGTTTCTCCATAGCTTTTTTTTGCTTTTTCCTCAACACAATAAATGTTTACCAGACAGTTTCCTTTTTGTGAAAATAAATCTTTTTCCAGCTTTTCTTCCATCTTTTGGAATTTTTCTATATTTTCAAATTTAATCCACAATTCTTTAGGCATCTCATCAAATGGAATAATACGGTTTAAAAATATTTTTGCAGCACGGTCAGACTCTGTTTTTACTCTTCCTACTACAAAAACTTTTTTATCTTGTAATATCATAGAACGGTTTTTTTCATAATCTCTTGGAAATGCTACCACTTCCACAGTCCCATATAAATCCTCTACAGTAAAAAATGCCATCATCTGATTTGTTTTCGTTATCTTGGAAGTTATAGAAGTAATCATTCCCCCTATAATTGTTTTTGCATCATCTTCCACATTTGGTTTATCTGTCTCCTCAGATAAAGAAAAATCCGTTGTATGATTTGTTACATGCTTCTCCATTAAATCAATAAATTCTTCTAAAGGATGTCCGCTTACATAAATTCCCAAAACATCCTTTTCCATTGCCAGTAAATCATCCTTTTCAAATTCTGGAAGATTTGGTAAATGAATAGAAAACTCTTCTTTTTGATCTTCATCCACAAAGTCAAACAACGACATCTGCCCTGCAATGTTATCTTTCTTTTCCCTATTTACTTCATCTATAATCTGGGAATAAACATGCATTTTCTGGTTTCTATTTCCCTTCATTCCATCAAAAGCTCCTGCCTTAATAAAATTCTCCATAGTCCGCTTGTTTACTTCTTTCCCAGATAACCGCATAGCAAAGTCTTTCATGTCAAGGTATGGTCCATGTTTCTCCCGTTCCTGAACAATAGCATCAATAATCGGTCTTCCAAGTCCCTTTATAGCAGATAAACCATAACGGATCTTTGCTTCATCTCTTCCATTTCCATAATCAACAGAAAACTTTCCTACTCCTGTGTTTACATCAGGCGGTAAGATTTCTATATTCATTTTTCTGCAGTGCATAATATATTCTGATACTTTTGTACTGTTCTCTAGTACAGAAGTCATAAGTGCTGCCATAAACTCCACTGGATAGTAACATTTTAAAAAGGCTGTCTGATATGCAACTACCGCATAACAAGCCGCATGGGATTTGTTAAAAGCATACTTAGCAAAATCTATCATTTCATCAAAAATTCTATTGGCAACTTCTCCAGAAATACCATTTGCCATGCATCCTTTTACACCTTCTTCTTCATTACCATAAACAAAGTTCTGCCGCTCTTTTTCCATAACATCTGCTTTCTTTTTCGACATGGCTCGGCGAACTAAATCGCTTCTTCCATAACTGTACCCAGCTAAATCCCGGACTATCTGCATAACCTGTTCCTGATATACAATACATCCATGAGTTGGTTCCAAAATAGGTTCTAACTCTTTACAATCATAGGTTACGCTATTTTTGTTATTTTTACCCTTAATATATTTAGGAATAAAATCCATTGGACCTGGACGATATAGGGATATTCCAGCTATAACATCTTCCAGGCTTTCTGGTTTTAACTCCTTCATAAAACTTTTCATTCCTGCACTTTCCAGCTGAAAAATTCCTTCTGTTTTCCCAGACCCAATTAACTGGTAAATTTTCTCATCTGCCATATCAATTTTATCTATGTCCAAAGGTACACCATGTAATTCTAATGCCTTTTTATATGCCTCTGATTCTTTATCTAAATTACTCAGCCTTTTATTTATCTGATTGACAGCATCCTGTATTACTGTCAAAGTACGAAGTCCAAGGAAATCCATTTTTAAAAGCCCTAATTCCTCCAAGGTTGTCATGGTAAACTGTGTAGTAATTTTATCATCTGCTGCCTTTGATAATGGTACATACTCTTCTACGGCTTCTTTACTAATTACTACACCCGCAGCATGCATAGAAGTGTGGCGTGGTAAACCTTCTAGACGCATAGAAATATCAATTAAAAATTTTGCCTGCTCATCAGACTCATATAACATTTTTAATTCAGGATTTGACATTAGTGCCTTTTCTATGGTTATTCCAAGTTCTGTTGGAATCATTTTGGCAATACTATCCACATAGCTATATGGTAAATCCAATGCACGTCCTACATCCCTGATTACCATTTTTGCTGCCAATGTACCAAAAGTTACAATCTGGGCAACTTTTTCCTGTCCATATTTCTCTACTACATAATCAATAACTTTCTGCCTTTTTTCATAACAAAAGTCAATATCAATATCTGGCATGGTCAAACGTTCTGGATTTAAAAACCGCTCAAACAGCAAATTATATTTAATTGGGTCAATATTTGTAATTTCTAACGAATATGAAACAATACTTCCCGCAGCAGATCCTCGTCCAGGACCTACTGGAATATCATGATCTTTTGCATATTTTATAAAATCCCAAACAATCAAAAAATATTCTACAAATCCCATCCCATGTATTGTATCCAATTCATACTGTAATCTATCCTGCAATTCTTTAGAAGGCTCCCCATATCTTCTTATCAATCCTTCCTGACATATCTTTTGCAAATATTCCCAAGCTGTATATCCTTCTGGTACATTATATTGAGGTAACTTATATTCTCCAAAGGTAATTTCTACATTACAACGTTTGGCAATCTTATGGGTATTTTCAAGAGCCTCAAGAGCATAAGGAAATAATGCAGCCATCTCTTCGGGAGTCTTTAAATAAAATTGCCCACCTTCATACCGCATACGGTTTTCATCGGTTACTTTTTTTTGGGTTTGAATACAAAGTAAGATATCATGTGCCTGCTGATCCTCTGCATGAATATAATGTATGTCGTTAGTAGCAACCAGGTCAATTCCTGTTTCTTGATGCATTCGTACTAATCCCTGATTTACCATCTGCTGTGCTGCAATTCCATGATCCTGTAATTCCAAAAAGAAATTTCCTTTTCCAAAAATTTCCTCTAATCGGAGAGCCTCTTTCTTTGCTTCTTCATAAAATCCCCTGTTTAAATTTACTGCAACAACACCAGCAAGACATGCACTAAGAGCAATTACACCTTCATGGTATTGTTGTAAGACTTCATAGTCTACTCTTGGTTTATAATAAAATCCTTCTGTAAAACCCTTGGATACAATTTTCATCAAATTAGAATATCCCACATTATTTTCTGCCAATAAAACCAAATGATGATACCTATCTTCTCCACTGTTTGCCTCTCTGTCAAACCGGCTGCCTGGTGCAACATAAACTTCACATCCAATAATTGGTTTGACACCTGCTTTTTTTGCTGCTTTATAAAAATCAATTACACCATACATTACACCATGATCTGTAATTGCAATACTATCCATTCCTAATTTCTTTGTCTCCGTAACTAATTCCTGGATTTTACTGGAACCATCTAACAAACTATATTCTGTATGTACATGCAAATGTGTAAATTCCATAACCTTCCTCCTATAGAGTATAACAGTTCAAATATGCCCTATACTTATGCATGTCTGAACTGTTACTATAAAGTGATAAAAAGCGACTGCAATTTCTACAGCCGCTTTGCTTATTATCTATTATTCCTTACTGCTTAAATATTTTTCAATATTTTCAATTGCTTCTTCTTCATCATTTCCATTGGCGGTAACTGTAACCTCTTCCCCCGCTGCTATTCCCAGACTCATCATGCCCATTATACTTTTCGCATTTACCTTTTTATCTTCGCACTCAACAAATATGCTGCTTTCGTATCTGCTTGCTACCTGAACTAATAATGCGACCGGTCTTGCTTCTAATCCGGTAGGAATTTTGATTGTAATTTTCTTTGTTACCATCTTACTTCTCCTCCTTATGTTCTCTTAAACTATCCGCTATAATGCTTAGCTTTCTTAATCTATGATTCACGCCCGACTTGCCTATTGGAGTACTCAGCATACTTCCCAATTCCTTTAGGGAAGCATCTGGCTGTTCCATTCTTAATTTTGCTATTTCTTTCAATCCGGGGGATAAATCACCAAATCCCTTAGTATTTTGAATATATAGAATATCCTCTAATTGTTTACTTGCAGCAGTCACCGTCTTACTAATATTAGCGGCCTCACAGTTCACCTGCCGGTTAATAGAGTTGCGCATTTCTTTTAAAATCCGTACATTCTCTAAATTCATAAGTGCTTTATGAGCTTCCATAATATTAAGTACATCAACAATTTGTGATCCATCCTTTACATATACCACAAAATACTTCTTACGTTTTACAATCTTTGCATCTACATTAAAAAAACGGATCATGTCCCTTAACTGTACCGCCTTTTCTTCTGTTGTTGTTATAATCTCAAAATGATATGTCTTTTCTGGGTCACTCATAGAACCGGCAGCAAGAAAAGCACCACGAATAAATGCTCGTTTGCAACATGTATTCTGTACTACACGGTTACTTATAATGGACATTTCTTCCACAATATCTCCCTGCTGATTAATAAGCTTTGCTGCTTTTAATATCCTCATGGACATCTGGCTATCCTTAATAATCAATGCATAGGAATTACTTCTTTTTAAGTAACGATTCCTTCTAACCTGAATCTGAATGTCCCCTTGAAAGGCTTCCTTTATTAACATAAAGTATTTTCTGGCAACTGTCAAGTTTTCTGTTACAATTTTAATGAAATGCTGTTCCTTTTCATTCACAGAAATTTTACCACATAAGCTGATAATCGCTGCAATCTCTGCAATCTGGCAATGTCTGCCTGCTGGTATATGTTTTGACAATTCTTCTTTAATATCTCTTGAAAATGACATTTCTACCTAACCCTTCTCCACATCTCTGTGTTCTACTTTCATGCCAAATTTCCGGCCTTCCATTCTCTTTGTAATAGCCCTTGCCAAAGATACAGAACGATGTTTCCCACCTGTACAGCCTATACTTACTACCAATTGATTTTTTCCTTCCACAATATAATTAGGAATTAAAAAATCTAACATATCCTCTAGCTTGTCCAGAAAAGTCTGTGCCTCTTTACTTGCCATAACATAATCATAAACTTCTTTATCTTTTCCACTCTTTGGTCTTAATTCCGGAATGTAGTATGGATTTGGCAAAAAACGCACATCAAAAACTAAATCAGAATCTACTGGTAAACCATATTTGAATCCAAATGATAAAATTGTTAAGTAAAAATTATCAAATTGGTCATTATCCACAAAAATTTTATCAATTTGCTTCTTTAAATCTCTTACCAATAACTGGGAAGTATCAATAATATACTTTGATCTTTCTTTTAAAAACTTTGTTCTTCTTCTTTCCTCTTCAATGGCATCCTCTACTCTGCCTTTTCCAGCCAGAGGATGCGTATGTCTGGTCTCTTTATATCTCTTGATTAGTACTTCTGTGGCACATTCTAAGAACAAAATCTCATAATCAAACTGCATATCATCTATTTGTTCTAAAATTTCTGTCAGATTTTTTAGCCCATCACCACTACGAATATCTACACCTAATGCCACCTTTGAAATATTTCTTGACTCAACTACTGCTATTTGTGCCATTTTAGGAATTAACTGAATTGGCAGATTATCCACACAAAAATACTCTGCATCCTCCAACATTTTCAATACTGTATTCTTACCAGCACCAGATATTCCAGTTACAATTACAAAACGCATAAAAATCTCCTTCTTTAAGTCTAAAACTGTTACTGTTCACACCTACGGTGCTTACAGTAACGGAATCCAGCCTTTCGCCAAAGGCGAATAGTAACCTAAAACTCTCCTAAATAACGAACTTCTGGTTCCAATTTTACCTGAAATTTCTCATATACGATGCGGGATACATCTTCAATAAGCTGTCTGGCATCTTTTGCTGTACCAGCCCCTACATTAACTACGAATCCGCAATGTTTTGTA
Organism: Lachnospiraceae bacterium; assembly: GCA_022791815.1. Classification (GTDB taxonomy): domain Bacteria; phylum Bacillota; class Clostridia; order Lachnospirales; family Lachnospiraceae; genus CAG-411. The sequence goes on from JAAVZU010000098.1 coordinate 54,257, forward strand.
GAAACCATAATATCTCCGACACGATATCCCGCCAACCCTGCATCCATAATCAGCTTTCCAGCAAAAAATCCCTCTGGGCGTTTAAATGTACTTCCTGCACTAGGATAATTAAGTGGCTGTTTTTCCACTCTTTGACGATTCAAATCGGTCATTTTTTTTTCAATTTCTTCTTTTACTCCCATTGAGAAAATAAATTCCGCTTCTACAACAATATATCCTTCTTTTTGAATTACACTTTTTCGATATCCCAAATCCAAATCTTCTTTTTCTATAATGTGAATTTGTCCCTGTTTATCAATAATCTTTGCCCAAAGAATACAGTCTTTTATTTCTCCTCCATAAGCTCCAGCATTCATGGTAATAGCACCACCTAATGTTCCTGGAATCCCACTTGCAAATTCAAATCCCGTTAATCCTTTACTGGCTATCATTTTCGCCATTTTTGCAAGAGAAACTCCTGCACCTGCTAATACTTTTGTTTGTTCTCCAGTAGTTTCACCAAATTCTACCTTATCCATCCCTTTTCCAATCTGGATAATTACCCCTCGGAAGCCTTTATCTCCTACTAATACATTGCTGCCATTACCAAGAATATAAAATGGGACTTGCCTTTGATTACAAAACTTTATCAGTTCTACAATTTCCTCCAAAGATTGCGGTACGGCAAAATAATCTGCCTTTCCTCCCATCTTAAAAGTCGTATGGCAAGATAAAGGTTCCTCAATCTTTAATTGGTTTTCTCCTAAAATATGCTCTATTTCTTTTTTTAAATCAATACTCATAATATTCACCTATATCATTAATCTTTTATTTATATTTTATTAAATCTCATTTATTCAATTTCTATATTATAATTATAGTCCATCTAATAGAACAAAGTGGGCAGGCCCACATCAACTCCTCTTGTGCGAATACACATATCTATTTTTTATATACAAATGCAGAATTCTTTACTATTAAAATTCGAGCTGTCGCTCTATCAGCTCTACACATTAGGTTCTACGATAAACATAAAACTTGGTCTTTGTGCAAGCACAACCAAGTTTTACGTTTATCAATAACACTTTCATAGTAAAATATGTGTACAAATTGCCCTCCATAATCAAGCCCCTCATACAATTTATACACATACATAATCTCATTTTAGTACCATTTTTGCACAACCATAAATTCCAGCATCATTTCCAAGCTCTGCTAATTTAAATTCTTTATTTCTAAGTGCATACATAACATTTTTTTCATAGTTTTCTTTAATTCTATTTGTTAAAATTCTTCCTGCTTTAGAAACTCCTCCACCAATTACAAAAGCCTCAGGATCTATTACCGCTGCTATATGTGATGCTGCGATTCCAAGGTATTTTGTTAATTGGTCTACCAAATCATTTGCCAGTTCATCTCCCTCTTTTGCTGCATCAAAAATAGTTTTTGCTGACAGATATTGAAGTTCTCTAAGTTTTGAAGGTTTATCAGAAACCAGCAGCATTCTCTTTGCTTCCTTTACAATTCCTGTTGCTGATGCAAACTGCTCCAAACATCCACGTTTTCCACAATTACAAGTATCCTCTTCTGAGAAATTTACACTAATATGTCCAATTTCACCAGCAGCACCCTTACTTCCTGTTAAGATATTGCCATCAATAATAATTCCACCGCCAACACCTGTTCCAAGAGTAATCATTACCATATTCTGATAACCTTTTCCTCCTCCTTGCCACATTTCACCCAAGGCAGCAACATTTGCGTCATTTCCAACTTTTATATTATCAATTCCTGTTAGCTTTTTAACCTCTTCTGCAACATTAAAAATACCCCAGCCCAAATTGACACATTTTAACACAGTTCCATCTGAAGTAATTGGACCAGGAATACCAAGACCAATTCCTGTAACATCTGCTTTATCAATATTTTCTGCTACAAGTTTTTCTTCTAAAGAAGCTGCAATATCACTTAATATATAGCTGCCTCCTTCTTCTTTTCTTGTAACAATTTCCCACTTATCTTTCAATTCTCCTTGATCTGTAAAAATACCTATCTTTACGGTTGTTCCTCCTACATCTACACCAATACAATATTTTTCCATAATTTTCTTACCTTCCTGCAATTATACAGTCCTTTCTCTTTCTTCCTAATTATTACAATTAAAAATTGTTATCTCTTATGTATTTTATATTTCCTAAAATTTATACTATTTATCCTTTATTCATGATACTTTATAAGATAATTATAACAGTCTGGAACCCTCTTATTCTTTATTCATAATATTATTAGTTACACGGTTATATAATTCCTGTGCAGCATTATATCCCATTTTCTTTTGACGGTAATTTACAGCAGCAGCTTCACATATTACAGCCAGATTTCTGCCTGGACGGATTGGAATGGAGTGGCAGACTACTTTATTTCCAAGAAATTCCGTATATTCTTCCTCCAATCCCAGACGGTCATATTCTTGTTCTTTATTCCATTCCTCTAATTTAATAACCAAATCAATAGACTGGGTATTTTTTACACTCTCTACACCAAACAAATTCTTTACATCCAATATGCCAATACCACGTAGTTCAATAAAATGTCTTGTAATATCTGGTGCTGTACCAATCAACGTAATATCACTCACTCTTTTTATCTCTACCACGTCATCAGATACCAGACGATGACCACGTTTAATCAATTCCAAAGCCGCTTCACTCTTACCAATACCACTTTCTCCCATTATTAGTAATCCTTCACCATATACATCCACAAGCACACCATGTACTGTCATCCTTGGAGCTAATTCTACATTCAGCCAACGGATTACTTCTGCAACAAAACCAGATGTGGTTTTCTCGGTTCTAAGAATCGGCACCTGATATTCTTTTGCCATTACCAAAAACTCATCTTTAATATCTAAACTTCTACAAAACACAATACAAGGTACTTGATGCTCCATTATCTTCTTTATCATTTCTTTGGATTTCTCTACACCAATTTTCTCCATATATGTGTATTCTACTTGTCCAATTACTTGTATACGGTCACTATCAAAATAATCAAAAAAACCTGTAAGCTGCAACGCTGAACGATTAATATCATTTTGGGTAATTTTAATATCTGCTACATTCACCTCAGGTGTACAATTTTCTAAATTCATAGTTTCAATTAATTGTATTAACTCAACACTATAACCTGCCATATCTTCCTTACTTCCTCCTTATCTAACCTTACTATATTTTCTGTATTCATTTTATCATGAATCCTTATCCTTTTCAATCGGTTCCCTATGAAAAAACTGGTAGATGCTTTCTACTGCTGCCTGATTCAATTCTGGTATCTTTTCTAAATCAGCCTTTGAAGCTGCTTTAATTTCCTCAATGTTTTTAAAATTATGCAATAATGCTTTTCTTCTCTTTTCTCCCACATTAGGAATATCCTGCAAAATAGAATGTACTTGGTTCTTGCCTCTAAGAAGTCTATGATACTCTATAGCAAACCTGTGTGTCTCATCCTGTATTCTGGTTATCAAATGAAATCCCTCACTCCTTGTAGAAATCTCTAATTCCTGATTGTGAAAATATAATCCTCTTGTCCGATGGTGATTGTCCTTTACCATACCACAAACAGGAATATCTAAGCCAAATTGCTCAAGCACTTCCAAAGCAATATTTACCTGACCTTTTCCACCATCCATCAAAATCAAATCAGGAAAATGGTCAAATTTCCCAGTCCCTCCTTCTTCCTGTTCTTTCAATCCATGAGCAAATCTTCTTGTCAAAACTTCCCGCATACTTCCATAATCATCTGCTCCCTCGATTGATTTAATCTTAAATTTACGGTAATTATTTTTTTTTGGCTTTCCACCTTCAAAAACTACCATAGATCCCACTGATTGAAATCCACTAATATTTGAAATATCATAAGATTCTATCCTGTAAATCTGAGAAAGCCCAAGAATATCTGCAATTTCCTGCATTGCTCCAGTAGTACGTTCCTTCTCCCTCTTAATCTTATCTTTATCTTTTTGCAGCACCATACTTGCATTTGTTTGGGCAAGCTCCACTAATCGCTCTTTCTGCCCTTTTTGAGGTATTACAATAGAAACTTTCTGTCCTCTTTTTTCGGTCAGCCATTTCTCAATTATCTCCTGTTCCTCTAAATGCTGTTGCAAAAAAATCTCTTTTGGTATAAAAGGAGTCCCCGCATAAAACTGTTTTATAAACGCTGTGATAATTTCATTATTTTCCTCGTTTTCAATATCTTCAAAATAAAAATGTTCTCTTCCTATCATTCTTCCATTCCGTATAAAGAAAACTTGTACCACAGCATCTTCCTTTGTCCTTGCCATAGCAATAATATCTCTGTCCTCCATGCCATAACTGGTAATCTTTTGTTTCTCTGACATCTGCTTAATGCTTTGCAGCAAGTCACGATACTCCATAGCTTCTTCAAAGGCTAATCGTTCTGATGCATCCTGCATTTTCTCTGTAAGCATTTTCACTACTCCAGCATAATTTCCATCCAAAAATTCCAAGGCCTTTGAAAAATTCTCCCGATACTCTTCTTCACTGATATATCCTTGACACGGAGCTTTACACTGCTTAATCTGGTAATACAAACAAGGTCTCTCTTTTCCTATATCTTTGGGAAGATTCCGATTACAGGTCCGCATAAAATAAATTTTTCGCAACAGCTCCAATACATCTTTCATAGCACCTACACTAGTATATGGACCAAAATATTTTACTTTATCTGATTTTTTCCTGCCAGATTTTTTCATCTGCCGTACTGTGAGCAATCTTGGATACATTTCACCAATTGTTGCTTTAATAAAAGGATATGCTTTATCATCTTTCAGCATGGTATTGTATTTGGGATTATGTTCTTTTATTAAATTACATTCTAAAACTAATGCTTCTAACTCAGAATCTGTAACAATATACTCAAAATATGCAATATTTTGTATCATTCTTTCAATCTTAGGAGTAACTTTTCTGCTCTGCTGAAAATACTGCCTTACTCTGTTTTTCAGGCTAATAGCCTTCCCAACATAAATAATCTGGTCATTTTTATCATGCATCAAATAAACTCCTGGTTTACTTGGTAATTTTTTTAACTCTTCCTCTAAATCAAACATCTGTATCCCTCACTTATTCCATAACCTAGTTACATTGTACAAAAAGGCTGTTGTTTTTCTACTTACAACAGCCCTTTTTAGCAGCAGACTATATCTTCTATCTCTTACTCTGCATCATCTACTTTTGTTTCTTCCTGATTTAATTTCTTTTCATTCTCTTTTGCAACGTTCTCCTCTTCTTCTGGAATTCCTTTAATCTCTCTATAAATTCTCATAAATTCCTTTCCAGTAATGGTTTCTTCCCGAATAAGATATTCTGCAATTTTATCTAAAACATCTTTGTTACCTTCTAATAATTTCTCTGCCTTATCATAACATTCTTTTAGAATCTTCATAACTTCCTGGTCAACTGCGGTAGATGTCTCATCGCTACAATTCATAACAGCTCTGCCATCTAAATAACGGTTTTCCACACTTTCTAAACCAATCATACCAAAAGCATCTGACATACCATATTGTGTAACCATGGCTCTTGCAATCTTCGTTGCCTGTTCAATATCATTAGAAGCCCCAGTAGTAATAGAATCAAAAATAATTTTCTCTGCTGCTCTTCCGCCAAGTGCTGTGGTTATACGAATCAACATTTCATCTTTACTCATCAGGTATTTTTCTTCCTCTGGAACCTGCATAACATATCCTAACGCTCCCATAGTACGGGGAACAATGGTAATCTTCTGTACTGGCTCGGAACCCTTTTGCAAAGCAGTTACTAATGCGTGACCAACCTCGTGGTATGCCACAATCTTCTTTTCATCTTTGCCAAGAATACGGTCTTTCTTTTCCTTACCAGCAATTACCACCTCTACTGCCTCAAATAAATCAGATTGTCTTACAAACTTTCTGTTATCTTTCACCGCCATAATAGCAGCTTCATTAATCATATTTGCCAAATCTGATCCTACTGCACCAGAGGTTGCCAATGCTATCTCTTCTAAATCAACACTATCATCCATCATTACATTTTTTGCATGTACTTTTAATATGTCTACACGACCTTTTAAATCTGGTTTATCTACAATAACTCTCCGGTCAAACCGGCCTGGTCTAAGAAGTGCTTTGTCTAACACTTCTGGACGGTTTGTTGCAGCTAGGACAACCAAACCTTTGGAAGTATCAAAACCATCCATCTCTGATAATAACTGGTTCAGTGTCTGTTCTCTCTCATCATTACCACCATGATGTCCATCTCTACTCTTACCAATGGCATCTACCTCATCAATAAAAATGATACATGGAGCCTTCTGTTGAGCCTGTTTAAATAAATCTCTTACACGGGATGCTCCCACACCTACATATAGTTCCACAAAATCAGAACCTGATAATGAAAAAAATGGCACCTTTGCTTCTCCAGCTAACGCTTTTGCTAAAAGAGTCTTACCAGTTCCTGGAGGTCCAACAAGCAATGCACCTTTTGGCAGCTTAGCACCAATTTTTGCATATTTCCCCGGATTATGAAGAAAATCCACAACTTCTGTCAAAGAATCTTTTGCTTCCTCTTGTCCTGCTACATCCCGGAAAGTCACACCCGTTTCTTTTTCTACATAAACTTTGGCATTGCTCTTTCCAACGCCCATCATTCCTCCGCCTTTAAACATAGGTCGGAACAAAAACCACATACTGCCAAATATCAGTGCAAATGGAAAAACATTCCACATAAAAAATTCCAGCACCCCGCTACCGCTATCCTCTACGACACTCTGATATTTTACATCTGCTTTATTTAATTTCTCCACTAAGCTATCATCGTTGATATATCCTGTATAATAAGTAATAACATAAAGCGGTTTATCTGTTTCACTTACCTTTGGCTTTATCATTATTTTATTACCAGAAAACTCCACACTCTCCACTTTATTCTCATTCAGCATATCTAAAAATGCATCATAAGTAATCTCTTGTTTTGTGGTTCTCTCTACTTGTTCACGAATCCAGCATACAAAAATAAAGACAAAAAGTGTAGCAATAATAATTGCAATCATACCATTTTTATTTGTCTTATTATTAGAATTCTGGTTTTGATTCGATCCATTTTGATTGTTCTCGTTATTCATAATTCCTCCTCTTTGTAATATATTCTACTCTCTGTAAAGAACAACATGACTATCTCTTTTATTAATTAATATAATAAAATAGGTAATGTTTAAATCTATTTCTAGTCAACATTGATATTATAATAATAGTTTTTCCATAAATCAATATTTATCCTAACTTTTCATAAAATAAACACAACTACATTAGAATAATTTAAAAACCATTATCTTCTATATTTCAAAAAATAACCATATTTCCTTAAAATATAGAGCATTTACTCTTTAATTTGGGTTTATTTACTGTAATGTTAGCTTTTTACTTTCCTTAGGCAATTTGTCGTATTTTTTCACTAGATTTTTTATGAATTATACGTTATAATGGATTAGTTATATTTCTAATATGAATAGAAACACTTGATAAATTTAAAGGAGGATACAATATAATGGCTGTAAAATATGTATTTGTAACTGGTGGTGTCGTATCAGGACTTGGTAAAGGAATCACCGCGGCTTCTTTAGGAAGACTTTTAAAGGCTCGTGGATATAAGGTTACAATGCAAAAATTCGATCCATATATCAATATTGACCCAGGTACTATGAATCCTGTACAACATGGAGAAGTATTTGTAACCGATGATGGTGCTGAAACAGACTTGGATCTGGGACATTATGAAAGATTTATTGATGAGAGTTTAACCAAACAATCCAATGTTACAACTGGTAAAATATACTGGTCTGTTCTCCACAAAGAAAGACGTGGAGACTTTGGTGGAGGTACTGTTCAGGTTATTCCACATATTACAAATGAAATAAAAGAGCGTTTCTATCGTGATGAAACCTCCAAAGATATGCAAATTGCTATTATTGAAGTAGGAGGAACGGTAGGAGATATAGAAAGCCAGCCTTTCCTTGAGTCCATTCGTCAGTTCCAGCATGATGTTGGCAGAGAAAATGCGATTTTAATTCATGTTACATTAATTCCTTATTTGAAAGCATCTGGTGAAATTAAAACAAAACCAACTCAATCAAGTGTAAAAGAATTACAATCTATGGGCTTACAGCCGAATATTATTGTTTGCCGTACTGAAATTCCACTAGAATCTGATATTAAGGATAAGATTGCTTTATTCTGTAATGTTTCCAAATATAATGTAATACAGAATTTAGATGTGGAAACCTTATACGAAGCTCCTCTTGCTATGGAAAAGGAACACTTGGCAGATATCGCATGTAAATGCTTACAACTTGATTGTCCAGAACCTCAACTTGCAGAATGGGAAAAAATAGTTCATTCCTTAAAGAATCCTACTCGCACAATACGAATAGGTTTAGTTGGAAAATATACCTCCTTACATGATGCCTATATCAGTGTTGCAGAAGCACTTAAACATGGTGCAATTCATTATAATGCATCTGTAGATATTGCATGGATTAATTCTGAAGAAGTTACAAAAGAAAACGCAGAAGAATTCTTTAAAGACATGGACGGAATTATTGTTCCTGGTGGATTTGGCTCTCGAGGAATGGATGGAAAAATATATGCAATTGAATATGCAAGAACACATAATGTTCCATTTTTAGGTCTTTGTGTTGGTATGCAGTTAGCAATTGTAGAATTTGCAAGAAATGTATTGGATTTTAAAGATGCACATAGTATTGAACTCAATCCAGAAACCACTCATCCTGTTATCCATTTAATGCCTGATCAAGATAATGTAACAGATATTGGAGGAACATTAAGACTTGGTGCGTATCCTTGTATTCTTGATGAAAACAGTATAGCATATAGTTTATATGGTTCAAAAGAGATTTCAGAACGACATCGCCATCGTTATGAAGTAAATAACTACTATAGAGAAGATTTAATAAAAGGCGGTATGTCATTATGTGGTTTATCTCCAAATGGTAAGATTGTGGAAATGATAGAATTACCAAATCATCCATGGTTTATTGCCACACAAGCCCATCCTGAATTTAAGTCAAGACCTAACCGCCCACATCCTTTGTTTAGAGGATTTATTGGTGCAGCAATGGATTATAGTAAGAAAAAATAGACTGAAAATAAAAAAAGAGGTAATCACCTCTTTTTTTATTTCACATATTCCCTACCTTTTATCAATTATATATTTATGCTTTTACTCTGCTTCTTCCGCTTTATCTGCAACTGTTCAGAACTATGAACAGTTACTTTTTCTTACAAAACATGCAGTAAATGCGTGTTTCTACCTAGATAAAGTTTCCTTTATCATTTCAAATGCAATTGGTGTATAATCAATCCGCTCTACAGTTACACAATAATGCTGTTTACTGTAAGTTGTGTATTGTGGTGATTTATGCACATGTCCAAACAAATTGGCATATGGCATATTTTGATTAATATACATTGGTTCATGCGATAAAATCCAAAAATTTTCATAAATAATAGGATAATCGTAAACTTCCTCAAAACCACATGATCTATACTCCTGATTTTTCTTTGTATCATGATTTCCTTTAATCAAATATATTTTGCCATTTAACTCCTTAATATAAGTTTCATTTCCAATATCTCCAAGCATAAAAACTACATCATTTTTCGTTACCTTATAATTCCAATTTCTAATTATTGTCTCGTTCATCTGTTTCACATTTTCAAATGGACGATTTTCATATTTTATTATTCTTTCATCATCAAAATGTAAATCTGCAATAAAAAATACACTCATTTATCTTCCCCTCTTATGACTTTTCACGCCTGCATGTTCCTTTTACCAATTCCCCATATTGATTTAGCCAAGTCTTTTCTTTCCCATTCCATTGACGTTTATTGTCATTCCATGGACCATTCCCATATATATATTCGCAATCATAGTATGTACAATAACAACCATCTGCTTCCAAAATACAAGAAGGCCCATTTACCCAATCAGAATTTATATGAACTTTCATAATATGATTTCTTCTACACAAAGGACAACTTGTTATTTTTTCAATTTCTTCACTAGTTATGTTGTTCATATAACTCTTACCTCTCTATTCTTTCTTATTATTTAAAATATAAAAATTGACAACATCACAGTTTTACTATTTAAAAAAGTTCCAGCCAAATGGCTGGAACCCCTTACAGTTAAGCTCAATGCTTCCCTGTACCTTTTCTATTCTCTCTATACCTTCAAAACTACACACTGCTTCCATCCTTCCCTCTGGTCAAGACCTCGACCTATTAGTACTGGTCAGCTGCATACGTTACCGCACTTCCACCTCCAGCCTATCCACCTTGTCGTCTTCAAGGGGTCTTACTAGCTTATGCTATGGGATATCTTATCTTGAGGGGGGCTTCACGCTTAGATGCCTTCAGCGTTTATCCCTTCCAGACTTGGCTACCCGGCTATGCACTTGGCAGTACAGCCGGTACACCAGCGGTCCGTCCAACCCGGTCCTCTCGTACTAAGGTCAGCTCCTCTCAAATATCCTGCGCCCACGCCGGATAGGGACCGAACTGTCTCACGACGTTCTGAACCCAGCTCGCGTACCGCTTTAATGGGCGAACAGCCCAACCCTTGGGACCTGCTACAGCCCCAGGATGCGATGAGC
>JAAVZU010000099.1 GCA_022791815.1 Lachnospiraceae bacterium
AGAAAAGCTGTGTTATGGAATATGTGCAGGAAGCGTAAATCTGGTTTCCCATCCGATACAGACAGCAGAGAGTTTATATAAAATACCAGAGGGGTTGAAAGAAGGGTGGAACCAGTTTAAAGATGGAAACTGGACACAAAGAGTGGAGATTGCAACAGAGGCAGCAGGAATTGCAGCAATGTTAGTGGAAGCCGGTGTGCGAATAAAAAATGCCCGTAATGCAGGAAAAGCAAGTGCAGAAATGGAAGGAATACTGGCAGAAGATGCAGGAACAGCCAGTGGGGTGGAAGGTGCAGGAGCATCAGAGCTGACCGAAGATATGTGCAGACTGGTGGAAAAATATAAAAAGCTTTGTGAGGAAGAACAATGGAGCATGAACAAAAATACAGGCTGTTTCCTTGCAGGGACAAAAGTAAGTACCCCGGAAGGCATGAGAAATATTGAGGAAATCATGGTAGGGGAGGAGGTTTATGCAGAAAACACAGCTACAGGAAAATCAGAAAAAAGAAAAGTAACCAGAATTTCCCAACAAAAGACCAATATCATTGTATATCTGCAAGTGAATGGAAGTGAAATCTGCAGTACAATGGAACACCCATTCCGGCATAAGGAAAAAGGCTGGGTAAAGGCAGAAGAATTGCTTCCTGGAGATTTTTTAAAGCAAAGGGACGGGGAATATGCAGAGATTACCTATATCCGCCAAAGAAAGGAGGAAAAAGAACAATGGGTATATAATTTGGAAGTAGAAGGACTGCACAGCTATTATGTTGCAGGTGAGGAACTGCTGGTACATAATGGGGAAGGTGTGTGTCCAGGTGGAGATGTGAAGATTGAGAGTGCTGGTAAATACTCTGACAGAATAAAATGGGGAATACATGATATTGAGGTAAGACCAGAAGGTAAGGGATTTTGGGGAAGGAGAATAAATCAGAATAATCCTCGAGTAGAAGGATATGAATTAAAAATAAATCCTAATAATGAGAGTTATTATTTGCCACATCCCAATGGTGGGTTTGTTCAATTTGAAAATATGATTAATTCTACAGTACAAGATGGAAAATTGATTATGAAACAAAAATCCTTTTATCATGTAAATGATTTGCCTGATTTTGCAAAAAATAAAGTACTACTAGAGGCTCAAAGGCAACTAGATGCAGCTGCTCAAGCAGGATATAATGTTGAATGGTTAGTATCTGATGTAAATGCAGCCAATCAGTTAAGAGAATTATTTAAAAATAAAAATATGGATATAAAAATTACATATTATCCAGAATAGGAGTGTATATGAAAATATTAAAAGAAAATATAGAAGAGTTGTTTGTAAAAACGAAATATATATATAGAAATCAATATAGTGATATAGAGTTAAATAAGCTACTAAATTATTGGTGTTTTTTTGAAGAGAAAGAAATGGTAATTAAAGAATTAACGAAGGAATCATTAGATGTAATCTTATATAGTAAATACTATTGGTGTTCGAGATACAAGGAAAAATACATAAAAATATATGGTATAGATGTAGGTATTGAGCAACAACAGTATAAAATTATTGAAGAATTAGAACAAAGATTAAATAATGGTATTGATTGGACAATTATCCAAATATTAGAGGAAGATAAAATATAATAAAATTAACCAGTTGATTATTATAGTTTTAACACTTTCTAATTATATTAATATTTATAGAACCAAGCAGAACAAATTCATGGATGCCTTTGAATTTATTTTGGAATAAATGTAGACAAAGAGTGTATGATTAGTAGATATATTTTACTTCATTAAAAAAGTGCCATAAGAGGTATAAAGAAATTTAGATGTAGCTATTTTAGAAAGATATAATATTGGGTGATTATCGCTTATTGCAAGTATAATCACCCAATTTCATAAGAATAACCATCAGTAAATCAGTCAGCAATAGTTTTGAGAGGTGCAAGGGAAAATTGAATTCGAAACATTTACTAAAATGGAAAAATTGTTAGAATATTTGGAAGAATTTTATAAATAGAAAGGAAGTTAGATTATGCATTGGATAATATTAATTGGAGATGAAAATTTTAATATGAGTAATATAAAATCTATAAAACATTATGGATGTGTTGAATGTTATGATGTGACTAGTATTGAGGGAAGATATTGTGTTAATTTTGGTGAAGACCATATTTTTTATGATTATGATGAAGCAATAGACGATTATAATGAAGATGAACTAAATAAAATTCCTTATTCAAAGCCACATTTTGTAACAATGACATATACATCTAAGAGTTGTGTGCGGAATGTGCTACAACAAGATAATTTTCCCACTGATATATATATAGACAATGACTGTGGATTAATTTTGCCTATTGAAAAATTTGTACAACAGGGAATGCCTTTAGATATAGATGATATGTTAAAGGGAAAAAGATAGGAAAATATTGTTTAAATAGTTTTAAATTCAGCTTTATCTTGGTTTGTTGAGTTTGTGAAGTTATGAGCAAGCTACTGGGGGAATATAGTTAATTTTTTTAGGAAGAATAATGGAGTTATGTGTAAGGAGGCAAGCTACAATGCTTTATCCAGATGAAATTATATATAATCAAAAACATAATATGATAACATATGTAAAAGAATATGACTTTAATATTAGTACAGCAGATACACCGACAGGAAGTCATAGGGTATTTATTAATTTGGCACCTAAGGCAGGAAAAACAAATAGAAATTCTCAATTTCCATATTATGGAGGTGATAAATAATGTTTAACTTGAAAAGTATTGAAAAGAAGCAAAATATTATTTTACCGTCACGATATAAGAATTTATATCAATCGGATTTTAAGGAAATTGATGGTAGATTAAATATTTGTATCAATGAAGAAACTATTAGAATAAGCAAGTTTTTAAATGCTGAAGAAATGGATAATATTTTAGAAGAGTTTTATGACTTTTGGAGTTATGACATAATACCAATTGCAGAAACAGAATATGATGATTATATTTGTTTATTTTATAGAGAAAATTCGTCTGACCCATCAGTAATATATTGGGACTATGACTTAGCTATGGTGTGTCCAGAGGATGCGATATTTTATTTATGTGATAATATAGAAGAATTATTTTTGAAGCTAAAGTATGTATAACATTTTTCTTTGAAAACTAGTAAACATAATAAGTTTACTAGCTTTTAAACAACGTATAAATAGCAGTAAATAAATGTTTTTTTTAGGGTTATTTAATCGTTTTAGATGATTATAAGGATAAAGAGTTACTGTCAAGAGTGGTAGTAAAACAAGAGTATTTACATCTAAAGAACCGCTTGTCGGTGATGTGGCAACACAAATTGAGCAAAGATTACCAAGAAGAGTAACTTCTGTAAATAAAGTTATATATAGACCTGATAGAAGTTCTCTGACAGACCTTAATATAGAATTGGATAATATTGTAATACAGGTAAAAGCAGGAGGTGGCAAAGGGTTGACTCTGTTAATGATACAGGAAAAATTGCTATCGGATATGTACCTAATATTAAACCTTCTGTTTTAAAAGAAGCAAATAAAAAAGGCTTTCAAGTATTTAAGAATACTGAAGATTTGATTGAATTTATTAGTCAACATTAGGAGGTGAAAATATGAGGTCGGTTATTTTAATTTCGCCAAGTGATAAAGAAGTGGTAAATTTGTTTTAACAATGGGAAAATAAAGCAACAAATATATATTTGAATAATGATAAATTAAATATGGTTATTAATGGAGAAAGGATATATATTGATGATTGTAAAAATGGGGATGTTGATTATGAAGAGGAGGAACTAATTAATATTGGTCACCATTATTTTACTCGATTTGTTATTCAAACAAAGATATAATGAAATATTTTATTCAAAATAGTATTTTTTTTGGAAAGATAGTTTTATAGATAATGATTTAGGGAAGATTATGAGATTGGATGGATTAATGAAGGGGGGAATATTAAATCTTATTCAATAATTTTTAATAATAGTTCGTGAGTCGAAAAGCTAGTGGAAGTAAAAGTCTACTGGCTTTTTTGATGCCCAGAAATCCATGTAACCACTTCCATAAAATACTTAAGTTTTTTGAAAATCCAATATCAGTCTTGAGAAAAAATCCAGTATTATTTTCGTGTAAATTATGATAAAATGGGAGGTGACAAAAAATAGCTGATAGTATTGTGGGGCAATATTGGTCTGATTTTTGGGATTATAATGTTGAATCTGTAAACGCAATAGAAGGAATATTAAAAGATACGGCTGAAGAATTAGCAAATGATGAAGATGTACCGGGTTTTATAAGAGATTACATGAATGGTTTTATTGATGCGGATGTTCCATGTAACTTTTTTGGGGTGGTCGGAGCAGGATGCAGAGGCGTGGAAGAAACGCTATCTGGAGTATATAAAGGGATTTCGGGTGTATTAGGGCATCCTTGCCAGACGGAAGAAAACATTGAGGATGCCCTTATTATTGCAGGAGAGGCAACAAAATATTTTATTGAGGATCCCCCAAAAGCAACGGAAAATGCTATAAATAGTGTTTCCGGTTGGTGGAATGACAAAAATACCTATGAGAAGATACGTACAGTAGTGGAAGCCTATATTATGTATCGTATGATTGCTTCAGGCAGATCAAAGGGTGAAACTGTAACACTGGAATCAGAAGAGGCAGCTGGAGCAATAGATGGAGTGGCAGGAGAGGCAGCAGAAATAGCAGCGGAAGCTGGAGAAACAGGTGGAATAGCAGGCTCAGAGGGAATTGCAGCAGTAGAAGGAGCAGCAGAAGAGGCAGCTGGAGCAATAGATAGAGTAGCCGGAGAGGCAGCAAAAACAATAGAAGGAGCAGCTGGAAAAGGGGAAATAAGAATAAAGAGTGCTGGCAAATTAAAATCTATAGAAAGCTTAACAAGAGATGATGCAAGGACTGCAGTTGCAAAATTGTTAAATAGTAAAGGTGAAATTAATTTGGAAAAACTAAAAGAGATTATTCCTAAAAATACACCTAATACATTTATTCCCACAAATACAATAAAAGATGGTGCTAAATACGAATTTGTTTTATCAGATGGACAGAAAGCAATTATTCGTTGGCATGAACCAGATCCCATTGCAGCAAGTAAATATCCAGGTTGTGCATCAGGAAGTAGGTATACAGCTCAAATTAAAATTGGCAATAAGCAATTAAAAACAACAGGAGAATGGACAAAAAACCAATCACTAAATGAAGTTCATATTCCGATAGAAGGGAAATAAAGATTATGAGAATAGAAGATTACAATAAGTTACCAGATAGAGTTTCAATTAAAGAAATTGAAATTATGTTTGTAGATATTTTAAAGAAATATGAAAATGAAATAGTATCTAAGGAAGAATTTTTAGATATTGTTAATATACTAGCTGAGAGACAAATATTTACTTATGAAATATTAAATAACAATATAAGAGAAATGTTAGATTGTAATTTTAAAAAAATATGGAATACAGAAAATTATGATGAAGTAGATATTATTCTTTCTGTTGTCATAAACTTAGGATTACAGGGTACATATGAAAAAGTTAAAGAGTCTTTAAAAAATAATAAAAATATAGATAAGAAAATTTTATTAGAAATACAAGAAACTGTGGAGGATAATGGAGAGGATATATCTAATCCATACCAAAGTTTGGAAAATTTTCGGTGATATGATCCTATTGTTTTGAAAGAACAAAAAGGAAAGGTGTGTAATTGATGAAAATAACATATTGTACAGAATGGTCATTATTTAGAAAACAACCATATCACATTTTAAGTGAATCAGATGCGAAAGAAAAGCACATTAATGGAGAACCATATGTAGTGGTGATTTATGAAGCAGAAGATGTAATAAATGTAATTGAAATTGATGAAAATTCATTAACAGTTAGATTTTATAATGATAAGTTTGAGAACTACTTATTGTATGGGTTTGTTAAGAAAGATAATAGACTTTTTTTAAACATGGTATATCATTATCTATATAATAATGGAGAAGAAGTAGAGCAAATTTTATTTAATTTTAAAGATACGGGCGAGTTATTTATGGAAAGGAGTAATAATGTATCTAAAGAAGTAGAGCAAAGAGAAGCTGTTGTTGATGTAACATGTAATTGGGAGGAGTTTCCCCAATTTGGTAATTATTTTGGAATAATAAGGATAGAAAGAGAGAAATAAATTTAATTAGGGTTATACTTTAGGACTTCCAACTCCCTAAATCCCTTTTTCAAAAAAATAACTGTATCACCTACCTGTTCACGAAGTGAATGATATGTAGGTGATACAGTTATTTTTAGTCCATTACCAGAGGGAAGGAGGAAGAAAAGAAATGGATGGAACAACTGGATCAGATATTTACCTATATCCATCAGAAACAGAAAGAGGGCAAGATAGAACCAATCAGTTTCCTTTGTTTTGTTTACTTGAGGACAAGGTATCTGGAGAAGGATTACCGATATGTCGTAAATGCTTATGGAGAGAACTGGTATGCGGGAGAAGAGTATCCTGTCGGAAATCTGGATGTGTCTTTTTTCTTTCAATATCATGAAAAAGCAATGAAAAAACTGCAGAAGGAAGCCAAGAAGTATTTTGGAAAAGTAAGGGCATTGGATGTGGAACAGATAATGCAGGAAGAAACAGGAAGAAATCTGTATTTTATGCAGAGTTTATTTCGTAAGTGGAAAGAAGAAATCTGCCAGTTGGAGAGTTTTGGACAGATGCAGAAGAACCCATATTTCCGTATGGAACTGGGAGAGTATTATGAACCGGGGATTTACTGGTACCTAGAAAAGGAAAGACAGGAAGAACAAAAGGAAAAAAGAAAGATAGCAAAGGATCGGAACCACTGCTGCAGGGACTACAGGGGAATAAATATAGACGGCATGGAGATGGTTTCCAAAGAGTTTGTGGACACCAG
>JAAVZU010000100.1 GCA_022791815.1 Lachnospiraceae bacterium
GCATACTCTTTTTTTCACATTTCATATTATTATCTCCATTTTATATTCAATGATGTTGGGGTCAAAAGTTATTTTGCCCCCAACTGATGCTACGGATTGCTACATTGCTATGCAATTCCCGCAATCCTACAAACACCTCCACTCCCGCATATTTGCAAGCAAATCTGCTTCTTGTCGGTGTTTGGCGGGTCAAGCCAGTAGATAACAATTTGCATGTAAACATGCATTGTTATCTACTTTTGACCCTGGCATCATACTATTAAATAAAATCTGATAATTGTTCAAGGTTTTGGACAGTTACAAAAAATGACTTTTTGTAGTCAGGAAAGGAAAAATCATGAAGAATACAGTTAATACATTAGCATATCTCCAAAGTGAACATGAACAGATAGAAGCACTGAAACAATATTTTCAGAGCTTTGATTTGTTATACACAAATAAGATAATGCGAAGTAGAAAAACTGTATTTTAAAATGGTTTGGAATTTTATATACGTGAATTTTTATATGCCGCTTATCTTATTGTCTATGTAAGATAGGCGGCATTTTATTATGAAAGTCCTGCCAAACGGTTGCATTTCGTGCAAGTTTACTTATAAAGAAAGGTAACCATCAACTTTCATAATAGTAAAAGATTTGTGCTTGCACAAAGTGCGAAGTAACCAACACTTTCATAAAAATAGTTTGAAGTTTGCACAAAAACCAACGATAATATCTATCGTAGAACCATAAAAAATTAAAAAGGAATGGAGGTATTAGAAAATGTTTGAAATTAAAGGAAAAGTAAATACAGCACTATGTTATGCAAAGGTGGTAGAGGAAGAAGCAATTGAGCAAATCAAAAGAATGTGTGACTATGAGTTTACAAAGAACAGCAAGATTTGTATTATGCCTGATGTGCATGCAGGAAAAGGCTGCACAATAGGTACTACAATGACTATTACAGATAAGGCAGTGCCTAATATAGTTGGAGTAGATATTGGTTGTGGAATGTATACAGTGAATCTTGGCAAAGAGGATATTGATTTAGAAAAAATGGATGAGGCAGCACACTTTGTTCCCTCTGGAAAGCGAGTATGGGAAGGAAGACAGGAACATTTTGACTTAACTAGGCTACGCTGTTACCGCAATTTAAAAGATACCAAGAGACTGGAAAGAAGTCTTGGAACGCTGGGGGGAGGTAATCATTTTATTGAGGTTGACAGGGCAGAGGATGGAACAAACTATCTGGTAATCCATAGTGGAAGCAGGAACCTTGGCAAGCAGGTGGCAGAACTTTATCAAAAACTGGCTGTTGAATTACATCAGGGCAAAGAGGAATATTTTAAAAAGAGAGATGCCTTGATTGCAGAATTTAAAGCTGCTGGAAAAAGAAAAGAGATTCAGGCAGCACTAAAAGAGTTAGCATGGACTGCTAAAGAATTATTAATTCCAGAGGATTTATGTTATTTATATGGAACCTATTTGGAAGATTATTTGCATGATGTGGTTATTTGTCAGGAATTTGCAAGAAGAAGCCGTGAGAAAATGGCGGAAGTTATTATAGAAAGAACAGGTTTACAAGGTAGTGACGGATTTCATACAGTTCATAATTACATTGACACAGAGGAAATGATTTTAAGAAAGGGTGCAATTGCCGCACACAAAGGGGAAAAGGTATTGATTCCATTGAATATGAGAGATGGAAGTGTTTTGGCAGTAGGAAAAGGAAATCCAGAGTGGAATTATTCTGCACCTCATGGAGCAGGAAGACTGATGTCAAGAACAAAGGCAAAAGAAAGCCTAAGTATGGAAAAATACAAAGAGGCGATGGCAGGAATTTATACAACATCTGTTAATGAAGCGACATTGGATGAAGCCCCAATGGCTTATAAATCTATGGAGGATATTATAGATGTAATCAGGGAATCTGTAGATGTGATTGATGTAATGAAACCAATTTATAATTTTAAGGCAAATTAAAACCATGCAAAGGCATCCTCTGTATGGTTTGCTGATGGAACAGGAGGAATAAGATATGTTTGAGATGCCTATTATCAACATGACAGCAACAGGTAAAAATATAGAGAACCTAAGAAAACAAAGAGCATTATCCGTAAAGGATTTACAAGGAATATTTGATTTTTCTACTCCAAATGCCATCTATAAGTGGCAAAGGGGAATAGCAATGCCGACAATTGATAACTTAGTAGTATTGGCAACTATCTTTCAAGTACAAGTAGATGATATTTTGGTGTTAGACGAATCCCGACATGTTTTCCAAAGTGCATAATGAAATCTTTTGCCTATTTGGTAACTATTCAGGTAAAAACACGCATTTACTGCGTGTTTCGCAAACGAGGATGCACACAAGTGCAAGATTCTACCTCAAAAAAGTGAATATATAGAAAAAGATTAGAATTGGGCAGGTACAAAAATGAACATTGTCAAAATAAGCCGAATTTGGTATACTCGAAATGATACTATAGAAAACATTTGAATGAGGAGGAAATGCATGTTAAAGGAATCAGTAAGAGCAACCATATTAGATGGTGCGTTAACAGATTACGAAAAAAATCTTGCAGGAAGATACAAAGGATATTACATTACAATGACAAGAGGTAACAATTGTTATGTTTTTTCTGTAAATGCGAATATGCCAGATGATGAAACATTTAAACGGGTACAGGATTTTCTTGCCCAAAAGAATAGTTCAGATAAGAATGTAAGTGCTGCAACAGCTACAGAACACAATATTCAATTTGCAATAACTTTACCTGCTTCATGGAAAAAGGCAGCAAAAAAATTAAATATCATTGTAGATGAGATAGTAACTTTTTTGGAAAATAATGGGTGTACAAGTGGCTGTGCTGTATGTGGAACCCAGGATGAAACGTTGGCATGTTATGAGATAAAAGATGAATATCGCTATTTGTGTAATAAATGTGGCAATGAAGTTAGTATGGAAATACATAAACATAATGAAGAACTTGCAAATCAAAAAAGTAATCTGGTATCAGGTATCATTGGAGCTGTTATAGGTGCAATGCTTGGAGCTGTTCTTTGGATTCTTATATATAAATTAGGATATATTGCAGGAATTGCAGGAGCAGCTATGGGAATCTTGGCAATGAAAGGTTATGAGATACTTGGAAAATGTCTGGATAAGAAAGGTGTTGTTGTTTCTGTTATTATTATGTTTATAATGATATATTTTGCTAACAGAGTAGCATGGACTTGGGAAGCCTATGGGGTATTTAAAGAGTATGGAAGTGAATTAAATGATGTTAGTTTCACATTTGGGGAGATATTCCAGTCAATTGAGACAATGATCAAAGAGATTGATTGTGAGAGACAGTATTATGCAGATTTAGTTATAGGTTATTTACTTACACTATTTTGCAGTGCATCTACTATGTTCCATGCATTTAAAGGCAGTTCAGGAAATGCTCAGGTAAAGAAACTGGGATAAGAACAAAACAGTTAGGGTTAATTGCTCTAGCTGTTTTTTATATGTACTTACACAAAAGGTAAATATTGCTTTATAGTTGTCTGATTCTAATTCAGTTTAAGTTTTTCGCTACTGTTCACACCTATGGTGCTAACAGTAACAGTTTTTCTTACTTTCGAGAAAAAGAGAAAAATTGATTAAATGCATGTAATGTGTTAAAATGCATTTCTAGAGGTATTTAGATGGGAATAATATATATGGGGTATTTGATAGACATTACAGTGTTTCGATATTTGTTAGAAGATATATTTTTCCGAAACTCAATTTACTGATAGAGTTTTTGTGCAAAGTTCACATATATTGATAGAGTAAGGTGAGAGGAGTTGAAAGCATGGCATATTTTCCTATGTATGTTTCTTTGGAGAATAAGAACTGTCTGGTTGTTGGGGGAGGAAGAATTGCCAAGAGAAAAGCGGATACCTTGCGGTCTTTTGGAGGAAAGGTGACTGTTCTTGCAGCAGAATTTAAGGAAGAGTTTATAGAATGTACTTTGATTGAGAAAAGTTTCGCTAGAGATGACATAAAAGGTTTTTTTATTGTAGTTGCAGCAACAAATAATTGGCAGGTAAATGAGGAGATTAGCAAAATCTGCAAGGAAAAAGGGATTGCAGTTAATGTAGTAGATAGCAGTGCAAATAGCAGTTTTTTATTTGGTGCAATAGAAAAGAGAGGAAATATGGTAGTGTCAGTGAATTCAGGAGAAAACCAGCCTGCTTGGTCAAAGAGTGTCAAAGAGAGTATTGGAGATTATTTGGATGAACATATTCTGCGGGTTGGAACAAGAAAAAGTCCTCTTGCATTGGCACAGACAAAAATTGTTATTGAGACAATAAAGAAAGTCAATCCCAAAGTCCTTTGTCAGGTGGTAGAGATTTCTACAAAAGGGGATGAAAACCATAAGAAAAGTTTAAAAGATTTTGGTGGAAAGGGAGCTTTTACTGGTGAGTTAGAGAGGGCTATACTAGAAGGTAGAATTGACCTTGCAGTACATAGTGGAAAAGATTTGCCAATAGAACTAGGAGAAGGATTAGACATTCTGGCAGTCCCAAGGCGGGAAGAGGCGAATGATGTACTAGTAACCCAAAAAGGATATAAACTTTATAAAGAGTCTGTTATAGGAACAGGAAGTGTTCGTAGAGCCAGACAGATTCCATATCAGACTATGGATATCCGTGGAAATGTAGAAACCAGATTAAGAAAATTGGAACAAGGCGAATATGATGGAGTGGTGCTTGCTCTTGCAGGATTAAAGCGGCTTGGCATGGAAAAGATGGAGAAGTATGCCTATCATATCCTTAGTCTGCAAGAATCCTATCCTGCTCCCTGTCAAGGAATTATTGCTATTGAGGGAAAGAAAAATTCTAGGTATTTACCTTTGTTAGAGGCAATCAACCATAAAGAAACATGGTATTCCTATCGGGCAGAACGGGCGGTGGTAACTAGAATGGGGCTTGGTTGTCATTTTCCTATTGGAATATATAGTTATTTAAAAGATAACATATTTTATATGGAAGTAAAATATCTGGAAGGTACTGGGAAATTATGGGAGTTTCATTGTCCCATTTCTGCTTTTGAGGAATCTTTGCAGAAGTTTTTAAAGGAGATAGAGGGAGAAATAAAGTAATATGGTTTATTTAGTTGGAGCAGGAGTGGGAAATAAACAATATATTACAGTTCGTGGGCTGGAACTTATCAAGAATTGTGATGTATTGATTTATGACAGATTGTTAGATGATTCTCTGTTGGAATATGCAAGGGAGGATTGTAAGAAAATCTATGTAGGAAAAGAAGTAAATCACCATGCAATGAAACAGGAAGAAATTAATGAAATTCTAGTGGAGATGGCAGAAAAATATGGGCAGGTAGTCAGGTTAAAAGGTGGAGATTCTTTTGTGTTTGGCAGAGGAGGAGAAGAGGCAGAAGCTTTATCCGAAAAAGGAATCTACTATGAATTGATACCAGGAATTTCTTCTGCTATTGCGGTTCCAGAACTTTGTGGAATTCCAGTTACCCATAGAGGCATAAGCCAGGATTTTCATGTTGTGACAGGGCATACAGCAAAAGAGAATACTATAAATTATCAGGCACTGGCAAAAATGCAGGGAACTTTAGTGTTTTTAATGGGCATACATAATGTAGGGGAAATTGCTGATAAACTGATAAAAGGTGGTAAAGAGCCAGAAACGCCAACGGCTTTTCTGGAAAATGGTGGCACAAAAAAACAAAGAGTATTCAGGACAACTCTTAGTCAGGCTAAAGAGTGTGTAAAAAAGAATCAGATTGTTGCACCTTCTATTCTTGTTATAGGAGAAACAGTGAATCTTAATTTTTATTGTCCGAAAAAAAAGATAGCTGTTGTAGGAACGAAAAATTTTAAGGAACGGCTCCAGGAACACTTATGGGAATATGAGATGGAAGAAATTGGAACTATGATGGTAAAGCCCCTAGCATTTTCCTTTAATCTACATTGTGAGTATCTGGTATTTACCAGTAGAAATGGTGTAGATATATTTATGGAATATTTGTTGAAACATAGAATAGACATGCGAAAACTGGCAGGAATAAAATTTGCTGTCATCGGGAAAGGAACATTTGATGCTTTAGCAAAGTATGGTATTTATGCAGATATTATGCCAGATAAATATACGGCGGAAGAATTATCAAAATGTCTTGCAGATTGTAAAGGGAAAAAGTTAATTCTACGGGCAAAGAATGGTTCTAAGGATTTGTATAAATATATTAACGACTATGAGGATATTCCAGTTTATGAAATTATTCCACAGAATCTTTGTAACACAAATGCAGATTATGTAGTATTTGGAAGCTCATCAGCAGTAAGAGCATATTGTGACAAATTTCCAATAGTGGGAAAGGTTTTTGCCATTGGAGAAATTACTGCCAATACGCTAAGGGAGTATGGCTATCAGCCGATTGTTGCCAAGGAGTATACGGTAGAAGGAATCTGCAATTGTATTCGTAGTATTGCCTTTAATGAGAATATATAAACTTTTAAATAACTATTCATGGTTCTGAACAGTTAGAACTTTCACTCCTGTTGCTGCTGCCAAAGGTGGTATGTAGGTTTTCTATAAGCAAATGTGAAATTTGTCATTACTTAGATTTTTTATAAAGAGGGAGAATGTAATTATGCAAAGAATGAGACGGCTTAGAACCACACCTGCTATGCGGGCGTTGGTGAGAGAAACACAAGTAAATTTAAGTGATTTGGTTTATCCAATTTTTGTAATAGAAGGAGAAAATATTAAAAATCCTATAAATTCCATGCCAGGAATCTATCAATATTCTATAGACCGATTGGATGAGGAGTTAGAAAAAATTAAAGAAAGTGGGATATTATCTATCCTTATTTTTGGAATACCAAAGTATAAAGATGAGATGGCAAGTGAGGCATATAAGAAAGAGGGAATCACCCAAAGGGCAATTCGGTATATTAAGAAAGTAATGCCCCAATTAATTGTGATTGCAGATGTTTGCCTTTGCGAATATACTTCACATGGGCATTGTGGATTAGTACACAACGAAGAAATATTAAATGATGAGACGTTGGAATTGCTTTGCAAAATGTCCTTGAGCCTTGCAAAAGCAGGAGCAGACATGATTGCACCTTCGGATATGATGGATGGAAGGGTGGCAGCGATTCGTCAGGAATTAGATGAATATGGTTTTAAAAATATTCCAATTATGGCATATAGTGCAAAATATGCTTCTGCGTACTATGGTCCATTCCGTGAGGCAGCAGATTCTGCACCACATTTTGGAGACCGTAAATCCTATCAAATGGATGTTGCCAATAGGAAAATGGCTATGCGGGAATTAGCAGATGATATGGAAGAAGGAGCAGATATTTTAATGGTAAAACCAGCTCTTGCCTATTTAGATGTGATAAAGGAGGCATCCCAAAGATTTGATTATACCATTGCTGCATATAATGTAAGTGGAGAATATTCTATGGTTAAGGCGGCTGCACAGATGGGCTGGATAGAAGAAAAGAAAATTGTAATGGAGAATATGCTTGCTATAAAACGGGCAGGAGCTAAAATCATTATTACTTATCATGCGTTGGATGTGGCAAAATGGATAAAAGAAGAGTTCTAGTAAACATATATGCTGCCTTTGGCAGCACCACCATGAGTGAAAGGAAAAAAATTTATGAAGCAGGATATATCGGAAAGTTTGTATCAGAAGGCACTGAAACTAATGCCAGGGGGAGTAAACAGTCCTGTACGGGCTTTTTTATCTGTGAACCGTTCACCTGTGTTTATTGACAGGGCAGAAGGGGACAAAATTTATGATGTAGATGGAAATGCATACGTTGATTATGTCTGTTCTTGGGGACCAGGAATCCTTGGACACAGCCATCCAAAAGTAATTGAGGCGGTAAGAGAGGCTTGTGGGAGAGGGCTGACTTTTGGTGCACCTACTAAGAATGAAATTGTTTTAGCAGAGTTGATTCAAAGTTTGATGCCATCCATGGAGGTAATGAGGATGGTCAACTCTGGAACAGAAGCTACTATGTCTGCCATAAGAACAGCAAGAGGTTACACTGGCAGGGATAAAATTATAAAATTTAAGGGATGTTATCATGGACATTCTGACGGACTGTTAGTAAAAGCTGGTTCTGCAGCACTAACTTCTTCTGTACCAGATAGTGCAGGAGTACCAGCAGATTATACAAAAAATACTCTAGTGGCATTTTATAATGATAAGAAATCTGTAGAGGAATTGTTTGAAAAGAACAAAGATGAGATAGCTTGTGTTATTGTGGAACCGATTGCGGCGAATATGGGTGTGGTTTTACCAGAAGAAAATTTTTTGAGATTTTTAAGGGAAATTACGAATAAATATGGTGCTGTTTTAATATTCGATGAAGTGATAACTGGTTTTCGTATCGGACTGGGAGGAGCACAGGAATACTACAAAGTTACGCCAGATATGACGACCCTTGGAAAAATTGTAGGTGGCGGTATGCCTATGGCAGTATATGGTGGAAAAAAAGAAATAATGAATTATGTTTCTCCAATAGGAAAGGTGTATCAGGCAGGAACCTTGTCTGGAAATCCAATTGCAACTACTGCCGGAATAGCAACTTTAAATCTTCTTATAGAGAAAGAGGAAAAGGAAAATTTATATAAAAAACTGGAAGAAAAGGGAAATAAAATTGCTAAGTCCCTTCAAAAAATAGGATTGCAGGTGAACCAGAAAGGGTCTCTATTATGTGGCTATTGTACAAACAAGAAAGTGAAAAACTATGAGGATGCGTTAACATCAGATACTAAGAAATATGCAGAATTTTTTTCTTATTTACTGGATAATGGAATTTATGTAGCACCTTCCCAGTTTGAAGCCATGTTTCTATCTGATGCCCATACAGATGAAGATATAGATAGAACATGCCAAATAATTGAGGATTATAAGTTAAAATATTAGTAACAGTTCAGCCTGCGGCTTTACTGTTACGGAATCCGCCCCATTTAAAGTCGTCTGCGACGAGGGGGCAGGATTCCCACTTGGTAAAATTTACCCGTTCTTACGGACTTTGCAGTAAATGCAAAGTCCTAGGCTAAACGGTTACAAATATTAACATTGTTAGAAAAAATGGCTAGTGTATTGTCTTATGGAAAATTAGGAAACATTAGATGGATAGGAGGCAAATAAGTATGGCATTTACAGAGGAACAATTAGAACGCTATTCCAGACATATTCTCTTACAGGAAGTAGGTTTAGAAGGACAGGAAAAACTGTGTAATGGGAAAGTATTAATCATTGGTGCTGGAGGATTAGGATCTTCCGTTGCTTTGTATTTAGCGGCAGCAGGAGTGGGGACAATTGGAATCGTGGATGCGGATAAGGTTGACTTATCTAATTTACAAAGGCAAATTATACATTATACAAAAGATATAGGGAAGGAAAAAGTAATATCTGCAAAAGAAACTATAGAACAAATCAATCCAGAGATTACAGTGCATACTTACCCATTTATGATAAATACAGATAATATTAAGAATATAATTTTAGAGTATGACTTTATTATAGATGCTACAGATAATTTTTCGTCGAAATTTTTAATCAATGATGCTTGTGTTATGGCAAAAAAGCCATTTTCTCATGCAGGAATACTTCAATTTAGGGGACAAGTTATGACTTATGTTCCAGATATGGGACCTTGTTATCGGTGTATATTTAAAAATCCACCACCCAAAGAAGCCATACCATCTTCAAAGCAGGTTGGTATTCTAGGTGCCATGTGTGGTGTAGTAGGAAGTATTCAGGCAATGGAGGCAATGAAGTATTTTACTGGTGCAGGGGACTTACTGGTTGGGAAATTATTGACCTATGATGCATTAAAAATGGAATTTCGGACAATCAAATTTCCTAAAAAAGATGAAAATTGTATGGTATGTTAAGGAAAACAGATAGTAGAGGAATAGGAGAAATTTGTGTTATATATAGATCAAAAGGATTATGAGAAAATAATAACCTATTGTAAAAAAGAACTTCCCAATGAAGCCTGTGGACTCATTGGTGGAATTAAGGAAGGAGAAAATAAGTATATAAAAAAAGTTTATCGGCTTACCAATATGGATGCCAGCAGAGAACATTTTTCAATGAATCCCAAAGAGCAGATAGAAGCAATCGTAGATATGAGAAAGAATAAATGGCAGTTACTAGGAAATTTTCATTCCCATCCTGCATCTGCTGCAAAACCATCTTGGGAAGATAAGCGGTTGGCTTATGATACAAAAGTGAATTATTTGATTATTTCCTTAACTGATATGGAGAATCCAGTGTTAAAAGCATATTTTATTGAAAAAGAGAAGAAAGTGACAGAGGAAAAAGTGGTTGTAATTTAGAAAAATGATAAGGAGCTGAAACACAAATTTACTGTTTGCAGCTCCTTATTTGTTTTATCTTTTGTATTTCATGTGCATAATTTTAAACAGTTACAGAATAAAACTTATTTGTCACAGTAACTAAATTCAGTTGGGCTGTCAATTAAGGTAGCAGCTTGGAATTTGTGTTTGTGACCATCTTCTTGGCTTGTGCACTCTTTTAGATAATGCACATGTTTTCCACCGCCTACATCAATGGCCTCTCCAGTTTTTCCACAAAATTCATGATAATGTTCATCTGCAAAATCTGTACGGAATTTTACTTCATGAATATGGCTTTTGCAGGTTTTAATAGCTTCGCCAGTTAAAGTAGTAAAACGATGGTTGTGACATCCACTGCAGTTACCTTCAAAATCTGTACTTCCTTGAAGTTCATGAACATGTTTTTGTTTGTCGCAGTCTTTGTTACACATGGTAATCAGTCCTTTATTATTTTTTATACTTTATACTATGATACAAGCCATAGAAGGTGATAAAATAATCTTTATAAAATAGACAATCTTACTTAATAGTTTATTTGAGGTGTCAAGAACGTAGAACAGCCAGAATCCAGCCTTTCGCCGAAACAGTAAAAATTCTTGTTAAGGAAGATAAATAGAGATTGTATTATAGTAGAAAAATAAAAGAGAATTCGTTATAATAGAGTTATTGTATAAGGAAATGGAAATTTCTGTGTAAGAAAGGAATGATGGAAAGATGTTGAAAATAAAAATGAAAGTGGATGGTATGATGTGTGGTATGTGTGAAAGCCATATTAATGATACCATAAGAAGAGTGTTTTCTGTAAAGAAGGTAACATCCTCCCATACAAAGGGAGAAACCATTGTTATTACAGAAGAAGATATAGAAGAAGAAAAATTAAAAGCAGCAATCAATGATACAGGCTATACTGTAGTGGAAATAGAAAAGTTACCTTATGAGAAAAAGGGATTTTTCTCAATATTCTGCAGGAAATAAACAAGGAAATATAGTAAAGGAGTTAAGAAAATATGGAAGGGAAAGAAAATCTTGAAATAGTAGGAGAAATTACTCCAATTGTAGAAGAAATTTTAAAGGATTATCAAGGAGAAAAAATCATTGATAAAATGGATGTATTTCACCAGCCAGATAAAGATGTAGTAATTGATATGATACAAAAATTGTTTCGTATTGCATATCCAGGATATTTTAAAGATAAGAATTATAAAATGTATCATGTCGAAAATAACCTTGCAATGATTATTGAGGATGTTATTTACAATTTAAGTAAACAGATTGCCATTGTTTTAAAATATAGTCCCAATTTTCAGAATAAAAATCAAAATGAATTAACAATAGAGGCACAACAAATTGCATTAAAATTTGCATCTCGTATTCCAAAGATACGGGAGTATATTGATACAGATTTGCAGGCAACTTTTGAAGGAGATCCAGCAGCAGAGAATACAGATGAAATTATTTATTCTTATCCAGGATTATTTGCCATTACAGTAAACCGCTTTGCCCACGAATTGTATTTATTATCTGTGCCAGTTTTGCCAAGAATTATGACAGAGTACGCTCATGGAGAAACAGGAATTGATATTCATCCAGGAGCGACAATAGGGAAATATTTCTTTATTGACCATGGAACAGGAATTGTAATTGGAGAGAGTACTATAATAGGGGAACATGTAAAGATTTATCAGGGAGTAACTCTTGGTGCACTGTCAACCAGAGGTGGTCAAAGTCTCCGAAATAAAAAAAGACATCCTACAATCGAGGATTATGTTACGATTTATTCTGGTGCTTCCATTTTAGGAGGAGAAACAGTTATTGGGAAAAATGTAGTAATAGGAGGTAATGCATTTATTACTTCTTCTGTGAAAGAAGGAACTCGGGTTAGTGTAAAGAATCAGGAACTAGAATACGATAATAAGCAAAATATCGTCCAGTCAATTGATAGAGAAGAAGATGAGACTTGGTTTTACATAATTTAGCCGAAATTAGTCACAGCCTTAAGCAGAAATAAAAGTTCTTGCATTATGAAAATAACCTGTTATAATGAAAGATAACTGAATAATAACAATTGGTGCCATTACAGCATAAATATTTTAGTAGAATATCATATTTTGTTGATAATGGTTAAAAGGGAAACAGGTGTAAGTCCTGTACGATCTCGTCACTGTAAGCCAGGAGTACAAAGCAGGTGTATAGCACAGCCACTGAGAATATTGGGAAGGTTGTTTTGTATGAAGATAGGTAAGTCAGGAAACCTGCCAATTGTTGGTACAGGAAGCAGATTCCAGATCACGAGTAATTGGTCGTACCGAATAGCGGCATGTAACAGAAGGTATAGTAGATGTCTTTCTAGTGTTGCTGGTTCTTTTGCTCCGTCGAAAATTGTTTTTTGACGGTTTTCTTTTTGTGTGCAAATGATTACCAAATGTCAATGGCATAACAAGTGGTAAACTGGTTGATTATCTTGTAAATTTTTGGAAATATTCTGTATTACATTCAGAAATTATAAAAACCAGGAGGACAAAAGAATGAAGGCAAAGAAGGCAAGCAGATTACTATTTGTGATGTTATTAGCAGCGATGGTGGGAACAGGATGTTCCAGCGACAAAACCACAAGCAGTGATAATGTACAGACAAAGACACCAGAGACAACCGCAGATGGGAATGACAAAAGTAATCAAAAGGATGCAGAGGAAACTGATGAAGAAGAGAATTATGAGACAGGAGATGCAGCTTTGGACAATACAAGAAATCAAAACGAAATTGGTGAGAATGAACTTTTAGTAGTAAGTTTTGGTACTAGTTATAATGATAACAGAAGATTAACTATCGGATCCATTGAGAATGCAATGGAAAAAGCATTTCCAAAGTATTCTGTCCGCAGAGGATTTACCAGCCAGATTATTATTGATCATGTAAAGAAAAGAGATAATGTAGAGATTGACAATGTGAAAGAAGCATTAGACAGGGCAGTGGATAATGGCGTAAAGAAATTACTTATTCAGCCAACACATTTAATGAATGGTTTAGAATATAAAGATTTGGAAGAAGAAGTAGCAGGTTATGCAGATTCTTTTGAGAAAGTTGTAATTGGAAAACCACTTTTAACTTCTGATGAAGATTTTAAGGCAGTTATGGATGCCGTTGTGGATGTTACAAAACAGTATGATGATGGCGAAACAGCAATTTGTTTTATGGGGCATGGCACAGAGGCGGATTCTAACAGTGTATACGAAAAGATGCAGAAAACACTTACAGATGCAGGAAAAACAAATTATTTTGTGGGAACTGTTGAAGCAGAACCTAATTTAGAAGATGTTTTGGCAAAAGTAAAAGAAGGAAAATATAAAAAAGTAGTTCTTCGTCCTCTTATGATTGTAGCTGGAGATCATGCAAATAATGACATGGCAGGGGATGAGGAGGATTCTTGGAAGAAGACTTTTGAATCTGCTGGATATGAGGTAGAGTGTGTAGTAGAAGGACTTGGACAATTAGAAGCAATCCAAAATCTTTTTGTGGAGCATGTGAAAGAAGCAGAGAAAGAACTGAATAACACCAAATAATAAACATTGAATCGGAATAATAGAATAAGAATAGAAAGAATGTGGGGGTACTTTGACAAATAACAATAAAGTAGCCCCATATAAAGGTGTAGAGATGAAGAATAAACTATTTGTAAATATAAGTATAATTTGTTTAGCGTTAATGCTTATTACTGGGTGTGGAAGTAACAAAACAGAGCAGCCGAAGAAAGACAGCCAGGTTGCATCTAAAGAGGAAATGGCAGAGCCTTTGGAAGTAGGAGCTGACAATCTGACAGCAGTTACTGGAGATAAGATAAAAGATGGCAAATATGAGATACAGGTAGAATCCAGTTCTGCTATGTTTAAAATTACCCATTGTGATCTAACTGTAAAAAAAGGAAAAATGACAGCAGAAATGACTATGAGTGGAACAGGTTATGCAAATGTCTTTATGGGAACTGGAGAAGAAGCGGTAAATGCAAAGGAAGAAGAGTATATTCCTTATGTGGAAAATGAAAAAAAGGAACATACTTTTACAGTACCAGTGGAAGCTCTAGATAAAGAGACAGCATGTACCGCATTTAGTATTCGGAAAGAAAAATGGTATGACAGAACATTGGTATTTTCCAGTGAATCTCTTCCAGCAGATGCGATAGCAGGAACTGGAAATACAGTGAAAAGCCTTGGATTAAAAGATGGAAATTATCAAATAGAAGTAACTTTGGAGGGCGGATCTGGAAAATCCAGTGTGGATTCCCCTACAAAACTTTCTGTCAAAGACGGAAAGGCTTATGCAACTGTTACCTGGAGCAGTTCTAATTATGATTATATGAAAATAAATGGAGAAAAAATTGAGCCAGCAAGCAGAGAGAAATATTCTGTATTTGAGATTCCAGTAGATTTATTTGACCGTAAATTTGCTGTAATAGCAGATACAGTTGCAATGAGCGAACCACATGAAATTGAATATACTTTATTTTTGGATTCCACTACATTAAAAGAAAAATAAAGCCAACGAAAGGGTATGGTGTGTAGAATGAATAAAACTACCAAAAAATATGCAGGAATAGTCATAGGTGTTGTTATATGTTTTGTTTTAGCTGTAATTTTTTTTCTACATTCCAATATATCTGACCATATCACAGATACTAGTGTGGCGTGGAGTGATAAAGTTCCCATTGATAAGATGAAGCTTGACTATGCAAAAGAGTTTTCAGTGGATTATTATGAGGAAGGGTATATACTAATTCAAATTGGAAATAAAGATAAGTTTTTATTAATACCAGAAAATAAGAAAGTGCCACAGGGATTGGATAAAGAGATTGTACCAATTTACCAGCCCCTTAATAATGTTTATCTTTGTGCAACCGCATCAATGAATATGTTTGTGGAATTAGATGCCTTAGATACTATTCGTCTTTCTGGTACGAAGAAAGATGGATGGTATATTCGGGAGGCAAAAGAAGCAATGGAGAACGGAGATATTCTCTATGCAGGAAAATATAATGCTCCTGATTATGAAAGCATTTTAACAAATAATTGTAAATTGGCAATAGAATCCCAGATGATATACCATTCCCCAGAAGTAAAAGAAGAATTGGAGGAATTTGGAATACCAGTATTGGTAGATTATTCAAGCAAAGAAGAAGAGCCTCTTGGCAGGGCAGAGTGGGTAAAACTATATGGTGTGCTGACGGGAAAGGAAGCATTGGCAGAGCAGTTATTTCGGGAGCAGAAAGAGGCTTTTGAAAGTGTGATAGAAGGAGAAAATACGGAAAAAACAGTAGCATTTTTCTATATCACCTCAAGTGGGCTTGCCAGTGTACGAAAACCTAGTGATTATGTTGTGAAACTCATTCAGTATGCAGGAGGAAGATACATATTAAAAGACTGTGAAGAAAAAGAAAGTGGAATTTCTACCATGAATATGCAATTGGAAGAATTTTATGCAAAAGCAAAAGATGCAGATTACATTATTTACAATAGTACAATAGGTGGAGAACTGGAATCCATGGAACAGCTTTTGGAGCAGAGTGAATTACTGGAAGATTTTCGTGCAGTAAAGAATCACCAAGTATGGTGTATTCACAAGAATCTTTATCAGGAATCTATGAAAATGGGAAGTCTGGCAAAAGATATTCATTTGATGCTGACAAAGAAGGGAGTACGGGATGAAGAGTTCACATTCTTATATAAGGTGGAATAAACAGTTACGATGGGCAGGAGGATTTGCGTTGTTGGGAATTTTACTGTTTATTCTTTTTGGCATGAATGTATGCATAGGTACAGTATCTATTTCTATTAGAGATATAGGTAAGATTATATTAAGACAACAAAATAATGAAATGTTTTATAATATTGTATGGAAAATCCGTTTTCCAAGAGCTATTGCTGCAATGGTTCTTGGAGGCGGATTAGCTTTATCTGGATATTTATTACAGACTTTTTTTCATAATCCGATAGCAGGGCCTTTTGTTCTTGGAATTTCATCGGGAGCAAAACTTGTGGTGGCAATAGTGATGATTGTTTTGGTAAAACAAGCAGTAGAAATTAGTTCATGGACATTGATTGGGGCAGCTTTTGTTGGAGCAATGTTAGCTATGGGACTGGTTTTATTAATGTCTGGAAGAATACAAAGTATGTCACGGTTAGTGATTAGCGGTATTATGATTGGGTATATTTGCTCTGCCATTACAGAATTTCTGGTGGCTTTTGCGGAGGAAGATGATATTGTAAATCTTCATAGCTGGTCTATGGGGAGTTTTTCTGGGATAACTTGGGCAAATGTTAAAATAATCACAATAGTAGTAGGAATAACCAGTATTTTGGTATTTTTTATGGCTAAACCAATGTATGCATATCAGTTAGGAGAGGGATATGCGAAGAACATGGGAGTAAATCTTGTGCTTTTTCGGATGTTCCTTGTATTGTTTTCCAGTGTGTTATCTGCCTGTGTCACAGCATTTGCAGGTCCGATTTCATTTGTGGGAATTGCTGTGCCACAATTGGTAAAGGTGGTCTTACATTCTTCAAAACCTATCTTAATGATACCAGCAAGTATATTAGGAGGGGCTGTATTTTGTTTAGCTTGTGATTTGTTGGCACGAACACTTCTGGCACCTACAGAATTAAGTATTAGTGCAGTAACAGCAGTTTTTGGTGCACCCGTTGTGATTGCAGTAATGCTAAAAAGAAAGGGGTAAGAAGATGGAAGAGATTTATTTTCAGATGAAAAAAATGACAATCGGATATCAGAATATGCCAATCATACGGGATATAGAAATTGCAGTAAAACGGGGAGAAATTTTTACCTTAATTGGCCCTAATGGTGCAGGAAAAACCACAATGATAAAGAGTATAGTGGGACAGTTAAAGCTGTTATCTGGTACAATTTATTTAAATAGGGAGTCTATGGAGGAAATATCCAGAGGGGAATTGGCAAAAAAGATGGCAGTGGTTCTTACGGAGCCGATAAAAACAGAATTATTTACTTGTGAAGAAATGGTGGCAACAGGGCGTTATCCCTATACTGGAAGATTTGGTATTTTAACAAAGAAAGACTGGCAGTTTGTGAAAGAAGCTATGGAATGTGTCCATGTGACAGAATTAAAAGACAGAGATTTTAGAGAAATCAGTGACGGGCAAAAACAAAGGGTCATGTTGGCAAGAGCCATTTGTCAAAAACCAGAAATCCTGATTCTGGATGAACCAACATCCTATTTAGATATCCGCTATAAATTGGATTTTATGTCTGCTCTGCAGCAAATGGCTAGAAAGGAAAATATTACTGTAATTTTGTCTTTACATGAACTGGATTTAGCAGAGCGGATTTCTGACAGAATTATGTGTGTAAGGGGAGAGTATGTGGATCGGATTGGAACACCAGAAGAAATTTTTCAAAAAGGTTATATCCATGGTCTTTATGGAATCCAGAAGGGTTCTTTTGATGAGGAGCAAGGCAGGCTGGAATTACCCAGAATTATAGGAACACCGAAGATATTTGTTTTAGCAGGTGGTGGGAATGGTGCATCGGTTTACCGTACACTTCAGCGAAAGGGGATACCTTTTGCAACTGGAATTCTGCAGGAAAATGATATAGATTATCCAGTTGCAAGGGCGTTAGCACAAAAAGTGATTTCCCAAAAATCGTTTACAAGGATAAGTGAAGAAACCTATCTTATGGCAAAACAGGAAATAGACAAATGCGAAAAAGTATATTGTGCCATTCGAGAGTTTGGTGAATTAAATAGGGAAAATAATAAGCTTGTGGAGTATGCAAAAAAAGTTGGAAAATTGGTGGATTCTTTATAATTTCATTTTTGGTGCATAGCTTGACACTTGTTGTCAAGTTTGCGTGCGAACCAAAACTTATAATAATCTTATTAAATAAAATGTCTTTTTTTGGCATTGACAGACTGTGTGTTAGTTTCTATAATGAATAAGAGAAACTTGTAACTAAAAGTAGAAAAACTAATAGATGATAACTTATAAGGATTTACAAGAAGATGGAAAATAAGATATATGTAATAATTTCAAAGACACCAACAAAGTTTGCATATTTAATCCGCAGATTTGGAAAGGTGCAATATAATCATGCTGCAATTAGCATGGATCCAGAGTTAAAAGAAATATATAGTTTTGCAAGACCTCAGTATAAGGGAGTATTATTGGCAAAACTGGTACATGAGTCTTATGAAGGATATACTCTTGGAAAAACAAAAGCAGAGGGTGTTATATTTGAAGTATCTGTTACAGAGGAAGAATATCACTGGGTAGCAGAAACGATTGTTGCGATGCAGGAGGATACAGAAGTATTATATAATCTTTTTTCAGTGCTTTTATATCCATTTATAAAAGGCATGGAAACATATAAAGCCTATACTTGTATTGAGTTTGTTATGTTCATATTAGAACGTATTGGGTATTCTTTGGAACGTCCAAGATGTAAATATAGACCTGATGATTTATTGAAGATTTTAGACAAAAAAGAAATATATAAGGGAGATATAGGGAAATATCTGGAGCAGTCTTCTAGAGACAAGGATTATTTTGCACCTTTAACAAAAAAGCAGATTTTGCATAGTGGAAGTTCATTATGGGAATTGTCTAAAAGGTTGATATTCCGAAGAAGATATCGTAGAAAAATGGAAAATAGAAAAGGGATTTAAGAAGAGATGTTGAGAAAGCAGGAAAACTTATTATTAAATAAAGTATCCTGCTTTTTTGATTAAATTATATAATAATTGAATGACTAATAAAATTAAAATATGGTTAATAAAATATTACTGTATCTATCCAGCCAGAAATTTGCTTGAAATAATTACAGAATTATTAACAAAGGGTGTGAAACATTACATTTTGGTTAATTTTTATAAAAAACATAGCAGATTTCATTAAATTTTGGTAGTATTATATTAGACGAAAATATGGCAAAAGTATGTAATCAAAAAGATTACTATGAAACTTAGGTGGTACAAGCCCTTTTTTTGGAGTAGTAGCCCTTTAGGTGAATAGTATGTCTTTGAACGTTTTTTGCGAAAAAACGTCACCCTATAGTAAACACGTAAAGTTTCATTTATGGTGGTGTAGTGAGCTCCATGAGTGTTTATTATATTTCAAGAGGAGGATCGCCATGAATGAAAAAATATTAATACAATTGTTTCAAAGAGATAAGATTTTACAAGAACAATTCATAGAGGAAACAGATGAGTTATTATATTACGATATAAAGAAGGAAATTTTGTATGCTTACTCTTATAAAAATAAAGAATGGATACAATCATTTGTTTTTACAGACTGTAGCAAACGTTGGATAGAACTGATTCATGAAACAGATGGAGCCATGGTAGAACGTTTTTTGACAGAACTTAGAAGAGGAGCAAAACAGGCTGAAATGGTGTGCCGCTTTTATGAGGATAATTCTTATTCTTGGTACTACACATTCTTAAAAGTTGTGGATTGTTTGAAAGAAGACAAGAAGGATACAGATTTAATTGCGATAGGATACCGCAGGAATCTTTTGCTGGGAAGCAGTCATGAAGAGGCGTTTTTTTCTAATACTATGGACTATCTTACAAAGGTATACAAGAAACAGCAATTTAAAAAATGTGTGGAAGAAAACATGAGACGTTATACAAATCAAAAAGGTGCTTTATGTGTATTGGACTTTAATAATTTTCAGATTATCAATGAGAAGTTTGGTTATAAAACTGGAGATGCATTATTAAAGGATTTTGTGAAAGTAATACAAAGAAATATTTCTACATCAGATTTTGTGGGAAGATTATCTGGTGATACTTTTGTAATTTATATGAATAATGTAACTGCGGATGTGCATTGGAAGGAAAGTGTACATAGTATTTTAAGGCAAATCCGCCAGACGTATCAGCACAATCCTATGTATGCCTATGTTTCTGTTCATGCAGGAGTAGCATTATATCCAAAGCATGGAAAAAATTATGATATTTTGCTGGAACGGGCAAAAGAAGCATGGACTTACGAAAAACTGATGCATACAGAAGGTGTAGAGGTGTACCATGAAGGGATGCTTCGCAGAAAATGGGACAGAAGAATTATTGAGAATACGGATCAAAGAAGTCTTTGGCAGGATTTTAAACTGTATAAGGATACCTGTCTGGTTCCAGGATTAACCAAGGATTTATTCCAAAGTGTAGGTCAAATAGGAAGTTCAGTAGATGTACTGTTAAAAAGAATAGGTGAACATTATCAGGTATCTAGTGTACATATTTATGAGTTATTAAAGACAAATAAGCGCATTTGCTGTACTTATGAATGGCACAAAGAAGAAAGAAATTCCAATATTATGCATATTCTTGGAATTTCTGATGAAAATGTAGCTAATAAGGTTATGAAAGCAAAAGTAAAGGGAATGGCTCAAATATTTGAACGTGAAGAAGAACTTTTTGGATTGCCAAAGAAAGATAGAAGTGAAATGCCACATATTGCAAATGGAATGTATGTAGAACTTATCCATAAGGAATATTATCTTGGAAGAATGATTCTTGTAGATGATAGTTCATCTCATATATGGACAAAAGAAGAGATGCAGGAATTGGAATGGTTTGGAAACTTGTTTGCCCAGATGTTTTGCATGGGAAACCGTGATGACTGTCCAAAGTTTGGATATCGGAACCAGGAAAATTGTGATTCTCTTACTCTGTTATATAAGGGGGATGCTTTCCTTGAAAATTTGCAAAAATTGATTACAGAAAATAAGGACAAGACTTATTTACTTGTATATTCTGATATTAGTAATTTTAAGTATGTAAACGAAACCTTTGGCTATGATGTGGGAGATAGTATTCTTCGCAGGTGGGCAGATATTTTATTAGAAGATATTCCAAGCATTGTATTTGGAGGCAGGATCTGTTATGACCATATTGTTGGAGTAAGAGAGATTGATAAAAATCTTTCAGAGAGTGATATCCTCAAATGTTTAAAAGAAACAAAAAGTATTATGGAACACAAGCTTAGAAAAGAATATCAAGGAAGTAATATTACGATAAATACAGGAGCATTTTGTATCAGGGAAGATGTACCTGATATGAGTGCAGCACTGGCTTATGCTAATATGGCAAGAAAACTTTCCAAACATGGCGGAATGCGCTGTGTGCTTTATACAGATGCTATGCGTAAGGTTGCAAATAAGGAGATGGAACTTGTAGCTTGTTTGGAAGATGCTATCCGCAATCGGGAATTTGTTGTATATTTACAGCCTAAAGTTGGATGCAAAAATGATAAAGTAGTTGGTGCAGAGGCATTGGTCCGTTGGATGAAAAACGGTGAATTAATTTACCCAGATGCTTTTATTGGAGTATTTGAGAAGTATGGCTGTGTAGTGGATTTAGATTATTATGTGTATGAAGAAATGTTTCGTTTTGTTAGAAATCGGATAGATGAGGGAAAACCTTTGATACCAATTTCTTTAAATGTATCCAGAGCACATATGGTAAATACAGATTTGATTGATAAGATAGAATCTCTCTTGGAAAAATATAAAATACCAACCAATTCTATAGAATTTGAAATTACAGAAAGTCTTTATCTGGAAGACTTACCAGGGCTTGACAGAGTTCTGGCTTATTTTAGGGAAAGAGGATTTGCAATTTCTATGGACGATTTTGGAACAGGATATTCTTCTTTAAATGCAATCAGCACTTTACCGATTGATGTAATTAAAATGGATAAGATATTTATGAAACGAAATGGTCTTGGCAAAAATGACAAAATTATTATTACACATATTATTAGCATGGCAAATGAACTGGAAAAGAAGGTTCTTTGTGAAGGGGTAGAAACAGATGAGCAGAAACAATTTATTGGGGCGGTAGGTTGTGATAGCTGGCAGGGATATTTATTCTCTAAACCTGTAACGATTCCTGAATTTGAAAAAATTGTATCTGGGAAGGAAGAGTAGATAAGAAGGTGCCACATTTAGGTGGCACCTTTTTTGCTTTGCTTGCCTACTTTGTTCCAACAATATTAGGATTCCAAAAGAAGAGAAGAATTATTTTTAAAATAACCATGAAGATATTCCGTAATCCATTTCGTATCTGAGGAGAATTTTTCGTCAAAAAGAAAATAAAATGAGTCAGTTTTGTAATCAAAACGAAAAAGAGGAGAAAAATTAGCATGGTATATAGGATAAAAAATACCATTTTTCCTCTGGTAACAGTTTTCACGTTTTGCCTTTTGGCGGTATTCTTTATCAACAAAAGCAGCAACACTTTTATGGATTGCAGTGTCTTCCATTGGCAGGTAGTAGTAATCTTTATAATTATCATAGAAAAACTTTAATTCCCCTTGGTAGGAAGGAATTTGTAAAAAGAGAGAATTTTTCTCCATAAGAAGAGTATCTCCATTGTTTTTATAGAAAAGAGAACATGGAAGGGAAGAAGAAAAAGTAGCTTCTATAGTCATCTGGTTTTTCTTTATATTGACAGAAGTTGTAGTAAATTCCATTGTACCTTCCAATAAATCAACTAGGGACAGGATACCCGAGAATTGCAGCATTCCTGTTAAATCTTCTTCATTATGTAATAGAAGGGTATGCATAAGAATATCGGTTTCTGATGTATTACCAGTTTGACACTGCTTAATATATTTTTGATATATCTTGATAAGCTCTCCGCCATGATATGGATCTTCCCGTTGAATGTGCAAGAAGGTTTCAAGAGTTTTTTGCTTTGCATTTTCAACTTTTAATTTATTCCTATGAGGAAATATATGTTTGTAGATATCAATATGGGATATTTTATCGAATAAAGTTATTTCTTTGCTTAATTGATGCTGGGAACATTTTTCTTTTAAAAAAGGGATATCAAATCCTAGTCCATTATAATGAATTAGGTAACGAAAGTTTTCCAAAAAAGAAAAAAAGTTTATTAAAATCTCTTTTTCGCTGGTGTAATCATTAGCAAACCATTGTTTTAGATACCAGTTGTTTTTTTGATAATAAAGTACACCAATTAAATAAAGGGCAGAGGTTTTTGGAGAAAAACCAGTAGTTTCTATATCAAAAAATAAGAAATCTTCCTTGGGATGAAAGGAATAAGTAAGTTCGCCGAAACATTTTTTTTCTATAGTCAGCATAGCAATTCCTCTTTTCTGTGTTAGTAAAACACTTGTTTATAGGCTGATTATATTACTTTAGATAAAAAAAATCAATGTCACACCTAGAATAAACTTTGAAAATTGTTAAAGAGATTTGAATGGAAATATATAGGTGAAATTTGTTAATATTCAATAATGAAATTTAAAAAGTGAAGATATAATTGCATGTTTTGTTAAAAGGGTATATAATTAAATTAAGAAGTTTTGTATGATATGTTATTGAAAAGAGGTAAAAAAATGAGACGAAAAATAAACAAACATAAAATAAGATTAGTAAGTATACGTACCAAGATTCTTTTGCCTACAAGTTTCTTAATAGCCATTATTTGCATTAGCATGGGGATGCTTCTTTACCACCGTGCAAAGGAGGGAATGATTGCTATGGGGGTAGAGGAGGCACAGATGGCATCTAGGATAGCTGCAAATACAGTGGATGAAAATCTAGTCAAAGACATAGTGCCAGGATGCGAGAATGGTGAATCCTATCAAACTATGCTTACCCATTTAAGAAAAATGCAGAAAATTTGTGGAATTGCTTACTTATACACATTATATACAGATGAAAAAGATGTATTTTACGCCATAGATACAGATACTTCTAATATGCAGAAGAAAGTGGGAGAGGTTTTTGAAAGTTCATACGAGGAATTGAAATCGGTTTTTGAAGGAGAAGAATATGTTCAGGATTATATTGATGAATCAGAATATGGCAATCTAATTTCTGCGTATCAGCCAATCAAAAATGATAAAGGTGAGATAATTGGAATATTAGGAAGTGATTATGAAGCATCTTCTGTAGTTGAAAAATTAGCAATTATCCGAAATATTACCATTGTTATTTCTGTATTATGTTATTTGGTTGTTTGCACTATTTTATTCTTAATTATCAATGGTATAATGAAAAGTTTATACAAAGTAGATAATAAAATTTATGAATTAGTGAATAGTGAAGGAGATTTAACACAGAAATTACATGTGACATCTGGAGATGAGATGGAATTAATTGCAGAGAATGTGAACAAACTATTGGAATACATAAGAAGTGTTATGATGAATATCTCAAAAAATTCTCAAAAGTTAAACGATTCATCAGGATATATTGTACAAGAGTTGTCTCAGGCGGAGATAAATATTACTGATGTTTCTGCTGTTATGGAACAAATGAGTGCGGCCATGCAGGAAACTAGTTCTTCTTTGGGACAGATTAATCATTCAATTCTGGAGATTTCTGATGCCATTGAATCTATTGCACAAAAAGCTGATGAGGGCAAAAGCACTTCTCAAAAAATTAAGAAAAAGGCATCTGATATTTATAAAAACGCAAAAGCTGAACAAGAGAAAGCCAGAGGGCAGGCAAAAGATATGGCCCTTGCAGTAAATGATAAAATTGAAAAATCAAAAGCAGTAGAGGAAATTAGTGAGTTGACTGCAAATATCTTAAATATATCAGAAGAAACTAATTTATTAGCTTTAAATGCAAGTATTGAAGCGGCTAGAGCAGGAGAGAGTGGCAAAGGATTTGCTGTTGTGGCAACAGAAATTGGTCATCTTGCAGCTAATTCAGCAGATATGGCTATACAGATTCAAGAAGTAAACAGACAGGTAATTGGCTCTGTAAATGAACTTGCAAAAGAAGCAGAGAATATGCTTAATTTTATGGAAGAAACAGCAATTCAAGGATATGAAAAGCTTCTTGATACCAGTAATCATTATCAAGGTGATGTAGGAGATACCAATCTTATGATGCAGGATTTTGCCGATGCTAGTAATAAACTAAAGGAAATATTTGTTTTATTAAGGAAGCAGCAGAAGCGGTAAATATAGCTGTAGAAGAGAGTGCAGAGGGTATCCAGAGTGTGACAGTAAATGCAGTAGGTCTTACTACTAGTATCAGTGGAATTGGCACAGAAGCAAACTCTAACAAAGCTATTGCAGGAGAACTGGATAATGAAGTAAATAAATTTAAACTGGAATAACTCGTGATTATTCATGTTTGATAGGTCAATTTAGAATAAATTTTTTAAAAGGATTCATAATAAGGTTAGAATATAGAGATATGTTCTAACCTTTTTTACATTAATATGAAAGTCTAAACAAAGGATTACGATTTGTGCAACACAGATCCCTCCTATATATATTTATAATACTTTTATAGTAAAATATGTACTTTATATTATATGTAATTAGGTAATATAGCTCAATAAGTACCCAAGTGGAAAAAGCAAAGAATAAGGAGGACTAGATTATGTCATTAATAGGAAAAGAAGTAAGTGAGTTTAAGGTACATGCATTTTATAAGGATGAATTTTCAACAGTAGAGAAAAAGGATATTATGGGAAAATGGTCTGTATTTTTCTTTTATCCAGCAGATTTTACTTTTATTTGTCCTACAGAATTGGAAGATTTACAGAACCAATATAGTAAATTTAAAGATTTGGGATGTGAAATATATGCAGTATCAACAGATTCTCATTTTGTGCATAAAGCATGGAAAGATGCCTCAGAACGAATTAAGAAATTAGAATATCCGATGCTTGCAGATCCGACTCATACTTTAAGTTATGATTTTGATGTATTGATTGAGTCAGATGGACAAGCAGAGAGAGGAACCTTTGTGGTAAATCCAGAAGGAAAAATTGTAGCGTATGAAGTAAGTGCTGGAAACGTAGGACGTAATGCAGAAGAACTGCTTCGTAAGGTTCAGGCATTACAATTTGTAGCAGAACATGGAGATGAAGTGTGCCCTGCAAAATGGCAGCCAGGAAGTGACACATTAAAACCAAGTCTTGATTTAGTAGGCATATTGTAGAAAGGGGGAACCCTGACATGGAACAGTTGTATGATGTAATTATTATCGGAGGCGGACCATCAGGTTTATCAGCTGCTATTTATCTGGCAAGGGCGAAATATAAGGTGCTTGTAATTGAAAAAGAAAAATTTGGCGGGCAGATTACAATTACTTCTGAAATAGTAAATTATCCGGGGATCGAGTCTGCTAGTGGAAAAGAACTAACGGAAGCAATGCGTTATCAAGCAGAGGATTTTGGGGCAGAATTTATGCTGGCAGAAGTAACAGGGATTGAACTGGATAAAGATATCAAAAAAGTAGTAACTGCCAAAGGAAAAGAATATCAAACATTAGGAATTGTGTTAGCATTAGGTGCTAGTCCAAGAAAAGTTGGATTTAAAGGAGAAAAGGAATTTCAGGGCAGAGGT
The DNA here is from genome assembly GCA_022791815.1 of Lachnospiraceae bacterium. Lineage (GTDB taxonomy): Bacteria > Bacillota > Clostridia > Lachnospirales > Lachnospiraceae > CAG-411. The sequence continues at coordinate 26,753 of JAAVZU010000100.1, forward strand.
GTAGCTTATTGTGCAACTTGTGATGGTGAATTCTTTACAGGAAGAGAAGTTCTTGTAATAGGTGGTGGTTTTGCAGCTGTAGAGGAGGCAATGTTTCTTACCAAATATGCAAGCAAAGTAACTATAGTGGTTCGTGAAGAAAATTTTACTTGTGCTGCAGGTGTAGTAGAAAAGTTAAAGAAGTATGACAAGATAGAGGTACATTATCATACAGAAGTAACCGAAGCTGGAGGCGAAGGCATTATAAGCTATGCAAAATTAAAGAATAACCAAACAGGTGAAGAATGGGTATATGAGGCAGCTGATAAAGGTAGTTTGGGTATTTTTGTATTTGCTGGTTATGTTCCAGCAACTGACTGGATACAGGGACAGATTGAATGTGAACCACAGGGTTATATTGTGACAGACAGGGATCAGAAAACAAGTGTAGCCGGAGTTTATGCTGCAGGAGATGTGTGTGTGAAAAAACTCCGGCAGGTAGTAACTGCTGTATCGGATGGAGCTATTGCAGCCACATCATTAGAAAAATATGTTTCAGAAACCAGAGAAAAACTCAAACTTCCTAAAGCTGATATTCAGGCAAAGCCAGAAAAGAGCAAAAAGAGACGAACAGAACCAAGAAAAGTATCTCATGAAGAAAATCAGGAAGGTACATTTTTAACTGAAAATATGAAATCCCAGTTGAGGGAACTTTTTGGTAAATTTGAAAAAGAAATTACAGTTGCCGCAGTGATAACTGGAACAGGAGAAATAGATTTGGAAGGATTTTCCAATGAGTTGGCTGGCTTGGGAGATAAAGTAAAAGTGGTTGTTGAGAGAAAAAAAGAAGATGTACCATCTTATCTGGATATAAGGGTAGAAGGAAAAAGTATTGGAATACGTTATTTTAGTATACCAGGCGGCCATGAATTTTCTTCGTTTGTAGTCGCTCTATACAATGCAGCAGGACCTGGGCAGGAGATTCCTAACGAATTGGAAAAGCGTATTCGGAATTTGCGAGGAGATTATACAATACAAGTAATGACAACTTTATCTTGCAGCAATTGTCCAGATGTGGTTATGGGGACACAAAAGATTGCTTCTCTTGCCCCTAATGTACAGGCAGAGATGTATGATGTAGCCAAGTTCCCTGAAATGCGTGAACGATATAAGATTATGGCAGTGCCATGTATGGTGCTGAATAAGGATCAGGTTTATTTTGGCAGACGGGGATTGGAAGAAATACTTGATATAGTAGAAAGTAAAAGGTAACTATTCAGAACCATGAATAATTTTGGATAGTCATAGTGAGGTTAAAAAAAGGAAATAAATTTATAATATATGGAAGTAGAGTTTGTTCATAGCAACAGCTCTACTTTTTGTTTTTTTTGCATATATTTTTGAACTAGTACATAGACTTGTAAAAACGGTGAGTTTGGGGATTTTCTTAATGAAAAGCTATATTGAAGAGAGGGCAGTAGCTATTGCGAATTACATTGTGAACCAAAATGCTACAGTAAGACAGGCTGCAAAACAATTTGGGATTAGTAAATCAACGGCACATAAAGATTGTACAGAACGGTTGTCTACAATTAATCCGGCATTGGCAGCAGAAGCAAGAAAAGTATTAGATGTAAATAAGCAAGAGAGACATATTCGGGGAGGTCTGGCAACAAAAGATAAATATAAAAAAGAAAAACATATTCATGCATAATGAATAAAGAGTATAGGCAATTGCGAAACTCAATTTTCTCTCCCAGTTTTTGGGCAAAGTTCACATATCAACATAAAGCACATTTGCACTGCTTTCAACCATAGTGATACATGGTTGAAGTTTCGCAATTACCTAACAAAAAAGTCAATGGTAAGGATAGGATAAATGTCAGAAGAAAAAACAAAGATGCCATGTATATAGATGAAATATCTATATACATGGCATCTTTGTTCCTATATAATGTGTTTACTTTTCATCGGCAATCAATGAAATCTCAATCTTTTTGTCACTTTTTAGACGGTATAAACGAACTTTTGAAGTTTTTACTTTACGGTTTTTTACACTAACGGTAGAACCACCTTGTGCCCATTTCCAATTCTGCTCAATCAAAGTGATGGTAGAACCATCCTCAGAAATACTTTTTGCAATAGCCCAGTGGGTTGTACCATGTCCAGTATTCATTGCCACAATATCTCCAACACGAGGATTCTTTATTTTTTTAAAAGAATCACCCTGCGCATGAGGAGTACGGTTGTACAATAAATTATTGACATTAACACCATAGACTTTTTGGTAATAGCGTTTCACAAATGCTGCACAAGAGTAAAACTTATTGCTTCCATCACTTGGTCCTTTACGATAGTAAGCATTTACTCCGTTTAGAGTATCCACAGTTTGTTTTGCACTTTTCACAATGCGGATACTTTGTTGTTTGAGACGTTTCGTAGTACTTTTTGCTTCGGCATGTCCTGCGTATGACTGCATCACTGTAGTAATCATAAGCATTGCTACAAGGAAAAAGAGCAGTCTTTTACATGTTCTCTTCATGATAAAAATCCTTTCCTGCTTTAAACATAGGCGTTTGCTTTGGTAAAACTTTCCTACTTGCGTTTTATTTGGTTGTTTGAAACATATTAAAAAATTACATTTCTTAACAAACCTTTAACATTCTAACAAATTTCTTACGAAAATGCAAGAATTTATCACAAAAAGCAAAAGATTTGTTATAAAACCACAAAAAGAGAATATAAATTCTGTAGGCATTGAATCTTGATTTTTGGTTTTAACAGTAAAAAAAATAGAAAAGTATA
>JAAVZU010000009.1 GCA_022791815.1 Lachnospiraceae bacterium
CTTGGTAGAACCAACTCCCTTTTTATGTGCGAACAACTGAAGGTTCATCTTAAACATAATCCTACACCTCCTTGAAATTATCGATAAATTATTACAATATACTTATCACCATATTCATCCGCAATACCATTCAATCCAAGTATTAAGGAATCCATAAGCAATACTGCCTCATCACTAATCTTTGATGAAATAATCCGAAATCCTGATATCTCTGTTTCTTCCTCCTGCCAAAGCTCTACTTCATCTGATGTAAGCTCTACAATGGAGTTCACCGCGTTAAAAAACAAAGCGGAAATTCCAGCACAAACAATGTCATGCCCCATCTCTGCGTACTCAGCATGTCCTTCTATACGCACTTCATGATACAATCCTTCCGGATTCTTACTAAAAGTTACTGTTAACATGCTTTTTCACCTCTTCTAGGCAAATTAAGCATTAATCTTTTCAATCTTAACTTGAGTAAACTGTTGTCTATGACCATTCTTTTTATGATATCCAGTTTTTCTCTTATATCTGTAAACAATAACTTTCTTAGCCTTGCCTTCTTTTACTACAGAAGCAGTAACTGTTGCTCCAGCTACAGTAGGCTGTCCTACTACTAAGCTACCATTATTTACAGCAAGAACCTGATCAAATGTAACATTCTCTCCAGCTTCTACTCCAAGTTTCTCTACATTAATGATATCGCCTTCGGCTACTTTGTACTGTTTACCACCTGTTGCAATAATTGCGTACATATGGCACCTCCTATTATCATTACTCGCCAGCTATGGTGTTTATAACTAAAACTTAAACCTCGCTGTGCGGCATACCATTTGATTAAAACACAATTTTCCAATTTTGTCAACTGTTATTTATATTTTTTTGCAGAACTATTACTTTTTATTCTACATCATGATCCCCACTAAAATCTCCATCAATGTTCATTGTATGAAGGGTTCTTCTTTTGATCCTAGCTTCCTCTGATGCTTTCATAATAAATTCTTTTATTTCATCTGTATTCTTAATATGAACCATCTCTAATTCCGGATGTGTTACATCTCCAGTATAACAAACTACCGTTCCCATGCCAAATATTCTTTCCAATAAACTCTTTTTCAAACGAACATCCTGAATCTTAAACATAAAAGCATCATCTTCTATAAGATTCAAAAAACCACGTTTTATTGTAATCTTCTCTTCTGTAATATAATACTTCGTAAAACATATTGGTAATCCCAAAAACAAAGTTCTTTTTCTCTCTGTGAATTCCATCTTTACACTCCTAAATCTTTAATAGCTATTATTATGCCTGTCTTTTCTTCAAACTTATAAAGCAATCTCTGCGTATGTGCTTTTGCCAATAATTTTCAACTTCGCATCTGTCACATTCTCTTTCTTATTTACTACAAACACTACAATCCCTTCTATCTTCTTGTTCTTCTTTACATTTGCAGAAAGATAATTCATATCATTGTTCAACAAGGTAAGTTGTGATGCCACTGTTTTTCCATCAGATAATAACAGCTGATAGGTAACATCTTTCTCATGTAGATTTAATTTCACATCCTTAGAAGATGAATTTTTTATTTGAAAGCTGGCAACAATAAGTTTCTTTCCTGTCTCAGCAAAAACGCCATAAGAGGCATTTTCTGTTTCTTTATAGCTACTACATTCTTTCATACTTTTATACTCTACCTTACAATTAGCAATCTCCAATACATCATTTAAGTCTGATAATACAGTTTTATCATCTTTCTTTGATGTAGGATTACTGCTCTTGTCTGGCATTGTACCATCTCCTGGTTTATTTGTTGGAGACGATGTCTGTGTTGCTTCTGGTGATACTGCTGGTTCTGTTGTAGCAACTGAGTAAATCAAGCTTTTCTCATAATCTTTGGTATGTTTTAACATAACACCTGCCAAATATTCTGCAGCTTGGGCATTCTGTTCTTCATTCAACTCTGTAACTCCACAACCACTGATTCCAAAAGCAGCAACCAGTGCTATCCCTATAACAGCTTGCTTTTTCACATTCACACACCCTCTTACTTTTTTGAATGGTTGTCCTTTTTATTACTTACACTAACAAGGCAGACAACTCTCGTTTATACATTATAACAAGAAACCATAAAAATAGCAACTTATTTCGTAACTATTCAGGTAGAAACACGCATTTACTGCGTGTTTTGTAAGAAAAAGTAAATTCTGTAATGTTTAAGCCCCTTCGCCAGAGGCGAATTATTATGGGCTTAAAGGTAACTGTTCATGGTTTTGAACAGTTACCTTATTTCTTAGTTATCCTGCATATCAAGCTCAAACCAGAATTCTACTCCTTTAGAATGATTTCTCACTCCACATTCCTGATGCATGGAATTCATTATTGCTTTTACAATAGATAAACCAATTCCACTACCACCATATTCTCTTGTTCTTGCTTTATCAACTTTATAGAATTTAATCCAAACTTTTTCTAAATCTTCATCAGGAATAGATTGTCCAGTATTATATACAGAAACACGGACTTTTCCTGCCTGTTTGATAATCTTTATTTCAATAATCTTCTCTCCGTCCACATGATTTAATGCATTACTGACATAATTAGTCACCACTTCTTCTATAGAATATTCATCTGCCCAAACATAAATAGGTTCATAGGATTCAAATAACAGTGTAACCTCTTTTTGTTCAAATAAAATACGTGTAGAATTTATTACCGATTGAATTACAGTCACAATATCAAACCGTTCAAATTCTACTGTATTCTTTCCAAATTCAATTTGATTTAAGTTTAAAAGTTTTTTAACCATTTTATTCATTTTATCTGCTTCATCAATAATAACTTCACAATAAAATTCCCGACTTTCCTCATCTTCATTGATATTTTCCTGCAAACCTTCAGCATATCCTTGAATTAAGGCAATTGGTGTTTTTAACTCATGTGATACATTAGATAAAAATTCTTTCCGCATTTCATCAATTTGAATCTTATTTTCAATATCAGATTGCAACACATTATTTGCCGCTTTTAATTCTGATATTGTCTCCTCCAACTTTTCTGATAATAGATTAATGCTATGACCCAGATCCCCAATTTCATCTTTACGATGTTCTGTATATTTTGTCTCAAATTTTAATTCTGCCATTTCTCCTGCTATACAAGAAAGCTTTTTAATTGGTTTCGTAAAAGAACCAATAATTGCAAACATAACGATAACTCCCAAAAAAGTCGCAGCCATTCCCGCATAAATCAAAAATCGGCTAGATAATTGTACACTTTCCTGGATACTCTCATAATTACTTCTCATAAATATTGTATGTGTCGTATTTCCTACCTCTATTTCTCCTACTAACTCCAAATACTCAGAATCCAATCGTTCATCATTAATTCTGACAATATTATATTCATCACAAGAATATAATGAATCCCTATCTTGAGAACCAGATTCACCTTTCAATATTCCAATATTTTTTCCCATCAAAGTCAATATTTGTTTTCTCTCCAAATCATTAAGCACTTCTGTTCTTGGATAAACAAATTCTCCTAAATAAGTCCATTGTCCATTCTGTAGAATGCGGCTCCAATTCATAACATATATACTTAAATTATTATCTTCACTCCACTTTTCTAAAGATAATTCCATTTGGCTGGTATCCTCTCCCAACCCTTGATTTAATTTATTTAGTTCATCATGCACTTTAATGTATGTTTGTTTTAATGTATTTGTTTTGCTATACTGGTAGTACATGGGAAGAAATATCTGGTTAGTAAACCAACATAGAAAAAAAGTAGCTAAAATCAAAATAGCAAGCAGGCAGGTTAACCGAAAACGCATAGAATGAAATTTATCTCTTAATTTCATAATATTCTCTCCTATTTCTCTGCTTCAAATTTATATCCCATTCCCCAGACAGTCTTGATACAATCTCCCTTTTCTCCTAATTTGCTGCGCAATTTCTTAACATGGGTATCAATGGTTCTGGCATCTCCAAAGTAATCATAATTCCATACATTATTTAAAATTCTTTCTCTAGAAAGTGCCACCCCTTGATTCGTTACAAAATATGTTAAAAGTTCAAATTCTTTATAGCTTAAATCAATAATTTTATCACCTACCATGACTTCTCTTGCTGTTTTATCAATAATAATCCCACCAATTTCTATATTCTCATCACCCAAGGTATTTGTTCTTCTTAAAATTGCTTCTACTCTTGCAACTAAGATTTTAGGACTAAAAGGTTTTGATATATACTCATCAATTCCAAGCTCAAAACCTAGTAGTTCATCTTTTTCATCACTTTTTGCTGTAAGCATAATAATTGGGACTTTTGAATATTGCCGAATCTCTTTACAAACTTGCCATCCATCCATTTTGGGCATCATAACATCTAAAATAATCAATGCAATATCACTCTGGGCAAAAAATTTATCAACTGCCTCCTCTCCATTCTCTGCCTCTATTACTTCAAATCCCCTTTTTCCTAAAAAGTCCTTTACTAATTTCCTCATTCTACTTTCATCGTCCACGACCATTACTTTTAATTGAGTCATTTTTTTACCCCCTTTCATTTATGGCGAAACCGCCAGAGGCGGAATACAATTTTACTATAACATTCTTCTATTAAAATTGTGTGAATTATTTTGTGTTACTTGTATCAATTCCTAACTCTCTCTCTTTTTCCATAACTGCTGCTTCTCTTTGCTCTAACTCATTTTCCCAACTTGAATATTTATCAATTACAGCAGATTCATCATAGGTTTTATAATTTGTATAAGCGAGTACCATCATTAAACCAACTGTTAATACTAAAAAACCTATTACAATTTTTAACCTTTTCTTTTCTTCCTTTGTCACTTCATACAGACTATGATATTGATTGGCAAGTTTTACAGCTTCTTGGGCATCCTCTGGTAACTCCGCCCCACTATTCTGCTTACATATTGGAATAGGTTTCATATATTCTTCCTCTATAATTCCACTTTTTGCCACCATACTTTGAAGCTGGTGCATAAATTCATAACCTAAAACTGTTTGAAACATTTTACAATCTACAGCCTTATTATATAGTTTCAAGAGCTGTTGTTTATCTTTCCAATTTGTTCTTTCTTTAATGTAAGCTATAGAATCTGCTTCCTTTTTTGCTTTTTCATAATCCTGTTTACTTGTAAAAATATATCCTGCCACTTCCCATTTTTCCTCTGCCATAAGTATGCCCCCTTTTTTGTTTTCTTTGTATTATACTTGTTCTTATAATTCAATAATACCTGTATAGTTACTCTTATTTTACTATTTCCTAATAAAAATTCCAAGTGTCAACTGCTGAACTTTTTTATTTTTTACAACTTTTTCTTACTTTTTTTGCAATTTCTACACATTTTCTTCACATTTTTTTTCTATACTGTTCTTGCATGGTTCATTACCAATAAACTTTTTGTAACTGTTCATATACTTAAGTTCGAGGTTCATGAATAGTTGCACACTTTTTTTCATTTTTTCATACTTTTTAAGGGGATATGCTTACATATCCCCTCTCCTTTTTTACAATATTATTTAAGCAATTGCAAAACTCTCATTATCTTAAACTATTTTGTGCAGATTTACACAAATACTCTATGAGTAAATCGAGTTTCACAAATGCCTAAATAATTATTCCTAGATAATAGCGAAACACTGTTTGCTCTTTGAATTAAAAATTTCACTTAGTGTCTTTTTAATATGGGGAAATCCCTTCTAAATTGAAAAAATGTACAGGAAGGCACAGATTAAGTTCTGTGTCTTTTTCTAAAGAAGGACATTGATTTTATATATACTTAGGAAATTGAATTCTTTTAGCAGAACATAATAGAGTTGTAACAAGAAATGAATTTTATAAAATTGTGAATCAAGTAGACAATCCACAAGTTACCAATGTAAAGTGTATTGAAGAAAATTGCTACGAATTGAAAACAGATGAGGGTGCGGAAATGAATTTCTATTTCAAATTCAAAGGATAATAGATTTAAAAGGGTAGCTGAGATTTATTCTCTTCTACCCTTTTTTTATGATTTATTATTTCGTTTCTTCTTTTAAGCAGACCTCGTAATTCTCTGTAAGTAAAAACAACAAATGGACAATTTATAGTGAATATAGAATAAATCTACATCTATTATATTTTCATAATTGATAAATTAATTATCCTTATCTTATAATTGTTATAAAATTACAAAATCGAAGTAAGTGCATCTTTATGTTAATTTATTTCTTTTTATTACAACCCACTTTTTAATTCTTTACATCCATTCGGAAGTCTTGAAAATAGCTATTTAACAGGTATTTTCAAGACTCCCTGATAGTGGAGCTGGCGGGAGTTGAACCCGCGTCCGAAAACCCTTCCACACTGGTATCTCCTATCACAGTCAGTTATTTAACATTCCCTCCACTTGCCGGAAACTGACATCCTGCAAGCTTCAGTAGCTTCATGTTTCTCTTACCTACGCAAAGCTTTGTAGATAAGGTGCCCTACTAGTTTGATGCCAAGTCCTAAGCCGTAGGAAACTTAGGGTTGACAGCTGCAACTAGGCAGCGTAAGCTAAATTGTCTTCAGCGTTTATATTTAGGTCTAAGTTTTAACGTGGTCCTAGTCCACGGATAGCTGCCAGAGTTTCAAAATCCCCGTCGAAACCAGTACAACCCCTTAAGTTGTTTGGTTTATAGGTAATTATTCACTCAGATATTATAATTCCTATTTAGTATTGTTTTGTTATATTACCATAATTTTAGAGGTTCGTCAATTACTTTTCTATTTTTTAATATAAGTTTTTTATCTTAAACTGCTTTTCTGCTTCCCGTCTTTGATCTTTTTTTGCGATATCCTGACGTTTATCATATAATTTCTTACCTCGTGCTAGACCTATTTCTATTTTAACTAATCCGCCCTTAAAATATACATTCAAGGGAACTAATGTATATCCCTTTTGTGCAATTTGTCCCGATATTTTATTGATTTCATATTTATGCAATAAAAGTTTCTTTATTCTTAAAGGATCTCTATTGAAAATATTTCCTTTTTCATAAGGGCTAATATGCATATTATATACATACACTTCTCCTTTTTCAATCCGAATAAAGGATTCTTTGATACTACATTTTCCCATTCGTAACGATTTTACCTCTGTGCCATGAAGAGAAATTCCCGCTTCATAGGTATCTTCAATAAAATAGTCAAATCTTGCCTTTTTATTATTGGCAACTAATTTTTTTGTTTCCTTTGCCATACTACAATATTCCTCTCTTTTCTTTTCATAATAGTTTAAGTAATTACAAAATCCAATTTACTTTTCCTGTTTTTGTGCAAAATTCGCATATCAACACAAGGCATGTTCGCACTACTCTCAACCATAACAGTACATATACTAGTAAAGCCTAAGAAACCAAGTCAAAAGGCGAAGGTTGATTAGCTGCTTTACTGTATGGCACGCAAAGCGTTTTTGCTAGGTGCTAAAAGACAGCACCTAAGAACCAACGGTCTCGAAAGCATCAGCTTTGATATATAAATCTGCACAAAATAATTTGAGTTTATTCAACTATTTAAAATATCAAAACCCCAATAATTGAAAATTAGCCAAAATGATTAAGATCCAAAGCACATACTAAGTCTTTATGCAAGCCAAAGACTTGCTAATAAAGACCTAGTCATGCTTCATAATTTAATAAACGATAATTACTATTCTTCCTTTTCTTTTGCTTTTTTACGAAGTTCCTCCAAACGGTTCTCTGCTTCTTTCTGTACCTCTTCAATCTCTTCTTTCGTTGCTGCATATCTAGCAATAATTTCTTCATCATGCTCTTCTTCCTGATAATCTTCTGGCAGCACAAAATCTATGGTTCTGGTAAGTTTATCTACCCCTTCTACTATTATAGTAATCTTTTCACCAAGTTTATAACTCTTCTTTGTATGCTCACCAACTAACATATAATGTTCTTCATCATAAAAATAATAATCGCCTTTTATGGACGTTACTTTAACCATACCTTCTATGGTATTAGGAAGTTCCACATAAATCCCCCATGTTGTAATTCCAGAAATAATTCCTTCAAATTCCTGTCCAACAAACTGCTTCATGTACTCAGCCTTCTTCATCTTTTCTACTTCACGTTCTGCTTCATCTGCACGTCTTTCAAGGCGGCTGGATTCCGCTGAAATATCTGGCAGAATTTTTTGATAATGTTTATTACGCTTTTCGCTTAAACCTGTTTTTAAACTCTCTTTTATAATCCGATGTATCTGCAAATCTGGATACCTTCGTATAGGGGAAGTAAAATGACAATAATACTTAGTAGCCAATCCAAAGTGTCCATCACAACTTACTGTATACTTAGCCTGTTTCATAGAACGGAGAGTCAATCTGCTAATTAAAACTTCCTCTTTAGTGCCTTCTATCTTTCCAATCAATTTTTGCAGTTCTTTAGGATGAATTTCGTCTTGTCCAATCTTAATACTATATCCAAAGTTATTGATAAATACGCCAAGTTTCTCAATCTTTTCTGGATCTGGCTCTTCATGGGTACGATATACAAAAGGAGATTCTCTCCAGAAAAAATCTTCAGCTATAGTTTCATTTGCAACTAACATAAAATCTTCAATTAATCTGGTTGCCTTATTACGGTCATAGGCTTTTACTTCAATAGGTTTCCCCTTTTCATCTAGTATAATTTTACTTTCTGGGAAATCAAAATCTATAGAGCCTCTCTTTCTCCTTTTTTCTCTTAAAATTTCTGCCAGTTCTTGCATCATTTCAAGCATTGGTACTACTTCTTCACAATCTTTCCTTATTTCTTCATCTGGTTCTTCAATAATTTTCTTCACCTGAGTATAGGACATTCTACGGTTGATATTTACTAGGGTCTCTGAAATTCTATGATCTACTACTTTTCCTGTATGATCAATATCCATAATACAGCTAAGTGCTAATCTGTCCACTCCTGCATTTAAAGAACAAATTCCATTAGATAATGCATGTGGTAACATCGGTATCACCCTGTCTACTAAATATACACTAGTACCTCGCTTAATTGCTTCCACATCTAACGGGGAATCTTCTGTTACATAATGAGACACATCTGCAATATGCACACCAAGCCGGTAAATATCTCCTTCCTTTGTAAGAGATACCGCATCATCCAAATCCTTTGCGTCCTCACCATCAATAGTCACCATAAGCCAATCCCGAATATCTTCCCTGCCTATTTTTGCTTCCTCTGTAACTTCATCTGGCACTTTCTCCACTTGATTCATTACTCCATTCGGAAATTCCTCTGGTAATCCATACGCCCGGATAATGGATACAATATCAACTCCTGGATCATTTATATGTCCTATAATCTCTATAATTTTTCCTTCTGGTTTCTTATCTTTGCTGCCATAGTCTGTAATCTTTACTACTACCTTATGCCCAGTAACCGCATTCTTACACTGTTCTTTAGGAATAAAAATATCTTTGGCAAACTTTTGGCTGTCAGCTATAACAAATCCAAAATTTTTATTTTTCGCAAAAGTACCAACAATAACTTCTGTTCCTCTTTCCAAAATTCCTACAATCCTGCCTTCCAAACGTTTACCAGTACGGACAGGATTCACATCCACCTGCACTTTGTCATTATGAAGAGCACCTTTTATTGCACTTTCTGGAATAAAAATATCTTCTGGTTCTCCTTCAATAGTAACAAAACCATATCCTTTCTGAGTTCCTGAAAATACGCCTATTTTTATATTACCAGCAAGACACTTAATCTTTCCTTTTACATCAATAGTTACCTTTCCCTCTGCAATAAGTGCTTCAATTACTTCACGTAAATCTTCTTTTTCCTTCTTTGGAACTTGCAGCAGATTTACCATCTCTTTAAACTTAATTGGCCGATAACCTTTTTCAGAAATAAACCCATACACCAATTTCTTTTTTTCCTCTAATACTATTCTATCTAACATCGCAATCACCTCCATAACTTAATTGTAACAGTTCAAATACTCTCACTGTTATAAACATCCGCCTATAATATGCTTCGTGATGAAACCTGATGTTTATAGCCCCTATTTTTCATAGGATCTGTGCAGCAAATGCACAGACTGCCTAAACTGTTTGTCACTTAGTCTGTAAATTATTATATTTAGTATATCATATTTTCCTTGTTTTGTTAACTTTTCTATGAAAGATACCACAAAAGAATGTCACACCAAATTAGTTAAAATTTTAATTAAAGCTAATAGTATATAATTTGTATCTATAAACTTCTTCCTCATATAAAATATAATAAACGAGTCTATTTAGTTATACTATAACCATAATACTCAAATATCCACATGTATATTACAGATTACTAGTATCACCCACCGAAAGTACTTATCAATATATAGTTTTTAAAAATTCTATATTATCTCATTTTTATCTACATTTTCATTTTTTCATATAGTCTTCTTTTTAGTACGACAAATAATTGCCAATTATTTTTTATATCCTAAAATTTTATTAATTGTTTTCTATATTAACAAAAAAGCAGACTGCTTATGCTATATTGCATTTCACAACCTGCTTTTCATTGTAAACCACTTGACATTTTGGTGTTCATAAATTTATTGACTATATTATATATCTCTTACCATAATTTCAAATTCAATACAACAGAAAGTATGATAAACAATACTGCCAATGCTGTAGTTCCCTTTTTCAAAGCTCCCTCAGCAGAACGACCTTTATTCTTGCTCCAATATGTGTCACTTCCACCAGATGCACCACCTGTCAGTGCTGATAATCCAGCATCCTTTCCTTCCTGCATCAATACAATAACAGAAAGAGCTACACATACCAAAATATATACAATCGTCAAAATACTCTTAATTGTTGTTAACACGCATTACACCTCCTATCAGTGTTTTATCAGAGTTGTCATTCCATCTCCAATAGTCGAAAGCACTCATAGATGTTATAATAACATATTTTTCAATCTTTTTCAATCTTTTTTATTTTTTTATCAGTAAAGATTTTCCAGTCATCTCTGCTGGCTGTTCCATTCCCATCATTTCAATTAATGTTGGAGCAATATCCGCAAGACATCCGCCATCACGTAATGTATAAGTTTTATCATAATTTACTAAGATAAATGGAACTGGATTTGTAGTATGTGCAGTAAATGGTGCACCTGTTTCATAATCTACAAGCTGTTCTGCATTTCCATGATCCGCACATATAAACATCTGTCCATCCACTTCTTTAATTGCTTCGACTGCTCTTCCTACACATTCATCTACTGCCTCAATTGCTTTAATTGCAGCCTCTTCTACTCCTGTATGTCCCACCATATCAGGATTTGCAAAATTTACAATAATTACATCATATTTATCAGATTTAATGGCTTCAACCAAACCATCACATACTTCATAAGCACTCATTTCCGGCTGTAAATCATAAGTTGCAACCTTTGGTGATTTTACTAGTAATCTTTCTTCTCCCTGATTTGGTTCTTCTACACCACCATTAAAGAAAAATGTTACATGTGCATACTTCTCTGTCTCTGCTGTTCTAAGCTGGGTCTTACCATTTGCAGCAAGAAACTCACCAAACGTATTGGTAATCTCCACTTTATGAAATGCTACAGTCTTATTAGGAATGGTTACATCATACTCGGTAAATACCACATAGGTGGTATCCTTACGTCCGCCAACTCTTTCAAATCCGTCAAATGCGTCATCACAAAATGCTCTTGTAATTTCTCTTGCTCTGTCAGGACGGAAGTTATAGAATATAACAGAATCTTTATCTTTCACAGTAGCCACAGGATTTCCTGCTTCTGTAATAACTGTAGGAAGAACAAATTCATCATTCTCTCCTTTGTCATAGGATTGCTGTACAGCGGTGAGTGCATCTACTGCTGTTTCTCCAGTACCTTCCACGATTGCTTTATATGCTTTTTCTACTCTATCCCAGCGGTTATCACGATCCATAACATAGTAACGTCCCATCACAGTAGCAATCTTACCAACACCAATTTCTTTCATTTTATTTTGTGCATCTTCTACAAATCCTTTACCAGAAGTAGGTGCTGTATCACGACCATCTAAAAATGCATGTAAATATACATTTTCAATGCCTTCTTTTTTTGCCAATTCCAAAATTCCGTACATGTGAGTAATATGACTATGCACTCCTCCATCCGATAACAAACCAAATAAATGTAAATCTGAGTTATTTTCTTTACAATTTGCTACCGCTTTTAACAATGCTTCATTTTTAAAGAATTCTCCATCTTCAATTTCTTTGGTAATTCGTGTCAATTCCTGATATACAATTCTTCCAGCACCCATATTAAGATGTCCAACTTCTGAATTGCCCATCTGTCCATCTGGCAGACCAACTGCCATTCCGCTGGCATATCCCTTTACAAAAGGACACTCTGCCATCAATTTATCCATAACAGGTGTTTTACCTTCTAAAATAGCATTTGCTCTCTTTTCATCATTTAAACCATATCCATCTAAAATCATCAATACTGTAGGTTTCTTACTCATACCATTTATTCCTTTCTTTAACATTTAAAAATATTGCCAACTTTTTTAGTGTATTGTGCACTTCATTAAAAATACATATCTAACTTATCAAAACTTGTCTGCTTGTAAAACCTAAACCTCAATTCTTCACATCCTATCTTGCAAACCGCTGCTATCATAGCTAAGAGCCGCTTAACAGTGTATCTGTCTGCTATCATTATCAATTGACCTATTAAGTATGAATAATCTTGGCTAAATAACTGCACATAACACTTCCTATAAGCACATATAAGGAGCAACAAGTGCTCCTTATATGATGATTGTTATGATACAACTATTTATTATAGTTTACAATCTTCCCAAAATCAGCTTTCAAAGAAGCTCCACCAACTAATCCACCATCAATATCTGGCTGTGCAAATAATTCTGGTGCACTGGCAGCAGATACACTTCCGCCATACTGAATACGAATAGCATCAGCAGTTGCTGCATCATAAATTTCTGCAACACACTCACGAATTGCTTTACATACTTCTTGAGCCTGCTCTGTTGTAGCAACTTTTCCAGTTCCAATTGCCCAAATTGGCTCATAAGCGATTACTGCTGTTTTAGCCTGCTCTGCTGTTACATTTAATAATGCAATTTTAATTTGTTGACGGATAAAATCAATAGTAACACCTTGTTCTCTTTGTGTTAAAGTCTCACCACAGCAAATAATTGGTGTAATACCATGTTCAAATGCTTTTAATACTTTTTTATTTACAGTTTCATCGGTTTCTGCAAAATATTCTCTTCTTTCAGAATGTCCAATAATAACATATTTTACTCCAATATCTGTCAACATATTTGGTGCAATCTCTCCTGTATATGCACCGCTTTCCTCAAAATACATATTTTCAGCACCAATATTGATATTTGTACCTTTTACTGTTTCCATTGCTGTTGTCAAAGAAATAGCAGGTACACAGAATAATACATCAACATCATCATTTGCAACTAATGGTTTTAATTCATTTAATAAAGCAACTGTCTCGCTTGGAGTTTTATTCATTTTCCAGTTACCAGCAATAATTTTCTTACGCATATATATATCCTCTTTTCTGTCGGAATACCGACTCTATCATTCACTTAAAACAACTCTTATTTATCGTTAGCAGCTACAACACCTGGAAGCTCTTTTCCTTCTAAGAATTCAAGAGAAGCTCCACCACCTGTAGAAATATGTGTCATCTTATCAGCAAATCCTAACTGGTTTGCTGCTGCTGCTGAATCTCCACCACCAATAATAGTAGTTGCATCAATTTCAGCCATAGCCTTAGCTACTGCAATAGTACCTGCTGCAAAGTTAGACATTTCAAAGCATCCCATTGGTCCGTTCCATACTACTGTCTTTGCTTCCTTTACAGCATCTGCATAAAGTTCTGCTGTCTTTGGTCCAATGTCAAGTCCTAACCAGCCAGCTTCCAAACCTTCTTCATCTGTAACAACTTTTGTGTTAGCAGCATTATCAAACTTGTCAGCAGCCATTGTGTCAACAGGAATCAATAATTTCTTTCCTTTGCTTTCTGCTTTTGCCATCATATCTTTTGCATATTGTACGTAATCTTCTTCAAATAATGAATCACCAATTGCATAACCTTTTGCTGCAAGGAATGTAAATGCCATTCCACCACCAATTATTAATGTATCTACTTTTTCTAATAAATTATCGATAACAGAAATTTTAGAAGAAACTTTAGAACCACCTAAAATTGCAACAAATGGTCTTTCTGGATTGTTTACTGCATTTCCTAAGAAATCAATTTCTTTCTGCATTAAATATCCAACTACTGCAGTATCTACATATTCTGTAACACCTACATTAGAACAATGTGCTCTATGAGCAGTTCCAAACGCATCATTTACAAAAACTTCACATAAAGAAGCTAATTCTTTTGAGAAATCCTCTCCATTCTTTGTCTCTTCTGCTCTATAACGGGTATTCTCTAAAAGAACAACCTCTCCATCTTTCATAGCTTCCACTGCAGCTTTTGCATTTTCACCAACAACATTTGCATCTGCAGCAAATTTTACAGGCTGTCCAAGTAACTCAGCCATTCTTTCAGCTACAGGTGCTAAAGATAATTCTGGCTTTGGCTCTCCCTTAGGTTTTCCTAAATGTGAACAAAGGATTACTTTTCCACCATCTGCAATCAACTTTTTAATAGTTGGAAGTGCTGCAACTAAACGGTTTTCATCTGTAATTTTTCCATCTTGTAATGGCACATTAAAATCACATCTTACTAAAACTTTTTTTCCTTTTACATTGATATCATCTACTGATTTTTTGTTTAACATATTATTAATTCCTTTCTTTTATAGTGTTTCTATAAACATATACTTGATTTGTGCTTGTATAAAACCAAGTGATACTTTTGTCGTAGAACCTGATGATATAAGCAAGCAGAATAATAACTAGATTGCAAATATACATTCGGCGATTACGAAAATACTGATAGTTTACTTTCTTATTTTGAGGAAACAATTCAAAATATATTTGATAATATACTATACTTTTATACAAAAAAGGTCCGGCCCTTAAAGACCGGACCTTTTTAGGTCTACACTTCACATGTAAAACTATCACATCTAAAAATATGAATGTTACATGAATTAAGCTAATTCTGAGAAGTATTTGATTGTTCTTACCATCTGGCTTGTGTATGAATTTTCATTATCATACCAAGAAACAACCTGTACTTCATATAAATCATCAGCTACTTTAGATACCATTGTCTGAGTAGCATCAAATAAAGAACCAAATCTCATTCCAACGATATCACTAGATACGATTTCATCTTCGTTATATCCGAATGATTCATTAGCTGCTGCTTTCATAGCTGCATTGATACCTTCAACAGTTACATCATTACCCTTAACAACTGCTGTTAAGATTGTTGTAGAGCCTGTTGGAGTTGGAACACGCTGAGCAGATCCAATAAATTTACCATTTAATTCTGGAATAACTAATCCGATAGCTTTAGCTGCACCTGTTGAGTTAGGAACGATATTAACTGCTGCTGCACGGGATCTTCTTAAATCACCTTTTCTCTGTGGTCCATCAAGAGTCATCTGATCACCTGTGTATGCATGGATTGTACACATAATACCAGACTGGATAGCTGCATATTTGTTTAATGCATCAGCCATAGGTGCTAAACAGTTTGTTGTACAAGAAGCTGCAGAAATTACTGTATCTTCAGCTTTTAAAGTATCATGGTTTACATTGTAAACGATTGTAGGAAGGTCATTACCTGCTGGTGCAGAAATAACAACTTTACGAGCACCTGCTGTGATATGAGCAGAAGCTTTGTCTTTAGAACAGTAGAAACCTGTACATTCCAAAACAACATCTACTTTCAACTCTCCCCAAGGACATTTGCTTGCATCAGCCTCAGCATAGATTTTAATTTCTTTTCCATCAACTGTGATAGAATCTTCTCCAGCGGTTACAGTATCAGCCTTCTCATATTTACCCTGTGAAGAATCATACTTTAACAAATGAGCCAACATCTTAGGGCTTGTTAAATCGTTAATTGCTACTACTTCATATCCTTCTGCTCCAAACATCTGTCTGAATGCAAGACGTCCGATACGTCCAAAACCATTAATTGCTACTTTTACTGACATGTTTTGTTCCTCCTAGAAAATAAATTTTATTAAATACTGCCTGTCCATGCAGTTGCCTTTGCAACAACATCCCGAACAGTAAATTAACCATTTTATATTTGCTAACCGCAAACTCAATTATTATTTTAATCAATTTCACTATAAATTGCAAGTCCTCTTTTACTTTTTTTCCATTTATGGACATTTTTGGTAAAACAACTTATATTTTTGGTACATTCTTACAAAAAGCACTATTATTCTATCTGGACTATCCAAATATGCAAAAACAAAAGCTGCCTGTTTGTATACCTACACAGTAGATTCTAACCAAACTGACAGCTTTTATTCTTATTCTTTTTTTAAATTATCTATATATCTACTTATACATCAGATGTGTACTGTATGTCTTTCTCTTATCACCAATTTAACAATCCACGGTATAAATCTTCATATTTTCTAGCAGATGTACTCCATGAGAAATCCATCGCCATTCCCCGGTCAATGATTTTGTTCCATTCACGCTTACGGTTTTTGAATACATGTTTTGCATAACGGATGGTATTTAACATCTCATGTGCATTGTAATTACGGAATGTAAAACCTGTTCCAGTACTCTCATACTCATTATATGGTACAACTGTATCTTTTAGGCCGCCAGTCTCACGTACAATCGGAACGGTTCCATAACGCAGACTCATAAGTTGGCTTAAGCCACATGGTTCAAACAAGGATGGCATTAAAAATGCATCACATGCTGCATATAATTTATGAGAAACTTCATTGGAATAATAAATATTAGCAGATACCCTATCTGGGTATTTCCATGCATAATGACGGAATAAATGTTCATACTTGCCTTCTCCTGTGCCAAGTACTACAAGCTGTGTATCTTCATCACAAATTTCCTCTATAACATAATCTACTAAATCTAAACCTTTTTGATTAGTTAAACGGCTGCATATACCTATCATAAATTTCTTATCATCTTTCGCTAAACCATATTGCTCCTGAAATGCACGTTTATTCTTTATTTTTTCTTTTCGGAAATTCTTTGCTGTATATCTTTGGTATATATGAGGATCTGTTTCTGGATTATATTCATTGTAATCAATACCATTTATAATACCAGTAAGTGAGTCTGCTCTGGCACGAATCAGTCCATCCAAACCTTCTCCATAAAATGGCATCTTAATCTCTTCTGCATAAGTCTCGCTTACTGTCGTAATCGCATCTGCATAAACCAATCCACCTTTTAAGTAATTAGCATCTCCATAGGCTTCCAGCTTATCCGAAGTAAAGTAATATGCGTTCAATCCTGTCATATCCTTTACAGTCTTTAGATCCCAGATTCCCTGAAATTTCAAGTTATGTATAGTCATAACCATCTTAATTCCCCTAAAGAATTCTCCACCATTAAAAGTATCTTTAATGTAAACTGGAATCAAACCAGTCTGCCAGTCATGACAATGAATAACATCTGGTCTAAAATCTAACAAAGGCAATGCAGATAAAGCTGCTCTTGAAAAAAATGCAAATTTCTCCATATCTTCATAAATATTATTATATGGTTGGTTTCCACTAAAATAAAATTCATTATCTATAAAATAAAATTTTACTCCTTCATATTCCATCTCCATAATTCCGACATATTGGCTTCTCCATGCAAGTTTCATATAGAAATGGGTGCGATACTGCATTTGGTTTTTAAATTCTCCTGGTATTGCTGTATACTTTGGTATCATTACTCTTACATCAAATTCATTCTTATCAAAGTACTTCGGCAATGCTCCTACTACATCAGCTAATCCTCCTGTCTTAATAAATGGAACTGCCTCTGATGCAATAAATAATATTTTCTTCATAATTCCGATCCTCCTACCGTACATTTTCAAAATGCAGGAGAAATAACAATGTTAAACTTTTCCTGCATCCTAGTTAAGAAAGATTGATTCACTTTCTATTCCATACTATTATAACTGATTTTAACACACAAGAAAAGCACCTATTTAAAAAAAGTGTAGTAATAGATGCTTTCTTGACAATTTTATTATCTTACATCCGGACTTTATTCTCTAAACGGATTTTATCGGCAATAAGAGCTACAAATTCTGAATTAGTTGGTTTTCCTTTACCATTAC
>JAAVZU010000101.1 GCA_022791815.1 Lachnospiraceae bacterium
AGAGCAAATTTCAAATCTTCTATAATCATTTTCACACCAGATTCCATAAGAAAAGAAACTATAATATCAATTCTTTCTGCATGGTTTATACTATCTTTTAACTGCCAATAGAGAAAACGTTTTTCAAATCTATCTCCAGTTATTACATTGATCGTTTCTGTTTGTAGATTTCCCGTCTGAATAGTTTCTTGCAGGTTTCTTTGTGTCATTTTCTTATCACCTTCATCTATAGTGGTACCGCCAAAAGCGGCATATTGTTTTATTAGGCTATTGGATATACAACAGATTTTCGCAATTACGAAAATCTTAGTTACTGTTATATTTTGTTTATAGAACTACAAGGATTCTTCCTGTTTAATAATACCAACCACAACCCCATTCATAATATAATCACGTAATGGAATATGAATATCTTGATATTTACTATTTCCTGGATGCAAAATTACTTCATTTACTTTCTGTTCATATTTTTTCAAAGTGAACTCATTTAACTTCCGGCTCCCAGCAACAACAATTTCTCCATTGTTGGCAGTCTTTTGACTCTTTATAATTACTACATCCTCATTCTGAATGTCAAAATCTATCATACTATCACCTTTTACCTTCAAAGCAAAAAGTGAATCACTTTGTTTTGCAAAGATTTGTGGGAATTTAAATTCTGTGATTTCCATAATATTTGCATTTTTTAAAGTTCCTGCTGCCACTTCTCCCCACAATTGTATGGTATGTACATCTACCATTCTTTCTCCTTGTTCTTCACATACATAAAAGATATTTGTATTTTCGCAATCCTGTTTATATTTATATTTTTGACCTTGCCTCGTATCCACATAAGTAAAGGATATTGTATCTGCTTCACGATAATAAGGAATATCCTTTACCTTTTCAAATATAAGATGGAAACTATTACCTTCCTTTGAAAGGGTAACAGATTGCATAAGCACTTCATCTCCATTGGTGACAACAATATATTCTGGAATGGTATTTGGCAACAAATACGACTCTAGTTGTTTTAGTGCTGTTTTTAGTTCTGCTCCACGTTGTTTTACTTCTATAAAAATAAATGGTCTATGCATTTGTTCCAAACTATGATATACTACAATATCTTCAAAAAACTGCCGACTTCCATATTGAATGGGATATTCAAATTGAATCAATTCTTTTGGATATCCATAACGAACCAACAATTGTTCCACATACCATTGGCGTACTTTTTCTTCTGGATTACTCTGTACCTGATTGCCGTTTAGATACCGCTCAACTGGCACATCATAATACTCTCCAATTTGCGAACTATCTGTAAAATATTTGGATGCAATTTCTTGGATAAAACAAGATGCTTTCTTACTGCTGCTCATATAGAGCATTTCTCTTGCTCTTGTCATTCCTACATATAAGAGTTTTCGTTCCTCTTCTTTCTTTTCCTCTGAAAATGGTATAATATCTTCATTCAAACCAACTACAAATACAATGGGAAATTCTAATCCTTTCGCTGAATGTAATGTTAAAAGCTGCACCTTATCTTCTGTACAATATGCATCTGCCTTTTCCTTTTTTAACAAAATTGCATCAATTCCATGACAAAGCAAATGATTCTGTATATTCTCAAGATAACTCCAAGTTTTGGCTACAATTGCAATATCCATCGAATCAAATTTAGAATCCAATAATAACTTTTTAATTTCTTCGGCAACAAAACTAAATTCCCCTTGGAGATTTTCAAATGCATGATATTGAGGCTTTAATCCATTTCTTTCTACCAAAACAGGCTCCACAAAATCATCACTCTTACTTAAGGTCATATCCTTCCCTAAAAGAGAATACGCAGCCATTGCAATCTGCTTGGTTGTCCGATAATTTTTAGATAGTACATTTGATTTTCCAGCCATATTAAAACCAATACTTTTAAAACTATGCTTTGACAGCCAGGAATGACTATAAATACTTTGTGCAACATCTGTAAGAAATAAAATACAACTTCCCTCTTTTTCTAAATATATATTTCGGATAATCTCTAGTTGCACTCTAGTTAAATCCTGACATTCGTCTATAACGATATAGGAATATCGTTTCCAGCTTATCTCCTTTTTTTCCATACGTTTTAATACCCGCAAAGCATTGGAATAGGAGTCTGTCTTTTTTTCTGCTATCATTCTTTGCTCATATAGCATAGAAAGTTCAAAAATAATTTGCCTATCCCTTCCCTGTTTCTGTAATCGTATAGAGCCACTTCCTTTTTCCATTCTGCCTAAACGATCCACTTCTAAATATTCTTCTTTTTTAATATACCTGCAGCTCTTCATCCACCGTAATTCTTCCAATAAAAAATCAACATTTTCTGTTTGTGCAATTGTATCATTTCCAGATTTATCTTGAATCTGTTGGATTGCCCACTTCATTATATTGCGTTCGTCCTCTTTTTTTGCAGTCTTCCAATCATCATTTGCAACATACCTATAAATAATAGAGTCCACTGTCTTAATTTCTAGTTGCTTGGTATCCAAATTAATATGATTCTTCTTACACAAATAATTTATGTATTGTACCAATGTCTTGTTATAGGTAACTAACAAAATCTTTTCTTTTGTATGTTCTATCTCTTCCAGTATACGAATCACTTTGTGGAGTGCTATAGTTGTCTTTCCACTTCCAGCTACTCCCTTAATCAGACAATTTCCCTGATTTTTGCTATTTAGTACCTTTATTTGTTCTGAAGTTAATTCTATTCCCATACATCCTCCTTTGTTCCCCTTATCGCTTACACTTTCATTTATGGTGGTGCTGCTAAAGACAGCATGCAGATTTACTAGTATACATTTTACTTTAATAAACAAACTTGTCTATTTTTAACTATTATACCTCATAAAGAGAATCCTGTGCAATATAAGAATCATTTGCATTTATAATTGCCTAATTCTATCCCTGTTCTATGTATTTTTATGTTCTATGCAAAACCTACCTGAACTGTTGCCTTTTTTTCATATACTTCAAGATTACTTTGACAATTATGCAAGTGTGTATACTTTTTTATGATATAAAATGCAAAGCACCCTTTATTATAAAAAAAGCACAATTACTCTGTTATCTATATACGAACAAAGCTACCATGCATTTTTATAATTTATCTATTTATTTTTCCATTTTCATTTTTATTAGCATCTAAAAATATTGATATCCTTCTTTATGCTATTATTAAAATATCATAACAGTCTAGTATTATGAACAGCTGCAAAATACCATTCAAATAGAAAATAACTTTTCTGCATTTTCATGCATAATCTTATGGTAATCTGCTTCTGAAATTAACTCTGGCAACACATGAAAATAATCCTGATACAAAGAACGTTCCCCTTTTGGATTACATAAATAAGTGTCCTTTCCATCAATTGGTGCATCGCTGCCAAAAAGCATCTTTTCCGCTCCATATCTCTTAACTGCCTCCAAGGTTGTAGAAATTGGAACCCACGTTGTATCTCCATATAGATTGTCTGCTTTTCCTAACAAATCCAAGGCTTCATGATTGTCACTTCCAAGCCCCATGTGTACCATCACAAAAGGAATCGTTGGAAACATTTTTGCTGCCTCATACAAATGCACTGGTGCAGCGGCTTCACAACCTCCAGTATGGGATACCACAGGCAGATGATAATGTTCTGCCAATTCCAAATATGGCAGTACCCTCTTATTTGTAGGTATTATATTAGAATGGAATGGATGAAGTTTAATCGCTTTTATTATATCTAAGTTCTCCTCTATCATCTTTTCCAGTTCTCTTGTAAGTCCTTGGAAGTATGGTTTTACCCATACTGCTGCCCCAATCTTGTCTGGATATGCTCTGGCAAAATTCAGTGTTCTTTGAAGTGCTTCTTCCTGAGTATGTTGTATGGAAAGGACTCTTTGGTGATGGTCAAACTCTCCAGCATCACCATTTGATACAATGGTGTATGCAATATTATAATCTTCCATCATCTCAACAACCATTTCCTCTGTCATGTGAAATCCGACATTTTCTCCTCCAATGTGAACATGAGTATCTATAATTTTCATAAAATCACTCCTCTTTTACTATTCAGGTAGAAACACGCATTCACTGCGTGTTTCATAAGAAAAAGTAAAACTTGCAATGTTTAAGCCCTTCGCCAAAGGCGAACTATTATGGGCTTAACGTAACTGTTCATAATTCTGAACAGTTACTCCTTTTTCAAAATTATATTCAGCCATTTTTCTTCCTCTCTTCCTGGTCGTATATCTGAAGTAATCCACTGTTCCTTCACCTTTATTCCTTCTATTTCCTTTAAGAAATTCTCAAAGATTTTCTCTGTCATATCTGTAAAATATCTTCCATTTCTTTTCCCTTCAAAAGTTCCATATTTGAAAGACATATAAATAACCCCATCTTTCTTCAAAGCTACTTTCATTTTTACAATTACATCTTTCAACTCTTTTTTCGGTAAGTGTAAAATAGAAGAACATGCCCAAATACCATTGTATTTCTCTACTACATTTAATTCTTGAAAAAGCATTTCTTTGACTTCTATTCCTGTAAACTCAGTTGCTATTTCACACATTTTTTTAGAACCATCCACTGCCTCTACACAAAAATCCTGCTCCAGAAAATATTTCGTATCTCTCCCTGAGCCACAGCCAAAATCCAGAATAAAATCTCCCTTTTTCAATTGCTGTATAAATTTATCTTGTGTTTCGGAAAAGTCCAATTCTGTAGTTTGCATGGCAAATTCTTTTGCATGTTTTTCATAATAGATTAATGTGGTATTCATTTGTATTCCTTTCTTCAAGTTATAATCCTTAATTTATTTATGTTCCATAAATCTTGGTTTGTTTTATTAAGGTCTTATTTCATATATTTTCCAAATTAAAACCATCAATAATAGGATATTCAAATTTAGAGATTAAAATCTATACTATCTGCTTCCACCCAAATAAAGATCTCTTAAAATGGGTTTTTACTTCTCTTGCTTCCTGATTGTTTGGAATCGTTTTTAAATATTCCATTCCTTTTTTAATTTCCTGCTTTATCCCAAGACCATAGCAATAAATTTTGCCAAGACCAAGTGCAGATAATTCCTTGTTTGGATAATGAAGAAACAATTCTCTTGCTTTATTATAATCCTGTGTTGTTCCAAGACCATTTAAATAACAAGTTCCTAACATGTCTGAACACCACTTACTTTCTCCTATTGCTTTTTCAAAATACTGGACAGCTTTTATATAATCTGGTGCAATATCGTCTCCTCCTCGGAAATATAAATATCCCAAATAATTCGCAAACCCCCAGTCATCAGGATCTTTTTCATATCCTTCCTTTAATAAAGAAAGAGCCTTTTTCAAATCAATGGGATATGCTCCCTCATACATATACATAAGAGCAAGTTGTAGATAAGCATTCGCATCTCCATGAGAAATTGCACGTTCAAAATAATTTTTTGCCTGATCTGGGTCTATTTTTACAAGTGATCTTCCTAATTTATTTTCATAAAAGCCTACACCCATATCGGCACCTATTTTTTCTAATTCCTTTGCACGCCGCTCATTTACAGGCATACCATAATCTCCAGATGTATAAATATCAATTAGATTTCCAATTCCTAAATGTAATCCCTTCTTTACACAATCCTCAAGATACCAAATTGCCTTATTTTGAAAATTCTGTATAGTTGCTGTATTTATTTTATCTGCTGGAACCCCCAAAAATTCAATACAATCACCATAGTAATAGGCATTTCCAATTAAATACTGGCAAAAAACCTGACCTTGATTTGCATAATTGTTTACCGTCTCCCATATCTCTTTCCAACTATTATATGGTGCATGTATAAAACTTCCGCATCTAGGCTGAAATCCACCTACACGTTTTGCACCAAGCATACCAATAGCACTTCCCATCTCAATACTACGGTCTAATAATTGTTCTCCTTTTTCATCATTTTCCTCAAATCCAAATCTTGGATTAACAAAACAGGGTCCAAAATAGCATCTTGCAAGGAAAAAACATGCGTCTGCATTTCCATCTTCTACTGCTTCTTCCAATTTTTTCTTTGCTTCTGCTCCATTTCCATTCCACGGATCTAACCATATTTGCTGAATAGCATACTCTACTCTTTCATCCAATATATTACTCATAATAAATCCCCCTTAAATTGTTCACAATAACGATTGTCACATTAAGAAAAAGCTCCATGAATTTACTTTTTTAATTGTTCCCATTCTGCTTCTTTAAAGCCAGTTAGTACCACATTATCTCCTACAACCAGTGGACGTTTTACAAGCATACCATCTGTTGCCAGTAAACGAAGCTGTTCTTCTTCTGACATATCTTTTAACTTATCCTTTAATTGCATCTCCCGATACAACATACCACTGGTATTAAAGAATCTCTTTAATGGCAGTCCACTTTTTTCATACCATTCTTTTAATTCCTCATAAGTAGGATTCTCATCCACAATCTCTCTTTCTTCGTATAAAATCTGATTCTCATCTAACCATTTTAATGCTTTCTTACATGTGCTGCACTTTCTATATACTAAAACTTTCATTCTATTTTCTCCTCTCTTTATAAACTAATTGCACAAATTTCATTAAACACAATCTATCTCATAAATATATAATTTCAAATGTATTAATATTTATTCTTCACAAAGACTTACTCTTTAATAATGTCCTCATATTTTAGACTTATTTATTATCCCGAAACTCTGTAACATGCTTTCTCATCCACAATGGCATCATATTTCTCTGACACTGGTAATTTTCCCGTTCTTTTATAGAAATAGTATGAAAAAATAACTTCCAGAGTTCTGTAAATTCATCTTGGTATTCCTCACTCTTCATCAAGCTTTCTAGTTGTTCTTTTGTCAGATTTTGTATATACATCTCCCCATCCGCAGGGTGTACCACTGCAAACTGTCTATTGTCATCAATAATCATAAAATGCTCTGACGGCATACGGTCTGCAAAATGAACTGCTACTTGGTATGCCACATTACATTTGGGTTCAAAATGGCTTATATATATCTTATCGGACAAGGAATGAAACCGAAGAAACTCCCGAAAATAATGTATTTCATTGCCCACCTTTCGCCGTGCTTCCATCATTCGCATCACAGAAGGTTCTGTTAGCATCTGATCCACCCTTGCCCCTACCTTAAAACCAATACGTAAATATCTGTATATTATATCTAAAACATCATCAAAAAACAGACAGGCATAGTACACACAATGATAGGCTTGTATTGAAATTTTACGCCGAATGGATCGTGCTACTTTCTCTGCCTTCTCACTGTCTCGCTCCACATGCCGATAACTTTCAAACAAAGAATTTTGCAGCACTGGTTCTAACTTTAATTGCACATTGTCATGCCCATTTTTAATTGCCCATTCCCAAGCATCATAAATACAAGTAAGCATTGCCTCAAAATCAGGTTCACAGGTAAATACCATCATATAACCACCTCAGCCAAATTTTTAGTATTCATACCAACGATGCGTAATGAAATCCAATCTGTTTATAGCCCGCCATTAACATCAATCTGGATTCTTTACTGGCATTTCTTATAATTTCACTTTACAATTAACCTAAATTAAAATCATCAAACAAAGACATCTGCTGGTAGGAATTCTGATGTGCCACCTGCCAGTTTTCTTTTCCATTAGTATCCACCAACTGCCTGGTAATATACTCCTCATCGATTGGTGTATGATACATCATCTTACCCCCACAGGTAATAAAATAGTGTGCCCTCTTCAATACCACTCCCATCTTCTTTAAGGTGTCAAAATCAAGCTTTCCATATCTTCTGGCACTCATAATACGCCCAGCAGACCTTGGACCTACTCCAGGTATACGAAGAATCATATCATAAGGTGCCGTCTGCACCTCTACTGGAAACAATTCCAAATGTCTCAAAGCCCATTCACACTTTGGATCTAATTGCTCATTGAAATTCGGTCTCTTCTGGGAAAGCAACTCATTTGCCTGAAATCCATAAAAACGTAATAACCAGTCTGCCTGATACAGTCTGTGCTCCCGAAGCAATGGCGGTGCTGTCCCAAGTGCGGGAAGTGCTGCATCTTCATTAATGGGAATATATGCAGAATAAAATACTCTCTTTAAATCATAAGACTGGTATAAGTGCTGTGTAGTCATAAGCAGATTGTAATCCGATTCCTGTGTTGCCCCAATAATCATCTGGGTACTCTGTCCTGATGGTGCAAAAGGTCTGGTAAGTTTCCCTTCTCCCATGCTGGCAGGCAAAAACTGCAGCTTATCTGATGGAGGATTTTCATTCTTAACAATATCTGTTTCTGTTCCATCTACTTGCTGTCTTCCATGTCTTCCATGCATGTCTACTTTTAGATTCTCTTTGGAAAAAATACTGCCAGACAAATATTTATTCCCATAACTCCGCTCCATTCTGGAATCCTTACCAATTGCAAGCCTATGAACTGCAATGGTATCGCTTACTGTTTTCATAGGCTCCATAATAGTGCGAAAACTTTTATTGGGTGCTAATTTATGCAGACTTTCTGCAGTGGGAAGTTCCATATTGATACTAATACGGTCTGCCAGATATCCTGCCGTTGCCAACAGTTCATCTGGTGCCCCTGGTATAGATTTTACATGAATGTATCCATTAAACCGATACTTATTCCGCAAAAGCAGTAATGTCTCACACATCTTCTCCATAGTATAGGCAGGATTTTTGATAACCCCTGAACTAAGAAATAAACCTTCAATATAATTCCTCTTATAAAAGCCTATGACCAATTCACATATTTCTTCTGGTGTAAAGGTGGTACGGGGTACATCATTGGATACACGGTTCACACAGTATTTACAATCGTAAACGCAATGATTCGTCATAAGAATCTTCAACAACGAAATACATCTGCCATCCGCCGCAAAGCTG
>JAAVZU010000010.1 GCA_022791815.1 Lachnospiraceae bacterium
ACTACAGTTTTATTCCCATTCAAATTAACACAACTCTAAAACAACGTGCTATTACCTCATCGTCTATATTGTGTTTTATTCCCATTCAAATTAACACAACTCTAAAACTCCATACTTATTTGAATAGTCATACAATTTGTTTTATTCCCATTCAAATTAACACAACTCTAAAACATCATGTGCAATCCCCTTTTATGCTGCATCGTTTTATTCCCATTCAAATTAACACAACTCTAAAACGCGATTGAAATTAAATCGAGAGAGTATGAAGTTTTATTCCCATTCAAATTAACACAACTCTAAAACTGTATAGCCATAAACAACGTTGTGACCGTCGTTTTATTCCCATTCAAATTAACACAACTCTAAAACTAAATACACATCTTATTACAGAATTATAGAGTTTTATTCCCATTCAAATTAACACAACTCTAAAACCAGTATGAATCTCTTAAAAAGTCTTCTAACGTTTTATTCCCATTCAAATTAACACAACTCTAAAACACCGCGAGTCGCAGCTATACAAATTAAAAAGTTTTATTCCCATTCAAATTAACACAACTCTAAAACTAAACGACTGTGTGACCGTCATAAACAGCGGTTTTATTCCCATTCAAATTAACACAACTCTAAAACAATAAAGAAAATTTCCGTAAAAAAGCTGCAGTTTTATTCCCATTCAAATTAACACAACTCTAAAACCTGGGTGCATGATGTTGTTAAGACAGATGGGTTTTATTCCCATTCAAATTAACACAACTCTAAAACACCACCCAAGCGCAACGCATGATTTTATATGTTTTATTCCCATTCAAATTAACACAACTCTAAAACGCCCATTTCATTATTGAGGTTACTTGTGCGGTTTTATTCCCATTCAAATTAACACAACTCTAAAACTTCCTTCATAACCTGTTCCACTATTTTTTGGTTTTATTCCCATTCAAATTAACACAACTCTAAAACGCAGACATTAAATCAAAATTCATACAAGTGGTTTTATTCCCATTCAAATTAACACAACTCTAAAACAGGCAATAGCACTTACTACTTTACGTTTAAGTTTTATTCCCATTCAAATTAACACAACTCTAAAACTGTTTAGCGTTATCATCCGCTATTTCTTTTGTTTTATTCCCATTCAAATTAACACAACTCTAAAACACAAAAACGCCTGTTGGAAAAACAAGTTTGGTTTTATTCCCATTCAAATTAACACAACTCTAAAACAAATGACATTAATGAAAATAAAGTTAGTACGTTTTATTCCCATTCAAATTAACACAACTCTAAAACAATCGGCTAAGTCCTTATCACAATTATTAAGTTTTATTCCCATTCAAATTAACACAACTCTAAAACGTTGTCAAAACAATTGCGAACGAAGTTTAGTTTTATTCCCATTCAAATTAACACAACTCTAAAACAACGCGATATTACATCATCGTCTATATTGTGTTTTATTCCCATTCAAATTAACACAACTCTAAAACGCACTGAATTAACCTCTACGGTAACATTCTGTTTTATTCCCATTCAAATTAACACAACTCTAAAACCTCAATTTGTTCTGCGAGTCTTAAGAATCTAACGAAATCCCTGTTTTTTGAATGGGAATCTCTTATTTTTTTGTTACATTTCAACAAAAATTAACTTTCTCTTTTATTTAACATCTTTTGTAAAAATCTTTCTTACTAATTATTATACAACAAAATTTCATCATAGTCACTATCAATAAACAAGATTCTTTCATAATTAATTGGTTCTATCTCTGATCCTGATTCCAGCAAAATTAAGGTTATCTTTTTATATTTAGAATACTTATAAAGTTCTATTAATTCCTCATTTTCTAAAAAAGTTTTTACATTTGCTAGAAATAATATCCTTGCAAGCCGAAAATAATGTATCACATCCATAATTAGAAGTAATCTTTCTAATACAGTTTGTTCTCCATGTTGTTTAATTTTCAATCCAATCATTTTTAAATAATCCTGCACCTCGATATTTTCTTTACATTCATACTCAAATGGAAGCTCCACCAAAATATCAAACATGTCCAAATTTAAATTGTAAAAGGAAGTCTGAAAGCTATCAAATCTTTCATATTCCAAATTATAAACTTCCTCCACATAACGATACAATGCATTTTGGATTTTCCGTTGATTAAAATCAAATTTCATAAAGTCCATAATAAACATAGTTTCCTTTGAAAAGTTCAGTGTTTTCCCATCCTCTTCCAAAACAATCTGCTCCTGAATCCCTTCTTCCACTCCGTTAGACATTTTGTATATACTATTCACCAAATTTCCAAACAACTTATGATTCTCTACTTGAATCACATCAACAAAATCATCTGTAAAGCAAAGTTCTGTCTCAAAAGAGAAAATACGCATTTTCATATTATAATCAGCCTTTCATCTGTCTCTAGTACCGTTTGTTGTGCCGTTCCAGAAATGTATTCTATACTGCTATATTGTTTTTCTGTAATAGTAAGCATTTCCACCAATCCTGTTTTGGGTTTATTCTTTCTCACCTTATTTCTTACAAGATTGGCAGTGCTTCCATTTAGAACCAGTTTCGTATATACAGATTCCTGCATCATAATAAATCCTTCTCTCAGTAGGAACTTACGAAATTTTAAATATTCTTTTTTATCTTCTACTGTAAGTGTGGGCAAATCAAAAAATACAATCACTCTCATAAATCGGTAACTCATTGAAATTCATACAGCACTAAAGATTCCATATTAGAATCCTTTAGTGCATCAAAAAGTTTCTTCACATACATTTGGATTACATTTGACAAATAATATTCTTTCCCACAATAAAGAACTTTTTTGTTAAGCAAATCCACTAACTTCATTTTTAGTTCTGGTGTTAATTCTAACCCCATGTTTTCATAAACAAACTCATCCACAATAATACGAAAAGGTTCCATAAAATCACAAGATAAATTGAAGTAGTTATATTCATTTATATGTTTAATTCCAATTTGAGTCAAATATCCATTACTCACAACCTCTTTATTAAAAGTAGACAGCAAAATAGCATATCCATAATCTAGGGCTGCATTAATATGATTGTAATCCTCTCTAGAAAAATCTTTTCCAAACAAAGAATTAAAATACACCTTTGCCGCATGACCTTCCCGGTTCGTTTCATCAAAATATTCTATTTGTTCCACATATTCCCGCAATTTCTTGTGAGTTTCATATCCCAGTTTTTCTAACAAATTTGCCTGATTTGTAATTTTTTGTCCTATAATGTGAGTCCACACCAGTTTTGCAAAGGCACTGTCCCAATGTATCTGAACTGCTATATTTTTGCTGGTGTGAAAACTCCCATAATATGGAATCAGCTCACTTTGGGGATTTCTTTTTTCGTCACAAAATATCACTTTGATTTTCCGCTTCATCAATTCACACAATAAATAGGAAGTTAAAGATACCTGTGTAGAATCTATAAGGATAGTATGAATCTCCGACAAATGAATCATCTTCACATCATCTGTCCGAACCAAAAGAAAATCATTTTTGTAATTTAATTTTGCATGACTTTGTATGACAACTGTTCTCCAACTCAAATGGTAAATCTCCTTTCGTAAAGTCCAGTGACAGATTGTTCAATAAAAGTTGTACCTGGTTTTATAGTATAACCACTTTTTCTACCCATACGGTCTGACAATTTCTTTCCATCAAACTTCTTTAGATTTGGACATTCTGGGTTGGCTTTTGTAATTTTTAATAATTCCCTTAAAAATTGCCCCTTCTGTTTTGCATCTTCTATGGTATCACATTCTATATTTTGAAAAACATCTGACTGATCTATTTTTTCTACAATGCTTTGATATTCTTTATATTGTGTCTGTATTTTTTCTTTATAGTATGCATATAAATCATTCATAGATTTCTCTAGTTCTTTCAAATTATAATTAGAATAATTTTCTTTGTCTATGATACAAACCATTCTCATAAGATTTTGATGTTTTCCATCAAAGATAAATTGTTTTGCATTTACGACTTCCTTTGCCGCTGTCAAATAAAAACGACTGCCGTCAATTTCTATTAACTGATTCTTTTGCACTTTTCCTTTTATCACTTCTAATTCTGATACACCTAATATTTCTTTTAAATAATCCTCTAATTGCAAACTGTTCTTGTCAATCTGCTTTGCTGTAATAATAGGAATACCTTGCAATACAACTTTTTTCTTCTTCTTATCCTGATAAGAAACCAAAGCAAAATACGCCGCTTCTCCTCCCTGATATCCTCCATATTTCTTCACATCCAGTCCCTTCTTTAATGGGACAAGTTTTGTGTTTTCTTTTTCACCAGATTTTGGATAAATCGTTTCATTATAAAAAGCACCTGTATTTTCTTCTAATTTCTTTGTGATAATACAATCCCGATAACCAAATATTTTCTTTATGTACTCTAACTTTCTGCTACCATCCCATAGAATTTCACCAGTTTCTCTATCTGGTATACTTTCCTGAAACTTTGACAATACATAGGCAAATTTTTTCTTATTTACATTTTTGTCTGAACCATAATACTTTCTAAAGTCCTTATAGTCAATTTCCTCCTCCATTTTTGGAAAGGCTGCCTTAATATACAATCCAATAATAGAAGTAAGATAAGCATCATGGGCATGATGAAAATCATTTAAAATTCTGCTCTTTAACAAAGTATAGCAATCCCTGTTTTCTCTAAAAATACCTTGATCATCCTTTGTTTCCTGTGTATACATTTCCCGTAAATCACTGTTTAAGCCTGCCTTAATTTCTACAACTGTAGTATTCTTATAATATTCTTGTAACAAATTAGCTACATGTTTTACAATTTGTCTTGTTTCTACTAATTGACGGCGGATAAAGTTCTTCTGATCTTTTTCTGTTCCTAAAGTTTCTTTTAAAAGATTTTCGTATTTCTTTCTTGTCATTAAGCCACTATCATATAACTTTTTCCATGTTGCCTTTTGCTTGTTTTGATATTCTGATGGTACCAGTCCATCTTTCTTTTTCTGATTTTCAATTTTTAACACTAATGCCTTATTCTCAATACTGTTATCTGGAATTATGGAACGTGGAATAATATGGTCAACCTCATATTTATCCAACATGTCAATATCTAACTTTTCACCAGAATAGAGACTTTTTCCATGTTGTAAATAATACAAAAATACTCTTTCATCATTCAATTTATTTTGTGTCTTTATATCTCTTAAATCTTTTCCTAATTCTACATTATAATCATCAATTTCTTCCTTCAATTTTTCATAACATCTTTGTAGCTGGCGTGCTCTGCTGCTGGTACGAACCTTTTCTCCTTCTTCCCTTGCAAATTCAATAAAAATATTCTTTGGCTCCTTTCCCATAATATGAATCAGCTCATCCACAATACGCATGCTCTGCCAAATTCCACGTTTGATAGCAGGAGAACCATGTAGTTCTTCCACTAGTTTTAGTAAATCCTCATCTCCATTAAGAGGTTTCTGATACCTCTTTATAATTTCTTTAAATCCCATTTCTTTATCATTGATAATCTGCATCAAATTTAGATTTCCTCTATGTTCGCGTAAAATCTCCATAATGGTTTTCTTTTCATTCTTATAAGTTCCTCTAATACCATTTAAAAATTTCTCCGAAAGTTTTCCCCATCCAACATATTTTAACTTCAAAATCTGTTTCATTTGACTGTCACTAATTCGCTCTCCATATTTTTGTTTTATTTTTCTTTTGACAATATCCCTTTCCTCAAAGACAGTCAGCCAGTATATAATCTCCTCTATCATCTTTCTATTTTCTTCTGTAATTTCACCAAAAATTCTAGTAAAATCAATATAAGAACCTAAGGAAGAAGCAAACTCATCTTCTTTCTGGAATCCTGTAATTTCATAAGTTTTCTCATTAATATTAACAGTACCATCTTGAGTTTTGGTCTGTCCATACTGATTTCGTTGTAACCATTTTTGTAATCTCTGTTTTGTTATTCTCTTTGTCTTTTTAAACTCTTCATCAATTATTTTATTCCTAGCCTCTAACGGAATCAATTTGCCATTAATACGTACTTTATTTAATTCATTTAATAGTTCATATTCAGAATACAAAAGAGAATCTTTTGGTACTACTTTCTCCTCTGGCAAATAAGTACAGAAATTAGTCATTCTGGTAATAAATTTTTCTGCTGTTTTATCAATATCCACTACTTCTTCCATATTCCATGGATAAATCTTCTCTTTTTCCTTGCCCTCTTTTTTCTCCATCCAAGAAAATCTATCTTTTTGTGGATTTAGTGGCCCTACATAATATGGAATTCGGAAGGTGAGAAGTTTCATAATTTTGTCCTTATTCTCCTTTAATTCTGGATAAAATTCGCCCTGCTGATCTATAATCTTTTCCATTTCCTTCTCATTTAACTGAAAAGGTATATAGGAATTAGTTACCTCGTTTTGTTTGGATAGATATTCTCCTCTGTCCATTTTTTCCAAAATATTTTGGTAAACGGGATCTTCTTTTGCCACTGCATCTAATAATCTTTTTATTTCTTTATATAAATCTTCCTTAGAACATCTACCTGTACCTTTAATATAATTAGTATAACATGGTAAATATTTATCTTTTTCTTTTCTCTCTATTCGGAAAAATTCACTATATTCTTTTGTAGACAAATATTGCTTAAATACTTTCTTTAACTCTTTTAACTCTTCCTTATGTACTCTATATTTTTCTACCATAGCTTTACACAAATATTTTTCACCTTTTAGTGTATCTGCCATGGTTATCCAGCTATATATTTGTTTCAGTGCTTCTACTATAGTAAATTGTTCTGCCAATTGGTCTTGTAATGCTGCTTCCATTTCTTCATACTTGCTGTCGGAAAAAGAGACCTTGATCGGCTTTCCACTTTCATCTACTAAGTCTTCATTTTTCATTACTACAGTTAAGTTAAAGGAATATCCAAAAAAGGCACTGGTAATTTCCTTCACATATTTCTTATCTCCATACTGCTCTGTTAAAATTGCAATAATCTTATCCTGTTTTGTTTTCTTTCCTATACTTTTATCCTTTAATATCGCCTCAATATCATCAAAATGTTCTCCCATTTGCCAGTTCACTTCTAGCTGTTCAAATAATTCACCCACTAAATACTGGAAAGCTTTCTGCACAGAGTCAACCATATCCAGACTTTGTCCCTGATATAGAAAATTGCCACGATATTTTATCATGTGGTGCAACGCTAAATAAATTAATCGTGGATCTGCTTTTTCCTTTGTTTCTACCAGATGATTTCTCAAATGATAGATAGTTGGATAATCTGTATAAAATTCACTATCACTGTAATCTTTATCATTAAATAAGATAAAATCTTTTTGTACCTTCTTATCTTCCTTCCATAAGAATGCTTCCTCTAATCGTATAAAAAATGTATCATCTATTGGCAATATTATAGATTCCATCATTTCCTGCAACAAATGGATTCTTTGTCTTCTTCTCTCATAACGTCTTCTTGTACTTCGGTATACTCTACAATCTGCAGCAGGCTTTCCTTCTTCAAAAAGTCTGGCTCCCCACATATTCTTTCTTCGGAATTTTAATAATTCTCCATTTTGATTGGTTACCGCCCACCCCACAGAATTAGTGCCAATATCAAGCCCTATGTTGTAGTCATCTTTTAATTGTATCTTATCACTATTCATACATTTTCATCCTTTCAAATTTTGTATATTATAGTTTTATCTATTTTTATATTTAAAACAAAAAATTATTATATATAACATTTTATTTCTATAATTAATTTTTGTCAATTTTTTAATAGAAACAAATTAAAATTTCTAATTATATAATTATACGCTCATCGTACTTATTAGAGTTCCTAAAAGATAATATTCCGCAAATTCTTTGTCTTTAGATATCCTATCATACTAGGCAATTGACTTAGCTGTTAAAACAAATCCTATTGCTGAGTATTGACCTAATGAGATTAAAACTAACATAACGATTCGTTCTATGCTTCCAATAAATCTACCTGCATTATTGTCTCTTTTAATAGGTGATATCTTTTTCATAGTTTGTATTAACCTTGTTTAGTATATCTTCTAGTTTTCTTAAATTTTGAATATCACCTATAATTACTCTATATGGCTCATTTGATAAGTACAATACATATACTTTCTTCTCCTCTACATCAGTCTATAATTTAGTTTGAAAACTATGTATTATACTATGCTTTTTCCTTCTTTATGTATTATTTTATAAATTTTTCATTTAAAATCCTAAATTAACGACTTTGAATATAATATTTTTATATAAAACGTTTTTACATGTCAATTATTTTTAGGTTAATTGACAATAATAATATTAGCTAATTTATAAATCTATTAATTGAGTTGAATTTTCCTTTTACAATACATTATGTATTATGTTATTCTTTCTATAATTAACTGATTTGAACGACGACTTTAGTTCGCTAATTTGTTTTAGAATTATGTTATTTTCCTCTTGCATTTTTTAATGTAGTGAGGTATAATAAGGATGTTATTTCCATTCAAAATAACACAACGAGTTAAAATAAATTTTTAAACTAAATGCTACGGCGATTGCGTATGGCAATCATTTAAAACAAAATCCTTAAGATTTTGTTTTTTATTTTACCTTAAACCCCGATTATTCACATTATGTATTACAAGCTCTACTATCATAATTCATAATTGCAAACCGCTTATTGGGGTAACTCTATATTTTCTACTAAAGTTTTCAATTATTTTTTAATTATAACATACTTATTCTTCTATAAATTAATTTTGTGATAAACGACATTCCTATCTTTCCATAAAAAATTGATATATAAGTACTATGATATTACTTTAATTATCCTGATAGACTTTACATTTTTCTTATGATATAATGAATATAAATGATTTCAAATAACTATTTACACATATATTTTCTAACTCAGAGAAAGGATGATTCCATTGACAGATAATGAAAAATTTGACTTAATACTTACCAAACTTGAAAAAATTGACAAGTTAGAAGCAGATATGCAAAGCATGAAGAATGACATCCAAGATATAAAGTATGAGATTCAAGGTATGAAGGATGAAATTCAAGGCATGAAAGATGACATTCAAGGCATGAAGAATGACATTCAAGAATTAAATCATAGAATGACAAGCCTTGAGTTACATATTGAGAATAGTACTGATAAAAATATTCAATTATTAGCAGAAAATTTTGTTGAACTAACCAAAAAATTGAACCAAGCTATTCCAGTAGCAGATAAGAACCTTGCTTATGAAATAAAAGTAAAATCGCATAACAACTACATATATCCTCTATTATTTTTTAAGGTGTAAAGCTTATTGTATTTCATAGCTTTACACCTTTTTATTTCTATATTATTGCTAATTTGAAAACTTTGTCACTTTTAATTTAAAATTCAATTTTCTTTTTCCTGTTTCTCTATTCTCTCCTCCATACTGCTGACCGAAATCTGCAATGGTACCAATTTCTGTCCATGTTCTCCAAATATACTGTCACCTGTAACAATACAATTTCCTTTTTGCAATTTCTTTAATTTATTCACCCATTCTGCTACATGGGTACGATCTTGGTCAATACTGGTAGCCATAGAAGTGATTTCATTGTCTGGTGAACGAAAATAAATCCGTTGCGAGGTTTGTTGTAATCTTCCTATTTCATCCTCTTTTAGCTGGCCTTTCAGAAATTGGGTTGCAAACCAGCCAGACCAGCCAAACTTACGACCTTCTGTAAGAATTTTATTAGACGGGGACTTCTCTCCAAAGTCCAGATTCTGTGCTTCATCTAGTACAACAATAAATGGTTTACTTTCCTCTCCGTTGAGCAGGCTATAGTACCACATATCCCATAAAATAAACTCCGTTGCCACAATCTGCATATCTCTTGGAATTTGTGTAAGTTGTATTACATTAACCATACCCTCATTATAAAGCATTTCGCTCCAATCCATTGTACCTCTTGTATCAAAAAGATTAGTATCTAAAAATGGAGTTAGCTTATTTAGCACCGTTTTTGCCTCTTTTGTATTCATCTCCTCCAACAATTTACGGAACTGTTCAAAATTCATAGCGTCTCCATAGGCATCAATTCCACTCTTACAAGCCTGATAAATGGTAGCATACTGCTGGTCTCCAAAGGTATACACATGACAGAGAATGCTCGCCATCCGCGAAGCAACTGCCACAGAGTCTTCTCTGGAATGTATACGGATTTGTTCTTCCGACATTTCCGACAGCACCTCGTCATCCAGTATTTCATGTATATTTATTTCCTGACACAAAAATGGATTGATTGGCATTCTATTAATCTTAATTAGATTCTGCTTTATTCTTCCCTGTAACTGTTCCTTAAAAATATCATTTAACTTCTTGTTGGTAAAGCCTTCTGTATAGTCAAAAATAATAATGGGTATTCCCGCTTTTGCAAATTCCATTAAAAAACTTTGAATAGCATAAGTTTTTCCCTGTCCGGATTTTCCAGTTATCAAAAGATGGCGGTTTGCCATGGCTTTATTGGTGTAATTCCATGTGATTTGTTCCCCGGAAAGTTTTGATTTTCCTAGAAGAATCTCTATTTTTTTCTGTTTATTTTCTTCTTTTTTTACTACTATCTTCTCTTTCTTATGGCTTTCTGTCAACACTTCAAAAGATGGATTATCTTTTTCTTCCTTTCCTGAAAGCTGTGACATACTGTCAGATGTCTCAATATCAGCAGCACATTCTAAACCTATATTAAATTTTCTTCCTTGCTCTGCTATCCTACTCTCTTTACCACCTAAATGTTCCACCAAATTATTGGTTTTAGAATCTTCATTGATTTCCATACTAGCAGTTACCAGCGGTTCTACTTGCAATCCCTCTACCACTATTTCAGATTTTTCTTCCTGTAATTTTTCTGTTATCTCTTCTAGTTCTTCTTTCTGCCATTCCTTTTCTATATCCTCTACTTCCTCTTGCTCAAATACGGGTTCAAAAGAAGTAACATTATCTTCGGAATTTCCAGTTAGCAGTTCCTTAATCCTTTGCTGTCCAAATATCACCTGCTTGGTTGGAGGTTCGGAAACTTCCTTTAATTCTTTTCTTTCTTCTTCTTCACTATCCCTATTTATCCAGAAAGTACAAATCTCACCTTCCCATTCTATTACAAAATTGCCATTTAAAATCCCAAGAAGATAATTAGATATTTGCAGAAACTCGTCTTCATTGTTCGCCCTGTTAATTTGTTCAAATACAAATGCTTGATATATCTGTGTAAACCAATACTTTTGTTCTACAAGTGTAGAATTTGGCGAAAATTTCTTTTTTAATATTTCATATCCATTGCGGATTTGTTCCTTTGCCTTTTGCACATGTTTTTCCTTTTCAAATGCCAGCTTACATTCAATCAATTTTGCCATAATCCGCAGATCACGCTTTTCCTCTACCTCATCCCGCCTTACTTTCAACTGCAAAAAATCTGGGTAACTATCTAATTTTCCCATACCTTCTTCTCCATGTTCCCGAAACCAATGCTTATAGGAATCCAGACTAACAATAATTTCACATTCTGGTTTCTTTTCTGGATTTTGTTCCTTATGATATTCGGTTGTAAGTATGTATGCCAAAAAGTTCCTGATATCTTCATCTTCTGGATTTAGTGCTTTTAAAAGGCTGCTGCCATTTAGTTCTTTCGCAATCTCCACACAATGTACCGCAGCTTCCTCTAATTGTTCCTCATTCCATTTTCCAAAAATGCTGTTTAATTTTCTTTTGATTCTCTGTTTCAAATCCTCTACCATTTCCTCTTTGGCAGATACCAACACATTATATTCCCCGAAAGTACCTTCTCCTGTGGAAAACCCAATAATCTTATATTGATTGCTTTTTTTCTCCTGCTGAAATAAAATATGCTTATCTAACCCCATATCCTGACAGATTACCCACTTGGCAGATTGATGTAACTGCTCCATAAGCACAAGTTTTTCTTCCTTGATTCGGGTGGTTTTCACCACACGAGGGAAAAAGTCTCCCATATTTTTTTCCTTTTTTATCAATTTATACATTACCTTTGTATGAATGGCAGATACAGGAAACTGCAACTGGGAAATTTCCACTTCTCTTTTTGCACTTTTACAATACATTGGCAATGGTTTATAAAACATAGGAAATTTTATATTTTCCTGCCCTGTTTTTGTCTCTAATTCTGAGAAAGACACCTCCTGGGTAGTTAAAACATGATTGAGAAAAACTACGTCCAACGACTGGTTTTGAATTTTCTTTTGTAAATCCTTTTCTTCCTTATAATAATTGAGAAATATCTGGAATCTCATGGTGGAATCTTCGTCAAAATACTGCTCCAGCCAATCTGATAAATAATTTTCTCCTCCACTCTTCTCTTTTGGCATATAAATATATAGATTGATATTTTCAATTTCCC
Source organism: Lachnospiraceae bacterium (assembly GCA_022791815.1). Classification (GTDB taxonomy): domain Bacteria; phylum Bacillota; class Clostridia; order Lachnospirales; family Lachnospiraceae; genus CAG-411. The sequence goes on from JAAVZU010000010.1 coordinate 12,457, forward strand.
AATTTTTTTCTCTGGTTATTTGATACATTGCTGCAATAACTGGCTGTAAATCATTATAATGGATCACGCCCACATCTAGGGTTCCTGTAGCAGATGGAAATGTCCAAATATAGTCTTTTATATAGCGGATAAGTACTTTTGCCTCTGGTGTAATGTATCCTAATTCACTCTTGTCAAAATTATCATGATATTCTCTGTCTGTTCTGTATAGTATAGTTTCTTTTTGGGTTTTTTTGTTAAAATTTAAATCACTGTAAATCCCATATCCTCCAAACATGTTCTGACAAATTAAGTTTCCATTTTTTCCTTTTAATACATCAATAGAACTGTTAATATGAGATATCTGATTATAAAAATAAATTTTATCCTCTATTTCTTTTTCCGTATCAATTCTTTTATCAAAATATTCTTTATATAGATAATTGATTCCCTTTGTAATAAATAAAACCTTTTCTTTTAATTTTTCCAAAGCGGCTGGATGATAGGCTGGCACCACACAATCTTCCACTTCCAAATCCTTTTTTATACAAGAATCACTGTCTGCCAAAAGAAAGGCATTTACAAAAAGACGATAAGATTCTATTAGACAGTCATCTGCATTAGTTGAGACAAATCTTTCTCCCATCTGACAATAGGTTTTCAAAAATTTTTCTAATGTCTTCTCTTCCAACAGCACATAATAAAATCCTTTTTGACAGATTAAATCTGCCAGCAAGAGAAATTGATTTCCCAATTCTTCATATTCTCTTGTAATCTCTGGATAATCCTTTTTATACTTTCTATTAAACTCCTCTACTAGATTCAAATAAGTAATCTCTCTTTTGGCAAAATTATAATAAAAATCTTCTTCTGACCTTGCCTTTTCATAATATTCTATATGTTCCAACACGCCAAAAGGGATATAAGAATGCTCATTACTATATTCAAAAAATTCATTTTCTAATTCTACAAAAGTATTTAGCCAGCCTTCGTTTTCTGAAAAAATCCATTCAAATTTTTTCTTTCCAAGTTCAGTCTCTTGGTTTCTTGCGATTATTTGAAACTGCATTTTTGATAAAGCATGATTTCCTCCTAATGGAGTAAGGATACCCTCTTCCACTAATTTCTGAGTATTTTCTCTTTGAAAAATATCAATATTCCATACCAGACTGCAAACTTTTTCCTTTCCCAAATATCCTTTTTCATTGATATATGATAATAATCCGCCACAATATCGGCAAATATGCTCCCAATACTTAATTTCACTTCTTCGGGTTTCTTCTGTATCTTCGTCTCCATAGATTCCTGCAAGTTTAATACTTTCTATTTCCAGAACTATTTCCTTTGGTACTTCATCTTCCATCTCCTCCAATGTCTGAAACAAAGCCCTTTGGAACATAAGAAATGGTTCTTCATATAACTTTACTCTTCCCTCTTTTTTTGTTTCTGTTTTGGTAGAAGAAATCTTTAAATCCAGAATTTCATTGATAAATAAAAAGTCCGTCTGACATAGTTTTTCCCTGTTTTCTGAAATATTCTTGCCAGAAATATACTCCCGCAGGCTATGTTCAAATTCTTCAAATGAGGTAAATCCCTTTATCCGTCTTCTTATATCCTCTAAGTCTGGATGCTCCTCTTTATATTTATCTATTTTTTTATATGCTTTTTCTATTTCCTTTGCCGTTCTTAATTTACTTCTTTTCACAAACTGGCTGGCTTTATCCAATGCAGGGATTTTCCCTTTTTCTTTTATTTTACTAATTGGAAACCCCTCTATATTGGGCAATCCCCAATCTTCATACAACCTGGAAAATATTAACTGCATTAAATCTTCAAAACTTTCCACATCTCTGGGCATTTTGTCTATTACACAAGAAAGATGCAAAAGATTCTTTGGTACATACCGAAATAACTCTTCATAAAAATGGTCCAGGCGTTTTTCATCTACTTCCCGAATAATCTCTGCATATTTTTCAAACATAATACTATATTTTCTCTTAACCCTATGCTCCAGAATACTGGGATTCATTAAAAATAACTCATTTAATCCCGCCTTGTCTTCTGCATATTCTGTCCCTAAAAACAATATCAATGAAGGATTCTCCACTGTTTCATTTCGATAAATGGTAATCCGGTTTTTTTTATCTACAATATCTAACCGTTCTAACTCTTCTGCCTCATAATGTCCCTCATTCTTCTCCATTAGTTTTTCCCAAGCACCTAATGTAATCTTTGCAGTAAAATCCAAATTTCTTTTTTTGCAGAATTCCTGGCAATATGTATAAATTTCCAGATAAAATTTAGCATCTTCAAAATTTTCTATCCGAAGAATCAGTTTATTTCCGCTCATAAAATCCAGTTGTTCTTGTATTTTTTCTATTATCACTTTTTTACAATATTCCATTATATCTCATTCCCTTCATACGGATTTACTACAATTGCTGTGGCATCCGATAATTCTCTTAGGTACCCCGAATCCCGTAAAAGTTTTAAAAATCCTTGTTCATTTTCCCGAAAATCCATTTCATAATTTTGTCCAATATGCTTCTGGTTACAATACAAGCTGCTGTATTTACCGCCAATTACCACTCCATAATGTTTATATAATTTTTCATAGAAGGTATCTAAGGTAACTTTTTGTTTCGGTTTTAAAAGTGCCATAACAAGAAAAGTAACCAAATCTTCCGATAAAGTCATTCGTTCACTGGCTCCCTTTCTTGGAACAATAAAGCCAATATCCTTGCCAAGAGTCTTTACTACCCCAACTGTGTTTTTTTCTGCATCTTCTTTTAATTTAAATTCAAAAGTCTCGTCCAGATTATATTTTTTATAACTTGCTGTTCCATTCCAAATCTTTTCTATATTTTCAAGTCCTACCATATTGGCAGCTAAAATTGCCTCCCAATATTCCAAAAAGGATTGTTCTGATAATTTTCGGATATTTCTATTGCCATCACTTACATCCAGCAGCCACATGGAAGTATCCATTTTAGCACGAATACAAGCCTGTTCATGCATCATACGAAAAATTTGCAGCATGATTCCCATTCCAAGGTATTCCATTTTATCCAGTTCGTTTAAAGAGGAAGATAGTAAATTTACCAATTCCTTACAGTTGTACTCTGCTCTTCTTTGATATCCCATTGGTATAAAGTCACATTGGTATTTCTGCATTTGTTTTTCCCTTTGAATATCCTCTCTGGCTTCCCACTTCTTCTGAATAAAACCACCTAACTGTCCCAGACTGCCTACTGCATGCACCAATTGGTTTAACTGTCCCTCTAAAATTTCCCGAAGTTCTTCTCTACCTTCTAATCCAAGAAGAATAGAAAGATAATATAACTCCCCACCTCTTGCCATAAAACTATGCTGGGTAAATTCAAACTTTCGTTCTGTTTCATTTATTCTGGAATCCTCACTTATTTTTGTCCGCTTTCCCTTATTTCCAATACTTTCACAGAAAATTAATTCTGGTGCTATGGGAAGTAAAGACTGGGCAAACCAAGAACGTTTTTTTAATATGGCAGAAAAGCCATAAAAGGCATCCTGCAAAATAGTTACAAATTCCTCTGGTTCTCCTTCTCCTTCCACATAAATAGAGTCTTTTAACATTTCTCTAATGTCCCTGTAATTCTCTCTGTCAATGGGAAACTTTCCCTCTTTTTTACTTTTTTCAAAAAAGATAAAACGCTTTAAACCGATTCTTGGATTCGTATAATACTGTAAGGAATCACTATTTTTATGGAAACTTAATTCTCCTTTATATTCTGTTTTTTCTTCTGTTACAATTTTCTCTTTTGGTGAACAAAAAACCAGCAGAAATTCTAATAAATATTCATAAACAGTCTGATCTTTATAAAGCCTTTTTCCAAATGCCTGTATGGACAAATTGGAAGATTCATAATCGTTTTGATTGAAATTTTTTGGAAACATTTTTCTCCCTCCTAATTCTGTATCCAGATCCCACTATCATCCACTATTACTTCTGCTTTTTGAAACTTTATTCCATCTGAATATACAATAGTAAGGTCTTCTGTATTCTTTTTTCTTGCCTGGTATAATTTTGCCTTAATATTTTCCACACCTTGGGAGAGCCGTGGATCAATTTTATTTTGTATCAATCCACTTTCTAATTCCTTAAAATACTCCAAAACTGGCAATGTAAGATCCATATACATATTGTGATAAAATAATTGAATTATTTTTTCTTTTTTTCCATTCGTTACATTCTCTTTGGAATCAACGTGAATATCCAAATCCCCTTTGTAAATCACTCCCTGGCTAATTTGTACATTTTGCAGCATACTGCCACGTCTTCTTACTGTCAGATATATCTTGTCATCTTCTCCTGGCGGCATTCCCATAAATAAAACATGCAATCCATGAAATGTAATTCTTTTGATATTCATAATAATATCTCTTCTTATATTCTCACTATTCTGCAACTGGATATAATCGGAAAACATTTCTGAAAATACAGCTTTTTGCAGACTCTTATTTTCTTCTTCTCCTTTTTGATGATACATATAATAAGCCCGTTTTATAACGCGGTAGTATTCTTTTTTCTCTTCAGACATACCAATTTCCCCCGCTTTACAGGTATTCAACAGTTCTTCCATCTTTCCCCGAAAGATATGTAAATCATTTTGTACAAATAATGCATACTCTGCTGGTATCTTTTTGGTATCCAGTCTTTGTTTTTGTATCAATTTGACAGGCTTAATCTGTAGGGCATCTACGTCTTGCACAGATTGTCCATTTTCATAATGGTGACCAAAAAATAAATTACTAAATGTATTGTAAAGTATTCTCTTTTGATTTCTTCCACCTACCAATTTTGCAATATTTTCACAATTCTTATTTCCAGTTATGGAATAGGAAAGATGTGCCAGAATCTGGCGGACGGTAAATCTTTCTCCATGCTCAAAGTTCCAACGGTAAAACCACTCACAAAAATCTGTCACCTGCTTTTTATTTTCTCTTATATTTTCCTGATTAAAACAAATCGGACAATATTCTCTTTTCTCACAATCTTGGCAGTCACTCCATAATTCCTCCTGCATCGCCTTTTCAAGAAATTTTCCAATTATATCGCTATTGTCAAATAATGCAAGATTTGCCACAACAATTGGCACATTAGGATATTCTGGAAAATCCTCTGTATTTTCTTTTAACTGAGTGGTATCCAATACTTCAATTATTCTCTCTTCTTCCATTCCCAGTTCTTGAAGCACATGAAACAATGGACCAGTATTAGAAATTAAAATCACGCTTTCTTCTTTTTTTACTGCACAAATTGCATCTCGAAAAATCTGTATTTGTTCTTTTCTCTCATGCTCACTCATATCCTTTATATAATGTATCTTTCGCTGGCTCTCATGTGCAAATTCATCTTTTAGTTTGCAAGAGTCCATTTCCCTGCCTGTACATCTTCTCACAATCTCTTGCAATATACTGGTCTTTCCATCTCCAGCATGTCCCGTTAAAATAACTATTTTCCCAACTCCTGTTGTCAAAGTTTCTATAATTTTCTCTGTTATATTTCTTTCAAACAAAATTTTACTACTGAAAGCATCTTTTTCACTTATATTATTTTCCGCGATGGCATGTTCATTGCTGCCGCTGGCATTATGCATAGTATTTAAATAACGGACAAATCCATTCTCCATGTCTCTTCCTACCCTTCCACAATCTCTTGTATACTTTCTGCTAATATCTGTATCTCTTCTTCTGTATTAAACCAGCTAAAACTTGCACGGATAGTTCCACCATATTCCTGATCCTGTAAATACGAATGAATCAATGGAGCACAATGATAACCAGATCTTACAGCAATGTGGTAGTCTGTATCCAACATCCCTGCCACCTCATTGACATTATAGTATTCCATAGAAAAAGACACGACTCCAATCCGTTTATCTGGATTTACTGGGGTATATACTTGTACCCCTCGGATATTTTTCAATTCTTTGATACAAAGTTCTGTTAGATTTTTCTTATGTGCAAATATCTTTTTTGCTCCCACTTCTTCTATCCAGGAGAGTGATGCACATAATCCAGTAACAGCAGGTATATTAGGACTTCCTGGTTCTAATCCGTCTATTTCCTCTGGCATACTAAGATCTAGGGAATTGCTCCCAGTTCCGCCAGCGAGAAATGGTTCTAAGTGAAAATCCCTGTGTTTTATAAATCCCCCAATTCCTATTGGTCCATACAAAGTCTTATGTCCAGCAAATACCACTGCATCAAATGGTGTTTGGCGGTAATCTATTGGTACAATGCCAAAGCTCTGGGCTGCATCAAGAATTACTTTTCCTTCCTCTTTTGTTATTTTCTTAGTAAGGGCAAATATCTCTTCTATTGGCAGAATATATCCCGTTACATTACTAACATGGGTAATACATACCACTGAGGGGGGTTTTATGTCAAACATATATTCTGTTTTGTCTAAATCAATTTCCAGAGTTTCTCTGACAAGCGGCAGCTCTTCAATGGAAAATCCCTTTTGTCTTTGTTCTTTATATAATGTCCGCATCACTGCATTATGCTCAAAAGGCGATACATACACTATATCCCTTGGGGTAAGCATAAGACCGCCTATAATTTGATTCATGGCAATAGTAGCAGAAGAGGTAATCACTGCCTCTCCTGCCCTCTCTCCATGTATTTGATGTAGAATTTTTTCACGGACTTCTTCCATTTTCTGTACCGCTGCTTTGGCTAATTGATAAGAACCCCTGCCTGCATTTATTGCAAGATAGCGGTTTCCATAATCCATTGCCTCATATAACTTTTCTGGCTTTGGATAAGTAGTAGCTGCATTATCCAAATAAATCATTTGTGTTTTTTCTCTCTTCATATCCTATAGATTACCTTTCTTTTGTTTTGTATTTAAGTAAGCAGCCGTTCAATCATTTTTAACATAACTGAGAGTTTTTCATTGGTTTCCAATCCATATCCATATTCGTCCAATGTGCTAAGGATTTCATTTTCCAGATACTTGGCATTATGATTTTCTTCCTCCACAGTAAAACATCTTTCCACTTCCACTCCCTGACTGTTAGTAAATATAATTCTTTTAGTATCTTCCTCTTCTTCTTGCTCTTCCATTTTCTGTCTTTCTTTCTGAATGGAGAATAGGGCATTCTGAAATTCCTCTAATGTTTCTTCTTTCCAGTCTGCAATATGTAAATCAAGAATCTCCTGACTAATTTCTTCTGCAATTTTTGACTCATCATGAGTATCCAGCCTGGCAATAACAGAAAAAAATCTCTGGCTTTGCATACTATATACAAACTGCCTGCTCTTTCTATTTTTTCCTTGACTCCACTTTCTTAATTCGCCAAGTAAATCTCCTGTAGCAGACAAACTTAACTTTTCTCTGAGAGCTTTCACTACCTTTTTCTGCAATTGTATATAGTAGCCATCCATCTGTGCCTTCATCCAAGTTATGTGTTCCAGTAATAATTCGTATTCCTCTTTTGTTCCAAATCCTTCTGGCAGCCGTTCAAAAATTACTTCTCTTGCATTGCGTTCCACTCTTCCAAATTCCTGGCGAAAAATTTCTATGCCTTTTTTTCTATCTAGTTTTGCATCCTTTATCTCAAACTGCCTGCTGCATTGTGGAAGGGAACAATACCATTCATACATTTTATCTGAGATTTCTTTAACATGATTCCTTTTATCCTGCTTTTTATATTCCACGCTTTGTCCAAAAAGTTGCTCTAACCCTGACAAATAACTTCGTTTTTTTGCATTTTCTTCTTCTATATATATATAATACTTTTCTGGTGTATCATTGATATTTTCTAATATCTTTGCGTTTATTTCCAATTCTTTTTTTCCAAGATAAACCACTGGAGTATTCTCCCATTCTGCCAGTACATAAGCCAGATACAAAGGCATTACTCCTTTTCGCAGCCCATATTTTTTCCCTTGTAATAGCCTATATAATTCTTGGAAACATACTTTTTTCCCAGCTGCACCTAAAAGAAACTCCTCTATCTCTTTGACTACTGCCTTTGCCCCTTTATCAGATTTCTTATACTCATTTTCTTCAAAGGATAATAATCCAGTTCTTACAAAAACAGCACGGTATATGGTTGCTTCTGGTGATGTTTTCTTTTGATAAGAGGATAAATCTTCTTGTTTTAAAAGCCCTTCTGCTAATAACATTCTTGCCTTTTGAATCTGGGAACTAAGGTTTCTTTTATTTATCAATTCATTGTTAATTTTGGGAGTTGCCCCATAATACTGCTCACAAATTTCACTAAGAAGCAGGTTTACCTGCTGTAACATCCTCCCCCCTTTGTAAATTTCTACTTCCTTTCCTTCTTTTTTATGGTAGAAACGGCACTTTCCATGAAGCGGAAAAAAATAATTTTCTAATGCTGCATTGATTTCAAAACGCAAATCTTCTTCGTAAAGAGATAATTCCTGCAACAATGCCCTGTTTTCTTCCAAAAAGACATCATCCTTCTTAAGATCACAAATTGCCAGCAATTTTTCTATATTCTCCTGTTGGGCAAACTTTTCTTCTGGGAAAACTACCATTATACGGGAGTCTTCCCACTCTTTTAGTTTATCAAAGATTGCCTTTTCAGGGATTTCCTCTGTTTTTATTAGTGCTATGATTTTTCCATCTGAAAAATTATCTTCAAATAAATAATCACTCTTGGAAAGAACAAGAAAACTTTCTAACTCCATAAAGCAATACTGGAAATACCTTGTAATATAATAATTCTGGTTGTATCTTCTAGGCAGTTCGTATTCTAATTCTGATATTTTCTCAATCTCTTCACATATAGAAATCTTAGAAAACTTACTATTTACCCTTTCTCTAATTTCCTTCTCCACATCTACTCCAATGTTATTGCGAAATGCATAAGTTTTCGTTTTATTCCGGTAGAATAAAATTTGTTCTTCCTTTAATTCTTCCATACACATTGAAAAAACTTCTTTGGATAGCCCTGTACCAAGTCGTATTACTTCATCTCTTGGATACATTTCATCTTCCTTTCCCACCATTTGGAGAAGTGCCAATACTTTTATAATTTTTATCTTTTCTGGGGTATCCACTTGATTTATTGCATATTCTGCTTTTAACCATTCATTGTGAAAACGTATATTAGAATTGTCATGCTTAAAAACATAATAGAAATAATCATAGATGGTATCTGCACACATATAAATCTTATTTTCTTCATGTTTTACAAGAAACTCTGCAAGACTGTGCGGCTCTTTATGAGCAAGAAAAGTAAATACGGTTCTTTCATTTTGTACAGCACATTCGCTAATACGAAGTAATAAATAAGCAGCTACTGGAAGCAGTGGGAAACACCCTTTCATTACTATATTCTCAAATTCCTTTTCTTCTGAAAATTGATTGCGAAAATATAATAAATGATAGGATTCTTTTTTTATATTCTCATACCAGTCCGTCTGCTCAATATATTTTACAAAAAGGGATTCGTTCTTTGGCAGTGCATTACCAATAAGTTCATAGCTATTTTTCATAGAAACGGTAAAACGGACTTCTTCCAGCCTTCCTTCGATTCCACGGTATGCATTGATAATTTTATCTTCTAAAAGATTTTTATATTCTTTTATGGCTTTATGTGCCACTAAAATCACATGCAACTCTTCCGTTTTTGTACGGTTTGCTGCTTCCCCTATTCTCTGAATCAGTTCCATAACTGCCGATATCCGTTCTTTTGGGTAGCCTTCCAAAAACTTACTAAACTCATCAAAAATAAGGATAATACCCTGATAACCAAATTGGCTGCATAGACTATGATTTACCATCTTATATAACTCAACTACATCCATTTGTACCATTGGTTCAAATACACTTCCTGCTGTAAGTTTGGGATAAATTTCCTGAAATTGTAAAAGGCTGTTCTGGTCATATTGTTGTAAACGCTTTTGAAAATGTTTTATATTTTCTCCTGCTTTCTCTAATGTCTTGCAAAAAAACTGGTATGTATCTGGATACTGCTTCTTCCAATGATGAATAACTTCCAATGCCTTTTCAAAATAAGTATCTGGAGAAACATCGGAAAGCCCTTCTCTCTCCAACCCTTCTTTTAGTGCCAGCAGAAAAGCCTTATCCATATCTTTTGTAGTTGCGGTAATAAAGATTGGCAGATATACTTTCTTTTCTGTAAATATTTTCTTGATTTTAAATTCTGTATCTGGACTAACTTTTCCAATCTTTTCAGTAAGATTTTCCAACACGCTTCTTCTTTTTTTATCTGTCTGGTTTATTTTTGAAAGCAATGCCACCAGAACCAAAAGCAAATGGGATTTTCCTTTTCCATAAGGTCCTATTAGCATGGTCGCCCGGTCTCCATCTTCTTTGCCTAATTCTGATAAATATTTATCCAAAACTTGTATAGATGCTTTTGTAGGAATATAGCTTTCTATCTTATCTATTTGATTATAATCCATACGGATATGAATAGATTTTTGAAAATGTTGGTTTATCTGTACTAGTTCTTCTAAATGCACTTTCTCCTTCAAAGCGTTCTCCTCTCTTCTTCTGTTCTATTAGTGATTGCGAAACTCCATTTACTTTTTGATTTTTTTTAAGTCCTACAGCGAACAATAGACATGTTCTGCTACTTCTTCTCTGGTATAAGAAGATTTTATATAAATCATATCCAGTCCAGCAGTCCGGTTCAAATCCACATATCCATATCCAGCAAGTATATCTAAGTATTCCCCTAAAAGGCTTCTACTAAGTCCCAGTATGCCAGCCACACCTTCTATATCACTATATAAATCCTCCATATAGACAGCTTCTCCCTCCATAAAGCGGCTTTGCAGGTAATACCACAATACTTCTGGAGATATTCTGTTTAGATTAGGTTCTCCTTTTATATAGGTATTTCCTGTTTTTCGGATAATTCCCAGCTTGGCTAAGGGACAAATTTTTTTATCTTCGGGATCATTTTTTTCTATTCTTTCCCTGCTGTACATTTGTAACAGAATCCTGATATCATCTTCCAGGGAGCGATCATTAAAACATTCTCCTTCCAAGTAGTTTTCTAATCTGTCTCTTAAAATGGTATATAAATTATCCTTGGTAAATTCTTCCAACTGCTCATACAAAGAAAAAAATAGATACCATGTGGTTGCCAATCTCTGGTTTCGTACCAAATTGATATGAATACACCAAAGAGTAAAGTCCTGTTCTAAATATGGGTCATAGTGATAAACCTTCTTTCCAAATTCAGAAAGCCAAGAACCTTTCCCTGATTTCTCATCTGTTAATTCACAAGCCTTTAACCAATATCGGATTGCTTTTGCCATATTGACACCTACCCCCAACGCATCTGCCCCATACATCTTAGAAAATACTTGGGAATCTGCTTCAATTGCCGCCATTCCTTTTTCCATCCATCCTTCTCTTATACAAAATGTTTCATGTCCTTTTAATCGTATTTTTTTCTTCTTCATCGTTTTCCAACTTTCTTGTATCTTTTTTAATTGTTCAGATATCCTAATCAATGTCATTTAATTAAGCCTAAAATTTAAATTTTAACTTAAAATGCGGACATTTCTGTAGAAAACTGTACGAAAGCCTCGGCACTTAATGAGCTGATGTTTTTCAGCGAATTTAGTACCGCTAGGCTTAAGTCCAAGCGAAAGCGTGTTTTCGCAAGAGATGTCCACATTTCAAGTTACAAAAAACTTCTGCTTAACTAAATGACATTGATATCCTAACTGTTATCCCCGTTTTATTGCAAGGACTTTCCGCATATAACATCCACCAATAAAATGTCCTATACACTGTCCACAATGCACACATTTTTTTTCATCTATATGATAAGTTACCCTATTATCTATTTCCCTGATCTGTATAGCATTCACCTTGCATATTCCTTCACAGGCAAGACACCCCATACACATCTGGTACTTGGTAATCTGGCTTTCTATCTTTTCTTTCGCTCCTAGCAGTTTTCTTAATCCTCCAGCCGCAACATCAAGAACCGTCACTTTTAGTTCCTGGTTTCCAATTCTTCCCTGCAAACGTAGAAGCATATTTCCTTTTTTTCCTATTATATATACTTCTCCCAATCTTTTATTTCCCATATTAAAATCTAATTTCCCAAACGGCTTAAAAAGTTCATATAATTCTTCACTAATTGGTCTTTGCAATGCATAATGAAAGGTATTTTCTTCTGCAGCACATGGGGTAAATGCCACGATTGATTTTTGTGCTGCAGATACACCATTTCCTCCTTGCCTTGCTTTCCATTTTCCTGAGTCTACATAGACTTCTGCATCTGGTTTCCCAATCTTCCTTGCAAAGTCAACCAGCATAGTCCGAAAAGAATTATAAAATTGGGGCATATAAACCTTTGAGAGAAATTCCGACCAATCACTATTATTGGGACAACACCAACACCCTACTCTGGTATAACCAAGCCGGTATGCATCATTAAAGTCAATCCCTCTAGCCAATATATAAAGCCACACATCAAAGTCATACCAGTCTATAATTGGTGCTACTACAGTCTGCTTAGCAATCTTTGGACTTTCTGTTTCTTTTTCATATTTACTCCTGCTGGCAGATTCACTTCTCCGAATACCATAAAAGGTTATAATATGTGTCTTATCCCGAAATACCTTTTCAATCTTTCTGGTTATAGCTCCTGTTTTAAATATGGTACAACACCATCGCATAACCCTGCTAGGCGGCCCTATTTCCATACAAAGTTTTTGAAAATCTTTCTCCTTATTTCTGGAGGATAAAACCAGTGTCTTTGGGTGCGCCTTTTTATACCGTTCTACATATTCATAAGTCTTTGGAAATTCCAGAGTGGTGTCTCCAAAAATATGTAGGATCTTTTGATTGCCAGTATCCAACGCTCTAGTTACTAAATCAGCTACTACTGTAGAATCTTTTCCACCTGAAAAAGAAATCATCATATCTTCTGTGAAATATTGATTAGCAAATTCTTTGATATAGTCTAGAGCTTCTTTGTCTATTTGCTGATATCTTTCTTGATTTGCCAAAACAAATTTTTCTGCTTCAATAGAAAAGTCTTTCTTATATCTCTCTAATTTTTCAATTTTTTTAGAATAAGTTTCCCATATCTGCATAGTATCTAATTCTTTTAATTTCCCAATGATAAGTTTTATCTTCTCGCCATTTACAAAATAACGGTTTCCAGATACATTCCAAACTGCCTTTCCTACAAAAGAAACCTCTTTTCCCTCTTGGCAATATAAAATAGATTCCAATAAAATTCTTTCTTCTGGAAAAACTGGACGTATGTCTGAACCAATCTGTTTTCCCAAACTACCACAAATAGTACATTCTTCCTTATATAAAGGTATCTGGCAATGTTTACACCAAAATATTTTTGACTGAACCGGCCGGGTCCGATCCATACAATGAGGACACACACTTGTCTTCACTTCTATATGATCTTTGTCACAATAATAAACTACCATACTCTTCACCTATTCTTTAGGCGATTATGAAACTCTCATTCAATTATATACTGCTATGATAGAAAACAATGCAGATGTGCCTTACGGTGATATGTGAATCCTGCACAAAATTCAGAGTCTAAATTGAGTTTCGCAATCGCTCATTGCTATTTTTTTATGTCCTTTCCCAAAACATTCTTGGATCTACTTGCAAATACCCACATACCTCTAATAAATCCTCTGCACTCCAGTTCTTCTTACTATCTTTTTGAAACTTTTCTTTATCTATATGTAATTCCTTTGCTACATCATCTACAGAAATTTTACTTTTTTCCATATATTCAAGTATTCGTAATCTTATCTGCATGGTATCACCTACTTTTTCTCTCTATTCCCTACAACAGACATGAACAATTCAACCGAGGAACTAAACTTTTACATCAGATATTACAATTTTAATATCTACATTTAACATAATCAGATAAGTTCAACTATCATAAAATTCGTAGATAGTGTACAAGGGTTATTACACTACTTCCTCTATTTTATTCTTGTTTTAAGAGAATGTCAATCCACTTATTCTCTTTTATGAAGAATTTTTATATTTTTTAGCCCTCTCCATTGACAAAGGGAGTTTCTCCCGATACTATGATTAAGTGTATAGCTTATTCCTTAAATGTCAAAAATATAAGGAATTATGAAGTAAATCAAGCTTCTAAGTTAAACTAATTTGAAAACAAAAATGAGGTGAATACATGAAGAATCCTAAGATTGCTAGAGTACTAAAATACTATAGAAAATTAAATGAAATTAGTGTAAATGAAGTGTCCAAAATCCTAAGAGAAAATAACAATTATGCTGCTCCTAAAACAATATATGGATGGGAAAGTGGTCAGACACAGCCAGATGCTGATACTTTGATGTTTTTATGCGATTTATATGGTATCGAAGATATTTTAGAAACCTTTGGTTATCAAAGCGAACATGGACCCAAGTCTTTGCTTTTATCACCGAAGGAAAGAAAATTGATAATCAACTATAGAAACCAAAAAGATATGCAGCCAGCAGTTGACCGTTTACTTGATATAACAGATGAGGACTAGCCGTACTTCTTATACAGCTAGTCCCTTATATTTAATAATATGTTATGCCCTCTTTTGTTACACGGGCATAAATTAGTTTTTCTTTTTGAGACACTTCCCTGCCAATTTTATAAGCAGACCTTAATATTTTTTCTGCTTCTTTAAAAGTTTCATAACTGTTAGAATACAAGGTAGCTATGGTATCTCCCACCTCTAAAGAATCTCCTGTCTTTTTTAAGAGACGGATACCCGCTCCAAAGTCAATCTCACTATCTTTTTTCTCTCTTCCAGCTCCAAGAATCATAGATGCCATTCCACATTGTTTCGCATCCATACTTGTAATATATCCTCCCACATCTGCCACTATTTCATAATAATATTCTGCCTTTGGAAGCTTATCTGTATTTTCGATTGCTTCTACATCTCCATGTTGGGAAGTTACCATTTCCTTTAGTTTTCTAAAAGCATTTCCATCCTGTATCTTCTCTTCTGCCATTTTTCTACAATCCTCTAACGTAATATTTTTGTTACTTCCATGTTTTGCAAGATACAGCATATTAGAAGCTAGTGCCAGACAAACTTCTTTTAAATCCTCTTTTGCATTTCCTTGAAGCAATTCTATGATTTCTTTTACTTCCAAGGCATTCCCAATAGTTTCTCCTAGTGGTACATCCATATTGGTAATAAGTGCAATGGTTTCTCTTCCTGCTTGTTCTCCAATTGCCACCATAATTTCGGCAAGTTTCACAGCATCTTCCAGTGTTTTCATAAATGCACCACTTCCACAAGTTACATCTAATAAAATTTTATCACTTCCTGATGCTAGTTTCTTGCTCATTACCGATGCAGCAATTAAAGGAATGCTATCCACTGTAGCTGTTACATCCCGAAGTGCATATAGTTTCTTATCTGCTGGTGTAATGTTTGCCGTCTGCCCAATCACACTAAGACCAATACGGTTTACATTGTCAAAAAAAGTCTGCTGGTCAAGTCCTGTCACAAATCCTGGAATAGATTCTAATTTATCAATAGTTCCACCAGTGAATCCCAGACCTCTTCCTGCCATTTTTGCCACCTTTTCTCCACAAGCTGCAACAATCGGTGCAATAGCCAGAGTCGTTTTATCCCCCACACCTCCAGTACTATGCTTGTCCACTTTTATCCCTAAAATCGGAGACAAATCTATCATCTCTCCAGAGTGTGCCATAGCTAAGGTTAAATCTTTTAATTCACGATTATTCATTCCCTGAAAATACACTGCCATAAGCCATGCAGCCATTTGATAATCTGGAATTTGTTCTTCTACATAAGCCTTTATCATTTCTCTAATTTCCTCAGTAGAAAGTTCCATTCCATTTTTTTTCTTGTCTATTATGTCATACATTCTCATATAACCACCTGCTTTCCTTGTTTCAATAATTTCAGTAACAGTTTAGTCTGGTAAAAATATATGAAGTTACTAATTTCATCACTATATTTTATATCTACCTTGTCCGTTTATTCTACATACCTGTCATTGAATATGCATCCTAACTATAGTTACATGCCTATTTGGGCAGCTTTATTATAAATATTACATAACTGTTCATGATTCTGAACAGTTACAATATTACATTTTAAGGTTATCTGGTCCAAACCCCATTGGAAGAAGTTCTTCTAAAGTGAATACTTGATAGTCTTCTATGGACTTTGCCACAATAATCTGAAAATCTTTAGTGTTACAAAATTCCATCATAACTTGGCGACATACGCCACATGGTGCTGCATAATCTGCTACCACATCCCCCTTCTCTTTGCCTCCTACAATGGCAATTTTGTGAAAATTATGACACCCTTCACTGACTGCTTTAAAAAATGCCGTACGCTCTGCACAGTTTGTTGGTGAATATCCTGCATTTTCAATATTACAGCCTTCGTAAACCACCCCATCTGATGTTTCCAAAGCTGCTCCCACACGAAACCCAGAATATGGTGCATAGGAAAACTCTCTTGCCTGAAATGCCTGCTTTATCAATTCTTGTTCTGTCATATCTCTTCACACCTTTCTCTTTATCTTATATATAGCTGTCGATAATTTGTTTTTCAAATCAGATTCGTTTATAATACCATTTTCATCAATCTGACAACACCATCTATCATGTTGCCAATTAGGAATAAGGGCAAAATGCGGGAGACAAGATTATATAACACATTATAACACATTATGAACAGACTGTGTGAACTGATTGCAATGCTTTTATAATTCATCTGTCCAACAACAGCCTCACAGTATCCTTTATTCGCCAAGTATGTATCCCTGCTAATCGAAAATTGTAAGGCATTTTCTTCCAGACAGTCATATATGTTATTCATTTCGTTCAATAAATATCTGGCTGCTTGTTCTCTTTTTAACTGATAAATAAAATAATAGTCAGAACCACACTATTCCGAACCAAAGACCAAAAGACCGCATTATCGAAATGTGCATAACTGCCTATAGAATCATGGAAAACTTAAAAGCACTATTATATTTACCATTTTCCGTCTTATCAATTTTAATAAACCTTGACAAATTTTTATAATTACTGTATAATACAGTATTGTATAATACAACTATGGAGGTGAATTATGTCTACGATTGATTTAATTATTTTAGGCTCATTATACCAAAGTCCTAAAAGTGCATATGACTTACAAAAGCAAATTGAATCTCGAAATTTGTCAAGGTGGATAAAAATTGGTTCATTTACTGTTTATAAGAAAGTGGTTCAATTTGAAACCAAAGGATATGTTGTTAGTGAAACTGTTAAGAACGGCAATATGCCCGAAAAAACATTGTACACAATAACACCAAAGGGAAAAGAAATCTTTAAAGAATTGATGACTAAATTTTCTTTAGCTGAAACAAGAGTATTTTTAGATTTTAATGCTGTTATTGTAAATTTGGCATTAATTGACGAAAATTTTGCAAATGAATGTATTGTCAATATTAAAAACAGTATTCAGAACACCAAAATGCAGATTATGGAGCAACTGCCCAAACATAAAGACATTCCATTATTTGGGCGAACTATATTAGAACAACAATTTTTGCTTTTAGAAACACTGGAAAAATGGGAAGAAAATTTTGAAAAAGAATTGGAGAAAGAAAGGGTAGAAAAACAAACATGATGAATTTTATTTTTTTTAATTTGGTGATTTATTTACCATTCCACTTATTTGAGGAAGCTATTGGTGATTTTCCTAAATGGATGTATGAGCATAAATGGTTGCCTTATCATATGACACATGGACATTGGATGGCAAACAATTTGTTTATTTACTACCCAATGCTTCTAATATCAATTTTTTTATTTGTATTCAATAATAAGCTCGTATGTTTTGGAGTGGCAATACTTATATGGGGAATTATAAATTTTGGAGACCATTTTTTCTATACAATCAAAGACAGAAAAGTATCTCCAGGTTTAATAAGTGGAACACTTTTTCTTTTTAATTCTATTTTGGGATTAAGAAATTATTTTTTGTCAGATTTCTTTTCTGTATATCAGCTTATAATAGGAATTTTGATTGGTGGCATATTATTTGGTCTGCCTATGGGATTATGTATTGTTTTATATAAGTTTTTCGATAAGTATTTCAAATAAATACATAAAGTGTAACTGTCAACCATGCAACGTCTCATGCGGTGGAAAGAGGAAATTTTCTTTGGCTTGCACAGAAACATACAAGGAAAGTGTAATTGACAAAATCATATCGGCATTACCAAATATATACAGCTTGAAGCCATCTAAAACATGGACAGATTAAATCAATTAAGAATGACAGAGAGACAATTATCCCGCCCCTCTGTCATTCTTATTTTGTGAATTATACTGTGAAGGTCTGTTTACCACTTCTTTCTGGCTTTTTAACAACCATTCATGTAAACTTTCTTTAATATTTCCAAAGCATCCTGTGTATCCCTTAATTCACTTTTCGCCTTGCTATTTCTATTGCTTCATCACTGGAATAGTTCCCGAACTCCTTACAGGTACTTCACCGTGATTCTCCCTGGCAGCTTTTGTCCATGTGCCTAAAGCTGTTTTGCTGATACCAATATTGTTTACTTAACTTGTACCATTTTTATCTAACACTAAAGTCATCACTAATAATTTCTTTCCAGATTGGCAAATTTAGTATATTGAGACAGCCATGCCAATTTGACGGTTCCAGTAGGACCACTTCTTTGTTTGCCTATAATAATTTCAGATACACCTGCCTCTTCTGAATCTTTATTATAATAATCATCCCTGTAAATAAACATTACCATATCTGCATCCTGCTCAATCGCCCCAGATTCACGAAGATCGGATAACATTGGTCTTTTATCTGGTCTTTGCTCTACCGCACGGCTAAGCTGGGAAAGTGCAATCACTGGTACTTGTATCTCTCTTGCAAGTGCCTTTAGGGAACGGGAAATTTCCGATATTTCCTGTTCTCTGGATTGTGCCCGTTTGCTTCCTGACATAAGTTGTAAATAATCAATGATTACCATTCCAAGGTTATATTCTATTTTGTATTTTCTACATTTGGATCGAAGTTCTGAAATAGAAATACCAGGTGTATCATCAATAATCAATCCAGAGCCACCAATTTTTTTACCACTTTCTACCAATTTCAGCCAGTCATCATCCTGTAATTCACCAGTTCGCATAGACTGGGAATCCACCTTTGAGTTCATGGACAAAATACGCTTTACAAGTTGTTCTTTTGACATTTCCAGACTAAAAATAGCAGTAGATATTTTTTCTCTTAATGCCACATGCTCTGCAATATTTAGTACAAATGCTGTTTTTCCCATAGCAGGTCTTGCTGCCACTAAAATTAAATCTGATGGATGGAATCCTGCGGTCTTATAGTCCAAATCGTAAAAACCTGTTGGTATTCCTGTTACTTTTCCACTGGTTTTTGCTGCTTTTTCTATACTTTCAATTGCTTCGATTACTACCTGTTTAATACTGACAAAATCTCCATTGGTACGGTTCTGTACCACATCAAATATTTGTTTTTCTGTTTCTGCCAGTATATCCTCAACTGGCTCATTTGCCTGATAACATGTATTGGCAATTCCCTCTGTTACCTTAATTAAACGACGGAGTATTGACTTTTCCCGTACAATTTCTGCATAATGTTTCACATTTGTAGAGGTTGGCACTGCACTTAATAAATCACGAATAAATTCTACACTGGTAAGCTCTGGGGGCAGTGATTTTTCTTTCAGCTTTTCTGGCAGAGTTACTAAATCTACTGGTATTCCATCATTATAAAGCTCTACCATAGTTTCAAACAGTACACCATATTGCTGTTGATAAAATTCTTCCCCAGTTAGTATTTCCGATGCTGTAAGAATAGCATCTTTATCCATAAGCATAGATCCAATAACGGAACGCTCTGCATCCACACTATGGGGCTGTATTCTCTTTATGACCTCTTCCATAATTTTTCTCCTTGCTCTTTTCTACAGTATTAGGTGTTTGCGAAATAAAAAGGAGTTATTGACCTTCATCATATAACTCCTCTCCCCAATTAATTGTTACTTTTCACGCACAGGTAAACAGTAACAATTATTTCTTCTCTTACATTTCTACCACTTTTACTGTCAACTCCGCTGTAACCTGCTGGTGAAGACGTATTGGTACTTTATATGTTCCAAGAGTTTTAATTGCTTCTGGCAGCTGCATTTTTTTCTTATCTAATTCATATCCATGCTGTTTTTTTGCTGCTTCTGAAATTTCTTTTGCAGAAACAGAACCAAAGGTTCTTCCATCCTTTCCAGATTTTAGTTTTACTTCAATAAATTTGTCTTCTGCTTCTAATTCTTTCGCAAATTCCTTTGCATCCTCTAAAATCTGCTGACGGATCTTTTCATCATTGGCATTCTTTAACTTTAGATCATTTAATGCTTTAGGTGTTGCTTCCACGCCTACTTTTTTCTTTAACAGGCAATTTCTTGCGTATCCGTCATTCACTTCTACTACTTCGCCTTTTTTTCCTACTGATTTTACATCTTCTAATAATATTACTTTCATTATATTTATCCTTTCTTTTCACTTAATTCGTACAGATTAAAGTCACAAATAATAATCTTAAATCTTATAAACTCAGATTTATCAATTAAATCCTTATATATGTTCTAAACAATTGTAACCGTTCTGACCATAGGCTAAACTATTACAAACAATTATAATTCGCCTTCATTATACATATAAAACAAAACATCCCGGATCATCTGTTTTGCCCTTGGCATATCCACATCTCTCAATTGGGTAGCAGCTACACTCATGTGGCCTCCGCCGCCTAATTTTTCCATAACCACCTGTACATTTAATTCATCAATGGATCTTGCACTAACATATATCATGTTATTGTAAGCTGTCAAAACAAAGGATGCCTTTACTTCACTAATATTTAACAATTCATTGGCTACCTGGGCACCAAGTACGGTAGGACTCTCCACTCCATCTGCCTTGCACTCTGTAATTGCATAATGTTCCAAATAAATTTCCATCTGGCTAATAGACTTTGCACGAATCTGATACTCCTGATTACTGCTTCGGAACATTTTCCGTACACGGGTAATATCAGCCCCACATCTCCGAAGAAATGCTGCTGCCTCAAAAGTTCTTACTCCTGTCTTTGTTAAAAAATTATTGGTGTCAATCATCATACCAGCATACATAGCATCGGCTTCAACCTGCCGCAATTTTAGATTATCTTCTATATACTGTAAAATCTCTGCAACCATTTCACATGCAGAAGATGCATAAGGTTCAATATAAGATAACACTGCATTCTCTACTACATCTCCTGATTGTCTGTGATGATCCAAAACTACTATATGCCTTGTTTTTTGCAAAAGTTCTGGACATTCTGTAAGATTTGGTCTATGAACATCCACAATAACAAGAAGTGTATTATAATCTACAACATCCAAGGCCTCCTGACTATTCAAAAACATATCATCTTCATATTCTGCATTACATTGGAAACGCTGCATCAGAGGTCTGACAGATGTAGTAATTTCATTAATTACGATGTGTGTCTTTTTACCAAGAGCCGTTGAAATCCTATATACACCAATAGCTGCACCAAAACAGTCTACATCTCCTGTTTTATGTCCCATAATTACTACACGTTCTTTAGCTTCCATAAGTTCTCTAAGGGCATGTGCCTTTACTCTGGCTTTTACTCTGGTCTTTTTCTCTATCTGGACACTCTTGCCTCCATAGTAAGTTAATTTTTCTCCCGCTTTTACAACGGCCTGGTCTCCTCCTCGTCCCAAAGCCAAATCCATAGCGGCTCTGGCATATTCATAACTCCGAAGATAACCATCATCACTAATTCCAAGACCAATACTTACTGTTAATGCCATTTCATCTCCAATGCTAATTGCCCGTACTTCCTCTAATATAGAAAATTTACTGTTCTCAAGCTGTTTTAAATATTTCTTTTTGAACATAAATACATATTTGTCTTTTTCGAGTTTTTTAACAATAGCATCCATTGTCTGCATATATTTGTTTACTTTTCGGTCAATCAGTGCAAGAAGAAGAGAGGCTCTTACTTCATCTACATTATCTAGTGCTTCTTCGTAATTGTCTATATAAAGAAGTCCCACTATAAGTTTACAATCTTCTAATTCCTGCTGATACGCAATAAGTTCTGTTTCCTCCTGCATATATAAAGTAATTAGTATGTTTTCTTCTTCTATTTCTATTTTTTTCTCTTGTGCTTTTTCATCAAAATTATCTACTTTAATTCGACGCAAAACAATTTTGTAATTACGGTCTCTCCAGGTAATATGCATCTCCTGATCTATCATATCCACTGGAAGCATATCCACAGTAATTTCTGGAAAAATATTCCAAATATATTTACAACTGTGTTTTGTTTCTTCACTCAAATCTATAAATTCATCATTCCCCCACATCAAACGGCCTTCTGTATCCAACATTGCATAAGGAATTGCCAATTCACGCATTAAATGCCGCTGTACCTGTGAATAATCACTTGCATAGTTAATTAATCCTGCCATTATATTTTGTTTTCTTGCAAGAAACAGGGCAACCGCACTTATTATATAAATGAACAAAAATCCTGTCACGATTACACCTGCTTTGGTACTTACACAATATACAATCAAATTCATACAGATTAATAACACTGATAAATATAGGGGCCAACGTAAATAATTGTTCAATCTTTTATCTATCTTCATCTTATTCATCTATAACCTACCTATCAATTGATAATGCTTTTATGCATTATCCAAGAACTAATGCACTAATTCCGGGAACTTTAATTGTTCCCCCTTGCACTTTCTCAAGCACCTTTGTTCCTGCTTGTGTTTTATTTATATAAACATTCCAACTACCTTCTGGAATATTTACTTCAACTTCTTCCTTATTGCTATTATAAATAATGCAAAGTTCTTTTAAGTTTTCTGTTTCATCTGGTTTGGTAATTGTATATGCCACCACATTTTCTGGGGTTTCCAAAAAGTGCAAATGTTTTCTTACCATCTCTCCATCAGACATACGAAGTGCTCCATGTTCTTTGCGGAATGCAATAAGCCCTTTGTAATACTGGTATTCTGTAGAAAATTCTTTTTTCTGTCCCCATTTTATACTATTCACGCTGTCTGGTGAATTATAACTATCATTATCATAATCTCTGTCTGGATCCAAAGATGGCTTGGTACGAAGCATTTCTTCTCCTGCCTGCATAAATGGTATTCCCTGTGCAGTATAAACAATAGCTGCTGCCAAACGATTCATATCTTTTCGGATTTCTACACTATCTTTGGGATTAGAAATTGCAAACTTGTCCCAAAGTGTTAAATCATCATGAGCGGAAATATAGTTTACACTTTGTGTTGGGTGTATTGCCCATCCAGGTTCCTTTCCTTTTGATGCCTCTGGGTGGTCAATCGCTCCCACAATTGCAAACTTAATTTCCTCCTCCATATCTGGTTTTCCATTTACAAATCCAGGCTGTTCTTCGTAGAATACATGCCCCTTCACTCCATCCCTGATATTGTCACTAAACATGGCTACCTTTGGCATCATTTTCGCATTTGTTTTCTTTGCTGTCTTTTCTTTCGGCAGTCCTACATCATCTGCTGCCCAGCCTTCACCATATAAAATAATATTAGGATTAATCTTATAAAGTTCTTCTGCAATGGCATTCATGGTATCTACATCATGTATTGCCATCAAATCAAACCGAAAACCATCTAAATGATATTCTTTTGCCCAATGACAAAGGGAATCTATCATAAACTTACGCATCATCAAATGATCAGAGGCTGTTTCGTTTCCACAATGAGAAGCATCTAAAAATTCGCCGTCTTTCATACGGTAATAATATCCTGGAACAGTCATTTCAAAGTAAGAATCTTTTGTACGATAAGTATGATTATAAACAACATCCATAATCACTCCGATTCCAGCTTTGTGGAAAGCAGAAACTGCTTCCTTAAACTCCCGTACACGCACTTCGCCATGATAAGGATCACTAGAATAAGAACCTTCTAATACACTATAATTTACTGGGTCGTATCCCCAATTAAACTTATTGTCTTCTGGTTTTGTCTCGTCCACACTACCAAAATCATGAAGAGGAAGCAAATGCACATGTGTAACACCCAGTTCTTTTATATGGTCAATACCAGTTGTAAGTCCATCTGGGCTTTTTGTACCTGTTTCTGCTAAACCTAAAAATGTACAGCAATTCTTGATTCCTGAAGATTCATCCGAAGACAAGTCTCTTACATGAAGTTCATAAATTATAGCATCCGTATTCTGCTTTAAGGAAACGGGCTTATCCTTTTCCCAATCTGTCGGATTTGTTGTTTCAAAATCCAAGATCATGGCTCTTTCTCCATTTACACCTGCAGTTTTTGCATAAATGTCCATAGTTTCTTTCGTTTCTCCCTCAACAGAAACCTTGTAGGTATAATAAAGTCCTTGTAAATCTTTCTCTATATTTTTGTACCATGTTCCCTGAACATCTGATATCATTGGTACAGTCTCCAAAAGACAATCTCCATTTCCCTTTTCATATAAACATAATTCTACTTTCTTGGCAGTTGGTGCCCATACACGAAATGTAGTATGTTCTTTTGTATAATTGCAGCCTAAATCTTTTCCATCATAATAATACAACTTATCTGTCTTTTTCACATCCATCTTATTACCCCTTTTCCACTATATTAATTACTGTATCTATCAATTCTTCCACAACCTGATTATATAATGTTTTATACTTTTCTATAAAAGCCACATTACCGCAGGTTTCCATATTCTTTTGTTTCTCCTCTTCTGTCATCTTATCAATTTCCGTTTTTGTATACGCATTTTGAAAAATACGCTCGTTATCTTTTGTAAATTCACTTCCCTGCAAATATTCCCTTGCTGGCAAGGTGAGTTTCTCTGACCAGTAAGAATCCATGAGAAAGTATAAATCGTTTTTTAGAGTACCATTTTTTAACTTGATAAAAGTCTCCTCTGTCAATTGTAAGACAATCTTCTCCAAAGTTGCCAAATAACAATCATAAATATATTGGTTTTTCTTTGTAGCATTTTCATATTTCCAATTATCTTTCAACACAATAGTTGTATTATCAACATACAATTTACGGGCAGAATCATCACTTTCTGCAATTGGTGTTTTTGTAATCTCTGGTGTTTTTATTACCGTTGGTGTCTTTGTTATTATTGGTTCCTTAGTCACTGTTGGTGTCTTTGTTATCACTGGTTTCTTGGTGGTAGCTGGTGTTGCTGTCGGTTTCTTAGTTGGTACTGGTGTTGGTAAACTCCATTTATAATCCTTGGCACTGATTGGATATTTTTTCTTAAAAGAAGTTGTTCTATAATCACCATCTAACGAATGATTCCCATTCATCTTGTTAGAACCTATCAGAAAGTAATCATAGGTATAAGGCTTATATGTGTTATCTGTATCATCCCAAGTTACATCCACATAATACCACTTTCCACTTAATTTTACAATATTCCAAGCGTGGGGAGTTCCTGCCCACCCTGTCACAATGCGGCAGGGAATTCCTGCATCTGTACACATCTTATAAAAAAGAAGAGCATATCCCTGACAAACTGTTCTATGGTTACTATGCACCAATCCTGCGTATGCCGTGAAATTCTTTAAAGAACGGTCATATTGTACTATATTTGCAATATAATTATGAATAGCACGGATTTTCTCCACTCTGCTTTTTTTACCAAGTTTTAAAGAAGCAAGTGCCTTTTTTACTTTCGTATTCACTTTCTTTAACTGGCTTGCACTCTCTCGATACTTCATCTTGAAGCTAAACACTGATTTGTTGTTAGAATAATAATTAATGGAAAATCCATAAGTTGCAATATTCCAATGCAAATAATCAAAATCATTGCTATGCTTTTTATCATCAATATTCCAAGCCTGGGCAAACATTTTTTCAATATCCCCACCATTATATATTTTGCGATAATTTCCTTTAAATATAATAGTAAATCTTGTTTTTCTTGCGTTCATATAATTATGTAACTTTTTCATAAATACAGACTTTGTTTTCACTGTACTTTGAGCTACAGCTGAACTTGCCATAAAGGTTTCAACTGTTCCTGTTAGTTTTCTTTTCTTTATGTTAACTTTCTGTGCCTCTGGCTCAAAATAATCTGTTTCTTCTGTTTTTGCAGCAATACTCACGGTGTCATAACTCAAATCTGTTTCCCCTGCCCCAAGAATACTCTGGCAAACAAATTGAAGCATCACTACAACTGCTATTCCCCGGAATAATTTTCTTTTCATACCGTCCCTCATTTCCTTTTGCTACAATTCTACCTTTCACTAAATAAAAATTAACCTAATGTATTTGTTTTACAACTATTTAGGTAGAAACACACGTTTCATGCATGTTTCATAAGAAAAAGTAAGGTTTGCAATGTTTAAACTCCTCCGCCAAAGGCGAATTATTATGGGCTTAAACGTAACTGTCCACAGTTTGGAACAATTCTTTCCTATAAGTATACCACACTTATATTTTTATTTCCACTTGTAAAACAATAGGATTGATTCTGTCTTATAACAACAACCATTTTATTGTTGCCTATGTACAAAATCAATCCCATTTCTTACCTCTGCTTATTAACTGATAACAGTTACATTGCAGTTCTTACTTATTCCTGTTCAAAAACGCTCATAAGGGTATTTACACCAGATACATTCATAGTATAGATAGCCTTAGAATCTTTCATCTGTACATAATATTCTCCGCTATCGGAATCTGTATCTCCAAAATAAACTGTAAATTCACAATCTATAATTTTAGCATCTTTTTCTTCTTCTTTTACATCATCTGTGTTGTTTACCTCTTCCTCTTCTTCCGCCTGATCCATCTTTGTATAATGCACAGTTAGAGACATCTTAGGCTTATCCAGACCACATTTCTTTAGATCTTTGTCAGTTAGGTTATAGGTAACACATTCTGCATTTGTAAGTCCCATAATTGCCTGTAACACATTACTTGCTAAGTCTTCGTCCATCTTTTTTAGCTTATTTTTCTTCGCTCCGTATTCCCAAACGCATTCTGGAATCTCTTCCTCATTTTTTTTGTGTGCTGCATCCTTGGAATCCACAAAGTATAAGGTTTTACCATCCATAGTCAACGTATAATCAGCAATATCTTGACCACCCATAGAAGGATATTCTTCTACTTCTGCCAACTTCAATAAATCATAATCAAAAGAATTATACATCGTAGTATCAATTAAGTATACCTTTTCATCCCCTGACATTTGGAAATAATATTTGTTTACTACACTATTCAATGTACCTAATGTATAAGTAGTCTTTGTACCATCCTTTTGCGTAAAATCTACCACTAAAGAAGGTTTATCCAGTCCAAACTCCTTTTTATCCACATCAGCTTTCTCAATGGTTCTGGAGGCTTTTACTTCCTGGAGGGCAGTCACCATAGAATCTACTGTATACTTATTTACAGGACAATTCTTATCTGTAGGAGATGACCACTCTTCTTTATTCAAAACCAACTCAATTGTACCATTTTCATTGGTATAACTAATTTTGTTGATAGTATCTTCCTCTACAGTATGAATCACTTCATCTTCTTGAGTTTCTTCTGTTTCCTCTTCTTTTGGCATAAATAAGGTCATAGCAACATATCCACCAACCAGCAAAACCAGTGCCAGTAAGGTAATAATTAAAGTTTTAATCTGTTTCTTTTTCTTCATAAATTCAGCGGACCTCCCATGTAACTACTTTCTATTTCTTCTTACTGTTACAAAAATACCTGCTGCAATAGTGATAACTGGAATAAAAATTAAGTAAACAGACATCCACTTATTTACATCCGCTTCTGTTAATGTTAAAGCTTCCGCACTGATACTTTTACCTGCAATAGCAATGCTGTCTTCTGTATCACACATCCAGCCAAGAGAACTTAATACCTCTGCAATATTATAAGAAAACTGCATATATATATTTTGTGAAATTAAAGAGGTACTTCCATAAACTACCAGTTTTGACTTTGGCTCTGCTGTATTCTCTGTCTCTTCTGTCTCTTCTGTGTCTTCTGATTCTGTCTTTTCTGCTACAGTAACTGCTACACCAAGAGCAAATGGCCCCTCTGCATCTCCTTTTTCTTTTCCAATACTTTCACTGGTTGCTGCATTTTTCTTACGATAAGAAGACTCTGTTGTAGAGAATAATGTTGTTACTGTTATATTATCTTCATGTTTCTCAGTTTCTGCAATGCTCTTTGCATCTGTCATTAAAATATATCCATTATTTTCATTTACAATACTATTCGCATCGTGTATCTCTACCTTTGGAACAATATAAGTAGGACTATCTGTCATCGCATAATTGGCATCTCCTTCATACACAATTCCTTCTTCCATTGTAACACCATATTGTTCTAATAAAGAATCAAAATTTGGTAATTCTTTGTTAGTCTCACTACCAAAAATCATTGCATTTCCGCCAGCTTCCAAATATGCAGATACAGCTTTTACCTCTGTATTATTTAAATCACTTTTTGGTGCAATAATGGCGATACAGCTTGCATCTTCTGGCACACCTTTGCCAGTTGCTAAATTTAAATCCTCTAGGGTAATATTGGAATTCTTGATATACTCCTGTAAGGTATCATCAAATTCTGTCTCTCCATGACCAGTCAGAGTATACAACTTTGGTACATTATCAGTGGTTACATAATTTACTGCATTAGCAATTAAATTCTCTCCGTTAAATTCATATTTTTCTGACTCACCATAATAATATACCGCTTCCTGGTTAGTTAAAGTATACAAATCTGTACTACTAATTAATTTAGTACGTTTTTCACTTTCTACAATTAAGACCGTAGAACTAGTTGCTTCATATTTTGTACCAAAATTCGGATAAAGTTCTGGGTCTTTTCTTACTACCTTAATTTTGTCGCTTCCATCCTCATAATTTCCCAACAATCTTGTAAGTTCTGGATATCCATCCTCCACAGATTTGTTTGCTAGGAAATATATGGTTACGTCTGTATCCAGCCTCTCTAACAATTCTTCTGACTGCTCATCCAAAGTATATAACTTATTTCCACTCATATCCAATTCTCTGTATTTACTTGGAATCTTGGATACAATTAAATTTAACACTACCACAATCCCAATGGCAATTAATATCATAGTTGCACTAAAACTTCCATTACGAAATCGATTTCCCGAAAAACGCATCAAAGAGGACTTTTCCTTCTTTGACTGCTGATTATTTGATTTTTGCTTCTTAGCCACGTCTACTCCTCCTTCCTAGCTCCATCTTCTCTTCTGTATAGACTGTACAGTCAGATACAAGAATAAAATTATAAAAGTTACATAATAAAATATGGAGCCTAAATCAAAATTTCCACCTGCAAATTTTGTATATCTGGACATAAAGGAAATTCCTGATATTACATTGGCAAATGCTGATTCAAACAAGGAAGACTTCACCATATAAACCACCAATAATGCTACTTCACCAATAAAGACTACAACACCAGATACAATAATGTTTCTTATGTATACAAATAAGAAAATTCCTACTAATAATACAAGAACCATTAATCCAATAACAGAAGGCAGTGCTGTACTTGGTAAAATACTGGCAATTGATGATATTAAGAACAATGTAATATTAATAGCAAAAGATATAATTGCTGCTACAATCTGATTCTCTGTAAAAGAAGAAACCATAAGTCCAATAGCAAGAAATACATCTCCTAATAACCAAAAGGCAAAAATTGTCGCATAATTTCCCACAAAATCTACATTACCATATAAATTTAACACAATAGGCATCGTACATATTACGATAAATGGTGCTGTAAATATGGTAACTGCTGCCAGATATTTTCCTATAACAATTCCCCAGATACTTACCGGCGAAGAAAATAGCAACTGGTCTGTTTTTTGTTTTTGTTCCTCTGCCAAAAGACGCATAGTTAAGATTGGCAATATAACTGTATATACTAACATAATATTAGATAAGGTAGTTCCAACTGATGAATTAGCTCCGCTTAAATTATTTCCCCAAAAATAAAATCCTACAATCAACAGGAAAAAGCCTAAAATAGCATATCCCATCATGGAACTAAAATAGGATTTTAGCTCTCTTTTATAAATCGCTTTCATTTTCATCCCCGCTTTCTACTGTTTCCATATTCTCGTTTAATTCCTCTGTCTTATTCTCATTCACAGTTTCTTTTGTTTCTTTCTTCTTAGACGTTTTAGATGGTACATATTTCTTTGATTCATCCGTAACCTCTAAGAAGATATCCTCTAAGGATTTCACCTGTGCAGACATAAATAATATTGGAAGATTTTCTTTTGCAAATGTATGGAATAATTCTTCACGGACATCTGCTTCTTTTACTGCATATACCAATACATCAACCGTTCCTTCTTCTTCAGATATAGAAAACTCTTGTCTGTGAACTTTTTTCATTCCCTTTAATACATTCTCAATTACAGATTTATTCCCTTTTACACGCAGCTTAACTTCCTGTGTTGGCTGTGCCAATTCTGTCAACTGCTCTGGTGTACCTTCTGCCACCAACTCTCCTTTGTTAATAATAAGAATATGGTCACATACTGCACTAATTTCCTGCATAATATGAGAACTTAAAATAATAGTATGTTTTTCACTTAATTTCTTTATTAAATCACGAATCTCAATAATTTGCTTTGGATCAAGACCTACTGTCGGCTCATCCAAAATTATAATTTCTGGGTATCCAAGAACCGCCTGTGCCAGACCTACACGCTGCTTGTAACCTTTGGAAAGATGTTTAATCAACCGGTTCTCCATCTGGGTAATCATAGTCATTTCCATTGCTTCTTTTACATTTTTTGTTCTAACTTTTTTCGGAATTTTCTTCAATTCTGCTGCAAAAAATAGATATTCCTTAACTGTCATATCCAAATACAAAGGTGGTATCTCTGGCAGATAACCTATGTAACGTTTTGCCTCCTCTGGTTCTTCAAAAATACTGTGTCCATTAATCAGCACCTCTCCAGAGGTTGCAGAAAGATAACCAATAATAATATTCATAGTTGTAGACTTACCGGCTCCATTAGGTCCAAGAAAACCATATACTTGTCCTTTTTCAACAGTAAAACTAAGATTTTTTACTGCCGTATGATTTCCGTATTTTTTTACAAGATTTTTTACTTCAATCAACGTTTACCCTCCTAATCTTTCATTTCCTTTTTTACTTAATTATTCTACAGAATATTTGTGTATACTTTGTGAAAAAATCTGCATTTCTATTAACATTGCTGTAACAGTTTAGCCATATTATTCATATTTTACCAGAATACACAGTAATAGCATTTTATTCTCCTAAATATTTCTGTTTCATTACTTGTTTTAAATCTTTTCCATTACTAAGTGCTAACCATAATTTGCAATATTGAGCTATAGGTGCTGTATCTAAAAGTGGTATTATACCCATTTTTTTATACTCTGCTACTGTTTCATAATCATTGTCTTCTTGTGTCAAACCAGTAATATAAAAAGGGATTTCTCGTTCTTTTGCCATTTTAGCAAATCTTTTTAATGCATCACTTATCCCAATGGTTCCTGAATGATAACTCTCATGAAGTATCACTTTTATGGTCTCTCCAATAGCAGGATATTCCATCCCTACGTATGGCACAATTCTTAAAATTTCCATAGAATCAGAAGACAAGTGTACTTCTTCCTCCATTTGGAACATCCATTTTTCTGGTATACTACTTTTATCTGTATCCTTAAATTTATCTTCTTCTTTGCATGTAAAAATATCCTTTTCAAAATCCCCATACCATTCATCTTTTATGCTTTCTACATCTGCGGAAAATGCTTTATGCTGTAACAATTTTGCTCCCCTATGTATAGTGGGATTTCCTCCTTTATTGCAATAACTGACAAATACACCCTTTCCATGTCTTTGTTCTATAAATTTTACGGCATAAGCAAAATTAATATGTCCATTTGCCCGTTTATCCTCTAACGAAAAATCACTTGATACTAACAGAACTGGTACGTTAGCAGCTCCTAATACATAAGATAGCACTGTTGCACTATATTGCAGAGTATCCGTTCCATGGGTAATAATAATTCCATCTATATAATCTTTCATTAAAACATCTTTTACACAGGAAATTAATTGATTTAATTCTTTTGCAGTAAGATTTTCACTAAGGATACAGTAAGGCTCTATAGTTTCAAATTCTACATTGCCTGGATTTTCTTTCTGATAAAATTCTATCAATTCATAAGGAGCCTTTTCTTTTAGTGCAATATAGCCATCTCCTTTTACCTGACTTCCTATTGTTCCTCCCGTAAAAATCACTTTTATTTTCATGCAGCATTCCTCCTGTTTTTATTTTAAATTAGGTAATTGTGAAACTTTCTTTCAATTACATACTCTTATGGTTGAGAGCAGTACAAACATGCCTTGTGGTGATATGTGAACTTTGCACAAAAACCCTATGAATAAATTGAGTTTCACAAATGCCTATTATACATTTAGTATACCAAAAAAGTAACTGTTCAGCCATGCTATTCATATTTTACCAGAATATACATCTTGACTAAACAGTTACTCAAAGAACTTTTCTTTTTTATTTTAGATATTTTCCATTATCTCCTACTTTGCCAGGTGCTTTTGTTTTTGCTGTGTCTAATACATAAACTCTCATATTTCCTGCTCCTGGTGCCGAAATAGTAAGATTTCCACCTTCTGAAACAGTCTGCACATCACCTGTAATAGCATCTGTATAAGTTCCACCTGGAAGATTTTGGAAAGTCGCCCCGTCTGTAATGGCAACACATACAAAACTATCTACATTTTCATCGGTATATCTACGTTTGAAAGCCATAGCTCCATTTACATCCTCTACAGAATATTGTCCTTTACGAAGTGCAGGAATTGATTGGCGTATCTTATTCAGTCTTTGTAAATGTCCTACTAATGGATAAGTTTCTGAAAGTGTCTCCTTAACCTGTCCACTGGCTGTATAAACACCAAAATCAGAAGCGGTTACATTTCCTTCTAAATAATCACCAAAGTATGCTCTTCCTGATGTTTCAAGTGGATTATTATAATCATCAATTGGACATCCTTTCTTAAATTCCACTTCACTTCCATAATAAATACATGGAATTCCACGGAAAGTAAACATAAGGTTTAAGTTTTCTGCCCAATTTTCTGTCGTTCCAGAATAACGCATCTTCTCCATCGTATTTGGTGCATAATCATGAGAATCTACATAAACCACATTCCAAGTTGCATCATTATAAAGTTTATCATCCTGTACACCTCTGTTAAATGCATTGTTAGCATTTCTAAATGCCCAATGCATCGGGAAATCGATTACTCCCATTCCAGAATTCTTACTGTAATCTGGTTCATGGTAACTGTTGCCCTCTAACAGTGCATTATCACTGTTGAATTCTGTTCTTGCTTTCTGGTCACCATAATCCTCATAATCATTCCAATGTTGCTTTACACTTGCCTCATTGGTTGCCATATCTCCCCATGCATAATCTTTTGTTTCTGCCCATGTATAGAAAAATGCAGAAATACATGCATAGTGTGAGAAATAAATTGCATTTTCGTCTCTGGCACAAACTTCCCCAAACATATAGAAGTTGTTATTGCCATTTTTCTTTGCCTCATCTATAAATGCAGGTGCAAATTCATTATTAAAAGTAAGTCTTGAAATATGTTTCATGGTATCAATACGGAAGGCATCCACTCCCATATCAATATAACCATTATATGCCTCTTTTAAGTACTTGATTACATTCGGATTCTCTGTATTCAAATCAATACAGTTTCCATCAATATGTGTTACCTGACAATCATAAGATTCCCATGATTTGATATAATCAAAATGGTGGAAGGTATTATTGCTGTCTTGTCCGTTAATTGTTCCTGATGCATTGGTAGACAGTGTTTGCAGATTTGCTTCTCCACTTCCTCCTGTATGGTTTAATACAATATCCTGAACAATTTTTAATCCTTTTTCATGACACGCATTTATTAAATCCTGATAACTTGTTCCAGAGGAAAGATAACGGTTATCTACTTTCTTAAAATTATAAGCGTGATACCCATGATAATCATACCCCGAACGGTTCTCTACTACGGGAGTAATCCATACTGCGGTAAATCCAAGGGCTTTGATATAATCCAGTTTTTCAATTAAACCTTTAAAATCTCCTCTCCAGGATGGGTCATTACTTGGATTTTTTACTTCATCATCATGTGAAGTTCTTGCATTATTTCCTGGATCCCCATCATAAAAACGGGTGGTCATTAGAAAATAAATACTTTCATCCCGAAAATCCGTTCTGGTATCTGCAAAGGAGGCCGTTTTGCCATCTCCTGGAGTAATTGTCTGAACTGGACTGTTGCTTTCTGATGGTTTGCTGGTTTCTGTAATGTCATCATTTGGTTTATTTTTACTCCATGTGCCATTTACAAACCAATATTCCCCTTTTTCTTTAATGGTAAAATCTTCTGTCTGACTTTCTCCATTGGAAAATAAAAAGTTAATCTTATTCACTCCATCAAAGCTGCAAGTATAATATCCATCTTCATCTTTTTCTATGGAATCTCCTGGCCATGCGGTCTCTTTGTCGGTTGGAAGAGCATTCCAATAATACACACTTACCTTATTCCAATCTGTACTATAATGAAGAATAATCTTCTCGTCTGCCGCCAAAGGTGCTGTCTCCTCCATAGGCACTGCTACTTCTGATTCTGCCACATAATCTGCAGGTGCCTGGCTGGTCCATCCTCCATCTATATCATACCACCATTCCCCCTCTTCTTTTGTAAATTCTGAAGTCTGGTATTCTTTATCTGGTATGCTGATAACCATATTGGCAGCTTTTGCATTTGAAATCGTACAACTATACCATTCATCTTTTTCTTTTTTCATTGGAACACCAGGAAATGTAGTAGATTTCTTAGTGTCTTTTACTTTGTAATAAAGATGTGGCTGTTCACCTGTTCCCTTATAATGAATTGTAATGCCCTTCTGACTGTCCTCATCATTAGAAAGCTTTACTATGTTGCCTGTTCTTTCTCCTTTTTCATCTGTCTGGGTAAATAAACTTTTTCTTTCACCAATTGAATCAGTACTTCCCAGCTTATTCCCATAAAATATGATTCCCAATAATCCACCACAAACTAAAGATGCACTAACAATTCCCAGTGCCAACTTTTTCTTATACATGTCAAAATCTCCTTTCTTTCTCCTTTTTCTTTTAGTATTATTTTATCCTCTCCTATTATAATTTCTTATATTGCTACATAAAATTGTATCACTTATTTTACATTTTAGCAATATTTTTGTAAATCTTTACCACACAAAATAAAAAGGGGATACCACACAAATGATAAAAATCATTTATGCAGCAACCCTTTTTATTTCACATAATATTTTTATATTTAATTTATTTCAAATATGAACCATCTTCACCAATCTTACCATCTGGTGCTCCATCTGTCTGTAAAACATATACTCTCATGTTACCTTTTCCAGAGCAATTAGCTGTTAATGTACCAGAACACTGTTGTACATCTCCAGTTACCATATCTACATACGTTCCTGATGGAACTCCGCTAAAGGTTGCAGTACTAGAAATAGTTACACATACAAAACTATCTGTATCACTATCTGTATAACGTCTCTTATATGATATTCCTCCACTGCATCCTTCTGTCGAGTATTGTCCTTTCTGCAATGCAGGAACAGCTCTACGAATTAAGTTTAGTCTTTGGATATGTTTTGCTAATGGATGATTCAATGTATCTGCCATCTTACCACTTGCATTACTGTACACACCAAAATCTGAAGTAGTTACATCACCTTCGATTTCATCACCAAAATATGCTCTTCCAGATTCCTTATATGGTTTCTTTGCATTATTTACCATTGGGTCAATTGGACATCCTTTTTGGAATTCAATTTCTGTACCATAATAAATACATGGAATACCTCTAAAGGTAAACATTAAATCAAGGTTTTCTGCCCAAGTATCCTGTGAGCCTGCAAAGCGTTGATCTTCTGGTGCAGTATCTGGTGCATAATCATGAGAATCTACATAAGTAACATTATAAGTAGAATCATTAAAGTATGGATCTTCATCTAATCCTGCACTAAAGGCACTTCCAGCATTAGCAAAAGCCCAATGCATACGGAAATCTATCTGATCTAATCCAGAAGCCTGGCTTCTGTCTGGTGTATGATATTCATTTCCTTTTAAGAATGCATTATCACTGGTTCTTTGTTCACTCATATTTTCATTATAATGTTTCAATACAGTATCCTCGTTAGAAAGAGTATCTCCCCAAGGATAATCCTTGCTTTCCTTCCATGTATAGAAACATACTGAGATCGGTGCTATTCCTGCATTAAATGTTTCATGACGTCTTACACATGCTTCACCAAACATAAAGAAATTGTCACCACCTGCTTCCATAAAGTATGGTAAAAATTCTTTATTAAATGTTAATCTCGAAATATGTTTGACTGTATCAATACGGAAAGCATCTACACCCATATTGATATAATTAATATAACATTCTCTTAAATATTTCGCAACTGCAGGATTCTCAGTATTGATGTCCACACAGTCACCTGCCATTTGACCTGTCTGTACTGTATATCCTTC
This sequence comes from Lachnospiraceae bacterium, assembly GCA_022791815.1. GTDB lineage: Bacteria > Bacillota > Clostridia > Lachnospirales > Lachnospiraceae > CAG-411. Next base: position 49,203 of record JAAVZU010000010.1, read on the forward strand.
CCATTGAATAGATTTCTCATGATGATAAACACGATCTTTATCAATATCATCTTCTTTCATGGCTGCCAGACGGGAATCATACTGTGCTCCTGGTTTCAGATGTTCAGCGATACTTGTATTGGTCTCAATATCATCATAATCTGATGCTCCCTGACCTTTCATTTCTACACCTTTTTGTAATTCTGCTGCTTTCTCTCCATCTTTTGCAACAGACATAAATGCACTCTTATCACTGCTTCCATCATCTTCATCTTTATCAAACATGTGGAACATATTTCTCTCGCCCCAGTTACCAGTGTGGTTCAGTACAATATCCTGCACAACACGAATCCCTTTTTCATGACAGGCATTGATTAAGTCTTGATAAGTAGTATCGTCAGATTCATATCTTGGATCTACCCTACTGAAATCATAAGCATGATATCCATGATAATCAAGTCCACTGGCATTTTCTACAACAGGAGTAATCCAGATTGCAGAGAAACCAAGTGCTTTGATATAATCCAGTTTTTCAATCAAACCTTTGAAGTCTCCTCTCCAGCCTGGATCATGATTAGTTTCACTCTTAATTAACGATTCATCATCCCAACAATATCTATTGTTACTGCTGTCTCCATCATAAAAACGTGTAGTCATTAAGAAGTAAATGGTTTCTTCTCTAAAGTCTCTCTTGTCATAAGGAACTGGCTCTGGTGTGTTATTGTTTGGTTTTTTCTTCGACCATTTCTTGCCATCATACCACCATTCGCCACTTTTCACGCTAAGATCTGCTGTTTGCTGGGAACCATTGGTAAATAAAAGATTAATTTTATTCACTCCTTGAAAAGTATATGTATAATATCCGTCTTCATCTTTAGACATATTCTCTCCTGGCCATGAAGTCTCCATGTCATCTGGCATTGCATTCCAATAATACACACTAGCCTTGTCCCAATCTGAAACAAAATGAATGGTAATTCCTTCTTCTGCTGCTACCTGGCTGGCATTGGTATCTACTGATACAATTCCATCATTCTTGGAAACATTTGTCTTGTTCTCTGCCATCATGATATCTTTATCTGGATTTTCTGTAAACCAGCCCCTGCCATCATCATACCAATATTCTCCACTGGTTCTTCCAAAACTATTCGTTTGATAATCCACATCTGGAACACTAATCACCAAATCTGCACTATCTGCTTCTGCAATAGTATAACTATACCATCCATTTCCTTCTGCATTCATTGGAACTCCAGGATAACTCATATTAGTTCCACTAGTATTATTTACATTGGAATAATACAAATGGGGTGTAGATTTTCCTGTCCATTTAAAATGCATCACAATATCACTTGCAGCACTCACACTTTCTTCTACTGTTGTAGTCTTATAAATTTTTCCAATTCCTGATGCTCCTACTGCAACCGTTGTAACACAGACTGCTGTTGCCAACATCCCTAAACCAATCTTTTTTAGATGTTTTTTCATACAATCTTGTTCTCCTTTCCATTTTCCTTGTCATGTTATTACACGATTTATATACTACTATATTTTTTATTATACATTTATTACAATTTTTTTACAAGGTTGCCATTTTCACAATTTTTTCATTTTTTTTTCTACATAATGCCGAAAGATTCTCTTTATCTTATAAAATCCCTCCACAACTCTATCTCCACAATCTAGCTGCATACATTATACGTTCTGTACACATTTTTTCTACAAAATATTTTTGTTTACTCAACACTCTCTTTAAATGCTGGTAAAAATGCTTTATTAAAAAACAATCTGGATCGTTTTCATCACTCTTTAAGTTTTTACTTCTTTCTGCTTTATTCCTGATAGAAGTATCTGTCATCCCAGTACTTTTTCCTTAATCAGTAACTGTCATTGCTGTATCTGATTTATCGAATGCAGTTCTCACTGAATTAACTGAATTTTTTATCTTACATACACCACACAGGTGGCATATTTTGTACTATCACTTTGGGAGCGGATTACTACACTTGCTACACCTGCTGCTTTGCCCTTTATAGTTCCATCTTTGCCAACTGTTACAATATTTTTATTAGTAGAAGTAAATGTCACTTTTTGGTTGGTAGCATTAGACGGAAATACTTGATATGAAATCCATTTTTTCTTCCCTTTTTCTATGGAAAGACTAGAAGCCACTGCTACCCTAGTTACTGGTATATAGGAAGGCTGTACAGGCTCCGGTAAAGGTGCTGTAGTTGGAGGTATTGTTGGCTTAGGAGTAGGAGTTGGAATATTTATTGTAAATTTTAGACTCCTTTTATTTTTCGCTTTGTCTGTTATTTCTACATGATAATTCCCATTCTTTTTTATAGTTGTATTTTTTTTTAGAGTTTTCCCATTTATAGTTGCTTTTTTTATACCACTTAATGCATCCTTGTAATTGACAGTAACTCTTTTAGGATATATTTTTTTATTTTTTACTCCCAAAATTACAGGAGCAGTCTTATCTAATACAAATCCATTCGTATGTTTTATTATTTTCTTTTCAGTCATAGTAGTAAACCGAAGATACAGCACATAACATCCCTGTTTTTTTAATACCACTTGATTGTTTTTCATAGTTTTCCATTTTGGACTTTTCTTTTTCCCCTTTTTTACAAACTGGTATTCTATTTTCTTAATATTACTTGTTCCAAGAGTAAAAGTAAGATTGTTATTTTCATATATATTATATTTCTTAACAGCTTTTCCAGTAATAACAATTCCCTTCTGGCAAGATACTAGTTCATAGCCATCTTTTATGATAATGGGCGTTGGTGTAACTGATGTTGGACTTGGTGCTGTAGAAACTGGTGTTTTAATGGAAGAACCTGTTGTGACAGTCATTGGTACATTCTCTTCCTTCCCCCATACACAAAATTCTCCTATCATTCCTTCATATTCTACTTGAACTTTATTTAACTTTCCTGGTGTTAATGTATAAGGATAAATAGTTCCCACTCCCTGTTTTTGAATTATACTGCCATCTTTATAATATATCTGGATAGAAATAAAATTCTTATCCAAAGGCTGGCTGCAATCTACCCATTCCCCTAATAAGTAGGTTACTTCTATCCTTTCTGGCTGCTTTCTTACTGCTTTTACGAACATTTCATTTGTAACCACCACGATTACAACTAATACAAAACAAAAAGCCGAAATTCCTAACCTTTGCCTTTTCATAACTTTCTTCCTTCCCACAAACGATTTGCTGTATCTTTCATTACTTCCATTATATTTTCCAAACGGCTTCGATAAATTTCTCCTGCATGTCCACCAAACCCTGACAAAAGCAATTGGCGACTTTCCTCCAAACCAACCTGTGCGATCTTCTTCCACTCCATTACAATCTGTTCTATGGCAGTTTCTCCTCTATTTGACATAGTCTATTTCCTTTCTAATCTCACCAAGCAATTCCATACTCTCTCTATACCATTGTAAAAGATAAGCTCTATGATAATCTCCTGCTTCTCCTTTCCAATACTTATGGCTTTCTTCTGCTATTGGAGGTATTTTTTTTAGAATCTTCTCTACTTTTGTCAATTCCATATCTATTTCCTCTTTTCATGTAACAGTTCAGCCAGTGGCTGAATTGTTGCCATTTCATCATATATATAGTAACAAGTACTCTCAGTAATACACTATTCTTTACAGAAATACAAATTCTAAATCAAGTTTCCCAATTATTTAATGATAATGACTGAGTGATAGAAACCAATTCTTCCTCTGCTCCCTCATACATTCTCTGAATGACTTCCATGTTTTGTATATAAAGCCATAATTCTTCCTGCATAAGAAGCAATTCCTCTAGTCCGTTCTTTATCATGTCACTATTTTTTTGTTTCTCCAACTTTTCCCTATCTTCCCAAACCGCTTTCTTTAATTCTCCTGCTGCCTTTGCAAGAGCAATCATATCCCACTCAAGAAATCTTGTATTTATTGCTATTGTATCCATATTTGCAATTCCTCCATAACATCCGATAAATGTCCCAATTCTACTTTGCCAACTAATACCGTATTCCCTTTTCTTTGTTTCCCCTCTAACTGTTCTAATATCTTATGTTCCTGCTTTTCACTCTTTACCAATACTCTCTCCAATATCCTTCTTAGTTTCCAAAGTTCCTGCATCTGCTCTTCCATATCCTTTAATCCTTCCCGTATTACTTTCCTTTCTGGATTCAGAGAGAGAACGCTTTCTAATTCTTCACAACAATATTTCATCTTTTTATACTGGGTTTCCATAATCTCTAAAGATTCCCATAAAGCCTTTGGGGTTATTTTATATTCCATTTTTTCTCCTTAACTCTTTATATAAGTATAGGCCTTTGCGAAACTCTCAGAAACTTAAATTTATTGTACAAATTTACATATTATAAGCAAGGTACTGACGGTGTGTCGAGTAGCGAAAGCGTGCCTTGCATTGATATGTGAATTCTGCACAAACTTTCATAGAGTAAATTGAGTTTCGCAATCACCCATTAATTATATAAGCAACAATCTTGTCCCATTTTGTATACCACACTCCTCTATTGTCCAGTCCCTTGGAAGTATTTTCTTTTGCTCCACATTCCAAAGAAGAACTTTCTCCTCATCCCCTTCCAGATTACAGTTCTCCTTCTGGCAAATCTTTGTTATCATATCAAATAATACTTTACCCACTTTTTCCCTTTGCTCTACTTTAAAATCATACACATGGTCAAATACAGGCATTTCCACTTCCACAAACAGCATTATCCACCAATTCCTTCCATATTTTTTTTAAATTCTCCTCACTAAGTAATCCTTTTCCCCTTCTATTTTTTTCTTCCCAAAGTAAATATTCCTCTCCTTCCTCCTTTAATAAAAAAAGTCTTGCAAATTCTTCTTCTTTTTCTAAATCAAGAAACGTAACCATTTTCTCTCCTTTATAATCCTCTGGTAAATTCCAGTTTTCTTTTTCAACCATAAGAAATGTTGTTTGCGGGATCTCTTTCTCTCCATTCATGGTACAATATCTTGGGAAAAATCCAATCTCAAAAAGGTATGAAAGAATTTCTTCTCTCTTTTTTATAGAAAATATAAAGCAGTCTTTCTGAATTGAGGAAGTTTCACAAATTACACATTCCTCCCCCAGATATAGAAAAAGATTACTCATTTCGTCTTTATTCTCTAAAAAACACCCTTTTTTTGCCTTAGCAGAAAGTTCTAACAGCCTTCGATATTCATTATGTACTATGAATCTACTCCCATCTAACAAAAGAATCTCTTTTTTTACCATTTTGTAAAGATTTTCTATTATCTGACGTTTCTCTTGTTTTTCTGTATTAAAATATATTCCATATTTTAATTCTTTTTCATATTGAGATAATAGCAACTGCCACTGGCTCTGGGAAATTATCCATCTTTTGTCAATTACACTTTCTTTTCGCATTTCACCAGCTCCTTCATAGATTTTCGATAAGTGCGTGAAAGTGGAAGGATAATGTTATGCTCCAGCTCTACTTCTCCTTTTTTTACATACACTCCCTTTATCTTTTTGCTATTTACCAAGTAACTGCGATGGCAGCGGACAAAATAAGAGGGAAGCCGCCCTGCCAGATTTATTATTGTATCATAAAATCCATATTCCTGATTCTCTACTATTGCATAAATTTTCTTGTTTCTTGCTTCAAAATATGCAATTTTTTGAAAGGGAATACGCTTTTCCTGACTTCTTTCTTCCATAATAAATACATCTGCCATTTCTTCTTTTTCATTCTGCAAATGAGTATACAATTCTCCCAGTACATTGCTTGTCTCCTCTGTTTTCAAAGGTCTAAGCAAAAGTGCCTGTGGCTGGATATCTGGTTTTAAATATTTCATAGGAGAAGTGTGTTCATCTGCAATAATAACTAAACTGGCATCTTTACAATTTTTTCTTACTTCTTTTGCTGCACTTAAACCAGACTCCATAATGGCATCCACATAAGCCACCTCTACAAAGGGTTCTTCCTCCACAAATTCTTGAAATCTTTTGGCATTCTGATATTCCCAGATATCCCATTTTTCTTCACTGGATAGTGCGATCTTTTCCTTAGATACCTTTCTTAGCTGAATATTTTCTGCTTCTTTCTCATTACATATTGCAAGAATATTCATCTATTTCCTCCTTGTTTACTATAGTTTTATTTGCCTCTATACATAAAATGCTTTTTCCCTTTTGTGGTTCTTCTCTGTCTGCCACAATACCTGTACCAGAAGGCTGGCTGGCACATTCCTCCTGATAAGATAAATTTTCAAAATGAAAAAGTTTTTGTTCATTTAATTGACCGCCAAGATGTATTCCTCTTTCTTTTTCTACAATTGTAGTAAAAATATCAAACTGTGCTAATGTGAGATAATCTGCGGGCTTCATTGCAAAAATCCAATGTAAGCCTCTTTTACAACCTTCTAATATAAGGGCAGAAAGGTCCTTTATTACTTCCTCACTCAACATTGCTACCCGTTCCAAGAAATCCTTCATATCTTCCACCAACAGAAATCTCTCTTTTTTTCTTTCTTCTTCCATCTGCTTAAAACAAGTTAGCCATTCTCTTTCTTCCTCCAAAACACACTCTCCTATTTGATAATAATTACCAAGCATAGAATGTCTCTTTCCAAAGAAAATACATTCCACCCCTTTTCTTTTCCCTAAAATAGACAGTAAAATAAGTAAATTTTTCTTTCCTGTTTTTCGTTTACCAGAAATAATATATCCATCCAATTCTTCCATTGACACAAAATAGGGGATTGCTTTCACTTTATCATAGCCAATTATCATTTCATCTTGTCTTTCCATAAGTTCCAGAAAAACAGCATCTTTTTCTAACTTGGAAAGACAAAGTTTCTCTGGAAGATTTGGTATTCTTTTTGGAAGATACACTGTCCAGTCTCTCCACAAATCTTTTACAACTGTTTTCAGTTTTTGGTTTTGCTTATAATCCTCCATTTCCTTTAAAGGTAATGCCACTTGTAATTCCAGTGCTTCTCCATTCACAAAAGCCAATCCTCTTCCCTTGTTGGATTCTGGCAGAAAATGGATTTTTGCTTTCCTAAATACATCCTCATACTGAAATTTGTCAGAAAGAGATAATGCTATATATTCTCTAATTCCCTCCCTAAAATATCCTGGTATACCATGAAGCCCAAAACTACCTGCTGTAAAAACAAAATAGATACCAAGACGGTTGCTATCCCGCATAAAATGATAAAGCCTATCTAAATAGGTATCTTTTGTCTGCTCCCTAAAATTCTCCATATCATCCAATATTACCAATATAGCAGGAAGTTCTTCTCCTTTTTGACGATAAGCCTGATAATTTCCTTCTTTTAACAGCTCTTTCCGTTCTGACACAATTTCATCCAGCATATCAAAAAAACGTTGCAGTTTATCCGGTTCTTCTGCTGTTACCACACCACCTGCTTGTTTTGCAGAATTAAAAGTGAAAAGATGTTTGCTATTAAAATCCAAAAGATAAAAATGTAATTCTCTAGGACTATATTTTTTCATAAGTCCTAAAAGCATTGTTTCTACTAATGTAGTCTTTCCAGATTCCATGCTTCCTAGGACTGCATAATTCCCCTTTTCTAAAAAGTCTATACTATAGGAAAATTGTCTTTGTTCATTTGGATCATCACAAAGACCTATTACAGTACAAATAGAAATTATTTTGTCCTCATTTGTCTTGCCTTTTACAATATCTTCCAAAAAAATAAACTTAGAAAGAGGAGGAAGCCACAAATCTTTTGCCCTGCCAAATTCTGTTTGTAATTCTTCTCTGCATAAGTATTCCTTGATAACCTCAAGTTCTGTTTGTCTATTTTCCTGCTTTTTTGGTCTGACCTGCCCTAGTAAATCTTTAGAACCATTTTTTGTAAGTAAAATTGCCGCATCCCTTTCTTTCTGCGGCTGATACGAAACTCCTGTGTATGCAGACTGAAATTTACTAAGATGTTCTTCTCCCCCTACCTGCAAATATCCTTGTCCATATCCTGTCAAATTAGAGGCATCTGGCTTTCTTAAAACTTCTATGCTGTCCTCTTTTGTCTGTACACGAAGGCAAAGACGAAAGCGGCTATTACTCCATATATTTTCATCTACTGTTCCACATGGCTTCTGGGTAGATAAAACTAAATGCATTCCCAGACTTCTTCCTACTTGTGCCACATGTATTAGTTCTTGTAAAAATTCTGGCACCTGGCTTTTTAATTCTGCAAATTCATCTACCACCAAAAATAAATGGGGCATCGCTTCTGCTGCCTGTCCATGCCGATACATGTATGTATATTCACTAATATGGTTAATTTGATAATTGGCAAATACCTTTTGTCTTCTCTTATTTTCACTTTTTATGGCAAGCATAGCTCTTTCTATCTGGTTACCAGATAAATTGGTAATACACCCTGCCACATGAGGTAATCCTTTTAGAAGGTTCGCCATGCCTCCCCCTTTAAAATCTATAAGGACAAAGGCCACTTCACTAGGACTATAATTAACTGCCAGTGATAATAGATAAGTCAGAAGAACTTCACTTTTTCCTGATCCTGTTGTGCCTGCCAAGAGTCCATGAGGTCCCTCCTTTTTTTCGTGAACGTCCAAACAACACAAACTTCCATCTGTCAATTTCCCAATACTGACTGCCATACTGTGAATAGTTGTATTTCTTCTCCAACGTTCGGTAATCTTTAAATCATCCACACACAATACCTGATACATTTCCAAGAACCCCAGTTGTTCTGGTAATTCTCCTTCCTGCCTGCTGCCAGTTACTTTTATAGAGGCAAGTCTTTTAGAAAAGTTTGTAAGTGCTTTTCTAGAAATTTTATCAAATTCTATTCTTTGTCTTCCTGCCTGTCCTTCACAAGTATGATATACCCCTTGAAACTTTGCTGTATTTTCTATGATATTTCCACATACATTGGGCAAATCCTGAAAGTTTTCCACAAGAAGAAAGGTAGTTAATCCACCTTGCGACCATTCTAAATATTGTTTTTGATTTATTTTTTCTAATAAATCTATGGATTCTAAAAACAAAATTAGTCTAGGAATGTCTCTTTTTTTCTTAAGTATCTGGTTCCATGCATAGAATAACTCTGCCGCCTCTTCTTTATTCCCTGCTAGATACCTCTGTTTCCCGTCTCCACTCCAAATATGTGGAAACCATTTTGCAAATTTCCAATATTCTTGGCTTTTTCTGTCATCCTCCTTGTATACAATTCCAATTTTTACATCTGTATAACAGTAAGAGGCTAAAATCTGTGCCAATATTACATAGGCAACTAAATATGCCCCTTCTTTCCCTTTTCCTCCTACAATTCCCCATAAAAAATGTTCTTCTAAGGCTATTCCAACTGGAACCTTAGAAAGATTTGTAAAAACCTCTTTTTCTTTCTTTAACCTTCTTAGCCAGCCATCTTCTCCCTGCCCCTTAATCTCCACATCAAAAGGTCTCTCTCCAAGACCCAGACGTAAAAACCAATAATCCTTTTGATTTACATACCTGTTCCATAATACCGTACTTTCTCTTCCATAATTACAACATTCTGCCGCAGAAGGATATCCCTCTAACAAAGTTTTAACATGCTCTTGATATCTCTTTTTTATTATATGAAATTCTCTTTGATAATCTTTTTCCTGCTCTTGCTGTTTCTCTTTCTGCGTTTCCCCTCTTATTTGCTTATAAAAATATTCCAAAACATGGTAACTCTTTCTTTCCTGTTCTTCTACCAAAGGATCTTGTGGCAGGGAAAGATAAATAGGCTCCTTATTACATATTGGTATCTGTCTTGGTGAAAGGTGAAAAAATTCTTCTTTGTCCCTATAACACTTCTCACCTTTTGTACTAATTTGCCCTTTCCACGGTACCAACAACTCACTTATTTTCATTTCTTTTATACCATAAACACATAGAATATCTTCCAAAATCAATATATGTAATCCAAATGAGGTAATTTCTTCTCCATTTCTAAGCTGCTTTCTTCCATAAATACGTTTTCCACAAGAAAAAATTCCGTTTGTACTAAAATCTTCTATCCATATACCGTCTTTCGTTTTCTCCACTACACCATGCAGTCCAGATATCAAATGAAAAAAATCGTAACAAATCATGTTATCTGGATTTTTTCCAAAGGTTATCTTATGGTTATTTTGCAAAATAAACTTTTGAAATATAGGAAACTGTCTAGGGTATTGTACTATAATGATAGATAAAGTTTCTCCATTCTTAGTCGTAAACTCCCAGATATCCCCATTTTGTAAAGAAAAATCCAAAGAAGAATATCCCTTCTTTTCTAATACATATTCCTCTGACAATAGAAAGTACCATGCTCCTTTTATCAGTTCCAACATCAGTATTTTATTCTCTTTCGTGCCATAAAGACTGCCTTCCAACGAAATAGAAAAGATTCCATTTCTAAAATTCGGCAATACATATTCCATACAGGCACACTTTGCATGTATTATCAAAATGGTCTGCACAAATTCCCTCCTTTATCTGGTGTATTCCCTTCCATCTACATCAATTAGATATGCATCTGGATTCTTTTTCTTCATATGTTGATATAAACGTTTTATCTCATCCTTTGAAACATTTGTATGATCGAGGGAAACATATTGTAAATGATTCAGCTCCAATAATGGGAGTATACTGTTTAGATTCTTACAATTTTTACATTCTAATTGTGTAAGATTTTTACATTTACGAAGAGGTGTAAGATCAGATATTTTTGTATTTTCTATATGCAAATCTTGTAGTTTCTCTAAGTTTGTAATTTCCCTTAAGTTTTCTACACCTGTAGAACCAATCCACAAAGATGTAAGCTGTTCCTTTCCAGCTAACCAAGAAAGATTTTTTATAGGATTTCCTGTAATATTGCAAATTGTTAATTCCCGCAAATCACAAAGGGGTGAAAAATCTGCTATTTTATTTTCACTGATATCCAATATTATAAGATTTTCTGCTCTTTTAAGCTCCTGTATATCTGTTAGTTTATTCCTTGATAGATATAATTCGCCAATTTCCTCTGCCTTACATTTCTCTTTAACAAAAATCTCTTGCAAGTTTTTTATATCACCATTGTTTTTCTTTATAACCTTTCTGTTTTGCAAGGGTATAAAAGTTGATGCAGGTGTTTTGTTATTTTTTACAGATTCGCTTTTTGTTTCTTTCTCTTTTAACTCTTTTTTTGCTTTAGCATAAACACTTTCCACTTTTTCCGTTTTTTCTTCTTCCTCATAAGAAATAAAATGCAGCCTGCCAAAGCCCTCTACACTGGCAAATAAAAAAGCTCCTCCAAATAGAATAAATAACAAGGCAGTGATAGCATGTACGCAGATTTTATTCCAGTAACCATTTTGTTTCTTTTTACAAAGTTCAAAATTATATTCTGTAT
>JAAVZU010000102.1 GCA_022791815.1 Lachnospiraceae bacterium
CTAGTCGTTTCTTGAAAGTTTTCTAGAATACCTCTACAGATATAATTCTATTTAAAACCTAACTTTTCCGAACCATGAACAGTTACATTAAATCTACACTTTCATTTTAGGTTTGAATATCCAAGATGCAATATAGCTTATTACTAATGCTGCTGAAATACCAACAGCTGAGGCGGTAAAACCACCTTCAAACAAACCTAAAAAACCTTTCTTATCTATTGCATCTTTTACTCCTTGAAACAATACATTTCCAAATCCCACTAGCGGAACGGTTGCTCCTGCTCCTGCCCATTTTGAAAATGGTTCATAAATTCCTAAAATTCCAAGAACAGCACCAAGACAAACTAAAATAACCATGATTCTACCTGGCATAAGTTTTGTTTTATCCATTAAAATCTGTACTAATCCACATATAGCTCCACCAATCAAAAAAGCAATTAAATAATCCATGACTTAATCCTCCCTCTCTAATAAAATGGCATGACAGATTCCTGGAACTGTTCTTCCCTCATTAAAACTTACCTTTGACAGCAATGCTCCTGTTGGAACAAATAAAACTTTTTTCCATTGTTTTTTGCGGAATTGTTCCAAAATATATCCAGCTAAAGTAATTGCTGCACATCCGCATCCACTACCTCCTGAATGTACATCCTGCTCCTTCCTCTCATATATTTCTATACCACAATCCATGTGCTGTTTTTCAATATTAAATTGTTGTTGGTTTAGTAAATCAAATAAAATTTTCTGTCCCACAACACCTAAATCGCCAGTAATAATTTTATCATAATCTTCTGGTTTTGCTGCAAAGTCCCTAAGATGTACTCCGATTACCTGTGCTGCGGCAGGTGCCATACAAGCACCCATGTTCATGGAATCCTTTAATCCATAATCTACAACCTTTCCTGTACTTACTCCAGTTACACGGACGTATGGTCCACTTCCATGTTTTTGGTTTCCTACTATAATTGCTCCACTTCCTGTTACCGTCCAAGTTGCAGAAAGAGGCTTCTGGTTTCCATAAGACACTGGAAAGCGGAATTGCCTTTCTGCTGATGCTGTATGACTAGAAGTAACTGCTAAAGCGTGTTTTGCAAATCCACCTTCTACCAAAATAGAAGCTAGTGCCAAAGATTCTCCCATTGTAGAACATGCCCCATATACGCCAAAAAGCGGAATTTGAAACTGCATAATTCCAAAGGTACTTGCCACTAACTGGTCCAATAAATCTCCTGCAATCAGATACTCTATATCCTCTGCTTTTATTTTTCCTTTTTTCAGCGCAATTTCTATTGCTTTTTTTTGCAGATTTGCCTCAGCCTCCTCCCAGCATTTACCTCCACACATAGGATCTTCTTCGATTACATCAAAATATTGCCCCAGCGGTCCTTCCCCTTCTTTTTTCCCAGCTACACATCCACTTCCAATAATATATGGCGGCTGTTCAAAATGAATACTTTGTTCCCCTATATGTTTATATTTTCCCATAAATACCATCTCCTTTATGCTTATTGTAGAACATGCTGCAACAATTCAGGTAGCTCTTGCACATCACACTGTACAAGAGCGTAAGAAAGACTAAAACAGGGTAGAAATTAGGCAATCTCAAATGTTAAAACTTGATGTATATAATCAAACAATGCCACAGGCAAATTCGTTTTCTGCTTTGGAAATAGTATTTGCAAAAATATATTCTCTATTCAATTTCTTAATTTTTTGTTAAAAGTTTCTAATAACCTTTTTCTATTAGAAATACTCCAAGAAGTGCTGTAATTAAAATTGCAAAACGACTATAGAAAAAGCTGATAATTCCTGCATATATGCAGAAGTCATCAGCTTAATAAGGATTTTAGATATTCTAAAAGAGAACTTCATTTCCTGCTGGAAATTTATTATGTTTTTATTATTTTGTCAAGTAAATATATGATATTTTGCAATATCCAGATTCTAAAAATGGTGACTGTCCAACTACCTTCACTGTTACGACAATTGTTACGTTACACTAAAAAACTTATTACATTTGCGCTAACTGTCCTCCAAGAGTACGGCACTCATTTAATGCAGAATCATCTGGTACTTCATGACACATAAGTCCTTCTCCATTTACTACTTTAGCACCTGCTGCAACCATTCTGTCAACCCAGTCACGCATCCACTCGCCATCACCCCATCCGTATGATCCAAATAGTGCAATATTTTTGCCATTTACCATAGTCTCAAGGGCGGTAACAAAAGGTTCCATTTCACCTTCTTCCAAAACCTCTGCCCCCATCGCAGGACATCCAAGAGCAAACGTGGTGTCCTCCTTCAAATCCCCTGGCTGAATATCAGAAACAAAAATGGCTTCTCCTTCTCTTCCTGCATCTTTGATTCCTTCTACAATTGCATTTGCCATTGTTTCTGTATTTCCAGACTGGGACCAAAAAACTACTTTAATTTTACTCATCTTACCTTCCTCCTTCTAATTGCGGTGCATCTTATATCATCTCGATTACACCTATGTTTTCCCTGGTGACGAAGTGTTTAGCAAAGTCAATTTACATTTGATATAATTGACCATATTTTAATAAATTTACTGCCTCTATGAATTCCATACCATTGGAAACTAGTAAAATCATCCATTCTTTTGCTCTTTCAAACTTCTGAAACAATTCCTGCTTTATCTGCTGGTTCTGGTAAACCTTCCAGTATCCTAGACATAAGAAATTCTCTCCATTATTTTCAATAAACCCTTCTACATCCTCCATTGGATACCCTAGAAACACACCCAATTCATGAGGAAATCCTGCTCTTTTTTCCATATGCAGCTGATATCTTTGAGATAACAATTGAAGCATTTCCTCCAATCCCAGATCCCCATATCCTTCTTCTTCTAAAAAGGACTGTACCCGTTTATTTGACAAATATGCTTTTAACATTTTTTTATTATAGATTAAAATAAACATCCGATGCCCATTTTTCAAAAGCACATAACACGATAACTCTGTAGCTGCTAGTAAGCCTTGAATCAATTCTCCTTGTTTTTTGCTTACATTCAAAAGATTGGATATTTTTAGTCCTGCTAAAACTGGTGCACATTGCAAAGCAAGTTGTGTTTCTAATAATTCTGGGTCCATATTTTTTACAATCTCAAAAATTTCTTGACTCATATCAGCCCTCCATAGTTAGTTTAAACTAACATAGTTTTATCATATACTTTTCCTTTTGCTTCGTCAACCAGGTTAATTGTATTATTTTCTCAATAAGAAATTTTTATTACATTTCTTTTAAACAATAATCCTGCTATACTATTTACATTTCTATGTAACACACATCACTTTCAAAAATATTATGATGCTTCATATTCATCTTTAACAATATTAACCGATCGGATTTCCTGTTCTTTCCTATAACCAAATTGAGATAACCCAGCCTTCATTACTTCATTCCACTGTTTTAAGGACAGATAACAAACTGTATCATCATCTAATTCAATCTGGCAAGTCTCTGTATGTTCACAATTCATCTCACAGGAAATCTTATACATATTCTTACGATTGATTGCCCCAATTTCTTCTAACAGACTTATCATACGATATACTGTTGACTGCCCAATACCCTTATCTCTTTTTGTTGCTTCATAAAAAATCTCTTTACAACATGAACATGCTCCAGATAAAATAATATCCAATACAATCAAACGCTGCTTTGTAATTCTACAGCCATCTTCCTTCAAACGCTCTAATATGATTTCTTTCTTCATTTCAGAATATTTATTTCTTACGTTTTCCTTCATAAATATAACCTCCAGATATTGTTAGTTAAGACTAACTTCTACACAAAAAATAAAATGCCTTTATATTTTCGCACTATTCATGTACTATTATTCAAAACACTAATATCAACCACAGCTAAGAACCACTTATTAACAGTCCCAGTCTGCAATTACGCCACTATGTTAGTTGTTACTAACATAGTATAGCACTATTTTTTTATTTCTGCAAGTGTTATTTGTTTTATTGTTAAAAACAAAAAAATAATCATGCATAGTCAGGTATTTTCTAACTTATACATGATTTAATATCAAGTGGGAGGATTATCCCCCCACTGAAAAGCTACAATTCTTTTATCCTAATGCCACATCCAACATCATCATAATAAGAAATCCAATGCCAAATCCAATGGTTCCTATTTTTAAGTGGTCTCCCTCTGTAGCTTCAGGTACTAATTCTTCCACTACTACATATAACATAGCTCCTGCTGCAAATGTCAGCAGATAAGGAAGTGCAGGGGTAACAATCTCTGCAAACACAATTGTTAGTCCTGCTGCCACAGGCTCCACTGCTCCAGAAAGCATTCCGTAAAAAAACGCCTTGCCTTTTCCCATGCCTTGGGCTTTTAGGGGCATAGAGATTATTGCCCCCTCTGGGAAATTCTGTACAGCAATCCCAATGGACAACGCCACTGCTCCTGCTAAGGTAATGTGTGTTTCTCCAACAAGTAATCCAGCAAACGCAACACCTACTGCCATACCTTCCGGAATGTTATGTAGTGCCACTGCAAATGTTAACATACTTCTTCGGCAATCCTTGGTATCGTTGTTTTCTGTGTTCTTTCCCTCTAAATAGCACTCTGGAACCAGTTTGTCAATCAATAACAAACATGCCATTCCCAAAACTATTCCTATTGATGCTGGTAAAAAAGACCATTTCCCCATAGGTTCAGACATTTCAATTGCAGGAATAATTAATGACCATACAGACGCAGCTACCATAACTCCTGAAGCAAATCCAAGCAATGCCTTTTGTAATCTGTCTTTTATGGCTCTCTTCATAAAGAACACACAAGCGGCTCCTAGTGTTGTACCCACAAACGGAATCATTACACCAATCAATACGTTGTTCATAATTTCTCTCCTATTCTAACACTTCGTATTGCTCCTGTCATTATTATAATATTAGCAGCTTCCCTATTGTTTACAGAAATTTGAGAATTTTTAGAACAACTTTTTAATGTAACTTATTGATTTATTTTGCAATACAGTTACTCTTCTTCTTCCTCCTCCTCTTCTATCAACGCTTTTAAATCCTCTGTTATAATCAATGATACATCCAGCATCTTATTATATTCCTTGTTGGTTAAAGGTACAATTTCATCTCCATGCATATTTCTTATGACTTTTAAAAGCTGTTCTTCTGTTACACAATCCCTTACCTGCTGAATAAAGCTCTCGCAATGAGCAGGTGTAATCTCTAACATGGATTCCATTTGCTCTGCAAAATTATCTCCATGAAATCTTAAAATGCTATATACGCCAAAAGTACGGGCAAGATACAATTCACCACAATACGGACATATATGCTGTTCATACTTTTTTCCATTTAATCTATATACTTTTGTAATTTGAGAAACAAACTTATCTTTTTTAGAGCATTTTGGACACATGGATACAACTTCTTTTTGTAACATAACATTCTCATCTCCTTTTGATATTCACCAAATCTATCACACTAATTATCCAACAGAATGTATCAAAATTTCTAATAAAACTTTTGTTATAATTCAGCCGTTCATGTTTTGCATAGCTTAACTATTATAAACTTTTTTGACACATCTATATAAAATAGGATATAATAAAAAATAACTTTTTTCAAGAAAGGATGTTAATTTGATGGAAATAAATTTAATTTTTCATATATTAGGTCTTACAAAAACCAAAAACGAAGATTCCATTCGTAATGCATACCGTCAAGCCCTAAAAAATAATAATCCAGAAGATAACCCTGAAGGATTTAAAGAACTCCGTACTGCATACGAAGAAGCACTGGCTTATGCCAGAACTTCAGAAGAAGAGAAACCCGAATCGATTTCTACCTCTGCTTCCCCTGAAGTAAATGACTGGCTAAAAAAAGTAAATACTTTATATCAGGATCTCCCTTCCCGTAGGGATTTGTCCAAATGGAAGCCTCTTATGGAGGATGAATTATGTCAAAGTATTGACACTTCTGAAGAAGTTAGAGAACAATTTCTCAATTTTCTTCTGGATCACTTTCGTTTTCCACAAGAAGTCTGGCAGTATTTTGACAAAACCTTTTATTTCCTAAATGATATGGATAAATTAAGTGAAAAATTCCCAACTGATTTTTTAAACTATATGAAATTTTACATGAAACATGATAGTTTTCCTAGTTTTGAATTTTTTTCTTATCGTAACCTCAAAGATGAGACCTGTGAAGGGGATGCCTACATTGACCATTATCTTTTAATTAAACAAAAAGTAGATAAAGAAGATACTAAAGAATGTTACCACTTATTGGATCAGCTCTCTTCTTTTGGTGTTTATCATCCCTATGAAGATGTGGAAAAAAGCCGTCTTTTGCTCCTTGCTGGTAAAAAGGAAGAGGCACTATCCCTAATTTCCCCTATTTTTGACAAATATCCAAATGATAACTATATCCAGTTATACACTGGTGTTTGTAAATATGAAAATGGATACAAGGAAGATGCAGTAAATCTTTGGAAACATATAGCAGAGGAATATCCGAAAAACTATTATGCACAATTCTATCTTTCCAAATACTATATGGATGAAGAAATGTATTATGACGCAAAGGACTCTCTTATTATTCTTCTTGAGATAGACGGGGATAACCCAGAGATTCAAGCTTCTTTGACAAAAGTAAATGATGCTCTGATTACTGTTTTAACAAAAGATATGGAAACAGGAAATGAAAATGACCACTTCTCTGCCCTAGAAATTCCTTTAGAAATAGGATGGTGTCTGTTTCAAAATCATCGCAATGATGAAGCTATTTCTTTATTGCAAAATTATGAACCAAGCAAAGATACGGAATATAACTACTATAATTTATATGGCAGACTTTTATATCAAATAAAACACTATAAGGATGCCCTTCCTTTATTAGAAAAATGGTATTCTATCATTTATTCTTTGAAAGATGATGGAACAGAAGAAACCCGAAAACGTATGTCACGTTTAGGAATGGCATCTTATATTCTTAGTGAATGTTATAGTGAATTAAACAGATTAAAAGAAGCTGAAGATATTCTACATTCGGCAATTTCTAAATCGGACGGCCTTATGGAATCATTGGAATATGAAAATCATCTTGCTGATATCTATTTGAAACACCAGCACTATGAAAAGGCAATTGATTTGTGTGATACTATTATAAGCAAAGATACCAGTTACTATCCTGCTTATGTCATTCGTCAGGAATGTTTTTATCACCTAGATAAAGGTCAGGAAGTGGTAGATGATTATCATCGTGCTATAGATATCTTCCCTGGATATTACAAACCTTATATGTTTGCGTGTGAAGTTTTCTCTTTTCATGGACAATATGAAGATGCACAAGAAGTCCTAGATCTCGCAAAAAAGAACCAGATTACCCTAACTCCCCGTATGCAATTATATCAAGCAAAAATTCTTCGGAATCTGGCAAAAAGCAAAGAAGATGTTCTTGCTATTTTCCCAATTATAAAACATCTTCAAAAAGAAGTGATAAAACCTGACTGCGATATTGAAGATATCTCAGAAATTAGTTATGAAATGGGGCTTTTATATTGGGATACAGATCAACTCCAAAAAGCTTATAACTTTGTTTCAAAAGCCAGTAAGGAAAACCCAAAACGATTACAATATCAAATGGTTCTTGGTGACATTCTGGTACAGATGAAAAAATATCCACAAGCACTGGAAACATACGAAAAGGGAAAAGAAGAGTATGAACATCTTGCCGTATATCATTATAATATAGGTATCTGTTATGAAAGTCTGGCTTATGGAGAAACAGATCTCATAAGTCTGGCTATTCGTTCATACCGTACTGCATTGGACATAGACGAATATTACAGAGACTGTAATGAAAAACTTGCAGATATTTATAACAATTTATATCATAATGATGAAGACATCAAGTATCTGGAGCTTGCAATTACATATGCTACAAAAGAGATTGAATCAAATGATTGTTGCTACTATCGTGTAAACCGGGGACTTATTTATATGAATTCTATGGATGCTAAATATATAGAAATGGCAATCCATGATTTTGAAGCCGCAATAGAATTTATATCAGATGACTGGGCAGCATGGAATAATCTAGGATGCTGCTATAAATATCTTGGGGATTTTAACCATGCTATAGAATGCCTCCAAAAAGCTGCCGAATACATGCAGGAAAATAAAACCCCTCTTCCTTATGGCAATATGGCTGATTGCTATGAAGCCATGTTTGATTTTGAAAAAGCTATATCCTGTTATAAAAGGAATTTAGAGTTGTTTCCGGATGATTTATCTCCATGGGAAGAAATCGGTGACTTGTATTCTTATATGGGCAATACAGATAAAGCCATCCGTGCATACCAAAATACACAAAATTTAGAACTTATCAAGGAAAAGGGAATTTTACATTCTATTAAACGTGAAAAAATCAGTTCATTTTTTTCTGCTATACCATCCTATATACAAAAAGCAAAAAAGGAAGATATGGCAAAGCATTATCATTTTATAGGTGATATTTTCTATGATGAGATGGCAAATTATAAAAAAGCTTTAACCTATTACCAAAAAGCTTTAAAATATCCTCTGGATTCCTATACACGTTTCAAATATGAAAAGGATTGTGCCTTTGCTTTTTATATGATGAAACGATTTGATGAAGCAAAGGATCATGCAGAACTCTCTCTAAAAGCTTTACAAAAAATTTATGACAACGAAGAAGATTATTATAACTATACACCCTATTCCCCTGTAAGATTGAGTATTATAGGACAACTCTATATGATATTGGGTGATGCCGATAAGGCTTTACTTTTATTTTCCCGCATGAACTCTGGTCTTCGTTGTAAAGGCTGCCGTTATCCTGGCTGCTATGAGTACCAATTGTATCTTGGACATTTTTATAACATTAAAGGTGAAAAGGACAATGCCCTTCTTCACTATAAAAAAGCCATAGAATTAAATCCTCATTGTGATATGGCAAAAATTGAACTAGAGAAATTTAATAAATAGAAAGGAATACTATTATGATTATTGGAATTGATTTAGGAACTACAAATAGTCTTGTTGCCTATTATACTGATGAAGGACCGAAGATTATCCCAAACCGTCTTGGCAATTTACTGACTCCTTCTGTAGTTGCAATAGATGAAAGTGAACAACTTTATATAGGTGATTTGGCGGTAGAACAAAATCTTTTACACCCTGGTTCTGG
Organism: Lachnospiraceae bacterium; assembly: GCA_022791815.1. GTDB lineage: Bacteria > Bacillota > Clostridia > Lachnospirales > Lachnospiraceae > CAG-411. The sequence goes on from JAAVZU010000102.1 coordinate 9,216, forward strand.
AGCAAGTGTTTTTAAAAGAGATATGGGAAGCCAAAAGAAATATTCTCTTCTCCACAAAGAATTCACAGCAGAAGAACTCTCTTCTTTTGTTCTTCGTGCTCTTAAAGAAGATGCAGAACATTTTCTAAAAGAAGAAGTAACGGAAGCTGTCATCAGTGTACCTGCTTACTTTAATGATGCCAGAAGACGGGCTACTAAAAGAGCTGGGGAACTTGCTGGATTAAAGGTAGAACGTATCATAAGTGAACCAACTGCTGCTGCAATTGCTTATGGATTATACCAAAGTCCAAAAAATGCGAAGTTTCTGGTCTTCGATTTAGGTGGAGGAACTTTTGATATTTCTATTTTAGAATTATACGATACTATTTTAGAAGTCCGTGCTGTAGCTGGTGATAATTATCTTGGTGGAGAAGACTTTACAAATGTTTTAGAGGATATTTTTTTCCAGAAATTTCCAAAATTAGATAGAACAAAAATAGATGAAAAAACTCTTCGCCACATTCACAAACAGGCAGACCTTTGTAAATTGGGATTTTCTGAAAACCGGAAATCTACTATGCAATGTAATATTGATGGGCAAATTTATAATATGGATATTGATTTAAGCCGCTACGAAACCGCCTGTGCAGATTTGTTGGAACGAATCCGTCATCCTATAAAGCGTAGTTTATCAGATGCACATATCCGCCTTTCGGATATTGATAAAATAGTATTAGTAGGTGGTTCCACAAAAAGTCCTGTTATCAGACGTTTCGTCAGCAAACTCTTTAAAATAATTCCTGATACAACCATCAATCCAGATGAAGCAGTTGCTCTTGGTGCGGCAATTCAGGCAGCTATGAAGGAGAGAAAAGAATCTGTTAAAGAAGTTATTTTAACAGATGTTTGCCCATTTACTCTTGGTACAGAAATTTGTCGGGAGCGTGAGCAGGGACGATATGACGATGGTATTTTTTGTCCTATCATTGAACGCAACACTGTTATTCCTACCAGCCGTACAGAAAGACTTTATACTCTTCATGATAATCAAGAAAAAGTCCGAATAAATGTACTGCAAGGAGAAAGCCGTTTTGCTGCAAACAACTTGTCTCTTGGAGAACTGGAAATTCCTGTCCCAGCAGGAAAAGCAGGTGAAGAATCCATTGATGTAACCTACACATACGATATTAATTCTATTTTAGAGGTAGAGGTCAAGGTAATCTCCACTGGAACAATAACAAAGGAAGTTTTCCGAGGTCAACATGTAGATATGACAGACGAAGAAATTGCGGAACGTTTTCAAACCTTATCTTATTTGAAAATCCATCCAAGAGATAGGGAAGAAAATAAATATCTTCTTCTACGTGGGGAACGTATTTATGAAGAAAGCATAGGGGAAAAGAGACATGCTGTGGAACATGCCCTGTATCAATTTGAAAAGGCATTAAATACTTATGATTTGGGAATTATAGAAACAGCGAAAAAAGAATTTCAAACTCTACTAGATGATATTGATTCTTATTTTTAATTTAGGAGGTAATCATGGAAGAAAAAATAGATTTGCGGATTCAACGTACTCACAAAGCACTCTGTGATACCTTTTTTATAATGCTAAATGAAACTACTTTTGAAAAAATTACAATAAATAGCCTGTGTACTAAAGCAAATATCCGTCGTGCAACATTTTATAAACACTTTGCTGATAAATATGATTTCTTTGGATTTTTTATTCGCAATATATTGGGTAATTTTCTTTCTCATATTCATGACTATGAAAAAAGCGGCACCCCCTATTCTTATTACACCTATATTTTTAAAGAGTGTATCTATTTTATGAAAGAAAACCGTTCTCTAATTGATAATGTGGCAAAAAGCAATATGTTTTCCACATTGTTGGATATTTTTGCTGATGAAATCTACAAAGATGTTTATACAAATGTAGAAGAACACCCTGAGGATGTGGATAAACTCCATATTCCTCATGACATTTTGGCTGCATTCTATACTGGAGGTATTATACAAAGCATCCGTCTTTGGTTTACAAATCATGAAATGGCTTCCGCAGAAGAATTTATACAAGGAATTACTACTTTAATAGAATCTGTACAACCAAAAAAATAGTGACTTGCATCTTTTTATAATCCTATGTATAATGGTTTGAGTATAATTAGATTAATACATCAAAACAAATGAAAGGAAGGTTTTTATTATGGCACAAAATCCAATTGTTACTATCACTATGACATCTGGAGATGTTATTAAAGCAGAATTATACCCAGAAATTGCTCCAAACACAGTAAACAACTATATTTCACTCATAAAAAAAGGGTATTATGATGGACTTATTTTCCATCGTGTAATTGCTGGCTTTATGATTCAGGGGGGTTGTCCAGAAGGCTCTGGTATGGGTGGTCCTGGTTACTCTATCAAAGGTGAATTTTCTCATAATGGATTTCAAAATGATTTAAAACATACACCTGGCGTTCTTTCTATGGCACGCTCCAGTATGCCAAACTCTGCGGGATCACAATTTTTTATTATGCACAAAACTTCTCCACATCTTGATGGAGAATACGCAGCTTTTGGTAAAGTTACAGAAGGTTTGGACATTGTAGACAAAATTGCTCAGGTACAGACAGATTACTCTGACCGTCCACTAGAAGATCAAAAGATAGAAACTATGACTGTAGATACTTTTGGCATAGATTATCCAGAACCTGAGAAATGTTAATTTTCATCAAAATATGCTTTTGTGTAAGCTCTAAGTAACCATATCTTTTAGTTACCACTGTTTGCATATTCCAATAAAAAAGTCAGATTGTTATGAACCATACCCTAACAATCTGACTTTTTTATTTTAATACATTGTACTATTCATGGATTTGAACAATTATAATACTTTTTTCAAATTCGCCCGTTCCTGTTTTAACTTACTGGAAAACAAATTATCATATCGGTAAAATACAAAACCATCTACTTTACTAAACTTACGTCCAGTAATCACCTGTTTCTTTAATTCTTGTTTACTCTTTATCCAACCAGTATCTCCAATAGCTCTAGCTTCTCCTCTACTAATTCCTGCCCTGTATGCAGCAATTCCAATGTATAAATCCACTTTACTATTTTTCTTAATAGCTGCCCACTGCTTCACTGTATTTGTATATGGACAAACTGGATGTGTAAAAGACCAATATATCTGTGGGCAAATATAATCTACATAATTAGATGACTTCATCCATGTCTTAACATCTACATAGTATCGATCACTGGCATATAAATTAGATATATTGCCTGCAGGACTAATACCAAATTCTACCTTCTTATCAATAGACTTGATTGTTTTATATACTTTCTTAACTAAATTACTTACATTACTTCTTCTCCATGACACAATGGACTTTGCCTTTACCTTTTGTTTTTTGCAATTTTTAACATAAGCCTTGTATTCTTTTGCATCAAAATTTGATTTGTAATTATTTCCTAATGCAGGATAAAAATAATCATCAAAATGAATACCATCGACATCATAATTCTTTACAATTTCCTTTACACCATTTAAAATTAGATTCTGTACATCACTTTTAGCTGGATTGTAATAAAGTGCACCATTAAAAGTTAAAACGTTTCTTTTCTTAGAATTACTAGATGAGTTTCTCCACTTTCTTGCTTGATTATTGGAAGACAATGATTTGACATTAGTTCCAGTAAGCGTAACCCTGTATGGATTTAACCATGCATGTATCTTCAATCCTTTGTTATGTGCTGCCTTTACCATATATGCAAGTGGATCATATCCTGGACTCTTTCCTTGTTTTCCTGAGGCATACGAAGACCAAGGAAAGTATGAGGATGCATAGAAAGCATCTCCCATTGGTCTTACTTGCACAATCACTGTATTCAGTCCAAGATTTTTTGTATTTGTAAATAGTTTATCAATATAAGCTTGGAATTTTGCCTTTGACATTTTACTCATATTGGCACCACCAAATTCCAAATATGATATCCAAACAGCCTTCATCTCATTCTTGGAGTTTCCAGTTTTGGCTATCACTTCTTCCATATTTACTGTATTTGATAATTGATCTGGTACAAAAGATGTTTCTTTCCATATTGCTATCAATAAAATGAACAGTAACATTAAACTACAAATTCTCTGAAATTTTGTACTTTTCACACTTATACATTCCTTTCCATCATCATTATGAAATCATCTATCTTCCTGTTGGATACTTCTTGAAAATCTCCTCTGTTGTTTCATAAATCTTTTTTGCTGCATTTTTCTGATAGCTTGTATTTGTTAATTTTGCTCTTTCACTACTATTAGAAATAAATCCCAATTCAATTAAAACAGCTGGTACTGTATTCTTGTGTATTACAACATATTTTGCAGTTTTTACACCACGGTTTGTTGTTCCCATTACAGAAACCATGCTTTTTAAAAACATACTTGCCATAGTTTGGCTATTTAATCCATTCTTTAATTTACTATTATTTGAAAGAGAATAAAATACTTCTGTTCCTTTGGCAGATGCAGATGCAGAGTTCATATGTAGACTAACAAACAAGTCTGCACCAATGTTCTTGGCATAGGCAGCTCTGTCATTTAAAGATACAAAGGTATCATCATGTCTTGTCCAATATGCTTTTACATTAGAAGAATCTTTATTAAAATAACTCTTTGCATATGTATAAAGAATCTTATAAGTTAACTCCTTTTCTTTTGCAGTTCCTCCCACCGCACCAGAATCATATCCTCCATGACCACAATCTAAAACAACAATATTTTTATAAATATTCTTTGGATTTCCCACATCAATCCATATAATATTATCTTTTATATTTATTTTATATCCTTGTAATTTACTGGTTGTAAATGTAATCTGTGTATTACCAGAAGAATTAAGAGCAACTGCATATTTAGTAACCACCTTATTACGAATACTAATAGGATGTTTCTTTAAATAATCTCTATAATCACCATTAATGGTAACTGTAAACTTTTTATTCCAATATTTATCTGAATTCTTGACAGCACCAGACGATAACGCTTTAGGTAAAGTAAAACAGATACTTGCATCCGCTGCTACTGTTAGTCCATCCACTGTTCCTTTTTGATAAATCTCAGATGTAACTGTCTTATTGTTCCAATTGTATTCATAACCAAAAATTTCTGCAGTATATTTTGCAGGTATCATAGTATATGTGGTGCCATTTGCACAGTTTTTTAACCGAAATGGAGCAACGCTTACCTTGTCTTCCTTTCCATTTACTAACACTTTATTACTATTCATAGTAAAAACCACTTTAATACTATCATTCTTTAAGGTAAGTGTATTATTTTTGCTACTATATGCATAAGATAATCCCATTGTAGTTGAAAATACTTTCTTTGCATTCAAAACAGCACTTCCACTCACAATCATACCAGGCATACTTCCAAAGGAAATATTTTTTCCATTGTAACTACAGTTTACCTTACTACCAGTATATTTATAAATCTTACCATCTTTCTCATATTCGATCCAATTACATTTAATTGCACCTGTAGCATTAGAATTTGTCCATGTATAAGAATATCCCAGATTCTCCGCTACAAAACGTACTGGAACTAATATTCTTGAAATGTCAGCTTTCACATAAGTTATTTTTCTTGGTGCTGTATCTAGTGTTTTCTTTTTCCCATTAACATAAGCCGTTTTACTTCCTAATGTTAATTCTACTTTCTTGTCAAACTTACTTATAGTAAGTTTCTTTTTATTATTGTCTAAAACACATGTAGCACCTAAACCTTTTTCAAAAATTGCTTTATAATACCCCATCGCTACATTGTCAATAATCAATCCTTTTGCATTTCCTAGAGAAACTTCTGTTCCATTGACAATAAACTTTGCTGTAGATTTTTTATAAGTCACTGTCTTCCCATCATACTTTAACTTCAAAGAACTAGCAGCATTTAATGTTGTCATAGGTAACATAAATAAACATATAAAACAAATTACTCTTATGACATAATTTTTAATTTTTTTTGTTTTCTGCATATTTTCACCCTTTTCTTTTATTTTTCTTAGGATACTTATGATATTATACAAAAATGTTGAATTTATGTCAAACAAAGGGTGAAAATACTGCTAAAGTACTTATTTTCTAATTTATTGTTACAAAATCTGTTCAAATTTAAAAATAGAAAAGCAAAAGAATATTTCCGCTAAAATTTTTTCATTTTATAATTGTATGCTATTTAACATGTTACAATCATCATTCATTCCATAAAGCAAATAAATGATATAGCCTATAAGTTTTACATCTTTTGTAAAATCGGGTATAATATCCTTTTAACTACTAAGTAAGAATTTAACCCAAATTCTTCATACATTAAAAATAAAGTTTATTATGCTCTACATGAATAGTTGATTTAGAAAAGGTATGGTGAAAATATGAAATTACAAAAATTATTAAGTTTAACCAGGCAAGCTGTTGAAGATTATCAATTAATTGAAGAAGGTGACAAAATTGCAGTTGGAATATCTGGAGGTAAAGACAGTCTTGTACTATTATTAGCATTATCTAATTTAAGAAAATTCTATCCAAAACATTTCCAACTTATTGGGATTACGGTTGATTTAAACTATGGACCCTTTGATACTTCCAAAATCTCCAAACTTTGCCAATCTCTAAATGTTCCATATTATGTTGTTAATACAAAAATATCTGATATAGTGAATACAAAATCCAAACCTTGCTCCTTATGTGCAAAGCTAAGAAAAGGTGCACTTAACCAAAAAGCATTAGAACTCGATTGTAATAAAGTAGCCTTTGCACATCATGCAGATGACTTGATAGAGACTATGCTTCTCTCTCTTCTCTATGAAGGACGGTTTCATAGCTGCTCTCCTCTCACCTTTTGGAGTCACACAAAACTTACTTTAATCCGTCCTCTAATTTATCTAAAAGAAACTGATATCACCGGATTTGTCAACCAAAATCCACTTCCAGTCTTAGCAAATCCATGCCCTTATGAAGGACATACCAAACGGACTTATGTAAAAAGTATGCTACAGCAGCTTAACAAAGATATTCCTGGTTGTAAAAACCGCTTATTACGGGCAATATTAAACGGAAATTTTGAAGACTGGCCACTCCCTCTGTTAAAGAGAATATAAAAAATATCTTCGTAACAAAAATAAAACATCAGATTTAAACATATTTATTATACAAATCCCTAGGATTTTTAATAGTGTGGTGTTATTTCACAATTAACATAATACGGAATAATTAAATATGCTCCCTCATGAATAGTGTCCTTTACCATATCATTGCTTTTTTTAATTTCTTCTATCATATCATTCAAATCTTGATATTCTTCTGTATAGTATCTCGTGGCAATATCCCACAAGGTACTATCTTTTTCTATACAAATTGTTGTTACTATCTTTTCCCGATATACTGCTGTTGTTTCTCCTGCCCCCTTTGCTGCCTTTACCAAGTCCATATTCATAAGCAATGTAGTAAGAACAAAAACCATAAGAATAAATAAAACTCCTACAAAAATAAGTTCCTTCTGAGTCCATATTTTATACTGTTTAGTTGCAGGCATCTTCTCCATATCCTCCATAAATACACCTCCGCTTTCCGAACAACTGTTTGTTTTTATTATAGGAACAGTTGTTCTTTTTGTCAAGCACTTTTTTAAACAAATGTTCGAGAACATCTGTTTGACATCTATATACGTTTGTGTTATAATTAATATAGGTTTATAATTCCTATACAATAAAAATACCATAAATTACACAAGGGAGGTCATTATAGTGAGTTATGGAAAGATTACAAAAAAACAGATGGAAATTTTGGAATACATAAAAAAACAAATTTTGAATAAAGGATACCCACCAGCTGTTCGCGAAATATGTGAAGCGGTACAATTAAAATCTACATCCTCTGTTCATGCCCATCTGGAAACTTTAGAAAAAAATGGATATATTCGCAGGGATCCTACAAAGCCAAGAGCAATTGAAATTGTAGATGATAGTTTTAATCTCACTAGACGAGAGATTGTTAATGTGCCTATTATTGGAACAGTAACTGCTGGCCAGCCAATTCTTGCAACAGAAAACATTGAGGGATATTTCCCTTTGTTATCCGAGGATATGCCTTCAGATGACACTTTTATGCTTCATGTAAAAGGAGAAAGTATGATAAATGCAGGAATTTTTGACGGTGACCAAATTCTGGTACGAATGCAGCCAGTTGCAGAAAATGGTGATATTGTAGTTGCTTTAATTGACGATTCTGTCACAGTGAAAACCTATTACAAAGAAGATGAACACTTCCGTCTCCAACCAGAAAACGATTTTATGGAACCAATTATTGTTTCTGATTTAACTATTGTAGGAAAAGTAATTGGATTGTTCCGAAAGTTCCTTTAATATTTCATTTTCATGCTGTGTCAGTAAGCATGTAAGTTTAGTTTTTATAGCAGCTTTGATACCAATCTGGATGAACTCCAATTATAATGTAATTTTCTGGGTTTTAATAATAAAAAGGACTATCCAAAACAATTTATTTTGTTTTGCCATAGTCCTTTTATTTCTATTTATTTTTTATAAAATTGGAATACCTTATTATAGTATGGAATCAAAATATTATTTTCAGAATTAAAGATTTCATGCTTTGCTCCTGGAACATAAATTAATTTCGCCTGTTTCACATGATTAGCAAAATAATACTCACCATAATCTGTTACATACTGATCATTTTCTGCCTGAAAGATTAAAATTGGGCATCGTATTTTCTTCATATTCTCTTTTTCTCTTACCCTGTCCGTTCCACTAAATGCAGATTTTAGCCACTCGAAGGTTGCACCATTATTCTGATATTTTTCATTTTCACTTCTTAAGTTTAAAAAATAGGAATAGCGTGCTTCACTAGACATACAAGCTTTTTCAAAATCATACTCTCTGGAAAAATCCCCATGCCCAAAGACATAAGAATCCCCCTGTCCCAGCAGGCACATTAAATTTCCTGTTACTTTTGCTACATTCTGTGGATAATCTTCTGTCTTAAATCCTAACATAGGTGCATTTAAGATTGCCTTTTCAAAGTATTTTGGATACTCTTCTAAAAACAATGCACCAACACATCCCCCCATAGAGTGGGCATAAAGATACAATTTTTTATTTGGGTTTGCTGGAATTACTACGTCTTCCAAAAATGTATGAAAATCCTCTACATACACATCCATATCTTCTACATAAACTTTACTAAGATTTTCAATTTCGCGTTCAGAGCCTCCATGCCCACGATGATCCAACATACATACTCCATATCCTTCTTTCAGAAAATAATATATCATCTCATTATATTTCTCCATAAACTCTGTAAAACCATGAGATATGACAATCGTTGCCCTTGTATCTTTAGGAAGAAACATTTTATATCGCAACTGGATATTATCATCTGCCTGAAAATATCCTTCCTGTTTATATTTCTCTAAATATGGTATTGCAATGGTATTCATCTGTTCTTCGTATCGTAACTCATCAAGATAATAATTTCCCTGTTTCTGAGTCATATCTAAAGTTCCCCTGTTTCTTGGTACTGGCTCACTAGGCGAATATAGCAGGTATCCTGCACTTCCTCCTATAACTGCCAATCCAGTACCAATTGCAACTATTTTCTTCTTCATAAAATCCCCCTTCACTAAAAAAGTTAAGTTTCCATATTCATAAGTGTCTGGATTATATTTGCAATTCTTTCTGCTTCTTTTTGCACTTCTATCTTTCTTCTTTTTTCCGCTTCCCGTTCTGATGGAAGCTTTCTTGCTGCAAGACGTTTTTCTAACTCCCGTTTCTTTTTCTCCTCTTGTTCTTTTAAACGTTTGTGTCTTTCTTGACGAAGCTTTCTGGCTGTCTCTTCCCTAAGGTTGCTCCGCTCCCTATCCTTAGGATTTCCTCCTATAATTTTTCTGCATGGTTTTGTTGTTTGTGGTGCTTGATAATAAAAAATATTAGGTTTCTTTATCTGCAACTCTTGTTGTGATAAGAGCCTGTAAGCCTGCTGCACCTCTAAATATACTTTTTTTGCCTTTGGATCGGAATTTCTATCTGGATGATAAATCTTACACATATTTCGATATGCTTTTTTTATTTCATCCTTTGTTGCATAAGGCGATACCCCTAAAATCTTACAAGCTTCCCTTTGTCCTTGAAACACTTTCTTCACTTCCTTCCATTTTATTATTTTGCACCATATCCTTCCAATATATACCTTTTAAAAGTAACAGTTCAGCCAGATGCTAAACTGTTACTTTTAAATACTTTTCATTCCCTTTATTATGAACTCTTATGACAAAAAAATCAAGATAGAGTTCTTTCTATAAAATAGAACCGTATCTTGATTATTTTTCATGTAACAAAAGTTTTATGCTTAATATTAACCTTATCTATAAATGTACCACAAAATAACAAAGGAAAAAAATTTATTTGCACTAATATCGAATATCTATGTCTCCTATATCTGTACTTGCTTTCATCTTATAGTCAGATTGTACATCATTTTCATATTTCCTTCCATGTTCCCTATCATTAACAGATACCTCTCCAACACCACTTTTTAATTCAAAAGAATAATTTGTCAGATCTTTAATAGATGAAATTTCTATATCTCCAATATCTGTTTTTGCTTCCATGTTTCCAAACTCGCTCTTCAATATATTAATTTCACCAGTATCAATGTCTAATTTAGTATCTCCCAATATACTATTGTCTATTTCTATTTCCCCTACATCCAGGAAAATTGTGGTAGCCTTATTATGTATACTGTCCAAGGTAACTTCTCCCACATCCAATTCCATATTCATATCTTCTAATACTGTACCTTGGGGAATTTCTATAGTAACCTTACAAGTTTGGTTGCCTATGCCAAAAAATCTTATTCTTTTTTTCTTTTGTTTAATAGTTAAAGTATCACCATTCACAGAACAAATTGGATCAAGACCATCTGTATACTCATAATGTATGGAATATTTTTCTCCCTCTTTAAATTCAATGTCCATAACATCCCCTTCTAGGAATAATTTTCTATAGGCCTCCAAATTTTTTTCTTCAGAATGTACATTCTTACTGCCAAAATGTAACACACCACCTTTTAAAACTCCAGTAATAATGCAGCATATAGTAATAAAAGTAATAACTCCCATGTAAATATTCTTTTTCATAAATTTTCACTCCTTATTTCTTAAGAAATACTTTATTATTAATAAGACTCTGTACTTAAAACACCATAATCTTTATTTATTCCTTAAATACTGCTTTGATATACATTTCTATTACTGATGCTATCACCCAGATAATCCAAGTAATGTGCCAATCATAGCTAAGAAAACTCCAGCATAAATAGATACATGTTATGGTTGGCCAATAAACTGACATAATACTTTCTACTGTTTTATTCTTATAGTGTGTAATCCTTTTTTGTTGTCTTGGGTAAAATGTATTCATACTCTGAAATTGGCTTAAACTCAATAATTTTTCATAAGATCCATTTTGTATTCCCGCCGAAACAAAAAGAAAAACAGCGATTGCAACAGCTACAAACATAAATACTACACTAATACCTTCCCAAACTTCTGCTATTGCTTCTATTTCATTAATAACCATTACTGGAATAACACTAATAATACAAAGAATCACTCCAATTGTTATTCTCCCAATTTTTGCCATACGGAATCTTTCTTGTTCTATTCTAATGTATTCTGCCGTTTTCATCTCCACAGAACATAACTCATTATCCATAAATCCCCATTTCCCCATACTTAAACCTGAAAATACAAACATACCAACACCAACTGCAACCAACACAAATAGCAGCGTGCAGCCAATCACTACTTCTAAAGCTGGGGCATAATAATCAAATAAAATGCAACCACAAGGAGATAGAATACAAAGAAGTACACCAAATGCAATAAAGTAAGCATGCTGTATCTTATCTTTTATAAATTCCTTTGTTTCATCCAATGTTACAATCCTTCTTGGTGTTTCTTTCTCTTCCTTTACTATCTCTTTTATGCCAAGACTTTCTGCAAGTTCTTCTAAATTTCCAAATTCGGAAATTATAGTTCCTACTGCTTCGTTTTCGCTTTTTCCTTCTTGAAGTAATTCTGTATATTTGTCTTCCATCATCTGTCCCAGCTCTATTTTTGCCTTTCTTACCTCTGGCGTATTAGGTAAATTCTGGAACATGGTTTCTAAATAATTCTTTATTGTTTCCATTCTTCTTCTCCTCCTAACTTCACACTTCTATAAACTTCTCCACTACTTCTTTTGTAACATACCATTCTTCACATTTTTCCTTATAATATTCTTTGCCAGCTTCCGTAATCCGATAATAGGTTCTTCTTTTCACACTTTCCTTATCTTCCATACGGAAAGATTCCACATATCCATTCTTTTCCAACCGGGTAAATGCAGAATATAAGGTAGTTTCTTTGATAATATACTTGTCATTAGATAGCTGCTTAATTCTTTTTGATATCTCATATCCATAGGAAGGCTCATCCAGTAACAGATATAATATCATGGTATCGTTATAACCTCTTATTACATCACTACTAATGCCACTCATCTCTACCTCCTTTCTTACTACGTCAGTCGCTACCACGACAGACATAGTACTTCTGTCGTAGTAAGAATATAACACAGTTTATACTATATGTCAATACAATTAATATTTTTCTTGTTACTATAATTCTGCACACTTTATGTACCAAGCAAAATTGCAAAGCACTGTTATCTCTTGTGTGAGTGTATATAAAAAACTAAAAAACAAAGCGTGCAAGCACGCTTTGTCAATCAAATTTTTGTTTTATCTTATGTTGCTGGATTTACATGCACCATAATATGTTTTACCTTTGGAAAATTTTGTTCAATATTTACATGTACTTCTTCCGCAATATTATGTGCTTCCAACAATGTATAAGACGCATTCACTTGAATTTCCAAATCCACATAGATTTTGTTACCAAAAATGCGGGTCTGTAATAAGTCTATGCCAAGTACCTGCTCATGATTCATTATATAGTCATACATTTCTTTTTCCATAACCTCGTCACAGCAATGATCTATCATTTTCTCCATAGCATCTTTAAAAATATCAAAAGCTACCTTTACAATAAATATAAAAATCCCTAAACTGGCAATTGCATCCATAATTGGTACACCTAACATAGAGCCTCCAATTCCGATTAAAGCCCCTATTGAAGAAAGTGCATCGGAACGATGATGCCATGCATCAGCCATTAACGCACTGGAATCAATTTTCTTTGCATGATATCTCGTATACCAATACATTATTTCTTTTGTAATAATTGATACAATTGCTGCAATTAATGCTAATTTTCCAGGAGTTTCTAATTTCCCATAGTTTCCCTGTATAATATCCTTAAATGCCTGAACACCTATTTCCAGTCCCGTTATAAATAATACCATCGCCAAAAGAATAGCTGCTACACATTCTAGACGTTCATGTCCATAAGGATGCTCTTTATCGGGGTCTTTGGATGCAAACTTCACACCTATTATCACCACAATTGTACTAAATACATCAGAAGCAGAATGAATAGCATCACATATCATGGCATTAGAGTTTGAAAATATTCCTGCTAATAACTTGAAAACAGAAAGTACAATATTTTGAGTCATCGTAATAATAGATACCTTATTTACTACTTTTTTGAAATCCTCCTGTGGTATTGTGTGTGTTTCTTCCAATATTCGATTATTTCCCATATCTGTTACCTCCAACATAATAAGATAACTCTATGGCACTAACTATGTGTGGGGATTTTTAGAAAATGTATAAAGATATTAAATATAAAAAAACACCCACAAATCAGTATTAGCAACTACTGTCCCGTGGATGAAAGATTTGTTACTGTTCACACCTACGTTGCAAACAACTCACTGTTACTTCCACTGCCACAATTGTGGCCCGACTCCTTGATTAAAAATCAATGGTCTGCTCAGTTTGTACTGTAGATTTTATATGCAGTGCAAAGAGTTTTTATGATATATCACTCCTATTATATTACTACAAAACTAAGATGGTGCAAGTCCCATTTGGGGACACAGCAGCACCTGAGTTAAATCGTATGTCTTTGAGCGTTTTTGTGAAAAAACATCACCCGATAGTAAACACGTAAAGTTTCATTCATAGTGATGCAGTGAGCTGCATGAATGTTTACTATGGCTTAATTATTTCCTCCTGGCGGATAAAGTGGGCAAGTCCACATCCCCTCTGCTTTTATACGGATACTATAAAACAATTGAATCACTTCTGATTCTTTCAATATTTCCGATTTCATTTTTATTAGTCTTCTTTTGCCAACACGTCTGTCCAGCAATGCAAATATTTTTATTAATAAGTTTTCACTTGTCAGGCTTTCATCAATACTTTGATTATGAAATTCTTGAAAAGCCTGATAAAAACTCCGTTGATCAAACAGACCTAAGTTCATTGCCACTTCATCCATAAATGGATGCTCCTTCTTCATTCTGCTTTCATATTTCTCATCATGTGGATAGAGCTCTGCCTTATTCCATTGATTATAATAATTGCCCTTCAAAATTTCTCTTCCATCTAAACAAATGGCTGCCCGCCCCTCATGATCAGGACTGCGGCTATATGTGGTTACATAATACCCTATATGTCCACGAAGAGATTCTGCCAAATATTCATTTTCCAGTTTATTCCTTATGTAACTCCATTTTTTCATAAAAAAACTCCTATTATAATTTCAAAACATATTTCATTGCCGGACCTTGTATCTGCTCTGTTTCAATAAGTGCCATATTCGTAAATATCATAATAGAGACTCTTCCAAGCCCTATTACACGATAAAATAAATCTTCAACTTTTATCATAGTCTGGTCAATATCCTTATAAAATGAAACAATATAACATTTTCTTTCATTGGTATTTTGATAAATCATTTCTTTCAATGCTTCCCATGAAATATCACTTCCACTTTAGATTAATTTTCTTTCATCAATATATTTCATTGTACTGTGGTCAAAATGGGAAATTCCATTCTGGCGCCTGCTTTCACTCAATAATTCAAATTGCAGGCGTTCACGCTTATTCTTCGCTATAAAATGCTGTATAAAAAACGTTCATAGTCGAAACTCATCTCTTCTCCCTCCTCTCTATTCCAGACATAGCTTGTATATACTGTATGGCTGGTTATGAACCATCAACAATCAGATGCATATTTTCCAAAAATTTCATTTGATATTCCTTTTCCTTTATTATTTTGCTTTCATTCTTTTCACATGCATATAAAAAATATTCATTTGTATTACAACTTTTAAAGACTAATAATTCTATATTCATTTCTTCCAGAAACTCTCTTAAATCCACATTTCCCTTATATCTAAAAAAATAGTCTCCACAATATATAAACTTTGTTTCAATATATTGATAATTTTCCTTTTGATAATCTTTATAATCTTTTCTGGCTAATGTACTAATATCTCCATAATCCACTACAGACATCAGAGCTATCATTACATATATTAGAATTGAAATCCCTATAAAATTAGATAAAACGGAATCTAAATTAATTCCCCAATACATATATTTCCAAATAAAACCCAAGATAATAACTATTCCAATTATTACATAAACACCCATCTGAAAATATCTGTCATAACCTAAATGAAATAAAAGGTTTTGTATGTTATTATCTTTATCTGCGAAAAAATTCATGATAGGATGGATAAGCCGCTGTAACAAACAGTAAAGTCCAAATAATGCAACTAAAAAATAACCATAAAAGGGATAATCGCCATCATATTTCTCATAAATATCTTTTGTCTTTTCATTTATTTTCTTGCCTTTTATAGCATTATTAATAGAATTCACAATCACTAACGGTTCTTCTCCCATAAATATGGCTGGGACTTTTAATAAAATTCTTTTTTTCCCTTCCCGCAATAAAATTATCCTCTTTAATACAAAGCTAACCCGAATCGCACCTGCTCTGGAGTCAGATTCTTCTTCTTTATATTTTGCTATATAAATGTCACGAATAGGAATGATCCTTTTTCTAAACATTCTATATTCTACAACAAAGGATTGGTTTACAAGGATGGGACCTACTAACAATGGTCTGGTGCGAAAGGAAACTCTCTCTGCCTCACTTAATTCACTAAATTTCTTTTGTAACTTCTTCCTTGTCACTATCTGTATAATAACCATAACACTTTCTATTAATAAAACTGCCAAGCCAACATATGATAATATTTTCAAATTTGATTTTTTAGAATCCGAATAAACATATAATGTTAATTCACAAAATAGCAAAAAAGGAAGTATGGTATAAAACAAATAAATACTTTTTTGTCGTTTAAAATTATCCTCTATATTCAAATAAATTCATCTCCTCAATTATTCTTCAGTAAAAAAATTTTTCATAAAATCCAATACTTTTTCTTTTCTGCTACATTCGGGACAAGTATATGTTCTTCATCAAGTAATTCTCTATGTTCTTCATCCATATCCCACATTTTGTCTTCGTTCCTCCTATAGCTGAACTGTTACACTAATCTTTTGTAAATTATACCATTCATTTTAGGTCATTAATTTCTTGCAAGACCTCTTTGATATTTCTTGTTTCATTTAGTTTACTTATTATTTCATCATCTATGGAAGCTCCTTTATATACTTTTTTAACAATATCCATATTTAGTTCTTGTTCATAATAGTCTTCTGCCCATTCACACCATTCTTTGGCACTTTCCCTAATATATCCAAGTAAATACTCTTTCCCACCATCATCATCATCATACAAAGTTTCATTTTGATACCATTTTTCAGTATCATCTACACACCACATACAGAATGTTGTTTCATTCCGTCCATCTTCATTTCCAACTAATTCAAGAAATTCTGATGGTGCATTCTTATAAATCTGTTTATAAAAATCCTCATTCCATTCATCTGCTCCAAACTGGTTCCATTTACTTTCATGATCAAATCCCTTCATATACGCTCCATCAGGTGTAATAAAGATAATTAAAGAGTCTCCAGAGCCATTATCCACAATATACATATAACCATTCTCCATCTTTTGCATTGTTGTAATTCTCAAATAGTCTTCCTCTTTCGGGCACATAATAATATCCAAAATTGTCATTTTGTGAAGGGTTTGTTTTAATTTTGCTTTTGATAAATATTGCAAATTTTTCATCCTTTCTCTACTATATTAAACAATAAATGTAATACACAACATAGCAATCAACTTTTATTTCTCAGGTCACACGCAAATTAAATGCGTGTTTCTACCCGAATAGTTACCAATAATTTTTATTAATTATTTAAAAAAATCGTAAACATTCAACCTTTTTATTTATATTTTACCAGAATATCTACTCAGAAGTAATATTGGTTGGATCATCACTTCTGATAAACCGATAACTGTTTGGTACAATTGGTCTCGTGTTGTTTGTATATTAAAATACATTATTCAGATCTAACTCCTCCTTTTTCTTAATTCTTTATGTATTCCATAATTCATTTTTCCCAGTGACAACTGGTCAGCCCCCACGCTACATTACAACAAAATAACCATCTAGATAATTTCCCTCCCATGCACAAGGGAAATAGCCTTGTTTATAAACATCAAATACGGCTGTAAAAAATCCATTTATGTTTAATATTCTTTCTATACATGCCCATGATATATCCCGCTTAACCATATCAAGAATTTCATAATCCAATCCTGTTTCCTGCCCTAAATGCTGCCTTGTAATAAATTCGCTCCATTTTTCCCAGACTATAGTTCCAATAGAAGAGGATATGGCAGAAAAGGTTTCATCTATCTGTCCTTCTCCTATCTTTTCACTTGCTATATCCTCTAACATAAATACATTGGGTTCCCACACTGCCAGCATTTTTTCATTCCAATTGTCATACGCTTCAAAAACAGAAAACACCATTTTATATTTTTTATTCGGCATTCCACTATTTTCAAACCAATTAATCTGTCTTAATTCGTCTAAGAAGTTTGTTATATCTGTCATAAAATTTTACCTATTCTAATTTCTTCTACACTTTATTTACATTTTAATAACCATTTTTTATCTGCTTAATCCTGTGGGTTTACCTCAATTCCCCAGCCTTTAAGTTTTTCTATCAATTCTTTTGGCGGCTCATGATACATATTAAAAGTTATGTATTTGAGATTCGGGAATTGTTTGATTTCTTGTTCACTGATATCAACAATATCAAAATCTTTTCCATCGTCAAAATACTCCTCAAAATCAAGCCATTGTGGGTTAATATGAAAATATACATCCAGTTCGTCTCCAACATAAAGTTCTGTCACCTTACCTGCAAGAGAACAAGGAATTTTTAATTCCTGAAAATATGTATTACCCTTTTCTATATATGGCATTAATCTTTTTATGGATTCTTCATCTGAAACTTCTGCAACATCTTCATATTGTTCAAAATATGCATCTCCACCATTATATTTACTTCCTAAAAGTTCAAGTTCATACATAAGCAACTGTATTACTGCAAGTTTAAATGGATAATTGTCAAATACTAAAAATTCTTTTTCTTTCATCTTAATTTTCTCCTTTTAAAAGTGTGATAAGTTTTTCTACTTCTTCTTTTCCTCTCAAGGAATGATACCAGCGGCTTGGTATATTCTCAAATCCAAATAATATTCCCGCAAGTCCTCCTGTCACACATGCTGTCGTGTCTGTATCATCACCAAGCATAATTGCCTGTTTTACAGCTTCCTCATAATTTCCAGCCCGTTTCATAATCATAAATGCACTTCTAAGGCAGTCCACCACATATCCTGAACCATTTCCTACCCAAGGTTCATCTGGCCGTACACTCCATTCCAATTCCTGCTCATATTCCGGCATTTCTTTATAAATGCTCTGCAATACTTGAATAGCATGTTCCAAAGCCTTGCTAAACTCTAAACTATTTAGCAGAAAACGTGCAACAAGACAGTACAATCCACAACATACCTGATTACATATATTCCCATGAGTAATCAGACATTGGCTGTGTGCATCCATAACTAATTCCTTATCTGTGCCAGTATGCCAAAGAGCAAGAGGAAGCACTCTCATAAGGGCACCATTTCCTTTGCCATCTGGTCGTATGATACCACATTTTTCCGATGCCATACCAGACTTATAAGCCATCAGTGCTTCACCTGTCTGTATTCCAATATCAAAGACCACACCATCTACTGCCCACATTCCCTCCTGATACCAGAATAACAGCTTGTCCGAAAAATCCTTTAAACAAAATTTACCACAAGTTATTATACTATCTAACAAACAGAGTGCCTGTGCACCATCATCAGACCATGTTCCTGGCTCTATTCCTCTATGTGCCCTGTGAAAGCCAGAAGGTGGTATCATTTCAATATCATTATATGACGGAATTTCTTCTGCCAAATGAAATTCATAAGGAACACCTAAGGCATCGCCGATCAGCAGTCCATATAATCCACCTTGTAATTTGTTGTATGTTTCCACTTTATCATTCCCTTCTAAATAATTATTAACATTCAAATAATTTATCAGGATTTTCTATTTACAAAGCCTCACTATTCACACCTTCAAACCTAAAATTTTCTGAATCTTCCTCATAAGAAAAAATAACGTCCAAGCCCAAATAGTCATCTTTATAACCCAGATCAGTTCCAAGAAAAGCAGTCTCAATACTTAGAAAATCTGCATCTTCAAAATTAATTTCTCTTAAATACCATTCCCCAGTAAGAAAGCATCTTCTTGGAAACATATCTTCTTCATCATTGCATAAGTCATCACAATTTACATAATCCCTAATTTCCTTTTCCACTATTTCCATAATGTTGTCTTCATGTGCCTTAAATAACTTTTCTAATTCAGAATTACCAAACATAACTCTTGGCTGCAACTGATTCTCATAAAAAAATGTTCATTGTTACTGTTCACTCACAAGCTTGACACTTGCTGTCAAGCTATGTGCCAAGAACATAAAACAACCAAGAATCCAGCCTTTCGCCATAGGCGAATTCTAAATAGGCTGGATTCCGTAACTGTTTGCACCGTAGGTGTGAACAGTTACTATTCATTATTTAGATTTGGTTCTGTTAAAAAAATACGTTTAATTTCAAGCATACAATCTACCTCCATCAAAATTTAATAATGTATCTCTTACCTGCATCAATGCACACCCTAATAAATTCTGCCCACGCCATTTGGTTGGATTATCAACTCACTCTTCGGAAGCTGCCATTTTTATCCCTCATATCTAAGCAGATCTCACATTCTCCATAAATTTCAACATGATTTTTATATTTTACCATAACTTGACTCAGATTCAGCCACCTTCATCAAATTACTATTCTCTGGCATCTCATAAACAACGCTCTTATGTTCCTCTACAAAACTCGCTGAACCTCCTATACCAAAGTACTTCTCAAAGAAAGCCTTCAATTTCTCAATAACACCTTGCTTCTTCTGATCTCGGCCACCCCCAAATCTGGATACTGGTGGCAGAATCTTCTCAATGTCTGTACCTTCAGTCTTAATTTCTCCATCACGGAAAGCATTCTCTATAAACTTTCGTGTTTCTTTCGGCTTTAGATGTTCCTCGGCAATAAGTGCTTTAAGTTCTTCCTCTCTCATACCAATAACATAATCATGCCACTCTGCCATAACATCTTCTACATCATTAATCCCTGCAATAAATGTTTCGATAAGAGCTTTCTTACTACGAAGTTCCGGGCTGGCATCCATTGCTTTATTAATTGTAATAAGAACCTCTTTATCTTCCTGATGGCTGTCGTGATACTTCTTCACAAGCATAAGGATATAATCAATATTGATTTCTATTTGCTTTATAAGCTCAACTTCAAAAACAATGTCATCAATAATATCTGTGCTTTCTCCCTGTTCGCATTTACGTGTCCACTCATCACGAAGATCCTGATATCTTCCCAAGTAATCCTGTAAATCTCGTTCTGTAATAAGTTCTTTTCCAGAAAATTCATCAAAAGATACCAGCAGATTTCTCATACGAAGAATTGCACCAAATAAAGCTATAAAATCTTTCTGATTCTGTTCTCCTATTATCTGTGGTTCTGATAACGGAAACTTCTCTGCCAAATCTCCCATAAGATCCACATATCCCGGCATATCTTTTCCATCTACAGATTGATATCCATAGTAGTAGTCCTTAAAACTATTTAACAGAACAATGCCACCTGCATTCTTATCACCAAACAATGAAATAGCACTGTCTACTCTCTTCTGTAAATTACGAAAACATACGATATTACCAAATGTTTTGATGGAATTAAGAATACGATTCGTTCTGGAGAATGCCTGGATAAGTCCATGCATCTTCAAATTCTTATCAACCCATAACGTATTAAGCGTTGTTGCATCAAATCCTGTCAGGAACATATTTACCACTATCAGCAAATCCAGTTCTTTATTCTTCATACGGAGAGACACATCTTTATAATAGTTCTGAAACTTATCGCTGGATGTATCATAGGCAGTATGGAATTCTTTATTATAATCCTCAATTGCAGCCTCCAAGAAATCTCTGGATGGCTTGTCCAGTGCCGATGTATCCTCTGAGTTTTCTTCATCCAGTATTCCATCTGATTCTTCTTCATTTGCTCCATAACTAAAGATGGTTGCAATTTTTAGTTTCTTAGTTGGATCTGTCTCCATCTGTTTTTTGAATTCTTCATAATAAAGTTTTGCCATTGGGACAGATGCTACCGCAAAAATGGAATTAAATCCACTTACTCTCTGCTTTCTCTTTATCTCTTCTACAACTCCATTTTTTCCAGATGCCACTTCTTTGATATTTGTCAGAGTGTTATAAATATAGGTCTTATCACCACGATACGTTTTCTGGTCAAAATGTTGCAAAATATAAGCAGTAACCTTAGATATTCTCTCAGGTGCCATCATTGCTTTTTCTCGATTGATGTCCCAAACCATTTCGTCATCAATTTCTTCTTCCTCTTTCATGGTAGAAATATAATCCACTCGGAAAGGAAGTACATTTTTATCATTGATTGCGTCAACGATGGTATATGTATGCAGCTGATCACCAAAGGTCTGACCAGTTGTAAAGAACTCTGGATTCTTAGCTCGTCCAGAATTTACAGCAAATATTGGCGTACCAGTAAAACCAAACAAATGATACTTCTTAAAATTCTTCACAATAACCGTATGCATATCACCAAACTGGCTACGATGACATTCATCAAATATAATAACCACATGCTTATCATAGACTGGATGATTTGCATTTTTCTTAACAAAGGTCGCTAACTTCTGAATAGTTGTAATAATAATCTTGTAATCATGATGATTACCCTTTTTATCCTTATCTTCCAACTGATTCTTTAAAATTGCTGTGGAAGTATTACTGTTAGCTGCACCTTTTTCAAATCGGTCATATTCTTTCATTGTCTGGTAATCCAAATCTTTACGATCCACAACAAATAAAACCTTATCTATGTATGGAAGTTGACTTGCAATTCTTGCTGTCTTAAAAGAGGTCAGTGTCTTACCTGAACCCGTAGTATGCCAAATATATCCACCACCAGCAACAGAACCATATTTCTTATAATTATTTGCAATTTCAATTCGATTGATAATTCGCTCTGTGGCAGTAATCTGATATGGGCGCATAACCATAAGCGTATTCTCTGAGGTGAATATACAATATTTCGTTAGGATATTCAGTAATGAATGCTTTGCAAAGAATGTCTTGGTAAAGTCAATCAAATCTGGAATCACACGATTATTTGAATCCGCCCAGAATAATGTAAATTCAAAACTATTGCTTGTATTTTTCTTTTTACTCTTACCTGCTTTCACCTCGTTAATTGCATTATCCCTGGTACTATTGGAGTAATACTTTGTGTTTGTACCATTAGAGATAACAAATATCTGCACATATTCATACAGCCCACTTCCTGCCCAGAAACTATCTCTCCGGTAACGATTGATCTGATTAAATGCCTCACGAATAGGTACACCTCTACGCTTTAGCTCTACATGAACAAGAGGCAATCCATTGACAAGAATTGTAACATCATAGCGATTGTCATAAGCTGCACCATCATCCTTGCCAAGTACATACTGATTGATTACCTGAAGACGATTGTTATGTATATTCTTCTTATCAATCACAGTAATGTTCTTGGTAGTACCATCATCTCTAACAAAGCTCTTAACATTATCCTCCTGAATCGTTCGTGTCTTCTCTACGATATGCTCATTAGGATTTGCAATGTAGGTCTTAAAGAATCTATCCCATTCATTATCTGTGAATTGATAATTGTTTAATTCAGAAATTCGGGTGCGAAGATTTGCTATCAAATCTTTTTCTGAATGAATTTTCAGGTACTCATATCCCTGCTCGCAGAGCATCTTAATAAATTCTTTTTCAAGCTCTGCCTCACTTTGATAATGGTCTGAACGAGCCTTCACTGGCTCATACTGTGTTACTACTGTATTTTCGTTTGTTTCGGCTACAATGTTAAAATAAGGCACATTAATCACCTCTCCCACTTTTATTTGTTAAGCTGTTTGAAAGTAAGCAGCTTATCTCTGTAATATTCATATTGTTTCTGACGTGCTTCGATTTCTGCCTGAAGTCCTGTGGACAGGTCATTGCAGAGAATATGGAACTTATTCAGCACATCCACAATTTCCTGTTGCTTTTCTATACTCGGAAATGCAAGCTGATATTCTGCGAGGGTTTTTCCTGTTAATGACGCTCTGGTTGTAAAAGCACAATGACTTGTAACATACTGTCTAAAATCATCTGTGGCAAAACAAAACGCACAATATTCCGGCAATAAATAATTAGTTTTCGGTGTCGCCTTGATGGTAAATCCATTAAAAACACAATCTCCAATGTCATCCAGCATTACCGATGACCAGCCAACATCTTCTGCTGTTTCCGATGTTCTGGTAAAAAATACATCTCCACGATGAACTCTCAGTTTTTCAATCTCATCAGGTGTACATTCTACCAATGCAATAATATCATTCTCCCTAAGAAATCTGTTATTATAAACATCTGTATATCTAATGAAAGGAATTCCCGTTCCAAAGAAATCCTTTCCCTTGCTCAATCCATTACGGAAATCAAACAAACTTCCCATCGGCAGTGTAACATACCCGAAC
>JAAVZU010000103.1 GCA_022791815.1 Lachnospiraceae bacterium
CGTCTGCCATAAACAATTCTAAGAACCATTATCAGTTTTTCTTCAGAATTAGAAAGATAATATATTATATTGTTATTAACAATTTTCTTCCTGACAATCAAATCAGGCAGAAACTCATTGATAACAATTGAGCCACTTATGGAAAACAAACAAGATTCTTCAATGCAAGATTGTAATTTATCCACAAACCCTGTTGCAGATATAGGATTTGCCAACTCCACAGCGATATAACTGACAATACCATCTAGATCATCTATAGCTTTTTGAGTAATCTGATATTAATATTTAGATGCCATATTTGCTCCTAATATTACCAATTGCAGTATGACCATCCTGCACTCGCCCAGCTTTCATATCTTGTATTCCTTCCATAACAACCTTTGTTTCATACATTTTTTGCATTGTTCTTTCGTAATATTCAATATCCATCACAACTAAACGTCCATATCCGTTTTGGGTCACAAAAACAGGACCGTTTTCTTCTGCACAACAACGCTCAACTTCAACAGTATTCTTCAAGTCACGCATTGGGATAATTCGCATAATACCGCCTCCTCATCTTATGGCTATATTATACCCCTAAATTAAGCCACAAAATCAAGAGTACTCTCCTTATTTTTACTGATAATAATTTTCTAAGTAAATTACCCATCCTTTATATATTTCTTTTTGCGATTTTCCAAAACACTCTTCATAATCTTCTGTTTCTATCAGTTTAAGAACACTATCCCATCCATAGGTAACATCCAAATATTCAATATATATATTAGCAAATGTATAACCATTACTTTTTTCAAATTTTATCGGATTTCTTGTGCAGGTATCATTATAACTTGGAATAGACATATAGTTTAAATATTCTTTATAAAAATCTTCACCATTACTCAAATATAAAGCCATACCTTCTGTTAACCATAAATGAATATCTGGATTTATCACACTTATATAGGCATGTACAATCTCGTGCAAAACTGCATATTTATTGTTGTCATAATCATGAACAGCTCCTGGATTTGCTGGAGATGTTAGAATTACATTTGTTTTAATATTATCTCCAATATACCAATCTAATCCTAAAAGAAGAGCTATAAAGCCATATTTTTTCTTTTGCATTGTAGATTGAAAATCGTAAATATAAACGTTTATATTCTGTTTCTCTGTAAATCCTAACTTTTTAGCTATTGCTTCCGTTTCCTCATCTGCATAATTGAATGTATCTATTGCGGCATCTTTCTCCTTTTCATAATAAACATTTATCCATTTTCCCTTCAATAATTCCATATTGGAGGTTTTCAGTTTAAACGTAGGAATAAAATTCACAAAACATGTTATTAAAATAAAAGCAATAATAACACTCAATATTTTTCGTATCTTCTTCATAGCTTTCCTCCCAATTTCGTTTTTTCTACAAACCAAACTTAAATTACTCATCTCTATATTGCAGACCATATTCTAACAAACTAATCTGTCTATTTAGCCAAGACTCTTGCTTTGCCTGTTTTATTACATCTTCTTCTCTTTGATGTCCAATAAGAAACGGAGAATCCATGTCATGATGTTTCATGTTTTCGACAACACTTTTTGTATTATAATTTGCATAACAGTACAAACATCCATGACCACATGTATTGTACATTCCAATATCCGCACCAAGAAGGCAATTACATCCTTCCCTTGCTGATTTCATTTTAGGAACTTTCAGTCTGCCATGAATTGCCTTTTCAAGTACCTCTTTTGTCATACATCCATCTGCATCTACATGTTCCCGAGCCAGTGCTGGATTCTCACAACACAGATGAATCTGCATTTGATTTTTCTCTGCAATTTTTGAAAAAGCATCTATTAGATATTCCTGTTCCAGTGCTGTTACTGCTTTCGCTGCCAAGAAATTTCGTTTTGTCTTTTCATATAAATCAATAAAACTAACCACACATTGCTGAGTATATCCTTTAAGTTGTTCTGCCATCCTAGCAAAACTTTTTATATGATAATCCATTGAATACTTTTCTGTGATAAATATTGGATCATATCTCCAGCTTACCCTTTCCATACCCACTTGCTCTGACAATCTGCAAAAACTTTCTATTACATCTTTTTTATCTGGCACATAAGGTTCTATCTCTTTTTCGTATGGTGTAATTGTCACAAACCAAAAACTAGAAAAATCCGCCAATTGTTCCAATCTATCTAACATTGGCTGGGGATTCTTTGTACAAAATACAAGTACATCTATCACTTTAGGATTTAATTCATATTTTGTAACCTGAGTTGGATAATAAGGATTACGGACCAGTACATACCCTTCCTTTATTCGATTGTAGAACCAGTTACTAAAATAAGCTGGTATATCGGTTCTGCTTCCTGTATTTAAAATCAATGTTCCAATCAACTCCTAAAATAAAATACTTCTATCATATTCACTTAACTCCCTTGCAAAACAGATTTATATATTACTCCCCATTTTCGTTTTTGTAGAAATTAAACGATCCCTTTCCTCAACCTTCACCAAGTTTTCCAATTCTTTTCTTGCATCTTTACCAATCCATATCTGTATCTTATTACCATTTTCAATAAGTTCATGTGCTATGAAAAGAGCCTTTTCATTGTAATCAAAGTCCTTTTTTCCAATTTCTCTTAATGCCCATGAAACTGCTTTTTTAATATGCTCATGCTCACTATCTGAATTTTCATAAATCAATTTCAAATATGTATCTATCCTATTGTTTGATATCTTTTTATCATGAAGAACAGACGATGCCATTAAAGTAAATGAGGCTCTTTTTTCATAAATATGTGTAGAATTTATTCATTTCATTAAAAAATCATTATAGTCTTTTCTTTTGATTATCAAATTCTTACACAAGTGGTCACATAAATCCCATGAGATAACTTCTTTCATAAGTTTTTCTGTATCAGCAGCGGATATCTCCTTACTATTAAACAAAAGAACAGCAAGAAGTCTTGCTTCATGATAACCCGTATTCCATAACTCAAATGCCAATTTATTAGACTTACCTATCTTTTTGGCAAGCATTCTTATAACCGATGTTGAAACACCTATGCTGTATTCTTCTGGTATTCCCATTTTAACAACATTCGCTTTGTACTTTTCGGATGCCTGTGCCTTTAATTCTATAATTATTTCACTACTATTCATTATCATTTATATAAATTAAGAAACCCCAGTCCATATTACTCTTTTCCAATTAGTGGCAAAATTACTGAAATATAAGAAATGAAATTATATCCACTGTGAGCCATGATACAACAGAATAGAGAGTTTGTGCAAATATATAACAAACCTAATATAATACCACAAATAAATGCCGAAAGTGTTTGTACCATATTAAAATGAAGCAATGCAAATAAAAAAGCAGATACAAATAATGCAATGCCCTTTCCATATTTTTGCATTAACCCATCTAGTAAAAAACCTCTCATTAAAAATTCTTCCATAAAAGGTGCTAAAATACAAATTTGGATTAAACTAATAAAAGGTGTCTTCGCCAATGTATAAAGTTCCTTTTGATAATCTTCCTCACTCATAGGGAAAAAGTCCTCAAATATAGGATCTAAACACTTATCTAAAAGAAAATAAAACAGCACAGCACAACCTGCTGCCAATAGTATTTTATAAGATGAAATATTTCCAAAAAAGTCAATCTCTATATGTTGATTTCTAATAATTAAAACAAGAAAAGATAAGCTACACAAAACAATTGAAATTAGATTCAAATACTTTTCATAATATGGAGTTAGCTTTCTCCATACATAAATATCCAAAAAAGTATACAATAACATAAATCCAAACCAAATAAACACCCAAAAGATGCCATTAAGGATAGATATTTTTCTTTTCATATTTAACTCTTTTCCATACTAAACTAATATGTCACCTTAAATTACATTTTAGGCATAGAAGCAGTATAATATCCTAACTTGTGAAAGTTATACCACTCTGCTATTTTTTCTTCGCTGGCTACATTTAAGGCAAGTAATACTTCTTTTGCAAATTCCATAGCTGCTGTACCGTTTGCAGTAATAATATTGTTATCACGAACTGCCTGCTTTGCAATATATTTTGTTTCCCCTGTATATGCAGAACCAGCCCACTGCTTTAAATCATTCAAATCATTACTTGTATGATTTACATTATTTAATACACCAACTGTACCTAAAAAAGCAGAAGCATCACAAATCCCGCCCAATACCTTGCCATTTTTATAACAATCTTCTACTAATTCTTTCACCTGCTTCGCTTCATCATTTCTCCATGTCATTCCTCCAATCAGTATTAAAGCTTCATAATCTGTTGGGATGGATTTTATATCATAATCAGGCATTATTTTAAAACCACCTATGGATTTCACATAATTTTTTGTTAATGATACGGTTTTTATATCATATTTACCTTGTCCTAACATATTGATTGCTGATGTTATATAAGCAGCTTCCCAATCTGCATATTGTTCCAAAACCACAAATAAAATTTCTTTCATGTTATTTTACCTCCATTAAATTACTGTTTTTTGCATTAATAAAAGTTATGAAATTTACATAGTTTCTATAACCCCCCAGTTTTCTTCTGTAAAATTACATTCTTCGCAAGATAAAGAAATTGCAATACATTCAAATCCATCTATCCAATCATTTGCAGAAAAAGAATCATCCAAGAACACACATTCTTCTATTAGGAATAAGGTATTGTTGTAAATGTATTGGAATTGGTAAATCCATATTTTATCCTTCATTTGTCAATTTTATAGGTATTGCAAATTCCATTTTTCGCTCCATTCAACTCCTTGATAAACAAGAAATTGTTAACGCTGTATTACATAGCGAAAATGTGGCATATCTACACCTCGGTAATGTTTTGTCCAAGTATCTGTTATTGTCATGCCATTTCTAATAGCTACATTTTGAGAAGCAGTATTCGTATTCCTAATAATAGAACAAACTTCATCTGCCTTCAATATTTCAAAAGCATACTTTTTACAAGCCTTTGCAGCTTCCGTTGCATAACCTTTATGCCAATATAATCGTTCAAAAAGATAGCCTATCTCAAGTACTTCTTCATCCTTCCACGGTTGCATTGTAAGTCCACATTGACCAATCATTTTATCCGTTTCTTTTAAAATTGCTGCCCATAATCCAAAGTTCCATTTTTGATAACGGGAAATCTGTCTATCAAGCCATTCCTGTACTTCATTATCGCTGAATGCACCCTCATACGCATACATTGTATCTTCATCTTGCAAAATTTTACACAAAGAATTGAAATCAGCTTGATTCATCTCTCGCAGATACAATCTCTCTGTTTCAAGTATCATATTTACCTCCATAAATTCCGATTTTTTTTATTTGATTTCTCCATTACAAATGTGTGCATATAGGCAGAAATCTCCTCCAATACTTCACATAATTGCCATTCTTCCTCAAAATACTTATAATGCCAATAATCCTCTGATGTAATATCAGCCTGTTCAATTAACCATTGTCTTGTATTTGCCCAAACTCCTATAGATTCCATATCGCTTGATAAATCTAATGATATAATATAAATATCATCATTTATCTAAGCATCACAATTCGCACCACATAGCTATTATAATACAAGGTATACATAGAATCAATTTTCTAAATACAAAATATAGGTAGAAGGGTAAAGATATTAATTTTTATCACACAAATCACTGTTTCAAATTTCGTTATGCCAATACATCCTAGTCATATCTGGTTCCCCATCACCCTGAACCATACATAAAAACTTCCAACCATATCGTTCATAAAACGAAGTATGGTCTGTAATAAGATAAAGTGTATTAATTCCATTTTCTTTCATATCTTTGTAAACAAAATTTAACATTTTTCCAGCAATTCCCTGGCAGCGATATTCCTTTTCAACATATACTGCACATACATTTGGTGTTAAATCTTTACGATTATGAAAATCATTTTCTATTACACCTAAACCTCCAAGAATCACATCATTCTCCATAACAAGATACCATTGTGGAACTGTTTTATTATTGTTAATACACTCCTCCATACTTTCTGTATATGCTTCTTTAGAGATAATCCATTTTTGATGAAACCACTCCGCAGCTATTGCAACTAACTCTGGATGTTCTCTTAATTTTACAACTTCAACCATTGTCTTTCACCCTTTCTTTGTCTTTCTTATATTCATAAATATAGTTCTCAAAAAAAATACACCGACTATACTTACTGGTTTGTAAAAGTTCATCTGCAACTTTATTTTTTCTTACCAGCATTTCACAAAAGCTATATAATTCAATTTATATACATTACTATTGTATCTTTATTTTATATGTGTTCTGCCTCAAATCTCAACCTCGTTTTCTTTTAGAATATAAGATGAGCCGACACCTCAAATGCCGACTCTTCTACTTCTAACATTCTCTTTTCATTTTATGTAGTATTCGCCATATACTTTTCTCTGACAAATAATATCTTTCTGCAAGTTCCTTAACTTTAATCCCCATATTATATTCCTGATATATCTTCTGATCCCTTGCATATATTCTTTGCTTAGCATGATTTAGCTGTCCCCCAGCCTACTCGCTTATCTTTTCTTTTTGGAACATAAATATTAACTCCATCAACGTATCGTTGTATCATTTCTATTATTTCAATAGGCAGAATTTCTTCTGCTTTTATATAGCTCATGTTTGTCTCCTAAAATTTAATTCCAGACATCACATGTTTTTTTCCCATATCTTCTTCCCCATAAATACATACAAACACATGCCAATATAAGAACCGTATCAGCAAGCAGTGTTCCTTCAATACCAAAACCAACATTATATGCAAAACTATTATTTGCAGTAGTGGCATCAAGTCGAAAAACAGAATACGGAGATACCATTCCACTATTTGGTAATCCAAAAATAATATTTTGTGTAAAATTCCATGCTGTATGAACTGCCATAGCACACCATATACTATCCATATAATAAACCATAAATGAGAATAAAATACCTACCACAAAAATATTTAACACAGATAAAGCTGTAACACCATCATTTAGCAAATGCATTAAAGCAAACAGCAATGCATTCCCAATAATAGCCACTGCTGGTTTCTTATAACTCCGCATCAATCTTTGATACAAAAAACCTCTGCAAACCAATTCTTCTGCTGAAGACTGTACAAAAACTGCTATAAAAATAATTAGAATATAAATTGGTTGAAAAGTATCATAATACAACACAATATCTTTATGAAGCCATGCCACTAATATACAAATACCATTCAGCCCAACCCCCATTCCTATACCAATAAGGAAATTCATCCAATTATTTCCTGCCGCACTTCTACCAAGTATCTTTAAAATTGAACGGTTTTTCTTTGTAAAACGCATATATAAAATTGCCAATATCCAAACTCCTATAAATCCTAAATACATAGTTACAGTAGTACAAAAATCTGTACTTACCATAAAGGGTATAAATTGAAGAAGTGAACCTAAAAGCTGTCCCAATATAATAATCACTAGCACAAGAAGATACACAACAAGTAAATTATCCGATAACTTACGCTTCTCTAATTTTCCTTTCTCTTTTGCAGTGTCTTTATTTTCTGTTGTTTTATCAAAATTATTCATCACATGATTCTCCTGTTTCAAAATATGTTTCATATCAATATCTTGAATTTAACTTCTCTTCATTTTTTTGATCTTCCTTCCACTTTTTGAACATTGACTTTTTCTTCTTTTGACAATTCAGACATAAAAAATCCTACCTCTGAGTTTTAATTTGTTCAATTCCATGAATTGGAAATTACATTTTCTTTTTTGAAGATAAGATAACAAGTCCTTTTTTTCCTTTTTCTTTGCTGTCCTCGATACACTTATCCAACAATAGGTTAGAATATACTCGATAAAGCACTTCCCGCGAACATCACACTTTAAGAATACAAGCCCCTCGTCTAACCTTTTCTTTAGCCAATTCTTTTTTGACATAACTTGAACATCCTTTTTGTTCGCTATGGCACAACAGATATGTTCTTGTTCAATATTGTCGTGTGTTAATTTCACAAGTTGCATTATACATTTCCTCCGTAAATTACGGTTTCTAAATGTAACTAACATATAATCTATTTTTCTTTATCTTAATTTATATTACACTATCTTTTCCATTCCGATTTTTTGAATCTTAAGACCAAGTTTCTTATAAAATTTTACAGCATTAACATTATCAGCCCACACATTAAGTGTCACATTGTAATATCCGTGCTTAGCAGCATAATTCAAGACATGCTCATATAAAAATCTACCAACATGTGCATTACGTGCAGACTCATCAACACACAGGTCATCAATATAAAGGGTTTTTACATCTGTCATATTATTATTGTTAATATATTGTTGGTGGATGCAAAAAGCATAGCCTAAAACCTCTCCTTCTTTTTCTGCAACAAAAATAGGTCGTTTGTCATCTGCAATAATCTTTTTTAGTTCATCATTATTATATTTCTTCGCTCCCGCCTTAAACAAATCAGGACGTGCATCGCTGTGGACTTTGTGAACCTCATAAAGCAATTTATCAATGACACATATATCGGATTCTGTTGCACGCCGTATCTTCAATCCTTCCATGTTTTCTCCTTCAAATCTTAATTTTCCAATTCGTAAAACTAAAACTTTTCCATTGCATCATTTAATCAAAAATATTGATAAACTTAAATATAAACTAAGTCTTATGAAAGCTGAGGGCTTACATATAAAGACTTAGTTATACATAATAGATCAATTGATAATAATATCTCAATCAGCACGATCTACCTAACCTGTTACTATTTTATAGCATAGATGCCCTTAACTCATCTCCACTCTTAGGACTCAAATAAGCAGGGGCAATATCAAATACTGTCTTACAACCGCTTTGTCCTTCTTTTGCTAAACGATGAGCAGCTCTTGCATAAGCAATCAATACACTAGAAGTAAACTCAGGATTTGAATCCAACTTTAAACTATATTCAATAAGGTGCTTATTTTCTTTATTCCAGCCTGTTACACCACTTCTCAATACAAGACCACCATGAGGAATGCCACTGTGGTTTTTCAGCAACTCTTCTTCACTAATAAAATGTACTGTAGTATTATAATCAGCAAAATAATTTGGCATAGTCTTGATTTCTTCTTCTACTCCAGCAGCATCTGCACCTTCTTCCAAAACAACAAAACACTCTCTGGTATGCTTTTGCCTTGTGGTAAATTCAGGATTACTTCCAGACCTGACTGCCTCTAGGGCACTTTCGACAGGTATGGTATACTGCTTTGCATTTTTTACACCACTAATACGGCGTATCGCATCAGAATGCCCTTGGCTCACTCCTTTTCCCCAAAATGTGTAGTCATTCCCTTCTGGTAAAATAGCATTGGCATATAAACGGTTAAGGGAAAACATTCCTGGATCCCAGCCTACAGAAATAATCCCAATATGAGAAGCTTCTTTTGCAGCAGCATCTACATTTGCAAAATGTTCTGGAATACGTGCATGGGTATCAAAACTGTCAATTACATTAAAATATTTCACATATTCTGGTGTCTGCTCTGGTAAATCCGTAGCACTTCCACCACATAAAATTAAAACATCAATTTTATCCTTCCATTCTGCTACATCTTGAACATGGCAAACGGTTGCCGTTTCTGTAAGAATAGAAACAGTTGCAGGATCTCTTCGTGTAAATACCACAACTAACTCCATATCATCATTCTGATGGACAGCACATTCTACTCCACGTCCTAAATTTCCATATCCTAAAATTCCAATTCTTGTACTCATAATTCTCTCCTTTACTTTTATCATTATACTATTACTTCAACTATTAACACTAAAATCTTTGTCACATAGTTCCATATAGTCCCTCTTATCACCAATTAGTATTATCCGCTACACTCCTAATATAAAACAAACTAGAAGTTGTGCATCCATTAAGATAAAGAAATCATACCTGGAGCAAATCTGTTCTATTTGAAATTTTTTCTTTTATAACTGAAACAGTATCTTGAATTGAATAATTCGTGGTATCTATAACACTGGACTCATAGCTTCCAAGATTGCGAAATTGCTCCCACATTATTTTTACTAATTCAATATTTGTTTCTCTATCTAATTTTGTACGGCCAACTGCTCGTTTCATCGTTTCTTCTTTGCTCGCCCGCAAAATGATATAATGCACTTCATAACCCTTTTGGACAATGTTTAGCCACGGTTCTAAAAACCACGGACCAATAATACCATCCACAATTACGTCATACCCACCACGCACATAACGCTTTGCAGCTTCTAAAAAAGCTTCAATCACAATCAAATTTTGCTCATTTGATTCAGGCAAATGTGGCGGTATCGCTCCTTTACTAAGATAATGATAAAAGTCATCTGTATGCATATGGACAGATTTTTCCATACTGGATTCTTTTGCAACAATAGCTGATGTTGTGGTTTTTCCCGTTCCCGGCGAACCTGTAATTACAACAATTCTTCCTTGTTTCATTTATACTTGTCCTTTCAACTACCAACTTCTTGTTTCGTTTCATCCCTTGATAAATTCCAATTATCCATTTTAAAAAAACAATTCCTATTTATATTCCAGAATAATATACACAAACATATCTCCTATTTCACACAACCAACTAATTCTTGAATCTCTTTAATACCTTCCTTTTCCATAAATTTCTGAATCCCTTCAATAACCTCCAAGGTTATATTTGGATTATGGAAATTGGCAGTTCCAATAGAAACCGCTGTTGCTCCAGCCATAATAAACTCTAGGGCATCCTCTGCATTCATAATTCCCCCCATACCAATAATAGGGATATTTACAACTTGTGCCACCTGATAAACCATACGGACTGCTACCGGCTTAATTGCAGGACCAGAAAGTCCCCCTGTTTTATTGGCAAGAGCAAATGTTCTTCGGTTTACATCAATCTTCATACCAGTTAATGTATTGATAAGTGAAAGAGCATCTGCACCTCCTGCTTCTGCTGCCAAAGCCATTTCTGATATGTCTGTTACATTTGGACTAAGTTTCATAATCACTGGCTGTTTAGCCTTCTTTTTTACCTCTTTCGTAATAGCTTCTACAGCTTTTGGGTCTTGTCCAAAAGCAATCCCTCCCTCTTTTACATTAGGGCAGGAAATATTAATCTCCAGCATATCTACTGGTTCTTTTGCAAGACGTTCTACTACTTCACAATAATCTTCTGTACTCTTCCCACATACATTTACAATAATTTTAGTATCTGGATATTGCCGAAGATAAGGAATATCTCTTTTTACAAACAAATCAATACCAGGATTTTGCAAACCAATTGCATTTAGCATTCCTCCATAAGTTTCTGCAATACGTGGGGTAGGGTTTCCTTCCCAAGGAACATTGGCAACACCTTTTGTTGTCACCGCACCAATTTTATTTAAGTCCACAAAATCACTATATTCTGCCCCAGAGCCAAATGTTCCAGATGCTACTGTAACTGGATTATTCCATTCTACCCCAGCGATCTTTATCTTCATATTCATTATAATTCAATCTCCTCTGCATAGAATACTGGACCATCTTTACAAATCCGCTTATTATTTACATTCGTATGGTGATCCTTTTCTTTCGATTTACATACACAGGCTAGACAGGCACCAATACCACACGCCATTCTTTCTTCCATAGAAATCTGTGCTTTTATACCTTTTTGGGAAGCGTATGTTTTTACGCCTTTTAACATTGGTGTAGGTCCACAGGCAAAAATCATATCTGCATCTAACTCATTTTCCAAAATAGCATCTATTACATTCCCTTTTGTTCCTATGCTTCCATCTTCTGTAGATATATAAACCTCTCCATAAGGCTCAAATTCTTCTTTTAAAAACAAGTCTGCATCACGATATCCTAACACAATCTGCACTTTACCATCTAAGTTCTTTGCAAGTTCCAGCATTGGAGGAATGCCAATTCCTCCTCCAATTAAAATACATGTTTCTCCTTCCAAAGTAAAGCCATTGCCCAAAGGTCCCATAATTTGAATACTGTCACCAACATTCATTTTTGAAAATTCTTCTGTCCCTTTTCCAACCACACGATACACCAAACGAAGTAACCCTTGATCCTTATTTATCTCACAAATACTAATTGGTCTTGGAAGTAACTGACTTCCCTCCTTACAATAAATAGAAATAAATTGTCCTGGTTTCGCGTACTTGGAAATCTTTGGTTCCCTCACCCACATACTGTAAATACCCTCTGTTACCTTTACAATACTGGTAATTATTCCTTGTTCCATTGCTTTATCTGCCATGGCTGCCTCCTATATTTCTTTTTTCTATATATTCACTTTTTTTAGGTAGAACCTTGCACTCGCTGCAAGGTTCGTAGGGCACCAAGTGCTGCTTTTGCACTTGTGTGCATCCTCGTTTACGAAACACCCCTGCGAATATATTTATGGTGGTGCCACAGTGCGAGGCATGGGTGTTTCGTAACAGTTTAGCCAGAGAATAACCTGTTACCCTTTTTCATTTTCTTGTTAAATAAATAATTGCGAAACTCTTATATACTTAAATATATTTGTGCAGATATCATAAGAGATTATAAAAATAAAAAACATACAACAATCAACTTATGAATATTCTGCACAATTTTTTAAAGAATAAATTAAGTTTCGCAATTAGACTATTCCTGTTAATGCTTTATTTATATCCTCTTTCATATCAAGAACTGCCTGTCTGGAAGCATCTGCATAATTTGACTCACCAAATTTACTATACTTCTCCTGTTTATATGCAGCAATAATACCTCTGGAAGAATTAATAATTGCACCCAGACCATCCTTATTAAAATATGGCACTAAATCTTCTGCCTTGCCACCTTGTGCCCCATATCCTGGTACCAAAATAAAAGTCTTTGGCATAATCTTGCGAAGAGTCTTGCCCATTTGCGGATAAGTAGCACCAATTACACAACCAACATAACTGTAAGAATCCCCCATAAAAGACTCTCCCCATTCAGCCACCTTCTCACCAACTAATTCATACAAAGGTCTGCCATCTACCAGTTTGTCCTGAAATTCTCCACTAGATGGATTAGATGTTTTTACAAGTACAAAAATTCCTTTCTTTTCCTCTTTACACACCTCTAAGAATGGATTTACACCATCGGAACCAAGATAAGGATTTACTGTAACAAAATCTTCATCAAATGCTGCATATTTTTTAGATCCAACCTGCACTTTTCCTACATGACCTATTGCATAAGCAGTAGAAGTAGAACCGATATCTCCACGTTTAATATCACCAATTACTACTAAATCTTTCTCCTTACAGTAATCCACTGTCTTTTTAAATGCAATCAATCCTGGAATACCAAACTGCTCATACATAGCAATCTGTGGTTTTACAGCCGGAATCAAATCACTGGTAGCATCAATAATTCCTTTATTAAACTGCCAAATTGCCTCTCCTGCACCCTCCAAAGTTTCGCCATATTCTTCAAATGCAAGTTTTTTTATATCCTCTGGTACATAAGCTAACATCGGGTCTAATCCTACTACAATTGGTGCTTGTAAATCAGAAATTTTATTTACTAACTTATTTATCATGGTATCTTTCCTTTCTCAATTTGAGTATTTTTACTATGAAAGTCTAATAAACGCTACACATTAGGTTCTATGAGTTCATGAAGTATTCTCTCTTTTGAAGATATATCCCAAACTTCGTTTGTCATGTAATTCATCCTTCTAAACCCCTGTTATACTTCTTTTGTATAATCATATATCACTTTACCATCCACAATTGTCTGGTATACTCTTCCTTTTACTTTCTTTCCAGCAAATGGTGTATTCTTTCCTTTGGAAACAAATTTACTAACATCAATTGTATATTCTTCATTAAAATCTGCAATAACAATATCTGCTACTTTTCCTTCCACTAACTGCCCTTTATCCACACCAATAATTTTCGCTGGATTATAACTCATCTTTTCTACCAACTGCATTTTGCTTAGATAACCTTGTTCTACAAGCTCTGTAACAGATAAACAAAATGCCGTTTCTAAGCCCACAATTCCAAATGGTGACTCTGTCATGGATTTCGCCTTTTCTTCTGCACTATGTGGTGCATGATCCGTAGAAATTACTTCCATAATTCCCTCTTGTAATCCTTTCTTTAATGCTTCCACATCTGCCCTGCTGCGAAGAGGCGGATTCATCTTATAGTTACTGTTATCACAAGGGATATCCTCATCTGCCAACGTAAAATGATGAGGACAAACTTCACCAGAAACTGCATAACCAGCCTCTTTTGCCAGCTTAATCATTGCCACACTATCCTTAGTGGAACAATGACATAGATGTAATCTAACTCCTGTTTCATTGGCAAGAAAGATATCTCTAGCAGTAATCACATCCTCTACTGCATTGGTAATTCCTTTTAATCCAAATTCTTCTGCCTTCGCACCTGCATTCATTACACCACCACGAACTAGATTCTTATCTTCACAGTGTGCAAGTACCACAAGATTATTTTCTTTTGCAGCCTTCATGCCTTCCAGATATACCAAAATATCCATAACTGACTTTCCATCTTCGCTTAAAGCCCTAGCTCCTGCTTCTGCCATTCCCTTAATGTCTGCAAGTTCCATTCCAACCTGTCCTTTGGTTACTGCTCCAACTGGCAAAAGATGCACTAGGGACTCCTCTTTTTCCTTCTTCAGCAACCATTCTACCATTTCTTTACTATCAATAACTGGCTTTGTATTTGGCATAGGAGCCACAGATGTATATCCACCTCTTGCTGCGGCCATAGCACCAGTTTGAATTGTCTCCTTATATTCAAACCCCGGTTCTCTAAAATGCACATGCAAATCAATAAATCCTGGCATTACATACTTTCCTTCTGCCAAAATTACCTCATCCACATCTTTTTCTTCTATATTTTTTCCAATTTTAGCAATTATACCATCTTCAATACAAATATCTGCTGTCTCATCCATATTGGTAGAAGGATCCAAAATATGCCCATTTTTAATAATTGTTTTCATAGTGTACTCCTTCCTCTCTATCTTCTACTAAACTCAACTATCAATAATTCTACACCGATTTGATCTAAAAGTAAACCGGTTTTAACCTTCTCTTCTACCTCTACTGAACGGGATAAATTTTCTTTTAGATTTTGTATAGAAAAATTCTTTGCCTGTCCCATATATTTTTTAACCGTAAAAGGAGGGATTCCTACTTTTGATGCCATTTGTCCTAATGGAGTTCCACTTTTCTCTAATTCCTTTATCTGCAATAAAATATTAAAATGCCGAATCAATAAAAATAAAATAGACATAGGCTTTTCCCGTACAGCCAACAAATCGTAATATAAAGCCATAGCTTGGTCTTGCCGCTTCATTCCAATTTCATCAATCATCTGAAATATTTTACCTTCTGTCTGCACTACACAAACTTCATCAATTGCCTCTTTCGTAATGACTTCCTCTTCACCAACATAGCAAACCAGCTTTTCCAGTTCATTCTCCAGATTCTTCATATCTGCCCCTGTCTTATGTATTATATAAAGGATATTTTGCTCTGTAATTTTTTTTCCCTCTTGTTTTAAACTTTGTGCCACCCAAAGCTTCAAATCCTTTTCTGTCAGACCATTCATTTCTGATACAGTCCCTTTCTTTTGCACTGCTTTGTACATGCGGTTTCTTTTGTCCACTTCCCGCTCTACAAAAACCAGATAAGTACTTTCTGGAAAATCTCCAATATAATCTGGCAAATCACTCTGATTCTTAAAACAACCACTATTCTCCACAAGAATCAATCTTCTCTCACTAAAGAAAGGAACTGTATGAGCAATAGAAACCAATTCATTTAACGGAAAATCTTTCCCTTCAAAATAAGAAAAATTCATGGTATCATCTGGTGATAAAATAGCATTCCGAAGCTTGTCCCGATATAATCGTTTCAAATAATCTTCCTGCCCAAATAACAAATAGATATGGGAGAAGGTACTCTCTTTAATATGTTGTTTTATATTTTTCATACTTTCCTTCCTTTTGCTAATAATATTGCTTTCCAATTTCTTTACCTAAGCTATTTTTTACTATTTTTGCTTCTAAATATTTATTGTCACAATATAGCAACTGAAAACCTGCATTTATACAGCATAAACAAATCCCCACCACTTATAACTTTTTTGTAACATAAACTAGTAATCCGCTTAACATAAAAACCACCATTATATCTGTATATTAAGTAATATCATAACAGAAATTCCGCAAAAACAAAATTGCTCACATCAATTCCCCTATCAGTCAAAAAAACTTTGTCACCATTTATTTTTATTAGTTCTTCTTTTTCTAATTTTTGCAATGTTTCACCAAAAACTTGTTCCATTGGTAGTCCAAAGAATTTAACAAAATCGATCATAGAAACTCCACACATTCTTCTAAGTCCAAGAAACATAAACTCAGACATCTTATCCTTTTTTGATAATGTTTCAACAAGATTTCTTCTTTTCTCTGTATCTGATGCATATTTTAAGTATCCCCGCATATCACTTCTATTTTGATAACGGTTATTCTCCAGATAAGAAGAAGCCCCAAGCCCCACACCCAAATAAGGAATACCTGTCCAATAGGAAGTATTGTGTATAGATTCATATCCTTGCCTGGCATAATTGGATATCTCATACCGCTTATAACCATAAAAAGATAAAACCTCCTTTGTGGCTTCATACATCGCCCTGTCAAGCTCTTCCACAGGCAACTCCTTTTCTTTTGCTCCATTCTCTCCATATAAAGGCCAGAACGGAGTGCCTTCCTCTATAATCAGACTATAAGAAGAAATATGTTCTGGCAAAAGTTTTGCTACCCTCTCTAAAGATATCAAATATTTATCTAATCTTTGATTTGGAAGAGCAGACATCAAATCTATATTAATATTATTAAATCCTGCTTCTCTAGCTTCATAATAGTTTTTCAGAAATTGTTCATAAGTGTGAATTCGCCCCAACAATTTCAACTCATCATCATGTGTGGACTGC
The DNA here is from genome assembly GCA_022791815.1 of Lachnospiraceae bacterium. GTDB lineage: Bacteria > Bacillota > Clostridia > Lachnospirales > Lachnospiraceae > CAG-411. Next base: position 17,052 of record JAAVZU010000103.1, read on the forward strand.
AATCCCATACTAATCCTTTGAATTCCCATCCTTTGGTATTCCATCCACTTATCCATAGATACTGCCCCTGGATTGACTTCTAAAGTAACTTCTTTCATTCTAGATATAGAAACACCAAAAACATCTTGCACTTTTTCAAGTATTTTCCACAAGTGTTTTGTATCCAGCACAGAAGGAGTCCCACCTCCCAAATAAATGGTTTGCAGTTCATAATCATCTGTTAATATAGAAACACCATCCAATTCTTTTAAAAGAGCCTCTATATATTTCTCCTGTACCTCATCAGAGGCCTGCATAGAGAGGAAATCACAGTATGCACATTTTTTCACACAAAAGGGAATATGAATATAAAGACCTAAAGGACTCTTCTTACTTAACATCATCCTCACCTTTCTCTTTTATATCTTTCTTTTTTATCAGGTATAGTGAAGGTTTGATAGATAGCAATCTTGGAAACGCCTTTTCCAAACGTCTGGTTCTTTTACTCTTTTCCTTTAACAAAGACATATATTTTCCTTTCAAATACTCTATATCATACTTTTTATGTTCTAATTCTTCTTTTATTTGTAAATACATTTCTTCTTTCTCAAAAATATCTTTCCATTCTTTCCTTTTATCAATTGCCCGAAAAACTGCTGAACTGAGACTTTCTCCCACTCCATCCGAAAAACTTTTTAATATTCCCACAATTTCACCAGTCAATCGAAGTTCTCTCTTCCAATTTATAATACTTGCTATCGTAAATATCAAATCTGCAAGAAAAAATATCGCTACAATGACTACCAAAATCTTATCCAATTTATGGGGAATCCAATAGACAAATTTTTCTATGGCAGGCTGTATGGTTTCCAAAATGAATACACAACTAATTCCCCATAATATAGAAAACTTCAAACATACATACCCCTTTATATTGAATGGTTTATCTGAATAGTCCCACCAATGCTCATGGAAAATCTTTTCTAACACATAACCTGTTATAAATTCTAATATACTTGTCAAAAAGAATGCTCCAATGAACTCCAGCCATCCCATGCCACGAAAAGAATAGAGACATGCCACAACAATACATCCTCCAAATCCATAAATTGGACATACTGGACCATTTAAGAATCCCCGATTGACAAATCTTCCATCGTCCACTGCGGCATAAACTACTTCTACACACCAACCTATCACCGCATATATTACAAATATGCTAGCCCATTGATTCCATGTATACATAAAACCACTCTTCTCTTTTATTCTTCATCCAATTTCAAAACACTCATAAATGCCTGCTGAGGAATCTCTACATTTCCAACTTGACGCATTCGTTTCTTTCCTTCTTTTTGTTTTTCAAGAAGTTTTTTCTTACGGGAAATATCTCCACCATAACATTTTGCCAACACATCTTTACGCATTGCTTTTACAGTTTCTCTTGCAATAACCTTACTTCCAATAGCTGCCTGAATTGGTATCTCAAATAAATGACGAGGAATCTCTTTCTTTAATTTCTCACACATTTTTCTTCCTCGTTCATAAGCAGTCTCTGCATGCACAATGAAAGAAAGCGCATCCACTTCTTCCTTATTTATCAAAATATCTAATTTTACAAGTTCAGAAGGCACATAACCTTTCATCTCATAGTCAAAGGATGCATACCCTCTTGAACGGGACTTTAATGCATCGAAAAAATCATAGATTATTTCATTCAATGGGAGGTCGTATTTCAACAATGCTCTTGTTGTCTCAATATACTCCATACCAAGATATACTCCACGCCGTTCCTGGCAAAGTGTCATTATCGGACCAACAAATTCCGTAGTTACCATAATCTCTGCTGATACAATTGGCTCCTCCATGTGGTCAATCAAAGAAGGGTCTGGAAGGTTCGATGGATTCGTAATCTCCAACATCTCTCCATCTGTCTTATATACTTGATAAATAACACTAGGTGCTGTTGTAACAATATCCAGATTGTACTCTCTTTCCAAACGCTCTTGTATGATTTCCAAATGCAACAATCCCAAGAAGCCACAACGAAATCCAAATCCCAAAGCAATCGAAGTCTCTGGTTCAAACTGCAAAGACGCATCATTTAATTGTAATTTTTCAAGTGCATCTCTCAAATCTGGATATTTCGCACCATCAGCAGGATACATACCACAATATACCATTGGATTTACCTTTTTATAGCCTGGAAGAGGATCTTTACAAGAATTATTTGCATCTGTAATAGTATCACCTACACGGGTATCCTTCACATTCTTTAAACTAGCTGTAATATAACCTACCATTCCTGCAGTAAGTTCATCACAAGGAATAAATTGTCCAGCTCCAAAAGTTCCTACTTCAACAACATCTGCTTCTGCTGCGGTTGCCATCATACGAATCTTTGTGCCTTTTCCTACTCTTCCATCAAATACACGGCAAAACACAATAACACCTTTGTATGCATCATATAAGGAATCAAAAATCAAAGCCTTAAAAGGATTTTCTAACTTTCCACTTGGTGCAGGAATCTGTGCCACAATCTGTTCAAGCACATCCTCTATATTTAACCCTTGTTTTGCAGAAATTAATGGTGCAAATTCTGTATCTAAACCAATAACATCTTCAATCTCTGCTTTTACTCTTTCTGGATCAGCACTTGGCAGGTCAATCTTATTGATGACTGGAAGAATCTCCAGGTCATGATCTAATGCAAGATAACAGTTTGCCAATGTTTGTGCCTCTATTCCTTGTGCAGCATCCACAATAAGAATTGCACCTTCACAAGCTGCCAGACTTCTGGAAACTTCATAATTAAAATCCACATGTCCTGGTGTATCAATCAAATTAAAAATGTATTCTTCTCCATCTTTTGCCTTATATACTATACGCACAGTCTGAGCTTTAATCGTAATCCCTCGTTCCCGCTCCAAATCCATGTTATCCAAAACCTGTGCCTGCATTTCTCTGCTTGTTAGTAATCCTGTCTTTTCAATAATTCGATCTGCCAATGTAGACTTTCCATGATCAATATGTGCCACAATACAAAAATTGCGTATTTTACTTTGTTCTATCACAATATTCGCTCCTTACCTATCTTATTCTTTATCGCCTTCCACGATTTAGACATATATTTCATATTCTAGCACAATTCTACTATTGAAACAAGTTGTTCACAATCACATTAGCCATTCACTAATTATCATCCTTCTATCTCTATCTGTTCCATAACCTTTCTTGTATCACTTATACTATAGCCTTTTCTATATAAACTTGCCATAATCTTATTCTTTTCTTCCCATGTAATTTGTTTTCTTCCTTTTAATTTTTTCTCTATCTCTTTTTGAATGGCAAGTTTTTCTGAATATTCTTCTTCAAAAAAAATATGCAATCTCTCTTTGTCTATTCCTTTTTGTGCTAATTTCATTTCCATCCATTTACGGCTATGTCTAAACTGGTTAGCCCTTACAAAATTCTCTGCAACCCAATCATCATTTAGATAATGATAACCATCTAAATATTTGATAACACTCTCTATAATCTCTTCTTCATATAGTTCTCTTTTTAATTTATCTCTTATCTCTTTCTCCGTCCGACTAGACTTTTCCAAATAAGAAATTGCTTTTCTTTTTGCCTTAGGAATAATGGCTTCCTTCAAAATTTTATTATACTGCTCATTTGAAATTTCTTTATTTTCTTTTACTCCCCAAAAATATAGTTCTTTCCAAGTAAGCCAAAAAACATAACTATAATCCAAAAAAATTTTGTATTTATATCTTCCTTGCTTCTCAATTAAAGTAACAACCATAATTACCCCCAAAATGGGTTATTACATTAAGGTCATAAAACTTATATCGTATACCTTAAACGCAATAACCCAACATTTCACTTTACTTTATAAAACGGCAACTAAACCCATTTATTTTTTTTCATCCTCTTCCTTATCTTTTTTCACATTCTTTGTATCTATCTTATCTTCCTCTGTTTCTTCTTTCTCTTCTGGAGCAAATTTAGCACGTACCTTTTCCTCAATTGCTTCAAATATTGCAGGATTCTCTTTCAAATATTTCTTTGCATTTTCTCTTCCCTGCCCAATTTTTTCACCTTCATACGCATACCAAGAACCACTTTTCGCCACAATACCTTCATTTGCAGCTAAATCAAGTACATCACCAGTTCTTGAAATACCTTCCCCAAACATTATGTCAAATTCAGCTTCTTTAAAAGGAGGGGCAATCTTATTCTTTACCACGCGTATTCTTGTTCTATTACCAATTGCTTCCCCGTTCTGCTTTAATGTCTCAATTCTTCTTACATCCAAACGGATTGATGAATAAAATTTCAATGCCCTACCACCTGTAGTAGTCTCTGGGTTACCAAACATAACTCCTACTTTCTCACGCAACTGGTTAATAAAAATTACAACACAATTTGATTTACTAATAATAGCTGTCAACTTTCTCAATGCTTGTGACATCAATCTTGCTTGCAGTCCTACATGAGAATCTCCCATATCACCGTCAATTTCTGCCTTTGGAACTAATGCTGCAACGGAATCCACAATCAATATATCTACTGCACCAGAACGTACCATAGTTTCTGTAATCTCAAGAGCCTGTTCTCCATTATCAGGCTGCGAAATATATAATTCATCAATATCAACTCCAATATTTCTTGCATACACAGGGTCTAATGCATGTTCTGCATCAATAAATCCTGCAATACCACCTCTTTTTTGTACTTCTGCAACCATATGTAGGGCAACTGTTGTCTTACCACTAGATTCTGGTCCATATACCTCAATAATTCTTCCTTTTGGTACACCTCCCATTCCTAGAGCAAGGTCAAGACTTAATGAACCAGTAGGAATTGTCTCAATCTGCATATTAACTCCTTTATCGCCCAGTTTCATTACAGAACCTTTACCATATTGTTTTTCAATCTGTACCAAAGCAGATTCTAAAGCTTTTAATTTATTTGTATCTTTTACCATTATATTATCTCCTTTTCTACGAACATCTGTTCTTTATTAATCCTATAATAATATATCTTTTTATTATTGTCAAGATTTTCTTTTATTACTTTTTTATTTTTTTATAAAGATTTTTGTTAAAAATATAAAAAAATACTATATCATTCTAAATAGTTATCATACTAAGCTGTAGGATAGATATAATAATTAGCCTTTATAGCATCACAAAATAACCTCCATAATCACAAAACAACCATAATATCTATAAATAACACTTTCATAGTAAATCATGTTGTAACTTATTCTTTCTAACTATGTAACAATTAGTAACTAATTTTTAAAAATATTGGGATACTATGCAAACGCATACTGATAATTAGAATATTAAGACGAATGCTATTATAACATGACTTCTATTTTTTGTAAACTAATTTAATAAAAAAGCACAGAAAATATATAATTTATTTATATTCTGGCACATCAAGCATTATACTCTGTCCTTTTTATTTCTATGTTTGTGATACAAATTATTAAGTATTTATAGTATTTTTTTATTTTTACTATACTGCTTTTAGTATCAGCATGCCGATATTATAGTTAATGGGACTGTCACACAAAGTATTGCACATACAGAATATGGCAAAACAGCCCCATTATACAATTTGTTCACTACAAATAGCCAGCAGTACAATCTTTGGTTACAGTTCATACACTAATTCTTTTTAAGAAAATCTCAGTTATATGCTATGAATTACAACGATGATTTACTGACTATAACAATATAAAAATGAATAATTAAGAATATAATATTCCATAACAGCAATATTTATTGGATATTATGATAAAGGAGTGCATTATATATGAATTTATCCAGCAACCGAATTCAACAAAATGCAGCACGAAACAACCGTCCTGCACCAAATAGACCAGCTGGTCAAAAACCACCTGTGGCACAGGCAAATACATTAAGTAATTATGGTACTACTACACGAGTCCGCTCTTTGTATGTAGGACAAGTTCTAAAAGGTGAGGTCAGTGATCTGAGGAATCGTGAAATCGTTTTAACTTTAGAAAATAATACAACCGTTTCTGCACACTTAGAAGGCGGAAACTGGCTTGCTATAGGAGAAATATCTGCTTTTAAAGTACTCTCTGCTTCTCCTGAGCAGATTACTTTAGAAGCACTTCCAAGAACTGATATGGCACTTGCCAATAGTACAGTACAAAAAGCATTGGAGGAAGCAGGTCTGCCTAAGAACCCAAAAAACCAGCAAATTGTATTAGAACTTATGAAGAACCAGCTTCCTATTCATAAACAGTCCATATTACAAATGTTGCAAAAATCTTTTCAATATCAGGAAGTTTCAGTACCTACCCTTGTTCTTATGAGCAAACACCAGATTCCAATTACAACCCAAAATGCAATACAATTTGAACGTTACCAGAATAATGCCCATTCCTTGGCAACTGGTTTAGAGAATCTGGCAAAAGATTTAAGTTCTATGATTCGTGACCTTGCCACTACCTTATCAGATGTAAATGACTATATAGAAGTTTCAAATATGGCAGATTCCTCTCAGGATTCCCTATTACATCAAACTACACCAAATAGTCCTCAAAACCAAGTATTACAACAATTATTTCAGCACACAGCCCAACCTTCTGCAACAACTGCTAATAATACTATGCAGACAACTGTTTCCAGAATCCTTTCTGCAATTCTGGATAGCAATTCTTTTGTATCAGAAACACCTTTAGAGGGAAATCAAGAAACTGCTATAGGTTCTCTTCTTCCAGACCAGACTTTGGAATTTTTAAAGGAAAGTGACCGCACAGAATTAGTTTCTATTTTGGAAAACTTTGATTTGCCTGATACACTTCGGGAAGGAATCTTAGATGGAACAGCTTCTTTAAGGCAAGTAAATAACCAGTTACAAAAAAATTATGAACAAGCTATGGTATTAGACAGAGAATCCCAATCTGTGGAACTTTCAGAAAATGAAATTTCCTCTGAGAATATAACTAATACAGCCCATTCCAAAGAAAACGAATTCATGCATCGTACAGCCTTTTTTGATAATCCTATTATTAAGGAGTTAGAATCACAGCTACAGAACTTGCAAAACCAAACTCATGAGATTGGCAGCAGATTTTCTATGGAAGAACGGCTTTTACTGAAAGAATACTTACAAGATTTTCCAATTGATAATACCATAAAAGAACAGATATCAAATGGTTCTATAAAACAAGAAGATTTTCTCCGAATCATAAAAAATGTATTACCTTTTACAGAAAAAGAAACTGCTACACCGCTTCTATCTTCCCAGCTTCTTTCCTCCTTGGTTGAGGATACTTTTTTAGAAAACTTTTTTTTAACACCAAAAGAGATTTTTTCACAAGGTGGTGTGAATACCTATTATCGCAGGCTATCAAAACAATTAGAGAACTTAGATTCTTTATTTGAGAAGAACTTACATGCCAAGACATCTAGTAATATCCAACAAATTACGAACGCTCTTAGTATAGAACCAAAAGAGCAGGTGTCCCAACTAAAAGATAATTTAGATTTTATGAAATTATTAAACCAGTTCTTTTCCTATGTGCAGCTACCTACCAAGCTACAAGAGAAAATTACTCATGCGGATTTATACGTTTATACCCGAAAAAAGAATTTAAAACAACAGCAAAATCCAATTCGTGTATTACTACATTTAAACATGGATAATCTTGGTGATTTAGATATTCAAGTCAATTTAAAAAATAGGGATGTTACCTCCATTTTTCATACAGAAAATGATAAGGTAGGTAAGTTACTCTCTAATAACTTTTCATTATTGGAAGAAACGCTTGGGAATTTAGGATATACTTGTACCAATCAAATTGCAAAATTAGAAAAAAAAGTAGATATTGTAAATGACTTTATTGCACCAGAAAGTGCAGGACATTCTATTTCACGTTATTCCTTTGATTTACGGGCATAAAATACCCCC
>JAAVZU010000104.1 GCA_022791815.1 Lachnospiraceae bacterium
CTCTACCAACTGAGCTAATATCCCATAAACAGGACTAGCTGGATTCGAACCAGCGAGTGCAGGGATCAAAACCCTGTGCCTTACCGCTTGGCGATAGTCCTATATATCATATAACCAAGGTGGATAATGGGATTCGAACCCATGGCCTCCAGAGCCACAATCTGGCGCGCTAACCAACTGCGCTATACCCACCAGAAGCCACCGAAGTATATTCGATGTAAACGTGCCAGAAGGGATTCGAACCCCCGACAACCGGCTTAGAAGGCCGATGCTCTATCCAGCTGAGCTACTAGCACGTATACCAATTTCTTGGCCAACTATGTATAAACATAGTTTAAGCGGGTGATGGGAATCGAACCCACGTATCTAGCTTGGAAGGCTAGTGTTCTACCATTGAACTACACCCGCATATTTTTATTTTTTTAAGTCGGGGTGACAGGATTCGAACCTGCGACCTCTTGATCCCAAATCAAGCGCTCTAGCCAAGCTGAGCCACACCCCGATTTATCAAATGGAGCAATTCCGCGTGAGTCATATCTGTTTCCCTCAACGCAAGATATATTATATTATATAAGCAAAGGAAAGTCAACACTTTTTTTAAATTTTTTTTATTTTCTTTTAAATTCCCATTTTATGCACTTTGAGCCACATTTAATAACATTATTTTAATTTTTAATTCACCCTTTTTATGTCAATTGAAATCTCACCTTTTTCATCAATTTCCATAATTGCATAAGTTGGAATTCTATCACTTTGCCGAGGAAGGCTGATACTTCCTGGATTTAAAATAATAAGACCATCTTTCTCCAAATATGGCTGATGAATATGTCCAAACAAAACTATATCCACCCCTTTCTTTATTGCTGCATCTCGAAGAGAAGATACTCCTGCGTATACCTGATATCGATGTCCATGAGTCATCCAGATGCGGTAACCTTCCACCTCAATAATCTTCTCACTTGGATAATCTGTCATATAATCATTATTGCCAGAAATCATTTCTATTTTACTTTGCACGAATGTATTAATAAAATGTTCGGACCCCTCCAGATCTCCTAAGTGTAGAAGTAAATCAAATGTACCAACTTCCTCTATTGCTTTATTTAGATACCTGTTATTTCCATGTGAGTCACTCACCACCATAATTCTAGTTTTACTCATCTGTGTTTCTTCCCTTTCCTAAAACATTATTATTGGGGCCTAGATTCCATAATATTCTATAATAAATTTTTTGATTTGAGTAAGAGCCTTCCCTCTATGACTAATTTTATTCTTCTGTTCCATAGAAAGTTCCGCTGTGGTACAACCAAATTCTGGTACATAAAAAATGGGGTCATATCCAAAACCTTTCTCTCCCTTACTTTCTTTGGCAATTTGTCCCTCTATAGTTGCTCTTATTATTTTCTCCTCTTTATTAGGCAATATAGCAGCTATAGCACAGACAAACCTTGCACTTCTTTGTTCTTCTTCTGCTTCCTCGAGAAGTTCCAAAATATGCTGGTTTTTAACTGTATAAGAAGTATCTACTCCCATAAAACGTGAAGAACGAACCCCTGGCTCTTTATTAAGAAAATCAATTTCTAATCCAGAATCATCTGCAAGCACAATTGCATCCTCTACCCTTTCTGCAATTGCCCTTGCCTTTATTTGTGCATTCTCTTCAAAAGTTTCACCATTTTCCTCTACATTCACAACTATCCCTGCTTCCTTCATCGAAAGCACTTCACAGTCCAAATCATCCATGATTTCCCTAATTTCTTTCATTTTATTTTCATTTCCTGTTGCAAATATAATCTTCATTTGTAAACCTCCATTCTTCATAATAATTATAACAATTCAGATATCTTTATTATCTAACCTATATCTCAACCTGTTGCAAATACAGCGGCTTTAATTATTCATATTCTTGAAAATGAACTAATATTTTACCGTTAAGCACCCGAGCAACATATAAATTGTTTTCTTGTTTTTATAAAAATAATTTTAAATAAAATTTTCCCATATCACTTGGCAGATGGCTTCTGCCATTTTTTTTCTATTTTCTTCTTGAGATAAATAAGCTAAATCCCCAGAATCTGACAAAAATCCTAATTCCAGCAAAACTGTTGGCATTTTTGCATTCCTGATGATGTATATCCGCTTTCCTTTTAAAAGTCCACGATTTGTAAGACCAGAGCATTCTTCCAGTGCCTTTAAACATTTTTTTGCAAAAACTTTGGAATCTTTTGAAAATTCATTGCTTTTATACAATGCTTCCAAACCACTTCCTGAATTTTCATCACTACTATTACAATGCAGACTGACAAACAAGTCTGCCTGTAAATTATTAGCCATGTTTACTCTATCTGCTAAAGTAACTTCTGTATCCTCCAATCTTGAAAAATACAGTTTAACATTATTATGATTCCAACTTTCTTCTATTTTTTTTACAAAATCTAAATTAAAGTCTTTCTCGTCCCAATCACCAGATTTTGCATAAGTTCCAGTATCTGTTCCTCCATGCCCAGCATCCACAACCACAATTTTATCATAAATTTCTTTTGGATCACAAAATGTAATATAAACATAATCTTTATCCTGAAACATCTTATATGAAAATATTTTATCTACATCAAATTCTAATAAAACACTATCTTGTACCATACTCTTTTTATATGATATTTTAGTATTCTCTATTTCTGTACTCTGCTGGTACTGGTAATTATTTAGTTTTATAGGAATTGTTTTTGCAGTGTCTATTGTATAATTATAACCCTTCCAGATAATTGTCATATCTGATGTTTTTAACTTTTCTAAAATTACTCCATAAATCACAACTGAAACTTTCTTCTGCAAATAATCATGTTCCAACTGTCCCCATACTTTTTGATTGCCTTGCTTTTCTATTTTTATATAGGAGTCACCTAATTGTAAATTCTTGTCAATAGTATTTTTTTCTTCAAGTTTTACATTCTCAATATATGCTTTATCTAATTCTATTGCTTTATCATACCCAATAGAAAAATCTATATTATCCCTTATCTTTATTATGTTTTCCAGTGTCATAATTGATGCAAAATAACCTTTCCACCATGCACCACCTTCCTTTTGCCATTCCCTATCTCTTTCCTTTGCCTCTAAAAATGGCATAAAGAATATTCCAGTGCAAGTGAGCACAAAAAATAAAATACTTTCTATCATTAATACTCTTAAGAAATGATTTTCTCTATTGTTCATATTAATTTTCCTTCTTTTGCCTTTTGGGTGGCTTGGGTCCCATATATTGGTAGAAATATGTCTTCATCATCCCATTATAAATTTTACGATTTTTTGTTGCCTGCTTACCAATATATTTTTGAGCATCCTCATATCCAGTTATAATATAATAGGACCATGAATCTAATTTTTCAAAGGTTTCACCAATCTCCCTATATAATTGCGGCATAGCTTCTTTTTCCTCTAATCTTTCACCGTAAGGTGGATTTGTAATAATAAAGCCATATTTCTTTGGATGCCTCAATTCCTGCATTGGTCTCTCTTGAAAATGTATATATTGGTCTACACCTGCTAACTTAGCATTTTCTCTTGCTGCTTTAATAATTCCACCATCTAAGTCATAGCCTTGGATATTCATCTCGACATCTTGCCTAATTTGATCATTTGCCTCTTCAATTGCAGCATACCAGCACTTTTTCGGAATAAGGTTTGTCCAACCTTCTGATATAAAAGACCTATTCATTCCTGGTGCAATATTCGCACCAATCATGGCAGCTTCAATAGGGATAGTTCCACTTCCACAAAAGGGGTCAACCAAAATCCTATCTTTATTCCATGGAGTAAGCATAATAAGTGCAGCAGCCAAAGTTTCTGTAATTGGTGCTTTGCTGCTTAATTTACGATATCCTCTCTTATGTAAGGATGCACCAGAAGTATCAATTCCTATAGTAATTTCATCTTTCATAAAAGTAATACGAACTGGATACTCTGCTCCATCCTCAGAAAACCACTCTTTTCTATATACCTGTTTCATTCTCTCCACCATTGCTTTTTTCATAATCGACTGAATATCGGATGGACTAAATAACTTACTTTTTATGGATGTTGCTTTCGCCACCCAAAACTTCCCATCCTCTGGAATATATTTTTCCCAAGGAATTGCTTTTGTTTTTTCAAATAATTCCTCAAAAGTGGTTGCATGGAACTTTGCAACCTTCCACAAGACACGCTCTGTGGTACGAAGAAAAATATTTGCTCTGCAAATAGCATTGATATCTCCCCGAAAAGTAACTCGTCCATCTTCTACTTGTAATATCTCATATCCTAAATCTACAATTTCTCTTTTTAACACCGCCTCCAGTCCAAAATGGCAAGGTGCAATAAAATCAAATAATTCCATATTCTTTCCTTTCATCTACTTTTTTTGTTATTTTTTCTCTTATGTCCTTTTAGAAATTGCTTTTCAAATTATGTGGAAGCAATATAATTAACTATAAATAACATAACTTACCTAGTTACCAAAAGTTTATCTTTAACTAAATTATATACATATTTATACTTCTATATATTCAAACTTAATTACACTTCCAACCCCCAAAATTTTTAGTGCCATATTGAATATATTCTTATATCGTTTTCACCATAAATGCAAAGTAACATACTTTATTATGAATGACTTTTCATTCCTCGTCAATGTATATTTTTTATTTCTATAAATATTCATAGTAGTTTAAATATACAACAAATTTATAATTTCTGTTATTAATAACATTTTTACTAAAGTTATATTATTTATATAATTATTAAATACAGTTTACTCTTTTTTGAAAACGCTGGTATGCAAGATATCCGCCTAATAAGCTCATTGTTGGTACACCTTTTTCTACTAGTTCTCTTGAAAGTTGCAAACTTGCATTTCCCCGTTCACAATATAAAAGAAATTCGGTATCTTTTTTCCACCAATTTCCCCTTTCCCAAAAACTATCATAAGGCACTGAAATTGCCCCTTCAATATGTCCCTTTAAATATTCCTCTCTTTCTCTTAAATCTACGAGTACTACATTTGACTTTTTTACGATTTCTTCTAAATCCCAAACAGCAATTGGCCGAACTTCCATTTAACAAGACCCCTTCTTACAAATATTTAACTGAGATTATTCACGACCTTATGCATAAACTAAGTCTATTATAACCCGAAATCTTACAAATAAAGGCTTAGTCCTGTTTAATAGGTCAATTGACGATAATCACAGGCAGGTGATACTACCAAGTGGTTTTTAGCTGAGATAACATTGGTCTGCAATATAAGTCGTGAATAATTGAGGTTTAAAAATAATCTTAGGTAAATTCAGGTATTTTTTCTATAATAATTATTATATGTAGCTTTTTCTGTTTTGTACAAGAGTTCTAATATATAACTAAAGTAAAAAATATATAAACACACTTCTACTACTCCAGAATTTCTTACACTAAAAAAGAGTTGTTGTATTCTTATACCAGCAAATACAACAGCTCTTTTCATTCTTAATTTAAATTTTAACCATATAACACGCGATTATCGATTGCTATTCTGGCTAGATTCGTTTTTAGAATCTCTTGATGTGCTATTTCTTTCTTTATTACAATTCTGAGAATTATTATAACTATTTCTTTCACGGCTGCTATTCTGAGAACTATTATTCTCTGAAGTAGTGTTTCTTTCTCTACTAGAGTTCTGAGAGTTATTATAGCTATTTCTTTCTGAGGTAGCATTTCTCTCTCTACTAGAGTTTTCCTGACTACTATTTCTAAAATTATTTCTTGATGTGTTTTGAGAATTTTTCATATTTTTACTCTCCTCGTTTGATGTGCTGTTTTGTTGATTACTGTAATTTTTAGACATAATATTTCCTCCATTAACTTTTTTTTTGTACAAAAATATTATGTGCAGTTTTTTTCATTTTATTCTACGCACTTTTTTTACAATTATCCTTCATTTTTCGACATTTTTTTCTTGTTGCGTTTTCTCTTGATATATACTATAATACTAAATGTCGATAGAGTTCACCCTTCAAAGAGAATTCTAATTCGCACACTATATAACCCCTTATTAATTATTTATACTCCCCTCAAGAGGATTTTGTTTGGTCGCCCTTTCAAAATCCTCTTATTTTTTTTATAATAAATATAAATTTTGTAATTTAACTATCATTTTTTATAGTCTTAAACATAAACAAACTCCTAATAAGCTCTCTCATGCAATTTACACACAAACTTTTGTATGACTAAACTGTAACTGCAAATAAAAAGCTGTTTATGACTAATAAAGTTAATTGATAATGATTACAAAAGATAGCACCAATACATGGCTTAAATTAGGTTATCAAAAGAGTATAAAATTATAACGTTCTTACAATTAATTCATAAAGAACAAAGTGGGCAATTACGAAACAATATTCACTTCTTGTGTAAGTGTACATAGTTATTTTTTATATCATAAGAAAATGCACAGCAGTTTTCTATAATATAAAAAAAGAGATTAGATAACCTAATCTCTTAACCCTTAAAACGTGCGCGAGAAGATTCGAACTCCCGACACCTAGATCCGTAGTCTAGTGCTCTATCCAGCTGAGCTACGCGCACAAATATCAATTATTCTCTATGATATCTCTATCATAATACAAGAAAACAGCACAAAAGTGCTATTTTAATGCCGGCGACCGGAATCGAACCGGTACGGGAGTATAAGTCCCGCAGGATTTTAAGTCCTGTGCGTCTGCCAGTTCCGCCACGCCGGCATCAATGGGACCAATAGGGCTCGAACCTATGACCCTCTGCTTGTAAGGCAGATGCTCTCCCAGCTGAGCTATGATCCCATAAAAACAATATCTTCGTTTCCGAAGAAACGAC
>JAAVZU010000105.1 GCA_022791815.1 Lachnospiraceae bacterium
AATCTTCATAAAATGAAGAATTATAAATATCAATTAGCAAATTGGCATCCGATTTAGCGGCTTCTCTGTATGTCAATACCATTTTGTTTTTCCTTTCAAATTTTGATTTTTTTATGTGGCTCCCCAAAAAACTTCGATTTGTCGCTTTGTTAATTAGCTTTGTGCTTTTACTTCAAGCCCCTTAATAACCGTTACCTGCAAATCCTTTGCATCAATCAAACTTTCCTGCCTGCATTTCGGACAGTAGAGGGGAAAGTTTTTTAACTCTATATCTACCCGTATCTGTAACCTCGTTTTATTTCCGCAGATAGGGCAATGTACCCATTCATTGTTTGCCATAAAAGCCCCCTCTATTTTCCTTTATTATTCTGCTCCAATTCCACACCGTAGCGGACAACCTTATCAAGTAGAATCAAACCGATACCAAGCGTAATGCCGCCTGCATCATCAAATCTATTCCATCCTGCCAGACCGATTTTTTCATAGATACCATCTATAATCCACAATATATTTTTTCAGATAATTTGTGTTCATCTCATTTACTTTCCATGTCTGTGCAGATGACAAGCTCACTTTTTATGCCGTTCAGCTCAATGATATTCTCTGCATCGGGCGTTTCATAATCTAACTTTTCCTCTATTTGTCCTTTGATAAAATCAATTCGGTCAAACACTGTTGGTTTGAAATAACTGGAAACTGCTACTACCAATTCCTTTTGAGGATTGATATAAATGACATTTCCGCTATTGCCGATAGCCGCATAGCTTCCCTCATTTTCATCAATAATCCACCACAAATAACCATACTTCATATCCCGAAATTTTTCGTCGCAAGACACCCTGACCATTGTGCTTTCTTCAAGCCATTTTTCAGAAATTATACGCTTGTCATTAAAAATGCCCTTTTTCAGACAGAGCAATCCTATCTTTGACATTTCTTCAGCAGACAGGCAAAGACCATATCCGGCAGCCCCAACTCCCTTATCGTCTGAAAACCAAATATTTCCTTTTGGTGTCTTTCCTACCGTGAAAGCCTTGTGCGCTTCGGCATCGGGAGCAACATATATTTTCCGTGGTGCAATCGCTAATGGCTCAAATAAATATTTATTTGCAAAATCTACCGTTGTCATTTTGCTTACTGCTGCGATAATACCTGTGAGAATATGAATACCCAAAGTAGAGTATCGAAATTCTCCCATCATGCCACGCCTGCCGCCCAAAAAATCCAAAGCGGCAATGCTCCAATCTTCCTGCACGCAAATTTTCGTCCAAGGCTCTGATTTATACTTATAGGGGGCGGTCATCGTCAACAAGTTTCTTAAAGTAACTTGTTGAATTGTCTTTTCACCCCGCTTTATTTTGTAATTAGGGAAGTAATCAAGTACATAGTCATCTATACTTCCAATCAATCCTTTATCAATTGCAATACCAACTAATAGAGAAACGATACTTTTCGTAACAGACATTGTATGTACTGTATCATCAGCTTTGTAACCATTCCATGTATCGTTTATAATTGTCTTGCCGTTTTGAATAACTGTCACTTGACAGATATTGGGCTGCTTGTTTGCAACATAATTATGAAATTCTGATAAATTTATCATTTTTACTCCTTCCATCTCATCAATTCTTAGCAGAGAGTTTCTTTACCGGATAATAAACCTCCGTGATTTTATCTTGTTCATTTTCAACCTGTGATGGGTCAGTTACATAAACTTCGAACAGAGCGTTTGTATTTTGATACCCCTCTTTTTCTGCCCATTCTATTTGTTTAGCATAAACAGAAGGAAGCTGTGTATATGCTCCGTATAAAACCGTTTTTAGGCATAATCCAGGGCAGAAGTCTCTGGTTCCAGTTGCATACTCTTGTACAGGTATGGCAAACTCTGTATCCAGACCGGATGGAGTATATTCTGCACTATGAAAAAGCACCATTGGATCACCTGTCATTGTTAATTTATCAACTGCAATTCTTTTAAATAATTTTTTATAACAACGGAGATATTCAGCGGGATAATCTTCTTGCTGAACATTTTTTCTGATTGACAACAGATACATCTTTGGCACATCTACGAGTTGAACATCAATGTCCTCCATATACGACATAATGGATTTCCCCTGTTCAATAGCAGATATATCGTCCTCTAACTGTGTTAAAATTTGTCTGTAATTATAAACTTTCTTTTCAATTTCTTTCTTCTTACGAATGAACGCAAGGTAAAAGTTATCGTCTTGTACTTCCTTTGACTGCAAAATTGTCTTAATCTCGTCTAAAGAAAAGGAATATGCCTTTAATCGATTGATAAACAACATTGCTTCAAGCTGTTCAATAGCATAATAGCGATACCCGTTTTCGGGATTTACTTCACTTGGTTCAAGCAGACCTATTTCTGCGTAATAACGAAGTGTCTTTGTCGATACCTTGCATATATTTGAAAATTCTCCTATTGATAACATAGTAACCCTCCTCATGTATAGTATAAACCTTGCCGTAAGGGAAAAGTCAATGGGAGGTTTTTAGACTTCCGAAATGTACTATAGCATACCTATTCCGATTTTTCTCTCAATTCAATTCTCCGATAAACTGGAATTTAGCGTTTTCTGCCAATATAGCGGCAGACCTTTTTCTTATATTGCAGATACTTATTTCCAAATGTGGCAAGCAGAAAATCCTCCTCCACATTGACAATCTGCAAATGGTACATGATGACGGCAAAAACGGTTAGAATACACAAAATCCAGTTAAAAAATATCAGTAATGTACCAATATATAAAAGGTCAAATCCTAAAAAGGCGGGGTTGCGGCTAATTTGATAAATACCGTTTGTTACAAGCTCCGTTTTATCGTTTTGGGAAACTCCCGCCCGCCAACTATCACGCATAGTCTGTACTGCGGCAATAAATACAATTGTTCCCGCAACGCTCATCACCGCACCCATAACTCGAACTGCAACAGGGCTATGACTTGTCCCAATGAAAATACTGACAAGTCCTGCTACGAAAACAAAAACAGCCGCAATCTTCATTGTGACTTCTACGAATTTCACAAAACCGACTTTGTCCTTTCCAATTTGATCTGTCTGTATTCCCTGTTTTTTTTGACGAAACAATTTTACAAAATAGCAGCCATAGAAAGCAATAAAGGCTGCTATGGAAATCAACTTAAATTCCATCGCCATTCTCCTTTCAAATACCGATTTATACTTTAGAGTCTTTCATCCTGCCAGAATCCTTTACACCCCTAATAAGTTGTTTAATAGTGACATAATATCTGTATATTTATAACGCAGTAATCCAAAAACAGATTGCTGACAAAAGCGAAAGAGGTGTCATAATATATTTTTCTTTTTTACTTTTTGAAAAGAAATTTATAACAGAATTTAAAGAAAGATATACTGCCATTACAATACATACAATCTGAGTAGTCTTATAAGAAAACCATAATGGTATTAACCCACCTGCTTGCAAAATAATTACCAGAAAAAATGTTTGGATTATAAACTGAAATATTAACACAATTCTTAGCTTTTTAGGAAAAATTTTATATTGCCCTCCCATTGTTAGTTCTCCTAATGGTAAACCACAAATTAAAAGAATGCTTAATAAAATTACACTGGAAATTAAACTTGCACCAATTATAGCTATCATAATACTACCTCCACAAACTGATATATATTTTATTTCTCGCTTACAGCTTGTTTTCTTTTTATTTGATGTTTTCTTAACCCTAATCCAATAAAAAATATAAACGCAGTAGGAACTATGCCTGATATTGGATCCAGCATAACAGAATAATTTCCCTTAATCTGAAATACATTGACTGTCACAAACAACATGGTTGGTACAGCATCTTCCATTGTATGAAGGATAACACATGGCCAGACGGAATTCGTTAATCTTCGTAATTCTACAAACAATGGTGACCAGAAAATCATTAACACAATTCCTACTACTACCATCATTGGTCTGCTGGTTTCTATAAAATATTCGTCTGGTAGAAAAAACATATAGTATGTAATATGCCACATTCCCCAGATTAAACCACTGATAAAATACAGTATCCAGTCGTTTATTCCCGTTTTTTCTAAGTATGGAACCAGACATCCTCTCCAAGCAAATTCCTCAAATATGTTCTTTATACAACTTGTCAAAAATGTAGTAGGTATCAGTACAAATAATGTACCTATTTCTATCTCTCCTACGATTAAACCACCTGTAATCTTTGCCACAATTATACTAATCAACATTATGCATGGAAAAACCAAGGCTGCAACAGCGTACCATTTCACATTATTCTTAAAATTAAGGCGAACACCAATCTGATTCAAATTCTTATTGATAATTCGCAACACAATACCTGTCAAAAATGGAAGTACTAACCACAATCCCATACCCAGCGAATTTCCTTTCGGTTGTTCTGTAAGTATTTGGTCTAGCAAATATCCAAAACCACCTGCTGTAATTGTCACAAAAACAAATACTACTAGAGTAATTTTGTCTCGTTTGCTCATTTCTTCATTTATCCTTTCATTCTTTATTATCATTTCTTAATATAGCTAAAAACCATTCCTTTTCTGGTAATTTCAGATTATCTTTTACAACTAATGTTTCCGCAAAACCTTGAATACTACTATAAAATAATGCAGAAAGTGTCAAAGGATCTCCTGGTCTAATTACTCCTAATTCCTGTCCTTTTTCTATATATGGAACACTCATTGCCTCAACATCATGCTCTTTCATCATTTGAGCTACTCGTTCTGAAACATCTTTTGCATTTATTGCTACCATTCCCATAAAAACAAACATCTTTGATGCAAAATTATTCTGTGTTGCAATAGATAAAAACCATTCAACCTGTTTTTCAAAGAACATCATTGGTGACTCACCTTCTCTACTATCAATTGTCAATTTTTCGCATCCAATTTCTACTAATGATTCATAAAGTGTCAACTTACTCGGAAAATAGTGAAACATAAGACCTGAACTTATCCCTGCTTCTTCCGCAATTTTTCTAGTAGATGTCCCATAAAATCCATACCGAATAAAATGATTCAATGCAACATCCAGAATTTTCCATTTACGCATTTCATACTGTTTTTCTTTCTTTGTCATTCTTGCCTCCATACCTAAATACAACTCTATTTCTTTTCTGAGCATATCACTTTTTTAACCTATGTCTAAATATTAAGCACTTGCTCAACATTTGTCAAGTACTTTTTCCATTCTAATATCAGGAAAGCTCATTTACAAAAAAGTTAGCATTTATAAAGGTTAGCAAAGAATTTACCCAAGCAAATCCATTGACTGTACATTTGGCTCTTTAATGATATGTTGTTCTAGCCAATAAACCGAAATTTTCAACTCCTACATTCATGATGTTGTCCAATAGCTTACCACTATAATAAAACATATCACGCTCGGAACCCAAAATAGAAATTTTACAAACTTTTGTTGTACTTTTATGAATACAAAGTTTAAAGCATTTGCAATCAAAAGAGGAATAAGACCAAACGTCAACGTCATGCCTGCACTATCCCATGCTTCTGCAGGTAACATTGCATCAGGATATGCTATCGTAGTATTATAAGTAAGGTATGGAATAGCAAAACAAATCAGACAAATAACTCCGATGACATTTATTACGATTATTAGCAATGATAACATTTTTCTTTCTCTCATAAGTTCCTCCTTGCAACTTCCTATTTACTCAACTTCCTGATAAATAGGGGTTTATCCTTCTATCATTTTTTCCATTCCGCTACCTGTCTCATTCTCAAACATTGTTTGAAACCCAAGACTGCGATAAAATTTCTCTTTCCCTTTAGGAACTCTTAGGTCAATGCAAACTTTCCAGTTTTCTCTCAAAGTGCTTTTAATAAAGTTCTCTGAAAACTGATAAAGAAGAGATCCTATCATTTGCCCTTGAAACTCCTTACTTATAATAAATTCTTTCATAAACCAATGCATACCATTATCATTATCATTATGCCAATTTATCGTTGCCACAACTCTTTCCCTATGGCGTACAATAAAGGACTTTGTGCTGTTATTTATAGCAAGGTCCAGTTGCTCCTTTGTTGGACAGTTCCAGCCTACCGAATCAAATAATTCTGCAAACTCCCCAACTTTCATATCCTGACTAATTGTATAATAGTCAATATTAATCGACTGCAAAATTTTTAATTCCCTGTTTTTTCTTTCTTCCAAACATTTAATATATCCCTCATAACCAGAAAGGTTATTCTGTTTTCCATATCCCTGTGAGATATGATAATCAATGACAGCATTCAGCCAATCATTTCCACGTTCCTCAAGTATACGGTTGATTACTTCTTTGACATTAGGATGGTTTATGTAAATTATAATGGGACTCAACGACTTAATTATTTCTGCTATTTCTGAAATATAATTTCGGGAAGCTGTATCTTCCATACCAAATCTCATCATTGTTTCGCACATCGGATTCTGTAGAAAAATACAGTTAAAAACATATATTGTTTCTTTGTCGGATTTCTCTATAAAAGAACGCCACTTTTCCAGTATCTTCTTTCGTTCTGTTTCAAAATCAGGAAAGTCATAATCGGCATAATCAGCTGGGTGTTCCTGAACTCCCTCGTCAACACAAACAACCTTTTTTCCTTTCTTATTTAGTTCATCAGCAATCATCGTGGCTGTTGTACTCTTTCCACTGCCTGGAAGTCCTTCTACTATGATTAAATTTGTTTTCATAAATACTCCTCTCTAAAAAGTTGAACATTTTTTATGCAGCCTGAACAGCTTTATCCTCTACCTGTTGAGGGATCTTATATCCAAGTGCACTATGAATCCTCTTATGGTTATACTAGGATTCTATATACTCAAAGATGGCTGATTTTACCTCTTCAAAGTCTTAGTATTCATGAAGGTATATCTCCTCCTTTTTCATCATGGAATGAAAGGATTTGATACAGGCATTATCAAATTGATGTAGCAGTTCAGCTTTGGCACTTTATAAATGATACTGGCTAAACACTTACAGTTTGTCTATTACAGAATCAGCTTCTATTTTTATCAGTTAATTCCTTTTTTCTTCTTTTGACAATTTAAACATGAAATTACTACCTTTGAACATTTATTTAATCCATTCTATAAAATGGAATTTCACATAGAAAAAATATCAAATGCCCTGTCTAACTTAAACTTACACCTTTTCTTAATAATTCGGCTCCTTTATAACAAAAAAACTGCACTCGCAAACATTACTATAAATGCAATTATCAAAATATAATTATTAAAAATCAGAAATAATGTATTATCTATATTCCACTCTTTAATAAATGACTGCATATTGGCAAAAATATCATACACAAAATGCAGTAACATAGGTACAAGAATATTATGCGAATACAAATAAATAGCTGCAAATGTAAATCCCATAACACCTGTACTAATAAAGACATCTATGGCATCACCTATATTATCTGTATATTCTATTGCATGTATCATTCCAAAAATTATAAAAGATAAAGTTGCATAAAACAATCTCCAGTTCCAATTTTGATTTTTCCTTTTCCAATACCCTTCAATTAAAAAAGCTCTAAAAGTCAGCTCCTCCCAAAATCCTGTTGTTATTTGTTGAAGAAATAAGCAAGAAAATGTCATTGAAAAAGTAGTATCAATAAATGACTTACATCCAATAGCAATTGTTACTGCAAATAAAATAATATAAATTATTAATGCATTTCCAGATAAGATTCCTTCTTTTACTGAAGTAAAGTTGATAACATTTTTCCAGCTTCCTTTGTCAAATAATTTTACAAATATCAGAAACTCTATAATTCCAAATAAAAATCGTTAAAAACTGCTAGCATAATACCAATCTGCACCATACAAATAAGGCTTTAATTGTATAGCAATAATGTAAAAAACAATATAAAAAAGAATACATAAAAATACTCCTATATTTATTTTTATATATCTTAAATAAAAGTTTCTCATTATTTATCTCCTTCATCTTACAATTTTGTGTCCTGTTAAATCGGAATTTGCACTTATGAATGTATCTTGTTTTTTATACGCAAACTTGCTTCTATGTGCATAATCCAATGTCTTGAAAATGGCATTTGTATTAAACCTCGAATATCTTTACCACACCAATAATCAATAAGCCAAATTGCATTTTTATCATCGCTTACAACGTTCAATGATTTTAAGTATTCTTTTCTTTCTTCTAATATTTTCTTTTTCAATTCGTCATAGGATAAACTATTGATTATCTTCT
>JAAVZU010000106.1 GCA_022791815.1 Lachnospiraceae bacterium
AATTGACTGCGTATATGGTCGAGTGTATCATCATCGAAACGCTTAATAAGATAATAAGAGTCATTCTTCATTTGCAGATTGACAATAATATCTGCATACTTCTTAAAGTTGACTGTCTGCATTTGTAAAACTTCTGTTTTTAACTGTTCTATTGATGTCAAAGAAGCTTTAAGCTGTTCTATTTTTTTGCGTATATCATCTGCCTGCTCTGTAAGAGCGTTTGCAACCTCAGTCGGTGTTTCTAAAGAAATCAATCGCTGTTTTATGTCGCCCAGAGAAAACCCCAGTGATTTCAAAGATATAATTTGATGAAGTGTAATCAAATCTTTATCTGTATAAAGCCTGCGTCCACCTTCGCTTTCTGCCGATGGGGAGAGCAGTCCTTCTTTATCGTAGTATTGTAGAGTACGGACGGTAACGCTCATTTTCTTTGCTACTTCGCCAACTGTCATAAATCCCTCTGGAATTGCTCTATATTTTGCCATAATTACTTACCTCCTGACACATATTATAAATCATTACGCAGCGTCACAAACAAGACCTTTTTGAAAAATTTTTAGGCGGCAAAGATTTTTTCTCTGCCGCCTTTCTGTACTTATGCAAAGATGATTTCCTTTTCTACAATCTCCTTTGCACATGCTCGTATGTTATTCATTCTCTGTGTCCATTCCAATGCGTTTTCCGCCTTTAGCTGCTCTGTGATACCTTGTGACTGTTTCATTTGTTCTGCGAGCCTTTTCTATGCGTTCTTGTGCTTGTTTATCGACGTCGGCAAGGTAAACGTTCAGCCTGCCACTTGTGAGTAGCGTTGTGTATGTACCTATACGGTATTCTTTCAGATACCACAAGTGCTGCTGTCCTCACAAACCGATAGGCTGTTCCTTTTCGGCTGATAAGATAAGACAAGGAATATAATAATCTTTTTGCAGTTCATACCACAGACCATTTTTATCATCATAAATGTACTTGTCCATTGAAAAATCCTCCGTTATAATATATTCGCACATATATCACAGTTCTCCGATTGCCATACTCTGTTATATCTTGTTATGAGATTTTCTTGCCCTTGCATTTGCCCTTATGGGCAGTCAAGGAAAGAGTAAACTTGTGTGTAACCGTATAATGGGATAAGGCGGACACATTGCGATAAATCCTTTATTTTCAAGGCTTTCGGAGGACTTTATTAAAATACTGTAACCTCTGTTAAGAGGTCATAATTCTTGAAATTCAAATTCCAGTTTTTCTTTGTATGCAACTCTTCAATAAACAAGAATTTGTCAGGTTATACATTATAAACTCTCACCTTTAATAACATTTTAATCATTTTTTCTGTGCTTTCTGTAAGCTACAGCATTTGCTATGGCTAGCAGAATAAAATAAATATCAAATCCTGAAATGACTTTTATTCTTCTTCCGGATACTTAAATCCCCATTCATTTCTAAAAGCTGTCATCATATCCATCACATCTTTGGTATATTCAAGATGCATACATTCCGCATCTCCTGAAATCGCCCTCTCCATATCCGCCAACTCGTATGCTAAAGCGTCCGCATTTTCACCTTCCTTGATCACTTCTGTCTCTCCAGACGCTACATAGGTAATCGTTGCTTCCCACGCTCTGGGATACTCCATAATTTCAATGTAGCCCTTTTCACAGGAAATCATTCCGCGCTTTGGCTGTTTTGAATGAAGCGACAGCATAACCGATGCCATCTGTCCTTCCCCGTTCATAAGCAACAATCCCGCCTGTTCATCCACTCCTGTAGGCGCAGACTTTACCTGCGATAAAAGTCTCGTTGGCTTTTCGTCCATAAACCATCGAATAAATGAAAGTGCATAAACCCCAATATCAAGCATTGCACCTCCTGCAAGATTTTTATTGAAAAACCGATTGCTCATATTGTATTCTTTGAAACTTCCAAAATTCATTGTTATTAGGTTGACTTTTCCTAATTTCCCAGAATCAAGTATTTCTCTCAATTTCTTATATATTGGCATATGATAAATGGTCATGGCTTCACCAATGATAACGCCCTTTTCATTTGCCAATGTAATTGCTTCATCTAACTCACTGCTGTTTAATGTAATTGACTTCTCAACAAGAATATGTTTCCCATTGACAATGGCTTTTTTCATAAACTCCATATGAGTATTATGTGGAGTGGTAATGTAAATCACATCAACCTCTGGATCCGAAAACATATCGTTGTAATCTTCATACACTTTTTCAATTCCATATTTGTCTGCAAAGGCAACTGCTTTGTCATAAGTTCTATTTCCAACAGCATAAATGTTTTTCCCATTTTTCTTAAGTGCAACCGCCATTTCATTTGCAATTATACCTGTACCTAAAACTGCCCATTTAATCTCTTGCATAAAGTTTGTCCTCCTTAAATCTATCTCTGCACTTCAAATAATATGCCATATCCATATCACACCTGATTTACTGAAGGCTGAGCAATGCTCTAAAGGAATTGTGGCTTAATGAAAAAGCATCAGCGTTATATTCACTTCAATGATACCTGCAATCAATAGTCCAGGTAAAATAATCAGAACAACAACTCCCGATTTACTTTTGAATTTATCTTATCATAATCTTTATCAGCAAACAAGTACAACATAACAATTAGCAGTATATAGTATAAACAGTAACTATAAATCCTTTGTAGATATTTTATAGATAATTATATATCATAATAGTGTACTACATTTCTAATAAAAGGATTGCCTTTACTAAGATTATTCAAAAAAGAAAGGATGCAAAAACATGCAATACAAATTACTTGTAGTAGATGATGATAAAGATATCTGTAAAATGTTAAAAGATTATTTTGAATTAATGGGATATTTAGTTTATATAGCAAGAAGTGGACTGGAAGCATTAGAGAAAATTTCTGTATCTCCTGATTTAATTTTACTTGATATAAATATGCCTGAGTTGGATGGACTTGAGGTATGTAAAAGGATTCGGAACCAGACCAATATTCCTATTGTTTTTTTGACTGCAAAGATTGAAGAGCAGGATAAGATAAATGGACTAATGGCAGGTGGTGATGATTATATTATAAAACCTTTTAGTATGGAAGAATTAAATGCAAGAGTGATAGCACATCTTCGTAGAGAAGAAAGAGGCAGGGAAAGAAAAAATATATGCAGTGCAGGGGAATTTTTGATTAACTATAATGACAGAACTGTTTTTATTGGAGAGAATCAAATAAATTTTACAAAAACAGAATTTGATATAATAGAATTTTTAAGCAGTAACAAAGGAAGGATATTTGACAAAGAAACCATTTATGAAAGATTGTGGGGATTTGACAAAGAAGGGGACAGTGCAATTATAACAGAGCATATAAGAAGAATACGAAGTAAATTTTCAAAGAAGTCCGAGAAAGAAATTATTGAAACAGTTTGGGGTGTAGGTTACCGATGGATACTATAAAAAAAATATTGTGGAAATATAAATGGAAAAATCTTACATTAAGAAAAGCACTTGCACTATATATTTTTGTAGGTTTCATAACAGCAATTTTGTGTAGCAGTGTATTTATTATTTTTTTTGAGAATTGGAAAGATATTGTGTTTCAGGTAAATGGTGTACAAGGAGTTGAAATGTTATTACACAAAGGTAACTATCAAGTAATAAGTGCAGAAGAAGATAGTTCTCTAGAAAAGGTAACAAGACAAATAGAAATCTTAAAATTTATGGAAATCGTATCTGTTCTTATATGTAGTGGTGGTGCTATTGTGTGTGTGAGTCATCAGTATTATAAAAGAAAATTGGAAGAACCTTTGAGAATATTAAAAAAAGAAATGGAGTTTATAGGACGGGATGATTTAAGTTTTGACTGTAGTTATGTTAGTAATGACGAAATGGGACAAATCTGTCAAACATTTAATAGAATGAGAAAACAGTTAATAAAAAATCAGGAAAATTTATGGGAATTAATGGAGTCACAAAGGGAATTAAATGCGGCATTTGCACATGATATCAGAACTCCTCTTACTGTTATGAAGGGATATATACAAATGTTGTTACAATTTTATCCTACGGGGAAATTATCAGAGGATAAATTAGTAGAAACACTTTTGATGCTACAAAAACAGACAGAACGAATGGAGCAATTTTCTCTAACTATGAAAGAAATACACGTCATGGAAGAATGGCGGGTAAACAGGCAGCCTCTTCTTATGAAGGAACTGATACAACAGATAGATGTTACATTACAGGGATTGCCGAAAGAGGGAAAAGAAATCTATCTTCATGTAGATACACATAAAGACAAAGATGAACTGATATGTGATAAGAATTTGATCCAAGAGGTAGTAGACAACCTGCTTATCAACGCTCTGCGTTATGCAAAGAAAGAAGTAAATGTATTTATACAAAGGGAAGAAGAGGGCTTGTATATTTATGTCAAGGATGATGGAGATGGATTTACAAAAGAAGCGCTTATGAAGGCGGCAAGACCATATTTCTCTACAACAGAGGGACATTTTGGATTGGGACTTACCATTTGCCAGACTCTTTGTAAAAAACATGGAGGAGAATTGGAAGTGTTGAATTCTATTGAAGGAGGAGGAATTGGAAGTGTGTATTTTATGACAATATAAGCACTGGATAAATATGAATATATTTGTAACTATTTAGGTAGAAACACGCATTTACTGCGTGTTTACGTAACTGTTCATGGTTCTGAACAGTTACATATAGTTTTATGTAGGGAAAAAATAGAGAATTTATTTATAAAATACAGGTGTAAAGAAAAATAAATGGAGGTTGTTTAATATGAGTACAGAAATCGTACTGGAACAGGTAAATAAGTATTATGGAAAAAAACAGGCTTTAAAAAATGTAACTATGACAATTCCCAAAGGAATGTTTGGACTATTGGGCAGAAATGGTGCAGGGAAAACTACCCTTATGAAAATATTAGCAACATTGCATCATGCAACAGATGGAAAGGTTACTATATGTGGGGTAGATGTAAAGGAATCTTCTAAAATACGCAGTATAACGGGGTATTTGCCACAGGATTTTTCTATGTATGGAAATATGAGAGTATATGAAGCAATGGATTACTTAGGAACTTTATCAGGGCTTAGAAAAGAGGAACGGAAAAAAAGAATACCAGAATTACTGGAAAAAGTAAATTTACAGAACAATTATAAAACAAAGGTAAGGGCAATGTCAGGAGGAATGAGACGAAGACTGGGAATTGCCCAGGCGTTATTAAATAATCCTAAAGTGCTGATTGTAGATGAACCTACCGCAGGACTGGATCCAGAAGAACGTGTACGTTTTCGGAATTTATTATGTGAGATTGCAGAGGAGAGAATTGTGCTTTTATCCACACATATTGTTGGGGATATTGAGGCTACCTGTGAGAATATTGCTATTTTAGATGAAGGAACTCTTCGGTTTACTGGTACAGTGGAAGAACTTTTAGAAATAGCAGAAGGGAAGATATATACCATAGAAGTTTCCAAAATGGAATTGGAAAAAATCAAAAAAGAATATATTATAACCGGAATGCTTACCAAAGGAAGTAAGGCAGAAGTAAGACTAGTTGCGGAAAAAATGCCTTTTGAAAATGCAGTATGCTGTGAACCAAATGTTGAGGATGCCTATTTATACTTAATGAATGGAAAGGCTGGTGCATAATATGTTTGGCAGTTTATTATGGAAAGAATGTAAGATGTGGTTAAAAAGTATTATTTTTTATGCTTATATAATTCTATTATTTCTTTTTTATGTATCACAGATGGGAGAAGGAACTGATTTTGTAAAACCAGAGAAAAATCAAGCAGACTATGGTATGACATATTCGGAAGATGAAAGCGTGATTATGAATGAAACTTTGAAAGATTTGATAGAAGAGTATACTAGAGGGTATTTTGAAACTTATCCTATAGGCTTTTATAAAAAAGTTATATTGTCAGAGCAAGAAAAGAGTATAATAAGTGATTGCATTTCAGAGTTGACAGGGAAGGCAAGAAAGGAATGGGAGAAAGAATATGATACGTATATAGAAGGGTATTCTGGCTATATGGATGAACAGGGACAATTTGTTGAAGAAGAAAAAGTACCTTGGAGTCTGGCGGTTAGTGAACAGTTAACCTACAAGGAGTTTAAAGAGATAATGAAAAAGGTTTCGGATACGATTGGAGCAGGTAGTGAGTATAGTGAGAATCGATTGAAAAGTCATGGGATAGTTCCGAAAACTTATGAGCAGGCTATGGCAGAATATGAGGAAGTATTGGAAAAAGATAAAGTAACAGGAGCTTATGCAAGGTTATTTAGTGACTATATTGGAATTGTTCTTGGGATTCTTCCAGCTTTCTTTGTCGTGACTAGAGGGATAAAAGATAGAAAAAACCAGGTAAGTGGTGTTATCTATTCTAAGAAAGTAAGTTCTGGGACAATTGTACTTAGCCGTTATCTCGCAATGATAATTATGATGGTTCTTCCAGTGCTGGCAGTATCCTGTTTACCTATGACTCAATCTTTGTATATAGCAAATAATGTCGGGGTAGTACCAGATTATCTGGCTTATGTGAAATATGTAATAGGATGGCTTTTACCTACTATTTTATTTGTTGCTGCATTGGCCTTTGTAATTACAGAATTAACAGAAAGTATGCTGGGGATTTTGGTAAATGGAATTGTATGGTTTTGTGCTATGTTTCTTGGACTCTCTAATTCTAGACTGATAAATGCAGGATGGAATCTTATTCCGCGGTTTAATGGACTTGGAGAATATAAGTTGTTTCAGGAAATGCTGCCACAGCTAGTATATAACAGATGTTTTTATACTATATTGAGCTTTTGTATTATTGTATTATGTGTGGTAATTTATGATAAAAAGAGGAAAGGGGGTTATCAGATTCATGGAAAGGTATTTAAAAATAGCCATAGTAAATGTGAGGCATAATTTACTTTATCATATCTTGATTTGTATTTTGCTTGCTGTGATGGCACCTCTTTTTATGGGAATAGAAAATTTGGATCAGTATAGTGTAGCTAAGATAATAGAGATTTATTTATCCTTAGTTGGAATGATTCTTCTTATACCTACTTTTATTCCTGATATGAATAAGGATATCAGGGATTTGATATATAGTAAGAAAGAACCTGTGATTGTAATACATTTTATTAGAGTGCTAGAATCATTGGTAATAATAATGGTAATTGGAATATTATTTCTGAAGTATTTAGAATCAGGAAATTGTCAGTTTCCTCTTGGAAAAATGTTTTATACATTTCTGGCAAATGGGTTGTTTCTTGGTGGGTTGGGGATGTTTATGTTTTCCCTATTTGACCAGGCAGTATTTGCTTATATGATTCCGTTAATCTATTATGTTGCAAATTTTGGAGCAGGAAAAAAGCAATTAGGGAAATTCTGGCTATTTTCTATGCAGGCAGGAAGTATAGAAGAAAAGCATTATCTGATTGGATTTGGAATCTTGTTTATAGTGGGGGCAATTGTTATTGTAAAGTGTAAGAAAAAGTAATTTATTTATTAAGCATTGAATTTTTGAAAGCATTATGTAAACTGTTAGTTGACATTACTTACTTAAATAGCATTCTTGGCGTGGTGGTTTTCCTTATATTGTTATGTTATATTAAATGTATAATTATAGATTATCGTTTCATCAATATATGAATTTAAAAGGAGAATAATTATGAGTTTAGGAAAAAACATTCAGTATTTGAGAAAACAAAAGAAGATTACGCAAGAACAATTAGCTGAGATCATGTCTGTTTCTCGTCAAACAATATCCAGATGGGAAGCGGATGAGATTGTTCCAGAACTGAATAAGCTGGTTGCTCTAAGTGGTGTGTTCTCTTGCAAATTGGATGCTTTGGTTAAAGAAGATATGATTACCTGTGATGAGATTTATTCGGAAATTACAATAAAACAGGTAAAAGGATTTAAGATGGCAAGATACGTGATGGTTACACCGAATCCGGAAGATGATGTAAATGCATATATGGATAACTGGGCAAAGCAATCAGGTCTGTTTAAGTTTCAACCAGATGCAATGAGGATTGGATGGGATTTTCCATTTGTTTCATCTGAATTGCAAAACAGGTTTGGGCTTCGTGGATATGTAGCAGCTTATATTTTACCAGAAGGATTTAAAACAACTTGTCCAGGTGTGGAATTTGCTAATCAGAAAGATGCTGATTATGCAGTAATTACAATATATGATCCTTTTGTGGCGGCTTTTGAGCGTATTCCTAATGCCTATAAAAAAATACTAGGGTCTTTGCAGGCAAATGGATTTCGTGAAAAACCGAAAGAGGATGTACTATCTTGCTTTGAGTATGTGTATGAAAAGGAAGGGATTACCTGTATGGATGTATATATGCATGTAGATAGTGTTTCAAAGACAGATAGTTTTACAATTTTTTCGTAGTATTGATAGTTACAAGAAAATTGGGAAGAAATTGATAATAATATATTAAAATATATAATGTAACTATTGACATTACAACAAGTTCGTGATATAAACATAGATGTAATGGTGTTTGTTACAACGACAAATGGAGGTAATTTTATGGCAAATTATAACAAAGTAAGTGTAGAATCGAATGCAAGAACGGAACTTCATGACAGACTTTCTTTAACTGGAGCAGAAATAAGTATTAATAATCTCCCAGCAGGGGCGAGTGTGCCTTTTGTTCATTCTCATAAGAATAATGAGGAAATTTATTCAATTGTTGCTGGAAAAGGTAAGGTTATTATTGATGGAGAAACAGTAGAACTTGCCGCTGGCGATTGGATTCGTATTTCTCCAGCAGCTAAGCGTCAATTTTTTGCGTCAGAAGATGATGCAATAAGCTTTATCTGTATTCAGGTAAAGGAGAATTCACTTGAAGGGTTTACAAAGGACGACGCAGTAATATAGGATAGTTAAAACATGTAGTATTATAGAATATATTAGTTTTGTAGCAAATTTAAACATGGGGCTGTTGCATTAAGAAAAATATATACAAGATAAAGTAGAATTTATATCCTGTATGTATAATGCTTAGTGTGACAGCCCCAGTGTGTTTTTAGTAGGGTAATTTTATTTACATCTTGGATATTTAGTAAGATTTGATATCCAGCTTCATTATTATAATACGCATCAAAGAGGTTGAGAATAAAAGCAAACTGCAAAGGATACCAAAAAAAGTGCAAATTATACCAATTTTATCTTTTTCGACAATTTTTTTGGTATACTATAGTATCAATAAAATTTAGGAGGTAGAGGGTAGTGATGAAAACAATTAAGGGAAGGCTTACTGTTAGCGTAATAGGTATTGTTGTAGCAAGTATACTTTTGACTACAGTAGGTATTATTGCAATTGCGGGAAATCGTATGATACAGGATCAGACACAATCTCTGCAGTTAAATGCAGAGAAATATGCAGAAGAAATCAATACATGGATTGAAAATGAAAAAATGCTGGCAGATGGGGTATCAGACAGCATTAAAGCCAGTGGGAAAACAGATACAGATTTTATTCAGTCTGTGGTAGATACACATGCAGCAGGCAGAGAGGAACTTTTAAATTTATATTGTGGTACAAAAGACAGCCGTTTTATTCAATCTAACAAAGAAGCTGAAGTACCAGAAGGATACGATCCAGTAGAACGTGGGTGGTATCAACAGGCAGCAGAAGAGGCAGCTGTTATAGTAACAGATCCATACTGGGATGTGTTGACAAATCAAATGTGTACAACCATTGCAGCACCAATTTTCATAGATAATGAGTTAGTAGGTGTTATTGGCTTGGATGTAACTCTAGGTACGGTAACTGACCTGACAGGCAGCATTAACTATGAAGAGGGAGTGTATGGTTTTCTGGTAGATAGTATTGGGCAGTATGTGGCACATAAAAATAAGGAATATGAGCCTACAGAGGATACAGTAGTTGCAGTGGCAGATATTATGCTTGGATTAAAAGAAATGGTAGCTGGAACAGAAAATAGTGTGCGAAAGCTTAAGGACTATGATGGTAGTGTATGTTACTTTGCCATTGCAGCAATAGAAGGGAGCAGTTGGAAACTGGGAGTTGTAGTTCCAACAGCTAATGTGATAGGATCGCTTGTTACAATGATTATGGTAGCAACTGTGATTGCTCTTGTAATTATTGTGTTTGTGGCATTGTTTATGACAGGACTTATTGGTAAGATGCTTGCACCAATACAGATGTTAAAGCAATTTGCTTCTGGAGATTTTTCTGAAAATATTGTTTGTGAAAAGGTAATTCCAAAGGAATACAAAAATGAAACAGAACAGATTAGAACAGCAACAACGGAGGTAAGACAGCAAATTAGAGAGATTATTTTAAATACGAAACAGGAAGCAGGAAATATTAGCATAATTGCGGAAGGTACATCTGAAAAAATGACAACATTAAACCAGAATATATCTGGTATTTCTGAACTGGTGAAAAAAGTTATGGGACAGACATCAACGGCAAGGGAAATGACAAAAAGTATTAAAGTGAGTGGCAAGGAGTTAGGGGATGCTATAGAGAATGTTGCAAAAAAGGCAGAGGAAGCAGCCGAACAATCTGGTGCTATTATGAAACGTGCAGGAAAGCAGCATGAAACCTCCAGGCAGTCTGCGAGAGAGGCAGTTGCTTTGTATCAGCAGACAAAGGGAGAATTGGAGAAGTCTATTAATGATAGTCAAAGAGTAAGAGAAATTGATACTTTGACAGAAGAAATACTTGCAATTAGTTCACAGACCAATCTTCTGGCATTAAATGCATCTATAGAGGCATCAAGAGCCGGTGAGGCAGGAAAAGGTTTTGCAGTGGTTGCAGATGAAATTAGGCAATTGGCAGATAATTCAAGACAAGCCGTAGATAAAATACGTCAGGTGACAGATGATGTAGTACAGAATGTTGGTTTCTTATCCCAAAATTCTGAAAAACTACTGCAATTTATGAACGGGAAGGTTATGGAAGATTATAATAATATGATAGATCTTGCAGAAGTATATCAAAAAGATGCTGTATTTTATAATGATATTTCTAGCGACTTAGGGGCCTCTTCTGAGGAAATGAGTGCAAGCATGATAGAAATCAACGAATCCATTGCCAAGATTACAGAACTCGTGAGTGAAATAGCAGAATTTATGGAAAGTATGGAACAGTCCACAGAAGATTCTAATGAAAATTCTAAGGCAGTAATGCAACAAATGGAGGAATTGTTCCAGTTAAGTGAACTTTTGAACCAGACAGTGTTATCTTTTAGAGTATAAGAGGGAATAAGAATAGAAGGGAGTATGGAACGGTATGTTGGGTGGTTCTGTATATATAGCCTTGATTCGGTTTGTAATAAGTCTTGCAGGGACAATCTTATTATTTTTCTTAATGAGTGAGCCACGGGTTAGTAGAAAAAGACTGATAGTTTATTCTGGGGGGTTTAGTGTAGTTGTAATTATGTTAGCATGTTGCTGGTATGTAGCTGATTGGAAGAGTTGTGTAAGAATGGTGGCTTTTGTGATATATATATTGTTTGCATTTTTTGCAATCTATATGAGCCATGACCCGATTTTTCTGTCAGTTTATAAGCTGGCACTTACCTTTTATATGATAGCTGTATTTCTGGTTGGAGGAATTGAAGCTGCTGTTATCTTTTTTCATAGAAACGTATGGGCGGATATTATTGTACGTATTTTATTAATTGCTCTCATGGCATTTTTTATTGAGAAAAAAATAAAAAAATCTATTCAGGGATTTGGATATTATGTAGAAAATGAGTTGGATCGGTTTAGTGTTACTGTTTTGATAATTTGTATTCTTTTTGGAATAGGATTTATTTTAAATCCGAACCATCAAGAACAGACACCTTATCACCTTTTTCAGGTTGTTACGAACTTTATTTTAACAGGTGCTTTGCAGCTTTTGGTGTTTCGGCTTTACCTGCATATTGGTAAAGAAAAAGAGTTTGAAAAAGAAAATCAATTAATGAAGATGAATCAAAGACTACTGGAAAGAAATATGGAACTTCTGGAAGAATCTGTGGAGGCTGGTAAAAGAATTCGTCATGATGTAAGACATCACAATGCTGTAATTGCAGAGTATGTCCGTAGAGAACAGAATGAGGAATTGCTGCAATATTTAAAAGAGTATAAAGAGGAAACGGATGGAAATATACCAGAGATTATATGTGCCAACACGGCAGTAAATAATATTCTTTCTGCCTATACCAGAAAAGCAAGGAAAGAGCAGATAAAAGTTACATTGGATGTGGATCTTGGCAGCAATTTAACCATTCCAAATATAGATTTGGTAACCATATTGGCAAATGCTTACGAAAATGCTATTTATGGCTGCAAAGAAGTGAAAAAGCAATCCCCAAAAAGACAATGTTTTATCCAGCTTATGATTAAAAGGAAGAAGAATAAGTTAGTTATTTATTGCAGTAATACCTGCAGAATTGAAACCGAACTTAAAAATGGACAACCTAAACCAGAATTTACAGGTGGTATTGGCGTATTAAGTATTATTAAGGCAGCAAAGAACTATGGAGGAGAATATGATTTTAAAAATGACAATGGTGTGTTTGTTTTTCGTTTAATAATGAATATTCCGTAAGGTAAATATTGTTTAGGCATGTAAAGTGTGCAATTTTCCATAAAATAAAGGGAGATTGCACACTTTGCTATGAAAGACCTAACTGAACTGTTACAAGCCTTTGGAGATGTTGATACATTGCTTTTGAAAGAAAAATAAGCTATAATTAACCGAGATTATTCACGGCCTTAAGCATGAACTAAGTCTTATGTAAGCCGAAGGCTTAGAAATAAAGACTTAGTCATGCTTAATAGGTCAATTGACGATGATTGCAGACAGGTGACGCTGTCAAGCGGCTTCTAGCTGCGATAGCAGCGGTCTGCAATATAAGTCGTGAATAATTGAGGATTAAGAATAAAAAAAGATGGAGCTGTTAATTTATGTATTTGATAGCACTTTGTGATGACGAGAAGGTTGAATTAAAAAAAACAGAACAGATGTTGGATAACTATGAAAAAAAACATTATGGATTAGATTTTAGGGTAGAATGTTTTGAAAATGCGGAAACTCTGCTTTATATGACCAAAGAAAAAAATTATGTGCCGGATTTAATCATGATGGATATATATATGCCAGAAAAAATGGGAATTGATGCAGCAAAGGAACTACGCAATATGGGAAATGAGGCGAAGATTATTTTTCTTACTACCTCCAGAGAACATGCACTGGAGGCTTTTGGCGTGAATGCATCACAATATTTGGTTAAACCAGTGACAGAGAAAGTGTTATTTTCAATATTAGATAAACTTTTAAGGGAAGTAGACGAGGAACGGAGAAAATATCTTCTGCTTCGGATTGAGGGAAGAATTCAGCGTGTGGCAGTAAGTGATATTATATATTGTGAAGCACAAGGTAAAATACAATGTCTATATTTTTCTGATGGAACACAATGTTTGCTGCGTATGACTATGACAGAAATATATGAGATGCTTTCCCACTATGAAGCGTTTGTCAGGGTTGGAGTTGCTTATATTATGAATTTAGATCATATAAATAGCTTAAATGCAAGAGAACTAAATATGGATAATGGACAAAAAATTTATTTGCCAAGAGGTTCTTACCAGTCATTAAGAGAAAGATATTTTGACTATTATTGTGGAGAAAACAAGGGGATGTAGTATTTTATCTTACCTAATATCTTGACATCGTTTTGGCAAATACTGTACTGCAATCCGATTCTCTGGTTTTGTGTCACACAGATAAAGAACAATCAAGAAAATCCATTCCATAGGTATCATAAATATGTCTGACATATTTATGAAATCGTGGTGTCCGCTCCTCCAATATTTGTTCAAAAGCTTTTGCAATACATAACTGACGGTTCACTACTACACGTTTTGTGACAGTCTCCAATCGGCAGTTTCTGTCCATGCTTTAATAAGATAATCGGGTTTCTGTCCAAATAGTATAAGAAAACAAAGGACAATTCCCAAAAGAGGCCACATCAATACAAATGCAATAATTGGCCAATATGCCGTATGCATCAATTTTCCTTGTAAATAACCCAATATAGGGTTGCTTTTATAAATGTTATGATTGTTTTGTTCTATAACATTCCATTCCGTAATTTTATAACGGATGGTTTTTATTCCAATAATAATACAATTAAATGGGAATAGGCATAAAATGAAGTATTCTGGCGAAAAGATATGTATACACCATATAATACATTCAAGCATTCCTAAATACATTGCCGCTATAGCCAATACAATAATAAGTGGGGGGCATTTTTTCTAATTTTATACAAGAGAGTATAAGATATCCGATTATACCTATTACACATAATACTATGGACGTTGGTATTCTATTCGACCATACAGGCTGATGTAATTCTGAATTGTATAATTGTTCTGACCATTCCGAATTTATCATAATATCAGAAATATCAAGACAAATGATACTATATATTAGCCCTAACATAATTGTAATAAACTCAAATTGTTTCATTTTTCTTTTCCCAAAGGTGTCCTTTGGCTGCTTAAATAACGAAACAAGATTAATCAGGGTTAAAAGGAAGGGATAGATACAAAGTCCTCCAATAATTAGGGCTGTAAATATAGGTGCTAGTAAATATTGGGGGCGAATAGAAAAGGATAAAATACTTATGGCAAATCCTATTCCTAATGAAATACAAATAGAAGATGCAATGGGGTATTTCTTTATTATTGTTATAATTTTATGTATATATTTTTCGGTTTTTTCGTTTGA
Organism: Lachnospiraceae bacterium; assembly: GCA_022791815.1. GTDB lineage: Bacteria > Bacillota > Clostridia > Lachnospirales > Lachnospiraceae > CAG-411. Next base: position 14,796 of record JAAVZU010000106.1, read on the forward strand.
ATGAAACAAAAATGTTCTCTCCCTTCATTAGGGATTGGTAGTTAGTATATTAGTAACATAACAGCAAGCATTTACCACAATTGAATATCTAAAAGAATGTTATTCTTTATTGCACAAAAGTCACTGTCGCATAAGGAAAATTTCTTGACAGGCTTTTCTGTTTTGCTACATCCCATAATTATTACACATATAATGATAACTAAAACTTTAACAATTGTGCAGGGAATGAATTTTTTTGTATTTAGGTTTTTCTATTTTTTTGTTTTAACATAATTGATACCTTAATTACTTAATTTATTTTGTGTCTATTTTTTTATCCTTTTAGAATAATTTATATTTGCTATGTAGTTTATTTATCCATGTAGATAGATTTCATTATATTACACTTTTTAGGAAAGTGATTTGTTGCATTTTTGTAAAATTATTGTACATAAAATTATCATAACTGCTTGCAGTTATGATATAATAAATGGATAGAGAGAGTCATTGAATATCAAAAAAACGAAAATTTTAAGGTGGTACTCATAGGATAAATATCATGATATACTGAGGATGACACTCTATAAGATGAAAATACATATCCGTATGCTATTGTATAAAAGTGGGAGGACTATTTCTTAGGGGCTTGATATGAAAAAGAATTGAAGGAGATAATATAATGGACAAGCGAATAAAAAATCTCGTAGAAATGTATTTTGATGATATACCTTATTCCGAGGAGGTTATGCAGGCACAACAAAAAATAGAAACTGCATTAAATGAGAAATTTGAGAAAATGTTAGTGGATAAATCCAAGGATGAGGCTTTGGAAGAGATTGTTGGTAAGTATAGTAAATTATCTGATATGGCAGAGCTGGCAGGGTATCAGGCGGAAGCTGTTACAAAATGGCGGTCAATTGGTGAAGCAAAAGAACTAAAATCATTAAAAAAGGAAATACGAAAGCTTCAATGGAGAATTTATGGCATATCGCTGCTATCTGTTGCTTTTTTTGTGGAGTTGTTGTGGCTGGTGTATTATTTGTTCCGTGGTTCGTTGCAAACAGTTTTCATCTTGATTTTTTTGGCGATTATTGTGGGTGGTACATTTCTTATATATCGGAAGTATAAACATTTAGAAAAAGAATATCAGGCTGAAAAATATGACACAAAAGCATATATTTATCTTTGCGAATTATCAGAAAGATATGCAAAACGCAGACTAAATGGAATTGCTTTGTTTTTTGCAATGGTTACTATATTTATTTTATCAGAGTTGAGTTTTTATTTTTCTGGCAACTCTAAATCCGCAGAATTTGTGGAAAATTTTTTTGCAAACATTATTTTTATTGAAGTTCCACTTTATATTTGTATAAAAAACAGGCTTTTCTTTAGAATGTTGCAGAGAAAAATTAACCATCTGAATAAATTTGCATATAAAAAGCACTTATTGGGAATTACAATATTTTCAACTGCATATTGGTTAGCAGTTACAGCAGTAACATTTATTTTTCAAAAGAATCTGCATTATCCAGCGAATGTTTTTATTATGGCAGGGATTTTGTTTGCGTTGCTGGTTCTAATGTATAATTTAATTCTTCGTAAGAAAGTTATTTGTAATAACATTGCAATAAATAAACGGCGAATTACCGTATTTACAGTGGTGGTTGTATGTGTTTTAAGTTATTTATCTTTGCAAAGAGATACATGGTACACACAGCCCTATATTAATTCTGTTCCCGTGATTGAACATAATGAACATAAAATTGACTACAATGACAAAACGGGCGTCTATACAATTACATCATCAACAAAGGATTTCAAAATCCTCCATTTGACGGATATTCACCTTGGCGGAAGTCTTTATTCTTATCGAAAGGATATAAAAGCATTAAAAGCCTGCTATGCAGAAATTAAACATACAAAGCCAGATTTGGTTGTAGTAACAGGTGATTTAACATTTCCTATGGGAATTATGTCAATGTCTTTGAATAATTCTGCTCCTGTTAATCAATTTGCAGCATTTATGAGGAATCTGGATATTCCATGGTGTTTTACCTATGGTAATCATGATACAGAAAGTCTTGCAACAACATCAAAATCGGATCTCAATGAACTGTATAAGTCGCTTTCTTATAAGACATCAGGGAATCTGCTTTATCCATATATGCAGCCTGCTGTTATGGGTAGAAATAATCAATTAATCGAAGTTAGAAACAGTGATGGAACACTAAATACCGCATTATTTCTAATTGACTCTAATGCTTATACAGGAGAGGGTATAAATGTATATGATTATATTCATGATGACCAAGTAGATTGGTATGCAAATGAGGTAAAGCGTCTGAATATGGAGGAAGGACATACCATTTCTTCACTGGTATTCTTTCATATTCCACTTCAACAGTACCGTACAGCATACGAACTTTATGAGAGTGGCAGTGATGAAGTGAAATATTTCTTTGGAAAGAACGGAGAAAAAATGATAAACAAGGTTTGTTGTTCAGATTATCCAAGTAATTTATTTGATCGTATGCTTGAACTTGGAAGCACCAAAGGAGTTTTTTGTGGTCATGACCACTATAACAATATGTCTTTAGAGTATAAGGGGATTCGTTTGACATACGGTATGAGTATAGATTATCTTGCAATGCCTGGAATTGAGAATGACACAGAGCAAAGAGGCGGCGAACTGATTACACTTCATGCTGATAGTTCTTGGGATTTAAAACAGATTCCTTTAACTTCTATAACGGAGTAGGGAAGAATTTTATAATAATTGATGATAAAGGAGAATGAACAATGGATAGAGAAGAATTGTTATCTTATAAGGATTTGGTAGAAAACATAGAGCTGCATTATGTTCAGGTAGAATGTGATGATATTAGTATTTTATAGTTCTGCATAGTTATAGTTTTAAATGAAAAGAGGAAAATATATGGGCAGATTTAAAATAAATTTTGAATTAAAAGAACTTGAACAGGTACTTCTCTGGGGAGAAGAACCAAACCGAAGTATACATTGGTTTGGACTAACAGATGGATTGTTATGGATTGATGTTGGAGGGCAGACCATATATGAGTATTCGGAAGAAGCCCAGAAATATTTTAATCATTTTATTAGATATAATGATTATCAAATTTCACGTTTTCTAGAAGATTTTTCTTACCTTTGTTGGTATGTAGGGGAATCAATTCCTCAAAAATTATATGACAATATTGAAGATTTTGACAATAAGGCAAGACATTGGTGGAAAATGCATGAGGACGAACCAGACGAAGTATTTGATGCTTGGTTGGAGACAGATTATTCTAGATTAAATTTCCATTTCCAGAGAATTTTGGATTCTGGGCATTTAATTGGCGGACCCAACATAGGTTTCTATAGGTGTGGGGATAAGATAAAGATTATTTGGGTTAGTGCTGATCATAAAATGGAAAGTGGGAATAGTATTTGGACATCTCCAAGTGGAATAATTGAAATATCTTACAACGAATTTGTTAAAGAGGTGGAAACCTTTTTTCAAAGATTTTATATGGCTATGGATAAACAGGTGGAAAATGCCATAAAGAAAGATTGGGGTTCTGTTTCGCTTGATAAGGAAAGACTTATTATTGAAAATAAAGAAAGAAAAGAAGGATTTGATCAGGCAATCTCATTTTTAACAAAGCCACAAAATCATACAGATTGGGATAATGTAATGTGTTTATACGAAAAAATGAATACTGAGATTGGCAAACTGCCAGCTAATTTATAGTCTTTTTCGTTGAAAATGAGTTGCATAGGAAATATAAACTACAGAACATTTTCAAATTAGGAAAGAAATAGAATAAGAAATAAATGGTTAGTGATACTATAAAAAATGGGTAATTTTGTTGAATGGGTATTTATAGGAGATCAATAATGGTTCATGAATTTAAAGCAAGGATAATACAAAATAAAAATATGGATGCAGCATACATTATAGTACCATTTGATATAAAAGAAATATATGGAAAAGGAAGGCTTTCCGTACATGCAACGTTTGATGGTGAACCATACGATGGACAAGTTGTAAAAATGGGAACACCTGATTATATTATTGGAGTTAGAAAAGATATTCGTAAAAAAATAGGAAAAACATTCGGTGATGAAGTCTTTGTTACTATTGAACAGAGATAATCACAAAATATTTTTCCTTATCCACATTTGCACAAAATTCTGCATCTATTTCCTTTGGTATATTTTCATTATACTGTTTTTGAAGTTTGTCATAATCTGCATTCAGCTTCTTTTCATAAGCAATCGCATCAAGTGACATAAACAACTTGTTATGATCATTTTGTCTTTCGCCATCACAAATCTTATATTGTACATTTGGATTGGTAATTTCATTACGATATGCTATGGTTCCTGCTCCTTCATATCCCACTGTGGTATCCTTATTGCCATGTATAATTAAGATTGGAGTATCTGTATTGTTTATACCATCCACTGCTGACATATTGGTGTTTTCTCCAAATAGCATCTTTTGATAAAGATAAATATATGGATATTCAACATAAGCATAGCCGCCCCAGCTATGCCCATATAAAAATATAGGAATACTTTTAAAACGTTTTTCGTTTTCTATATAAGATAATGCAGCATCCAAATCAATTACGGATTGTGATAAACCAACACTATTTTTTCCCTCGCTTTTATAACAGCCAGTATTATCATAACCAAAAACTTGATAACCATGATCTACAAAGTACAATAAGTCCTTTTTGGTTTTCTGCTCCATAAAGGTATCCCTGTAATTGATTTTCACCTGATGTAAAGGAAAGTAACTCCCTGTCATATTGTTCTTCTACATCTGTGTACCGAAGATAAGGGCTATATTCTTTCATTTCTGTTCTTTCAAACATATAGTCAAAATTGATTTTAATAAATACAATGGAAACAATAGAGAATACTAAAAAAGTAAGGATACTAATATTAGTATAATTCGTAATCTTTTTTCTTGTGATGCATGTATCTGTTTTCTCCTTATAAAATAAATCTGTGTCATAAGATAACTTGTCTTTGGATAGAATTAAAAAATATGGAATTACTAAGTATAATATAGAATATTATGTGTTTTTAACGTTTTATATTTTAATCATGATTTGTTTCTTTGTACTCAGAAAATAACTTTTTGCGTAAATCTTCATTTTGAATTTGCAAGATTGCAATAGCCTCTTCCTCTCTGCCAGTGCTTTCTAACCAATGATATACAGTTAATATTTCCAATTGGCCTTCTTTACGACCTTCTTCACGGCCTTTTTCTAATTGTTCATGTAACTTTAATGAATAAAGCATATAATCCCTCCTATACTCTTCGTTTGCACGTACTTTATGAATTTCTGCCTCTAATGCACAGGTAAATTCGTCTGTTGGATTATGCGTATGCATATACCTTGTCAAATTCCTTACTTCTTGACTGACTTTTCCCGTAGTACCATTTGCATTTAAAAATATTTTTACTGTTTCGTCTCCTAGTGGCAAATCAAGTTTTTCTATACATCTGTTCTCAAATGTATACATATAAGAATTCTCTGTAAATGGATCTTCTGTACACAGAAATATAATAAAACTTTTTTTCAAATTTTTATATTCAATTCCTTTACCTAACAGATCCATATCTATAATTCCCTGATAATATCTTGTACGTTTTGGAAGATTATCATTAATATTTGTTTGCATTTCAATGTTATACACAGTTTGATTTTCATCTTCTGCATATACATCCAATCTTACTCCTTTGGCTTCTAAACATAAATCAATTGTTTTCTGCTGTTCGAGATATTCAATATTTGATATTTTCATATTTAAGATTATCTCCAGCAATTCTTTGCATAATTCAGCTTTTTTCATTACTGCTCCAAACATGAAATCATCAACAAATTGTAACTCATCGAAATTTTTAATTTTATCCATAATTGTATATTTTCGCTTTCTTACGTTTTTCATTTAGTCTAAAGATACGGTTTTTTATCATAATTGTATATATTTAATTTACTATATATTTGTTTTTTTTTCAACATAAAATGTGGATAAAACCAAATACTTAGGCATTATATTATAAGGCTTTCTATGACAAAATTTGAATAATTTTAATTAAAAATTTATAATTAATTTGCAAATATTTGTATTATAATAATGATTGGTAAATAATTGGGCGAAGTATATTAACTTTATAATTATGTGTATACTAAAACAAATGCATGTCAGGTTTTATAACTTGTATCAAGCTAATTTAAATGGTATTATGTTATGTGCATAAAAATTCATAAAATTTATGATTGGAGAATAGTATGAATGAAAATGATAAACAAGACAATAGATGATGGCAAGGCATTTGATTGGGGAAGAACTTCTACTGATTATGCAAAGTTTAGAGACATCTATCCTCAATTATTTTATCATAAAATTATAAAACGGGATCTCTGTATTAAGGGGCAAAAGGTTTTAGATTTAGGAACTGGTACAGGTGTACTTCCAAGAAATATGTATTATTTTGGTGCAGAATGGATTGGAACAGATATTTCTGAAAATCAGATATTACAGGCAAGGAGATTATCTAATGAACAGGATATGAAAATACAATACCAAGTAATGTCTACAGAAAATATTGACTTTCCTGATAATACATTTGATGTGATAACGGCCTGTCAGTGTTTTTGGTATTTTGACCATGAAATTGTTGTACCGAAACTTTTCCATATGTTAAAAAATCATGGAAGGTTATTGCTGTTATATATGGCATGGCTGCCTTTTGAAGATGATATTGCTGGGGCAAGTGAAGAATTGATATTAAAATATAATCCAACAGCCAGAATTGCAAGTGTATGTTTCTGGTTTTGGTGACAAAAAAGATGATTTATGTTTGGTGGCGGAAGTGGAAGGTGACATAATAGGTGCTGTCTGGGTTCGTGATATGAAGGATTATGGGCATGTTGACGATGGAATTCCATCTTTTGCTATTTCTTTATATAAGGAATATCGAGGACATGGAATTGGAACAGAACTTATGAAAAAAATGCTTGAAGAGTTAAAATTGAGAGGGTATGAAAAGGCATCACTGGCAGTCCAAAAGGCAAATTATGCAGTAAAGATGTATTCTAAATTAGGGTTTGAGATTATAGATGAAAATGATGAGGAATATATTATGGTGTATAATTTGTAAAAATTGATGTCATAATTTTATCTGAAAATGTATCAAAAGTTAAATGCCATGACTGAATGGTTATGTTGAATAGTATCGATTGGAGGTTAGAAAATAAAGCTAAGCAATATTGCTTTTAAGAGAGCGTCTGCTGATTTAAAAGTTTTAACGGAGTAATTAAAACACAATATCTTAACATTTTAATCGCAGAATGAAAGTATATTAGAAGTAGTTCATCAAGAAAAAGCGACTAGAAGGGAGAGATGATTATGTTAAGAAAAAAATTTATGACTTTTGGTGTTACATTGGCTTTGACAGTTTTTTTATTAGTAGGATGTGGAGATGGAAATCAAAAAAACACAATAGAAGATATAACAAAAATGGTACAGGTTACAAAAGTTGATGGAGCAACAATTACAGCGGATGTGGGTGAATTAAGCTCTGTTAAAAAGGATATGCCAGAAGGCACACCACCAAGCGGAATGCCATCAGAGGAGCTGGAAGGCAAGAATCCAGCTGGAGGTGCACCACCAGAAAAAAAGGAAGACAGAGATTCTAGTGGTTCAGACAAAAATGTCCCACCAGAGGATTTGAAAGAAAATGGAGATATCAAGAAGCAAAATGGTGAGCCGCCTTCTGGCAAACCAGGAGGAAGCCGCTTTACAACAAATGGTGAATCCATTACATTTACAATATCGGATTCCACTCAGATTATGCAGGAATTTCAACAGGGAAGTGAAGAAGCGTCTGCAGAAGATATTGTAGAAAATAGTGTATTGGAGATAACATTTGATGGTGAAAATCAGCCAGTAAAAGTAGTTATTAAAAACCTTCAGGCGGGAAGAGGTTTTGGTGGCAGTGATGAGGTAACTAATGGTACTTCAGCGAATACGATTACAGAAGAAAAGACTGTGAATGGAGAAAGTTATACCTCTGATGGAGATGACGAAAATGCTTTGCGTGTGGACGGAACAGGTGCTGTTTTGAAAAATATAACTGTAAAGAAAACCAAAGGAAATTCATCTAATACAGAGAATGGTGATTTTTATGGGCAGAATGCAGGATTGCTGGTGTTAAACGGTTCAACAGCTACTATCGAAGGAGGTACATTCCAGACAAGTGCAGTGAATGGAAATGCGGTATTTAGCTATGGAGAGGGGACTACAGTAAATATTTCAGATGCCACAATCCGTACAACCCAAAATAATTCTGGTGGAATTCAGACAACTGGTGGTGCTACTATGAATGCAGCCAATCTGGATGTGCAGACAGAGGGAAATTCCTCGGCTGCCATTCGGAGTGACCGTGGTGGTGGGACAGTGAAAGTAACCAAGGGGAAATATGTAACCAATGGAACAGGAAGCCCTGCTATTTACTGTACTGCTGATATCAGTGTGGAGGAAGCCACCCTCCTTGCCAATGCCAGTGAAGGTGTTGTGGTAGAAGGTAAAAATTCAGTGTCTTTAAAGAATTGTGATATTACAGGTAATATGAACAATACCTATAATGGAGACTCAGATGAAAATATTCATTGTATTATGATTTATCAGAGTATGTCAGGTGATGCTGCAGTTGGGGAAGCTGATTTTGATGCAGAGGGTGGCAGCATTACCTCCAAGGCAGGAGATTTGTTTTATATCACGAATACAGATTGTACGATTAGCTTAAAAGATGTCAAGCTGACACTGGCAAATGATATATTTCTGCGTGTGGAGGGAAATTCCTCATCCAGAGGTTGGGGAACAGAAGGCTCTAATGGCGGTGATGTGACCTTGACAGCGGACTCACAGAAAATAGAAGGCAATATTTTGGTAGACGACATTTCTTCCTTAAAACTTTCCATGTCAAATGGGACGAATTATAAGGGGAGCATTAATCCTGATGGAACAAGCGGAGAGGTGGAGGTTACATTGGATAATGGATCCACATGGACTCTGACAGGTGACAGTTATATTACTGGTTTTCATGGAGATACTTCAAATATTGATACTAATGGTTATCATTTGTATGTAAAGGATGAGCAAATAAAATAAATGCCTCACGGATTTGCATCATGAAGATATGTGATACAAACAGTTTTTGTATAATAAGAATGATAGCAGATTTTTATTAGAGAGTTAACTTTGAAGCTAACTCTCTAAAGATACTTTTTTATATGTAATTAAGAAGAAAATTATAATCAATGAGAAATTACAAAACAATATAAATTTGGTTTCTGTTGTAATGCTTTCTGTTATATTATTTACAAAAATATATAACTGTTCAGAAAAGATAAACTTTGAAAATTTCTTAAAGGTTTCATTAAATATGGAAAGCATAGGCAAAAAAGAAAGAATCATCATTATTGGTATACTTATAGAAGTGGCTGCCATTTGGTTTTTACCCTTTACACCAATTGCTGCACCTAAAAGAAATGAACAGCAGTGTCCCAAAAACATTATAAGCATAAATTTTAGCAAAGTTATACCAGAATACCCTCCTGTGAATCCCATTACTAAAGAACCTGCCATACAAATAGATATAATATAGATTGCATTTCCAATTAAATATTCAAATGCTTTTACATTGCATAATTGTAGTACGCATAAAGTATTTTTTTCTTTTTCTTCAGCGATAATGGCTGTAGCACTTGTGAGAGGTGCCATTCCTGCATACATAATGGCGAATAAATTTGTAAAAAAATGTTCTGGCATATTGGAAATGTGAATAGCATTTTCCATAATAAGAGTTAAGCAGGGAAACATAATAAACTGGATAAAAATAGTTTTATTCTTTATCTGTTCACTACTTTCCCTGGTATGTTCTAGTACAATATTCTGACCATTTCTTAAATATATATTGATTTTCTTTTGATGGTTATACTGTCTACAAATATTGACTGGTTTTCCATATTCCACTATTTGACCATTGTTTAAAAGTGCAATTTTATCACAGAGTTTTTCTGCTTCGTACATATTGTGTGTAGTTAGAAATATCATTGTTCCCTTATGTTTTTCCTCAAGTATCATCTTATGAATAGCTGTGATAGTAGTAGGATCTAATCCACTAGTGGGTTCATCAAGAAATAAAATTTTAGGCTGGCGTAAAATTGCCCTTGCAAATAAACCTACATCACTTAATACAGTTTCGATATTTTCATTCTTTTTTCCATCAAGCATCTGATAAAATTTTAAATTATCATAACAACTCATTCTTTCATATAATCCGAAATTATCCATCATAATTCCAATTTGTTTATAGTCCTCACCTGTCATATTTAATGGTAATTTTCCTAAAATAAAACAGTTACCCCTTGTAGCCTTTAATTGACCTGTTAGAATATGAATTAAAGTAGTTTTTCCTGCACCAGATGGACCAAGAAGTCCAAATATCTCACCTTTATTAACACTAAAGTTAAGGTTGGACAAAACCTCTGTTTTACCAAAAAGATGACTTATGTCTTTTATCACGATTGCCTTATCCATGAAAATCTTCTCCTTTTAATTGTTCTAATGCTTCACGCATTTTTTTATTATCACTTTTTTCTTTTATTACAGAAACTATCACACTAACGAATGCACAAATAAAAAAACAAACAAAAAACATAATCCATGGTTTTACTTGGTTTACTGGAAACCACTGAAAAGCAGAAGCAAAAATTACAATTGATATTATAATACATAGAAACATCCATGTGGTTCTGCCCATAATGCTCAATTTTTTTATGAAAAGCTCTGTGAAAAACAGAGTTCTCAAACTAGCAAGTATGGCTGCCAGACAAAAAAACTGGATAGATGTTGCAATGGAAATTCCTTTACTTCCTAACTCAAATATGGAAGAATAACCCTTTGCCTTTTCGCCAAAAATAACACAAAATAAGCAGAGACTTAATATGGCAATTCCCCAGATAACCATAATCTGTGTGAGATAATCAAATAGTATATTTTTCTTAATCATTTAAATAACCCCCAATCTTTTCTTTATTCCATCAGCATACTGCCTGGATACCATAATTTGTTCACCGTTTTTCATAGTCAGACGTAATTTTCTTTCAATATCTTTTTTTATGGATTGTATAAACTTTAAATGAACCAGACAGGACTTACTAACTCTAAGAAATCCACTTTGACAAAGTTGTTCTTCCATTTCATATAATCTTAGATTAGATTCATAGATAGATTCTTCTGTATATACAAAAGTCTTACGTTCCAGTGTTTCGATATAAGAAATCTGATTTACATCCAGAAGATAGTTTTCGCCATCTTTGGTGACAGATAGCTGTTGATTGAACATTTGCAACATGACGATTATATTTTCAATGGTTGGAGTCATTTTTTGGCAGCAAATTATTACTTTTGTCTCCTCGTTTTTTTCATCTACGTTCACCGTAACTTTCAAGTAAAACACCTCCTTGAACAGTAGTGTATCAGTTCAGATATTCTCTTTGAACTGTTATCATTAGTCTGCCACAGAATCTTTTTAAAAACAAGAGCATAAGTCATAAGTTGCCATTATGTGTACATAAGTTTCCACAAGATGATGGAGATACAAGAAAAAATATGGTAGAATGAGTAAGAGAAATATATATTATAGGAGGATAAATGACAAAAAAAGGATTTAAAAAGGCAATGCAGTGTGGACTAGGACGTTGTATCGTAGAATTAGATCAAGTAGAAAATGTAGAGAAATATTATGATATTGTATTATGGGGTTGTACCCATAATTTCTCTTATGATGCCCAGTGTGAAGGAATGCGTAGCTGGTATACGTATGAAATGATAAAACGTTTTGCGGATAAATCATCTTTTCTGAAAAAGATAATTTATCATTATGAAAAAAGCATTATAAAGTCTGGTACTGGTTGTGAACTTGCTTATATTAGCAATGTACTGGTCTATTTTGCTATAGATGGCAGTCAGCTTGCGGTGGATGCACTCTGGAGAGGATATCAGAAACTCTATCATATTTTATATAAAAGAAAAAGGACAAGCGATAGTGTTTTTTTTATAAAGGAATCTTTTGAAGAGTTATGTATTGCGCTTACAGGATTAGAGAAGGGACAAGCGGGGGAAGTCTATTTGAAATTTATTGAGGATATGGGAAATCTATATCTGTATAGCCATGTATTCCAAAATTGGAATAATGCCTTTTCTTCGTTTGATGATTATTGTGAATGTTTGTATGGAAAAAGAAATATTAATAAAATAAAAAAAGAAAAAGCAAAAGAGTCCCAATCAATAGAGAAATATATCACATGCATGGAAAAGTATAAGGAAGAAATGGAATGTAATAGGAAGAACCATAAACAGCAGTGTCCGCAAAATGCTACAGAAGTATATGAATACTTAAAAAATGGACTAATAAAAGAACAAGATAAGAGTAACAAAATTATTTATCTGTTTTGTGGAAGAATTTTTTTGGGGAAAGATAAAATAGATGAATTGCAAAAGCTTGCCCAAATGTATAAGGAGGAAAAAAATCCTGTATTAAGAGCCCGATTGCTTCAAATTTTTACAAATCAAGCATGTGCATTTTTGCTAGACCCGGAGGTGGTTATTTATGATACAAAATCAGAACATGAGACATTAAGCAATCAGGCTTTTGATGCGTTGTGTTACATACACCATGAAAAAGTAAAGGAATATGCATATACATTGCTGCACGACAAGAAGCATAGAGATAATGTTATATGCATAATTGCCAATAATTATCAAAAAGAGGATAAAGAAATTTTTATAAATATGGTTAAAAGTGTGCCTGTTGTGTATCAGGGGGATGAACATTGGCATGGTGTGTTTTTTTCTGTTTTGGATATGTTTGAAAATAAAGAAATTAAGAACCCACCAAAAGAACTTTTATTGTATATGTATGAGAATACACAATGTTCCAGTTGTCGTGAAAGCATATTGATGGAAATGGAAAGAAGACGTATGATTACAAAAGATATTCTAATGGAATGTTTATGGGATTCAAATGAAAATATTCGGAAGTATGCAGGGAGGAAAATAATGAAACTAGAACAAAAAAGATTTATGCAGAGATTTGATACAATAGAAAAAGAGGTTTTTGTACTTACAGAGGAAGGTACAAGTGCATCAAAATGTGGCAAGGATAAACTTTATGAGGCTTCTGTAACAGTATTGGCTCTTGTGGATGTGGCAACAGGAGAGTTAATAGATGACAAAGGTTATCTTGAGTGGCAGTTAACAGAGAAAGAATGTCAGACTTCCGAAAAGATATTCAATTTACAGGGAAAAACAATTTATCGTTTAAAGGTACAGGAATCATTGCCTTTTACCAATTACTTTGGGGACGAGGGGAACGAAGTAAGAAGAGGCAAGTATCTATGGGTGAAAGAGGTGCTTGAAAGATCTTGTCAAGAGGAAAGACTAGATATGATTTTGGAAGAATACCTTAAGCCTGTAGTGATTCAACCAGAAGGGTGTGGGGAGTTAGTATTGGACAAGTCCCTTGGAATGTTTTCGGGAGTTGGGAGTTGGAATGGGGATTCATGCCAGATTCATTTGGATGTGGATGAAAATAATGCAGAGACTTCCGAAGATGCACAAAGTACATGGAAAGTACTTATGGATAACTCTAGGGAATGGGACAAAAAGGCAAGGCAATATGCTGCTACAGAACTGGCAGAGTGTGCCAGTGATTGGGCTAGGGATGAGGACGAAAATGCTGAGGAAATTACAGAAGATGAATTTGCTAAACGTATGGGTATTAGTGAGATTTGTGTGTCTATTGGTGGTGATTTTGATATTTACTATAATGATGACGATATGTTCTGGGGACATGTGATCATTGTAAGTGGCAATATTGAAACAGGCATTGATGATGCATATATGGCAGGATAGGAATTAATAGGTTCTTACTATAAACAAAGAGGGTGAAAAAAGATGGATAACATTTCAGCTTTTCATGCATCAGAGTATGATGAGAAAATAAAGATGACACTTCCCTATTATGAGGAATTTTATAAGCAGATTATAGATATTGTAAAAATCCAGTTTAATAAACCTCTAAGATGGCTTGATGTTGGGTGTGGAACAGGAAAAATGGCAGAAGCTGTATTTGATACAGTTGATATTGACAAGTTTATATTCTGTGATAATTCTCCTCAAATGATTGATATTGTTAAAAAGCGTTTTAAGGGTAAAAAAGCAGATTTCACTATTTCATCTGTTCAAGAGTTAGATAAGAGTAATTCATTTGATGTCATAACAGCAATACAGGTGTTTCACTATTTTCAAAGAGAAGAACGTATATCTGCTATAAGAAAGTGTTATAATGCTTTGTGTGCAAATGGTATATTTGTCACGTTTGAAAACTTTGCCCCATATACAGAAGTTGGAAAAACATTATACCTACAGCGTTGGAAGTCATACCAACTCTTACAGGGGAAAAGTGCTAAAGAATGTGATAAACATATTAGTAGATATGGGAAAGATTATTTCCCGATTTCTATATCAGAACATTTAGAGGCATTAAATAAAGCTGGTTTTAAGAATGTAGAAATTGTATGGGTATCAAATATGCAAGCTGGTTTTCTGGGGATTAAGTAAAAAATGGTTACTATATAACACTATTATGTGTAAAATTTAGATGACTATTAGAGTGCTATTAAGGGTGAGAATTGGTCAATAGAAGGATATCTAAAAAATGGTGATATTTTATAGGGATATTCTGTACTTAAAAGTTATGGTAAACATAATCCTTTAAGTGTTTTATGTAAGAGATGTTTTTATGAACTATTTAGAGCTTCAAAACATAGCAAAAGAAACGATGAGTTATTGCAAACAGTTTATCAGATCAGGAATGAACATAATAGATATTAAAAAATAATGTGAGTTCAAAATGTAATAACTTGGTGATATTCCTTTTGGTATTGGGATATTGGTGCATTTCGCTTGCAGAAGAAGAAATAGCAATTTCTGTATCAGGAACAAGATATAAAACATCAAATAGAATTATTGAAAAAAATTATATTATTACTATTGATCTGAGTCTTCAAAGTAATAATGTATGGAGGGATTTCGCAAGGACTATTATTATAGAAGATGGGAAAGTTGTAGAAACAATAAATAATATTAAAAACATAAAGTGGAAACAAGGCTTATGTATGGAAGAAATGTTACGTGCAGAAATGAGAAAATTTAAAAATATTAATACAACATTTGAAGAACTATATTTTTATATAAATGAAATTATTACTTTAAATGGATATATTATTTAAAATGTTACTAAATATTTGTATATATCTTACTTCTATCAGTTTTTTAGATTTGTAGGAATTAAAAGAATAAATTTTCTTTTAATCTAAATTTAATCTTTCCTAAAAGCAGATTTAAGAAAAACGTTGTATATTGATATATGTAAGATAGACGTAGCAATTCATAGTTATGATTAGCTACAGATTAACTTTTATGTCTGTAATGCAGACCATCATGAAAGAAAGTTAATAGTTAGTAATGTTATATCAATATCAGGAAGGGATAAGGTGAATGAATATGGAACATTTTGAAAAGGTTGAAAAATTAAGACAAAGAGCAAATGTAAGTTATGAAGAAGCAAAACAGGCATTAGAGGCATGTGAATGGGATATGCTAGAGGCTATGGTATATCTTGAAAAGCTTGGAAAAGTAGAGAGTCCAAGACAGGAGAGTTATACTACTAGTTTTGAAGGACAGCCACAATATGTATCTGTACCAGAAACAGTAAGAAGAAATACTGAGTATTCTTATCAGGAAGGATTTGGAAGTAAGATGAAACGACTCTGGGGAAAGATGTGGAAAATTGGTAAGGAAAATTATTTACGTGTCAGCCGAAAAGGAGAAGAAATCATTAAGATACCTGTGTGGGTGTTTGTGCTTGCTTTACTATTTGCATGGCATACATTGATTATCATAATGCTTGTTTCTTTATTCCTTGAGTGTCATTATTCCTTTTGTGGAAGGGCTGACTTGTCAGGCGTAAATGATGCTATGGAAAAAGCCAGTACATTTGCAGATAAAGTAAAAGATGAGTATAATAAGCTATAAGGAGTTTTGCAGGTTTAAAATAATTAGCTGTAATCCTCCATGATTAGAAAAGTAGGAATTAGTGAAACAGGAGGGAATAATTATGGAAGCAAATATACTAGTGGTAGAAGATGATGAAGGATTGGCTCGTTTTATTGAGTTGGAGCTGATGCATGAAGGGTATCAGGTAGTACGGGCAGATAATGGAAGAGATGCACTTCATATCGCTTTAGAAGAAGAATTTGCTCTTATACTGCTGGATATTATGCTTCCTGGTTTGAATGGGCTGGAGGTTATGAGGCGTTTGCAGCAGGAAAAGCCTACACCAGTTATTTTACTTACTGCAAGGGACGCAGTTATGGATAAGGTAGCAGGTCTGGATGCAGGGGCAGTGGATTATATTACCAAACCATTTGCCATTGAAGAACTTTTAGCCAGAATACGTGTAGCATTAAAGCTACATGGAAAACCAGTTATAAAAGAAGTAGAAAAAGAACAAGAAGGACTGCTTGTTTGGAATGAATTAACGCTGTCAGAGAAAAAGCATCAAGTTTGTTATGCGGGAGAAGAAATTGTTTTAACAAACCGGGAATTTCTAATGTTAAAAACACTTTTGGAAAATCAGGATATTGTTCTGTCCAGAGATACTTTACTGGAAAAGGTATGTGGATTTAATTACATAGGAGAAACAAATGTAGTTGATGTATATGTCCGGTATTTGCGTTCAAAGATTGATGAAGTGTATGGTGTGAAAATGATTCAGACGGTACGTGGTGTGGGATATGTCATTAAAAGGTAGGTAACTGTTCAAAGATACGAGAGTACGTAATGGGTTGTAACTGACACTTTCTTCATGTTCTTATGAAATATGCAGTAAATGTGTGTTTCTAACTAAATAGATACAAAAGTATCTATTTAGAAGTTATTTAGGAGGAATATATGGCGGGAAAAGAAAATATGACACAGACAAAGAAAATGACTTCCATTGTGCGGAAATTACATTGGAATTTCATGAGAAAGCAAATAGGAACTTTCTTTAAAATGGATATCCTGTTTATGTTTCTATTATTTTTAGGATGGGTTTTAAATCAGGAAATCGCCTGTTTAGGGGAGATTTCCTTTTTTTATGATAGAGGAATTGAAAGAGAAGGACATTGGAAGGAATGGGTTTATTATGTACAAAAGGATACAGGGGAATATTTGCTACGTCTAAAATTATATGATGGATTAAGGGTAATTGTTGGTATTATAGTAGTTCTATTGATATTACAAATGTTGTCTATTACTTTTTCTTATCACAAAGAAGAAAAAAAGATTCGTCGCATTTTAAATCCAATTAATGAACTTGCTTTAAAAGCAGATGCCCTAAACCGAATGTCATTTTCGGAAGATAAATATCAGATTATTGAAGAAGCAATTTCCCACATTCAGCCAGATGAGGAGAAACAACTTTCTTTTGGAGATGAAGATTTGGCAGGTATAGAGGTGGCAATGAATAATTTACTAATACGTATGCAGGATGTATACCGCCAGCAGGCAAGGTTTGTCAACGATGCTTCCCATGAACTCCGTACGCCAATTGCAGTAATTGAAGGCTATGTAAATATGCTTGCAAGATGGGGCGTGGAGGATGAAAAGGTACTAACAGAATCTATTGCTGCCCTTCAGAGAGAATCGGGGCATATGAAACATCTAGTGGAACAACTGCTTTTTCTGGCACGAGGAGACAGCGGAAAAACACAATTGGAGTTTGCTAAGACTTCTTTAAAAGACTGCATGCAGGAAATCTATGAAGAATCTTTACTTATTGATGAAGAACATGTTTACCGTTACAAAGTTCCTACAGAGGATATAGTTGTTTTAGCTGATACCATGATGTTAAAACAGGCAGTCCGCATTTTAGTAGATAATGCGGCAAAATATACAAAACTTCAGGATGAAATTATATTATCTGTGGGAAGAACAGAAAATGGAGATTCTTATTTGCAGGTACAGGATACAGGAATTGGCATGGAGGAGGCAGATATTGCTCACATGTTTGAACGTTTCTACCGTTCAGATGATGCACGGAAGTATAAAGGAACAGGACTGGGACTTTCTATCGCAAAATGGATTGTAGATAAACATCAAGGATATTTTGAGATTTTGTCGCGGACAAATCTTGGAACGAGAATACGGATTATATTGCCAAAGGGGAGAATGTAGAGGTTCTTCCCTTAATTCTTTATCCTAATAAACGTGATAGAAAAATTAACTGGTAAAGAAAGTAAAGTTTAATAATAAGGATATTTATATTTGTAATTTATGAATTGACGTAAATAATAAAGTAAAATATAATATATTTGCAAAAGGCAATAAATGAATATGGAGGAAAAAGATGAATAATGAAAATGAAAAAATAAAGTCTGATAGCAAGAAAAAGAAGTATATAGTAGGAATAATAGGAATAGGTTTCTTAGCTATAATAATGTTTCATGTTTATAGGTTTAAATTTAATGAAAGTCATGAAGGGAGACAGTTAATATATTCAGGTATACGTACAAAGGAAGAGAATACAACTACCTTAAAAGTAGATTCATGGCTATCAAGAGGATTTATAGGTTATGTTGTGAAAACAGATCAGAAAGATATTTTTGACGAAAACGAATTAATTAAAGTGGAATTTGTTAATGATGTAGAAGTGGTATATGCTAATGGTGAGAAATTTGTATTTCATGAGGAAGAACCTAATGCCGAGGAGTGTTATATTAAACCTGGAAGCATTGTGCAGGTAAAATATCATTTTTATGGAACTGGAGAGGATAATTATGGTGAAAACAGAATTGAACCAGAGAAAGTAATAGAAAATGGGAAATAAGATTAACAAAAAAATAATAAGTATTGTGATAGTTAGTATAATCGTTATTGTTACGATTGCATCAACATGGTTTTATAAGAAGGGCAAATTTATAAGTAGACCAATTGGTGATTTGGTTGAAAAGATATTACAGTCAGAAAATATATCGGCGTGTAATATTGTAAAGATAGCAGACTATAAGGATATTTATGTTTATTTAGAAATACCAGAACCAACAGAGGAAGATATAAAGGAATATATAGATGGTGTACTGGAGGATTATCAACAAGAAGATCTTACAGAAGCATTTGTAAAAAGAAATTTTCAATGTGATTCTATAAAAGAATATAAAGAGAAAGCAGCAGAAGAAGTGGTGGAACAAAAAAAGGTTAGTCTTATTGTTGATGCAAGAAGTTCTGTATTGGATAAACTGATAGAGAATTCCAAGTTTGTATTAGATGAAGAATGTGTATCAGATTAAGCCCTTACCATTGTAGAAGGATATGAAAATGAAGCACTAATTTCTAATATGACTTTAAAACAATATTGTAAAAATGTACTTAAGATATCTTATGATGAACTATTTGAAAAAAGTTATGAAGAGAGTGCCAGATTAATAGAGAGTTATCTGATTATGGGAGCTATTGCTTATAAAGAATTTGGATACAAAGAAATAGGGAATGAAAAAGATTCCAACAATTTATATGAAGGATACCAAGAGTTGGAAAGTGAAGTGTATGCTTTGTTTATTAAGGCTGAAAAAGGATTTTAAAAAATTTTTATCACAATATATCAAAATGGAACAAACATATCTATAAAGTGATTAAATTTACATAGATAAAATAAAAAAGTATAAAGTTTGCTTTTATACGGAAGGGAATAAAATGAAGAAAACGAGAATATTGGCATTTTTGTGTGCAGGAATTTTATGTGCAAATGGTTTTTTTGGTATTCCTGTTTATGGACATGCCAAAACAAATGGAGAAAAAGTAAAGGAAAAATATGAGGAAAGGGTGGAAAAAAAGAAAGAAAAAGATATAAAAATCCAAAATAAGTTAAATCAAAAGTATAAAAAATTAGAAGACAAAATGTTGATTTCAAATAAAGGCAATGGAGATGTTAAATATAAAGATTACTATGCAGGAGCATATATTAATGAAGAACAACTGGTCGTTTGTGTTACTGATGATGCTGACATTCCAAAAGATGTTGTCGGAGATGAATATCGTATTGTTAAAAATTCGTAACTGTTCAGAACCATGAACAGTTACGTTTAAGCCTATTATAATTCGCCTTCGGCGAAGGGCTTAAACATTATAGAATTTTATTTTTCTTACAAAACACGCAGTAAATGCGTGTTTCTACCTGAATAGTTACAAAAATTCTTACAATGAGCTGGATGAAATAGTAGAGGAAATAGGTGATAGGTATTCCGGGATGTATGAGAAATATTCTAATAATACAGAAGAATATGTATTACTAAATTCTATAGCCGGTTTTGGAATTGATGAAGAACAAAACCTTGTGGAAGTGGATATTATGGAGCTGGATGAAAAAAAGGAGAAAATGTTTCAAAAACTTTTTGGCAAATATGATTGTGTAAAATTACAAAATGCAGAAGGTAAAATGAAGGATTGTGCCTCTTATAAACCGGGAAGAGCGATTTATGTAGTTACAAGAAAAGAGGGAATTAATGTATACTGTAAAAAAGGCAGTATGGGGTATAGAGCATACAGAAACACTGCTTCAGGGGAAAGAAAATATGGCTTTGTTACTTGTGGACATGATTTTAAGGACTCTGTAGATGGGAAAGTATACACATCGAATGTTTTAAACGAAGTGATAGGAAAAGTTGGAAAGACGCAATATTCTGGTTCTGTAGATGCTGCCTTTATACGGCTGGCAAATGGTAATACAGTAAGCAATAAAACAGAATATTGCGATGCAAAAGGGAAGGATACTTCAAATGGAGATACTATTGCAAGTTTTACTTATATGTTAAGTGTTGCAAAAGGTGCTACCGTGTATAAAGTGGGAGCTAAATCTTTTAAAACCTCTGCAAAAGTACTAAATACAAAATACACTTATACAGTAGATGGAGTCAAGTTTACAAATTTAACAAAAACAGAAGATTTTTGTTCACCTGGAGATAGTGGCGGACTTGTATATACTTATTATGATAGTCAATATCAGCCATGTGGAATTGTTAAAGGAAAAGGTTCTGGATACACTGTATATGTAAAAGCATCAGAAATTGGAAGTGCAATAAATGCATACCCATATTAAAATGTGGAGTAATTTAAAAATGGATTGTTGATAGAGAGATGTATAGAGAAACTTGCTATTATTGCAAGTTTCTCTTTTTTAGGGTTATAAATTCGATATAATAATAACAAATTAAAATAGAAGGAGGAGAAAAATGTGGTTTATGAAATTATGCATAGGGAAAATATTGTTGCAAGGCTAAATACAAATGGGGAGTGCACAATAATAAAACCAGATTTTCTGCCTTATCATTTATATTTAGAAGAAGAAAAAGACATAGACAGCCGCATGAATAATATAATGAATTTTTATTATTGGTGTGCCACCAGAGTTTTAACATTAGACAGAAAATATGCGAAAGAAATTTTAAACAGCATAGGTGTAACACAGGTAACTACAGATAGAGACAGAGCAAAGATTGCCCTTTCTTATCATTGTCTTTCTTTGGCGGATATTTATTGGGTGAGGGAAGAGGGGGAAGAAATTGCTTTTGCAGAAATAAACTTATATGACAATCATCTTAGCAATGCATTTGTAGATGTATCATTGCGTGGAAAGCAGATGACTATAGGGAATAAAGAATTGGCACACGATTTATCTACTAATGGTTGTTTTCCCAAGGCATGGACAAGAACAGAAAAGGGATTTTCATTATTAAAAGATGGTGGGGAACGTGCAATAGAAAATGAACTGCTTGCCAGTTGTATCTGTCAATGTTTTTCCAGCAGGCAAGTAGTTTTTTATAAAGATTATTATAAGGGAGAGCAGGTATCTTTTGCCCAAGATTATGACACAGAAAGATGCCGCCATACAAGCGGTAGAACAAGTAGGTTTAAACCAAAGACAAGACATAAAAGAAGAATGGTTTTTAAATAGAAAAAGTGAATATAAAATGTTTCAAAAAAGGATGGCACTTTTAAAAAATATTTAAGAGGAATAGCAGAATGATTCTATTTAAGATTAGTTTTTCATATATTTAAGAAAGGCAGCTTGGGAGTTGGAGAGATGATTCACTATATTTGGGGATTTATGATTGTAATAGGAATCGTAGTAAGTGTGATAACCGGGGAAACGGCATCTGTAAATACATCAGTAATTGATGGAGCGAAAGATGCTGTTTCCCTTTGTATTACCATGTTAGGTATTATGGCTTTTTGGACGGGACTTATGGAAGTGGCAAAAGAAGCAGGGATTATAGGATATCTAACAAGAAAATTGGAGAAAATATTAGGCTGGCTCTTCCCAGGAGTTCCCAAAGATCATGTGGCACGGGAATATATGGCATCTAATATGATTGCAAATATTATGGGTCTTGGCTGGGCGGCTACACCTATGGGGTTAAAAGCTATGGGGGAATTAGCAAAACTTGAAGAAGAAAATCCAACTGTGCCAAAAGGAACTGCAAGTAGGGCAATGTGTACCTTTTTGATTATCAATGTTTCTTCACTTCAGTTGATTCCTATTAACGTGATTGCTTATCGTAGTCAATATGGTAGTGTAAATCCAGCGGCAATTCTTGGTCCTGGATTGGTGGCAACATTTATTAGTACTGCGGTTGCTATAATTTTTTGTAAGATTATGGATCATTGTTCTAAAGAAAACAAGCTAATTAAAATGTGATAATCGTAACATTTTAGGTAGGTCTTGCGCAATTTGCTGTGCAAGACCATAAGAACGATTAAAACAGGATTGGAATTGGGCAATTTATAATGCCAAGCTTGCCCAATTTGGTAACAGGGCAGCCTTCTGGCTGAACTGTTACGATAATACTGGTTAATTTGTTAAATAAAGATAGAATTTAGTTTATAAATATGATAGGATAAAGGCAGTGGGAAAATAAAGTTGATAAAATATGAATTCTTATGAAATAATTGAGTAAACTTTATATTGTATATAGTTAGACTGATGTATGAGCATATTTCTATTTTGAACAATTAAGGATTTAATGTAGTTTTGTAGGGGGAACAGAAGAGTTTAGGGGGAGCAACATGCGATATATTTTTGTAGATTTGGAGATGAATCCAATAGCTAGAAGTTATAAGCAA
Organism: Lachnospiraceae bacterium; assembly: GCA_022791815.1. GTDB lineage: Bacteria > Bacillota > Clostridia > Lachnospirales > Lachnospiraceae > CAG-411. The sequence goes on from JAAVZU010000106.1 coordinate 38,091, forward strand.
GAGAGAAAAATATGTAAGACAGAGATAATTGAAATTGGTGCAGTCATGCTTGATGAAAGTATGATAGAGGTGGATTCCTATAAAAAATATATAAAGCCAGAGTATAATAAAAGAATTGAACAAAATATTCGTAATCTTACTGGAATTCAAGACAAAGATGTAGCGAAAGGTGTATCTTTTGAAGAAATGTGGACGGATTTTGTTGAATGGTGTGGAGATGATTGTATTATATATACATGGAGTGCCAATGATACCCATCAGATAAAAAAAGAGATTCGTTTAAAGAAATTAAAAGAACAGAAATATCAATCCTTTTTGGAATCATGGAGAGATTTGCAGAAGGAATTTGGAGAATTAGTTGGGATTAAGAAAAATATTTCTTTGGAATGTGCAGTGGGAGCAGTAGGTGCAAAGTTTCAAGGAAGTCAGCATGACGCCTTATGTGATTCCAGAAATACTGCAGAGATATTTCGTGTAACACAAGATGAAAACAAATGCAAAAAGGCAATGCAATATATTATTGAATTGTTTAAAGAAAAAGAGAATCTTACTTTTAGTATGGGAGATTTAATTGCAAAGTGTATGAAATAGTAAAGTGTGTAGAGAAGTTGTTTGTAACAGTTTAGCCTGTGTGCGAACTGTTACAGTTGTTTTCATAAGTTTATTTGTTGGATTTTCGGAATTAATTCAAAATTATATAAAAAAATATAAAAAAGGGGTTGCATTTTTTTTTCGGATTGTATATAATATAATTCGTCAGTAAGACAAGCGCCTCTAGCTCAGTTGGTAGAGCACCTGACTCTTAATCAGGGTGTCCAGGGTTCGAACCCCTGGAGGCGCACGCAAAGGTCCTAGTTTGACAGTGTGAACTGTTGAGTTGGGGCTTTTTCTTTTTATCTTAATTTTGCAACAGAAGTAATAATTCTTTTCTAGCATTATCATTTAAACTTACTGCTTGACATCTATTTCTTTCCACTTTATACTAATATAAAATGCAAATGATTTGCAATTGTGAAATGTTAAGTTTCTAAATTTCAATTATGTAAACTTACATGTTTTCTTTGGCAGCTTAATTTAAGAATGAAAGTGTCAGTTAATGAAAGCATGGAGAGATTTTTATGCATGACAAAATCAAACAATACTATAAAGAAATATGGGGTTATAGTGGAGAAGATGAACAAGCGATGATGGATGATGAAGGCTTTATTATAAATGAAAGGGACTAAAATGACAGAAAAACATTATTTTCAAGATTTTACTATCTCTGATGATAGGCTAAACGGGTAAAGTTTTTCTTGAAGCAAGTTCTAAATAAAAGGTGAATTATGAATAATAATGATTTTAAACAACATTTTATAAATATGCTTTCTGCATGGGATATAGAATATTATGAAAAACAATATACAATAACTCAAACATATGAAAAAGATAAAGTATATAATTCGTATTATAGTTTTAATTTTTTTCTGACGATTTTTGGTGTTATTGCTTTTGAAATATTTGTTATGATAGCAAAGCATAGTGCTGCAATATTTCAAAAAAGGGAATTGAAAAACAATTTTAGGCACGAGTTTGCTATTATTCAAGAAAGATTAAGTAGAATATATGATTTAGATGAGTGGTCTTTTGGAGTAGAAAGAATAGATGAGATGGAACAGAATCATTCAAGAGAGGGGTATACTCCATCTGATTATGAACATTTGGGTATTCCGAAAGATACCAGTCGTTGTTATTTAGTTTATCTTTACGAATCAGCACCATTTGCAGATAATATTATGGGATATTAAATTATAATGTAATTGTTCATAGTTTTAAGTAGTTACACTATTACTCATAATGACTAAATAGGGATGAAAAAAGAAAGGAAGAATCTTTGTGCAAAAAACATATCGGACAAGATGTAGGGACAATATTATGTCATATTTAGAAAACAATCAAGAAAGCAGTTTTAGTGCGTATGATGTTCATGCATATTTACAAAGTAAAGATATACAAGTGAATTTGACAACAATCTACCGTAATTTAGATAAATTGATGGAGAGCGGTATTCTGATGAAACATAAGACTGCTGGAGATGAATGTTGTAAATACCAATATGTGAAGCCGCATGGAAACTGTCAGGAACATATCCACATGAAATGTAGAAAATGTGGTAAAATATTTCATTTGGAATGTAGTTTTATGAAGGAAATTTCCATGCACTTACAAAAAGAGCATAAATTTACTTTGGAATGTAATGGCTCTATTTTGGTAGGGTTATGTGAACTTTGCAACAAGTAGGTTTACAGTAAAGGAGAGATGGAATAATGGCATATATCAGTTGTAAAGATATGACCTTAGGATATGAAGGAGAAATCGTAGCAGAGCATATTTCCTTTTCTGTGGAGAAGGGAGATTATCTTTGCATTGTAGGAGAAAATGGGGCAGGGAAAAGTACCTTGATGAAAACCTTGTTACAGCTTATCCGTCCTTTAGAAGGAGAATTAGAGACAGGAGAGGGATTGAAGGCACATGAGATAGGATATCTGCCTCAACAGACTATTGTCCAGAAAGATTTTCCAGCATCCGTTTGGGAAATTGTACTTTCTGGTACTTTGTCTAAATGTGGCAGGAGACCTTTTTATGGAAAAGAAGAAAAAAAATTAGCAAAAGAAAGTATAGAAAAAATGGATATTTGGAATTTGCGGAAAAAATGTTACCGTGATTTATCTGGTGGGCAGCAACAAAGAGTTTTACTTGCAAGAGCCCTTTGTGCCACATCAAAACTTCTTCTTTTAGATGAACCAGTGACAGGACTTGATCCTAAGGTAACAGTAGAATTTTACCAGCTCATTCAAAAATTAAATAAAGAAGGAATTTCCATTATAATGGTGTCTCATGACATTCATGCTGCGGTTGCTTATGCTAGTCATATTCTGCATTTAGAAAAAGATAATACATTTTTTGGAACAAAAAAAGAGTATTTAGAAAGTGATGCATGGAATGTATTTCAAAATATTGAAAAGGAAGGGAGCAAAAAATCATGTTAGAACAGTTACAATATTACTTGCAGTACCCTTTCGTACGATATGCCTTAGTAGTAGGAACTTTAATTGCCCTTTGTTCCTCGCTTCTTGGAGTGACATTAGTATTAAAGAGATTCTCCTTTATTGGTGACGGATTATCTCATGTTGCATTTGGAGCTATGTCAGTAGCAACTATAATTGACTTTGTCAGCGATACAGTTTTTGTTATGCCAGTAACTGTAATAGCAGCAGTGTTGCTGCTTCGTACTGGGCAAAATACAAAAATAAAGGGGGATGCGGCGATAGCCATGCTATCGGTTGGTTCTCTTGCTGTGGGTTATATGGTATTGAATTTGTTTTCTACATCTGCTAATATTGCTGGAGATGTGTGCAGTACATTATTTGGCTCTACCTCTATTCTTACTCTGACAAAAGCAGATGTGTGGATATGTGTAGCAATGTCTATGGTGGTTGTGGTATTATTCTGTTTATTTTACAATCGGATATTTGCAGTAACCTTTGACGAGAATTTCGCAAAGGCAACAGGTACAAAAGCAGACGTGTATAATCTCTTAATTGCTATTATTACAGCCATTATTATTGTATTGGCAATGAATTTGGTAGGTTCGCTGCTTATTTCTGCTTTGATAATTTTTCCATCCTTGTCAGCTATGCGTGTGATTAAAAATTTTAAAGGTGTAGTAATTTATTCTGCTATTATTTCAGTATGTTGTGCTTTATTTGGAATGATAATCTCAATTATATCTGATACACCAGTAGGATCTACAATTGTAGTGGCTAACATAGTTGTATTTTTTCTTAATTGTCTGATAGGGAAGGTAATAAAGTAGATAAAGCTGTAGGATTATAGCTTACAGATAGAATTTTGCACTTGTTGCAAAGTTTGTAAAAAAGAGATAGTAGAATCGAAGGTAGGTCAGTGCATTTACTGCACTGACTGTAAGAACACATAGAATAAGGCAATTATAATTGCCCTATTCCATAATAGTTTAGTCTATGGGCTGAACTGTTACAATTTTTGCAATGGTATTCCTTATGAAGTTTTGGTATAAAATATGACATAATATTTGTCAAAGAAAAAATATATTGACAGTCTGTTTGAAAAGAAGGCATCATGGATAGATATTCATGATGTTTTTCTTCTAATAATGTAAATAAATCAGTAATGGAATGTATATGGAATAAAAAATTCTGGTGCGGTATAGAGGAAGAATCAACAGCAGATATGTCAGCTAAATTTTGTATAGCATAGGTGTCTTTGGTATTTCTATGAAAAAAAGGTTTTGTATATTTCTGGGTTTTATTTTTTAAAAAATAACAAAAATGGGTACGAAGTTTCCGTTCATAAGCACAATGTTCTTTTAAAGTTCCTGTAAAATTGGCATTATGGGGAAAGGTAAAATAATCTGCCACATAGTGGAGGATAATACCCAATTGATAGAAGGATATGCTATTCCATATTTTTTTCTCAATTAGAGATTTGGTATTAGCATAAATCATATCAATGCTATCTTTGTAAGTATGTCCTTGTAAATAGGTGAATAAGTTAATATCAGGCATAATATTGCCTAACAAAAATTCTTTCTGATATTTTTCAAAGTTTCTTTCTGAACAAATGAATTTTGCTAGATGCCAATGATTTTTTGTTTCCATAACAAACCCTCCATAAGTTTTTATCACAATTTTAGTTAATATATATTGTATTTAAAATGGAATTAGCACTTTACCATAATAGTATCACCCAAATGTGTATAAAGTATCATGAAAAGGTAAACTTTATATGAAGTTTAAATTTTTTGCTTATGTTTTTTTTAGGAAGTTTATGGGATATTAGGCTTGAATTGAAAGAAAATATAAGTATAAATATTAGAAAAAATAAAAAGCCGTCTGGAATTCTAAACCAAGACGACTTTTTACATTTTACTGTTCCTTCATCCATTCGTCCATATAGTCAGAAATTAAGGAAAATGGTGCTGGACCTATATCCAAAAGGAAAGTATGAAATTTTTTCAAATTAAACTTGTCACCAAGAGTTTCTTCCGCAGTACTTCTAAGATTGGCAAATTCTATATATCCAATTACATATTGAAGATAATTTGCTGGATCATCAATAACTAAATCGTAAACGGATTTTGCAGCTTCTTCATCTGTAATACCGTAATCTGAAAGAAATTCTTTTAGTTCATCCAAATCCCAGCCATCATAATTAACCCCAATATCCATTTGGGCATAAAGGCAAAGTGTGAGGATGTTATATTGTTTTGCGAACTCTGCTACATTTTCTTCTATTCCACAAATATTATAAGAATACATTTCACAATAGGTGGCCCAGCCTTCACTGTAACCGCCATAGTTCATAAGACTGCGTACTGGTTCAGGTTTTTGCTGGTTAAAATAAACATTTTGTAATAAATGTCCTGGATAGCTTTCATGAGCCACAGTTGGGAATATTTGGGTTAAATCGTTATCCTTTCCTCCATTGATATATACGCTGTTATCAGAATAATTGTCAATTGCTGGAGTAAGATAAAATGCTGGACTTAAGTGATCTTCTAAAGATTTGTGTACATATTTTATGGTACAGTTTACCGGTTCCAAGGTTGGAAAATCTTCTTTTACTGCGTCCTCTAAGTAAGTAAGAATTTTTTCTGGATCTTTCATAGGAAATTCCATATCAAAAAAGTCATCATAAATGCCTTCATCATTCCGATAAATACTATCCATTTTTAGAGAAGCACTACGCATTGTTTTTATTAAAGCGGATTTCATTTCTTTTATTGTCATATCTGAACCAGTAATACCTTGGGCAAGCTGTTCATAGTATTCTTTTCCATCAGGAAAATGACATACACCACCATTATTTTTTCCAGTACCTTTTAATTTCTTTAATTCTTCTATAAGCATCTGATAAGCTGGAATGACATGGTTAAGAATGGCATCCTTGTTCTCTTTTTTAAAGTCGGTTTTTTCTTTTTCTGTTAATCCTTTGTAATCATCAATCCGGTCATTAAAAATATCAATTAAATAATTTTCTTCTGGTTTTTTGGTAAAATCTTCACACTGGGAGATAATGTTATCTGCCGTAGAGTCACTCATAAATAAACCTGCTTTGGATTTTTCTTTTTCATATTCTACAAGTTGGGAAAAGTAGTCCTTAACACTGAGAAGAACCTGAATGTATTTTGTAATATCATCTTTATCATAGAAGTTATATTCAGCTAATAAAACAGGGAGCTGTCCCTGTATACCAGTAGTATTTCCCAGTGGTTCGCCATAAAGGAAGAATTTTTCTTCGTTACCAGTTATAGTATAATAATCCACAAGAATATCATAAAGAAGCTGCTGTTCCTTAGTTAAAGCAGAACGGGAATAGTCAGACAATGTCTTAGAAGTATTTTCTGCTTTCACAAGATTTTCTTTCATCTTTGCCACAGAAGCATCTCCCAGTGTAGGAGTAAAATCTGTAATTCCATAACTTTCAGGTTTGGCAAGTGTATAATTTAATGTAATACTGTCAGATTGTACATCGTCTACGAAAAGCTGGTTTACAAATTCATCAAAGGAAGCCTGGATTTCTTCTTTGTTTACGGTAACATCGGTAACTTCTTTCAGGGTTTTATTAAAGTTGCTGCATCCACTTCCCTGTATAGTTAAAATGATGATACCAATACATGCCAGTATCTGTTTGGTTAAGTTGTTTTTTTTCATAGTTCTAATCCTTTCTATAAAGTGGTAATCTGCCTAATTGTTTAGAGATTTATTTTTTATAAAATTACCATACCATCTTTGATAGGTTCATCATGAATTGATAACGTTTTAATAGTACATACTCATGCAGTTAGCCAGTCAAGAGGTTACATTTCTTTACAAGTAGACTTGCACAAAATGCAACCGTTTGTCAGGACTTTCATAGTAAAGTATATATAAAATAATTAGTTGATATGCGTTTAACTTTTGGGCAATTAGTAAACAGATATATTAAAACTAATTCTATCACAGGATAGGTTTTTTGTCATGATAAATTTACTTTTGTATTCCTACTTGTAAATATCTGTATTATTGTGTATGATAGAAATGGTGTATTTGTTTGTGAATACACATATTAAAGCATTATATAAATTGTAGTAACTGTTCAGAATATATTCAAAAATTTGCTTGTCAGATTCTATTTTTGCAAAGTTTTGATATTTATTTGGTTTAGTAAATTTACTCAAATATTGAACAGATACAAATTTTGAGAAAAGAGGATTATGAATGAGTAGAGAAATACCTTATAAGATTTATTTAGAGGAAAGTGAAATGCCTAAACAATGGTACAATCTTCGCGCAGATATGAAGAACAAACCAGCACCATTGTTGAATCCAGAGACATTACAGCCAATAACTTTTGAAGAGTTGTCTGGAATATTCTGTGAGGAGCTTGCAAAGCAAGAACTGAATGAAACAGATACACATATAGATATTCCAGAAGAGATACAGAAGTTTTATAAGATGTACCGTCCTGCACCTTTGGTAAGGGCTTACTGTTTGGAGGAGAAATTGGGAACTCCAGCAAAGATTTACTATAAATTTGAGGGAAATAATACAAGTGGCAGTCATAAGTTAAATTCTGCCATTGCACAAGCATACTACGCAAAGAAACAGGGGTTAAAGGGAGTTACTACAGAGACAGGTGCAGGTCAGTGGGGAACGGCTCTTTCTATGGCTTGTTCTTATTTTGACTTGGACTGTCAGGTATATATGGTAAAAGTTTCTTATGAACAAAAACCTTTCCGTCGTGAAGTAATGCGTACTTATGGTGCTTCTGTAACACCTTCTCCATCAGAAACTACAAAAGTAGGAAGACAAATTTTAGAGGAACATCCTGGAACTAATGGAAGTCTTGGATGTGCAATTTCTGAGGCAGTAGAAAAAGCTGTTTCTACAGAAGGATACCGTTATGTATTAGGTAGTGTATTAAATCAGGTATTACTGCATCAATCCATTATCGGAATGGAGACAAAGGCTGCATTGGACAAATATGAAATTGTTCCAGACATTGTAATTGGATGTGCTGGGGGTGGATCTAATCTTGGTGGTTTAATTTCTCCGTTTATGGGAGAAAAAATCCGTGGAGAGAGAGATTATCAGATTATTGCAGTCGAGCCAGCTTCTTGTCCAAGTATGACAAGAGGAACTTATGCTTATGATTATTGTGATACTGGACGTGTCTGCCCACTGCAAAAAATGTATACACTTGGCAGCGGCTTTATGCCATCTCCAAATCATGCAGGAGGGCTTCGATATCATGGAATGAGTTCCACATTATCTCAGTTATATGCAGATGGATTGATGGAAGCACGTTCTGTAGAACAGTCAGCAGTATTTGATGCTGCGACACAATTTGCAAGAGTAGAAGGAATTCTTCCAGCACCAGAAAGTGCACATGCAATCCGTGTTGCTCTTGATGAGGCATTAAAATGTAAGGAAACAGGAGAGGAGAAGACTATAGTATTTGGTCTTACTGGAACTGGTTATTTTGATATGTTTGCTTATGAGAAGTTTAATGATGGTAAAATGACAGATTACATTCCAACAGATGAAGAAATTGCAGCTAGTTGTGCAAAACTTCCAAAGATAAATTAAATGTATAGTCTCATAAGTGAGACATTGTTATTGTCATAAAGGAAGAGGATTGAATTTTATATTAAATAAGATTCAATCCTTTGTTCATTCAATGAGGTTAATACTTTAGATGTATGAGACAGACTTAAATTTTATCACATTTAGGATTATTATTCATTTATCTTGATTTTCTCTCTCAAAATTCAAATATGCTTGTCTAAAAATTTCTTTTTTACTTCTTGCTATTGGAAGTTCTTTACCATTCTTCAACAGTAGGTTTTTATTTTTTACTTCTATAATATATCTCATATTTACAATATAAGAATTATGAATTCGTATGAAAAAAAGTCCTTTAAGGTCAATTTCTAATTTTCGCATTGTACCATTTATAGTAATGCTGTAATTAGTACAATGGTATATTAAATCATGGTTTATTACTTCAATATAAATAATATCTTCTATATTGATGGTATATTCTTGGCCACCCCTTGCTAGTATCAGGTTATTCTTTTCATAGTTATTAAGACGGATCAGCAGCTCATTTAATTGAAATGCAAAATACTCGTATTCAATTGGTTTTACTAAGAAACGATAAGCATTCACTCTATAGCCTTCAACAGCATATTGTATTAAGGCTGATAAAAAAATTATTTCTACTTTTTCATTAGTTTTTCGTATCTGTTCTGCAATATGTATACCGTTTTCGTCTTGTATATTGATATCTAAGAAAATAATTTGGTACTGGTTAAAATTACTCTCTAGTAGTTCTTTACCGTTTTGGTACTTGTCGCATTTTACATCTATCCCTAATGAATTGCCTAACCTTGTTACAAAGTTTTCCACTTGTTCACAATATTGAATCTCATTATCACAAGTAGCAATCATCATATACCTCTCCCCTTTTTATTTAACATGAATTAAATTAAGCTCTGTTGCCAATGCGATTGTAGTTGCCCTTATGAAATCGTTCTTAATAATATTATACAATAAAAAAACAATTATTAGTATATTAAATTTTATTTATACATATATTATAAAAATAGTGTATTAGTAACATTTAATGTATTTGTTGTGCTATTTACGAAAAAAAATGCATTTCACGTAATATATATTGAAAACAAAATAATATAATGGTAGAATACAGCGAAGAAGATAAAGTATGACATACTATATAGTAGTTGTGATGAACAAGAAAGGGAATATAATATGAAGAAAACAAGAACAAAGCTGATTATGATAGTTGTGTGTATTTTTTTTGTATTGGTTATGCAACAAGGAAATAAGTATTGTGATCAAAAAATTGTGGGAAAAGAAGGGACTTATACAGTTGCATTTTATGCTAATGGCGGTAAGGGTACTATGAAACCACAAGTTATTAAAGTGTCTAAAAAGGTTTCCTTAAAAGAAAGTACTTTTTATCGAAAAGGATATGTATTTCAGGGATGGGCATTATCAAAAAATGGAAAGGTAAAGTATAAGAATAAAGCCAAAGTGCAGAAATTATCTACAGCTGGAAAGAAAATCAAGTTTTACGCAAAATGGGAAAAAGCAGAGAAAAGACGTGGAATTGCATTGGTAGAATCTTCTACAGCTGCTGTTCCTATATTAGATGCTGAAAGTACCTATGCTATGATGAATAATTCTACGTTTTATGGTAAGAAAATGGATAAGTTGGTATTATATCCTAATCATACAAAAAAACAAATAGAAAAGAAGATGAAAACATTATTTAAAGATAATACTGCAAGAGATATAAGCTATATTTATATGTCATGTCATGGAGATACAAAAGGAAATATATATATTGGTTCAGACGATACATATTTTTCAACAAGCGAATTGAGAGAATTTTGCGATAAAAACATCCAAGGAACAGTTGTATTAATGCTTGATTGCTGTTATGCTGGAATGTCCATTGCTTCAACCCAAAATGCTGATTTTGATTTTTCAGAAAAATTTGTGACTGATTTTATATCAAAAAAAGCTGATAATGAAAAGGGATTAACGACATCAAAATATAAAGTCATTTGTTCATCAAGAAAAAATGAAACTTCTTGGGGTGGCGAGATAAGCCTGGCAACAGAATATTGGAATGAAGGTGCTGGATGGCTGGCAATATCAAAAGTAAAATGTGAGTTACTTGCAGATGACAATAAAGATAAGAAGATTACCTTAAAGGAATTACATAAATATTCAAATAAAAAAGTGTTAAAAGAGAATCCTAACCAACATGTTACCGTATATCCAAAAAATAGTTCATTTATTATGTTTGGAAGGTTTAATTATTAAGGAGAAGAAGATTATGAAGAGAAAATTTTGGTTACAGTATTTTATAATATTTATTGGAAGTATTGTACTATTACCTTGTATAATATCTCAAATATCAAAAGCAAATGAAACTCAAAAAGCAAATGAAATAACAATTGGCTGCGATTTTATTCCCAAAAATGGTTCAGATGATCATAATCTTACTTGGGGTTCCTGTATGGGATTATATGCAATTTCAAATGTAGGAAACCAAGACAATAATACAAAGATTAAATGGAATGTGGAAAGTACATTAGGCAGTGAGGTTACAGTCTCAATAAGCGAGTATAAAACTTCAAAGGGTTATGATGCGGTAAAAATCTATGCACCGTTTGGATATTGTGATACTCTATCTGTTACTGCATATCTAGAGAGTGATAATTCTATATTAGAGAAATATGAGTTAAATATTATTGATGGTACAAATTGGAATGGCAAACATTTTTTCCAATTTTATTCTGGAAAAACAGATGGTTTCACAGTAAAAGGAACAGAGCCAGAATTTTTTGAAGAGTGGGATGTTCAAAGTCAGACATATACCATTAGTTTTCCTGAAAACTCTTATCAAGTTGATAAGTTGGAATTTTTGCATTGGAAAGATGAAAAAGGTAATATTTATCAGCCAGGTGAAAAGTTAACAGTTTCTTATACGGGGGAAGCATTTTATCCAATTTATGCGGTATGGGGAAAAAATGTTAATTATACCCTGACTTATGATACTCAAGGTGGATATTTTTCAGGAGCAAGTAAAAAGGCATATAAAAAAGGAGCTTCTGTAACTATAACAACAGAGGAACCTGCCAGAGATAAATATAAGTTTAAAGAATGGAATACCACTGTTGATGGAAGTGGAGAATCATACTATCCCAACGATAGTTTGACATTAAATAATAATGTAATTTTATATGCAATTTGGGAAATAGATACATCAGATAGAACAAAACATCCAATTTCTAATTATGCACCAAGTATAAAACTTACATCTAAAACATCAAAACTAAATATTTCATGGGAATTTGTAGGTGAGGTGGCAGGTTATTGTGTAGAAGTATCTTCCGCATCAACAGGAAATAAATATAAAGTCATGAATACTATGGAGGATGTTAGTTATATTTCTTATATGGATTCTGCCTTGAAAAATGGAAAAAAGGCAAAGGTAAGAGTTCGTGCATATACAATTGTAGATGGGAAAAAGATATATTCCAGATATTCTAATGTTAAAAGTGATACATTACTAAAGAAAGCTATTTTAAAAAGTGTAACCTATAAAAAGCAGAAAAAGCAGGTGATAATAAAATGGTCAAAACCTGCTAATATAAATGGAATTGAAATTTATCAAAAAATTGGAGCTGGAAAGTATAAAAAAATTTATACAGCGAAGTCTAATAGCCAAAAAACTACACGTTCTTTAGTAAAAGTAAAAAAAGGAAAAAAGGTCAGTTATAAGATTCGCTATTATACGAAGAATGGAGGTAAAAAGATTTATAGTCCATTTTCAGGAGTGAAATCTGTAAAAAAATCAAGCTAAAAAAGATAACAAGCTATTATATATCAAGGGGAATAAGCAAACCAGAGAAATCATAGAATAACAAAAAGGCAGGAAGCCAGCAAATGGCGGTGACAGGTATGAAGATACTTTATTTTTTGTCAGATTTTATGATTCCTCTGGTTATTTTGTATGTAATCGGATATGGTTTATTAATGCGGATCAATATATTTGATGCATTTTTACGTGGAGCAAAAGATGGTATGAAAGTCGTAGTCGGGATTTTGCCTACTTTAATAGGTCTAATGATTGCAATTGCTGTTCTTAGAAGTTCAGGAGCATTAGAATACATAGGTATGCAGATTGGAAGAGTAACAAAGTATGTGTCATTTCCACAAGAATTAGTGCCACTTGTATTGGTAAAAATGTTTTCTTCCTCTGCAGCGACAGGGCTGCTTTTGGATATATATAAAACATTTGGTACAGATTCTAGGATTGGTGCAATGGCATCGGTGCTTATGAGCTGTTCGGAAACCATATTCTATACTATGGCAGTCTACTTTAGTGCAGCTAAAATAAAAAAGACGGGATATACCCTTCAAGGGGCATTGATTGCTACATTAGCGGGAATACTGGCAACAATATGGTTAGTATAGAAAGGATGTAGAGTAGTGAATATTGATTTAATGAATACTATAATTACTGCAGGTACATCTATAGTAGTAGTTATCTTATCCCAAACGCTCATTAGACAAAGGGAAAGAAAACAAGCATTAGAAAATGATAGGGCTTGTTTATGTAATGAGTATATAAATCCTATAAGATTTATGCTTGCAGAAAATTATTATCGTGTAAATAAAATAGCAAGACAAGTAAAGGAAACCGGAAAAAGTAAAGATATTTTAGTTATTGGGAAAGAAACAGATGTTTTAGATAAAAATCCAGAATGGTTTGTTGAGGATGGCTGTTACTTAATATCATCATGTTATTTAACTGCATGTTTATTTGCCTATATGGAAAAAATGCGGAAAGGTATTCCCTTTTTTCGGATTTCCCGCTACAAAGATACACAATTAACATATATAATTAATAAACTAGTGGTTGATTTCAGTGCAAATTTGAATATATACTATGTGATTCAAATGAATATTGGGAAAGAATGTTATATAAAGGATGAACAAAGAGTTTTATCTTATAGGGAGTTTTGTGAATTGTTAAAAAACAAGGAAAATTTTAAATGGTATAAATCATTGATTGCATACTATTTAAGAATTGGAAGGGGGGAATATAAGGAAATGAAATACTTGCTTGTACACATTAGTCAATTGTCAAGGTATCTTGATAACCTTGTAAAAGGAGGAGATTCGATAAAACAGAAAATTTTAGCGGAAGAAAATCCTGATAGAGATTAAAACTTTATTAAAAATCTGTCCTTTCTATACAAAACATGATGAATTATGTTATACTTGACTAAAATATATATGCATAGGAGAAAGTGAGGATATCTTTATGGGGAAAAAGAAAATGAAACCAGATGATGTGATTATTGATGGTGATGATGTGGGACGAAAGTTTGTAAAAGTTTTTGGAAAATTAGGAAGAATAATTGTTATTATTATTTTCTTGTTTATTGCAGCATTTGATTCTTTTTATACAGTAAAAGAGACAGAGACTGCTGTTATTACTACTTTTGGAAAGGCAGCTACGAATCAGGGAAAAGGTCTACAGCTTAAGGTACCTTTTATTCAAAAAGTGACTAAAGTAGATACAACTGTAAGAGGTTTTTCGATTGGTTATGAGGAGAATAAAGATGGTTCAACAGAAGATTTGATTGATGAATCGGTAATGATAACTTCGGATTATAACTTTATAAATGCGGATTTTTATATTTCTTATGAAGTAAAGGATCCTATTAAATATTTGTATGCATCCGATGAACCAGAACAGATTCTAAAAAATATTGCAATGAGCAGTATCCGATCTACTTTATCTGCTTATAATGTGGATTCTGCACTGACTACTGGGAAAACAGAAATTCAAAGTAATATTAAACAAATGATTATCAATAAATTGGAAAAAGAAGATATTGGAATTAGCCTGGCAGATGCATCTATGCAGGATGTAGAGCCGCCAACCAAAGAAATACAAAATGCATTTAAGGCAGTAGAAACAGCAAAGCAGAATAAAGAGTCTGCAATTAATGAGGCAAACCAGTACCGTAATGAACAAATTCCAGCGGCAGAAGCAGAAGCGGATAAGATTTTGCAGGAAGCAGAAGCTAAAAAAACAGCCCGTATTAATGAAGCGAAAGGACAAGCAGAGCGCTTTAATCAGGAATATGAAGAATATCAGAAATATCCACTTATTACAAAACAACGTATGTTTTATGAAACTATGGAGAAACTGCTGCCAAACATGAAAGTGGTTATTGACAATGGAAATGGCAGTGTGCAAAAGTATTATCCGATTGAAAGTTTTGCAAACTTTAATACAGCAGAATCTAAAACAGAGAAAGAATAGAGCTAACAGTCAGGTTATCTGAACGGGTTACGAATAGGAGGGTATCAAATTATGGGAAACAAACAAAAGAAAACAGTGATTGCGTTGTGTGTATTGGTTGTGGCGGTTATTTTATTTCAGTTGGTTACTTATACCACACAGGAAAATGAATATACAGTGGTAAAACAATTTGGTAAAATTAGTTCGGTTAATGCAAGTGCAGGACTTAGGGTTAAAATTCCATTTATTCAGACTGTAAATTCTATTCCAAAGAGTATGCAGTTTTATGATTTACCAAAGTCAGATGTTATTACTTCGGATAAAAAATCTATGATTGCAGATGCCTACGTGTTATGGAAGGTAACTGACCCCAAATTATTTACCTCTTCCTTGAATGCTAATACATCTACAGCAGAAGGCCGTATTGATGTTATTGTATATAATGCAATAAAAACAACAATTTCCAACATGACACAGGAAGAAGTTATTGTCAGCAGAGATGATAAGATTGAAATATCTGAACCAGATGATACTTTAGATGGTGTAGAGATTAAAGATATTACAACTGAGAATGGTGAAGTAGTGGAGACAGATAAGAAAGACGAAAAAGAACCAAAAGTCATTGCCATTTCAAGTAGATTATTGAAATGTGTAGGAAGCCAGTGTGAACAATATGGGATAGAAATTACTAATATTGAAATAAAGGTTTTGGATTTACCTGATGAGAATAAAGATGCCGTTTATGAGCGTATGATTACGGAGCGTAATAATATTGCTGCGGCATATAAAGCACAAGGTAAATCAGAAGCACAGATTATTAAAAACACAACAGATAAAGAAGTTGCTGTTATGAAATCAGAGGCACAAGCCACAGCAGATAAAACTGAGGCAGAAGGTGAAGCTGAATATATGAAGATTTTGTCAAAGGCATATAATAGCAAAAAGAAGGCAGATTTTTATCTGTTTTCAAAATCTCTGGATACTGCAAAAAAATCTTTGAAGGATGGAAAGACAACGCTATTCTTGGATAAGAACTCGCCAATTGCCCAGATTTTTCAGGGAGCAGAGTAAAAAAATGTCTTTTAATAGTGGTTTGTAATATAGGCTGTTATAAGAAGCAATTTCAAAAAACGGAAGTTGATATGGAAAGATTTTATGATAAAACTTTTGGATATAAAGAAATAATTCAGATGAAGGAGTCACATGGTGAAAGTGTGGCTCTTTTTTTGCTTTATAGAAAAGTTTATCCTATAAAGCAAAAACGCTCCGCTTGGGATTGCCCACTTTGTTCTATTATGAGATTTACCAATGTATATTGAAAAAAACATTTTTATAAATAAAGGTATAATAATTATAATTATTGTATTGACATTCTTTTTTGGCAATGTCATAATAAACAAAACTTTATATTCATATTTGGTATATATAAATACTGATTTTGTGAAAAATTATACAAAACATATGTAGAAGAATGGAGATACATTATGAAAAAAACAAGAAAAATTATTTTTAGTAGTATTTTGGCGATTGTCCTTGTGCTTACATCCATTATGGGTGAGAACTTGCCTTCCACACAGGATGCAAAAGCAGATACAGCCACAGAAACAATTAACAAAGCAGCCATTTCAAAGGAACTTACAAGCAAGCGTAGTCGTTTTGTTAAACAGTTTTTAATCCGAAAAAGATGGAAAAGACCGATGTATTAAATCATAGCCAGGTGACTTACAAAAATATATTGAAGAATACAGACATTACATACGATATTTTTCCAGAAATATTAGCAGGACAGACGATACTGTCTTTGAGTATGATGCACTATCCAGACAGGTAACAAAAGAAACAACCCATTTTGCTGACACCAAAACCATAGAAAAGACCTATGTCTATGACACATTAGGCAACATATCTGCTTTTGCGGTATCTATAGATGGGAAAACGGAATTATCCTATGAATATGATTATGACCCATTTTCAAGACTTGCTAAAGTTATCCAGACAGACAATGGAAAAAACACCATAGCAGAGTATACTTACGATGCAAACGGCAACTTATCCATAAAGGACATAGGAGTGGGTACTACTACATATACCTATAATGCTGCAAATCTTCTGGTTCGTTTAGAGAATAAAATTGGCAGCAAAACAGTATCAAGCTATCAGGCAGCCTACAACCGAAGTGGGCAGAAATTAACAGAAAACGGTATGGTACTGGAAGAGGACAGCAATAGTAACAGTCAGATAACATACACTTATGACACATTGGGAAGGCTGGTAAAAGAAGAACATTTGGGAGAGGATACAATAGAGTATACTTATGATTCACATAATAACCGCAAAGAAATGATTGTGGGAGAACAAAAGACAGCATACAAGTATAATAGAAATGAAGAACTCCTGCGTACCGATACCTTAGATATGGATACAAACCAGGATTCTGTCACTATTTATAAAAATGACAAAAATGGAAATCAATTAGCCACTGTACACCGTATAAAAACAAACAGCAGTGAACCTGTTTTTAATCTTGACATTACTTTAGGAGAAAACCGCCTAAATGACAATGTCGTTAATCATTACGATGTCTTGAACCAGCTAATCGAAACCCTGACAAAGAATTACAAAATAAAATATGAATATGACAGCAACGGATTGCGTACCAAAAAGATAGTTAATGGCAAAGAAACCATTTATGTATGGGACAATGACCAGATTGTTATGGAATTAGATGGAGAAGGTAACGTGAAAAAACGATACATTCGTGGCAATGGACTTATTTATATGGACAAAGGAAAAGGAACAGAAAAACAATATTATGTGATGGATCTCCATGGCAATGTGATACAGATGTCAGACCAGAATGGAAATATCACAAAGACTTATCACTATGATGCTTTTGGAAATGAGGTGAACCCACACAAAAAGGATGATAACCCATTCCGTTACTGTGGGGAATACTATGATAAGGAAACAGAAAGTATTTACCTTAGGGCAAGGTATTATAGACCAGAACTGGGAAGGTTTACCACAAGGGATACTTATACAGGGGAAGAGAATGAGCCAATGAGTCTGCATTTGTACACCTATTGTGGAAATGATGGAGTGAACCATATAGATCCAAGCGGACATAAATATAAGAACTTCCAAACATATTTTCAGAAAAAATACAAAAAAGTGAAACCTTACAAATATGATGCAATCAGAGTAAAACTAAAGGGCAATAAAGTAAAAGTATATTCCAGACTTCGGATTGTTGGTGGCAGTAAAAAGAAACGTAATATACTTAAAAAAGGAATTGAACAAAAATGGTCTGGCACTGTTAAGATTAAAGGCTATAAGGTAAAAGTAAAAACCTCGGTTAAGACCAAATATGACCCTAATTTGGGAGATTATGACTATCTTGAGTATGTAGAAGGTGCAGGGACAAGTCATGCAAATCTAGGTACTGCTTGGGAAGTTGCAACAGTACATTCGGGTAAGATTTATTCAAAATTTTCCGAGGGTGATAAAAGAACAACAAAAGATTTTAAAAATACAGTAGCACATGAATTTGGGCATTTTCTGGGAATTGGTGACGCATACGATCGTGAAAATCCTTCACCTGACAATGATATAATGAGATGGTTTAATAATGAAGATACCAAGATGAGTAATTATGATGTTCTTATGTTCCTAAAGGCAGCGGCGTACAACGAACTTCAACAGTGGGACAACGTGAAAAAAAGTGATGTGACAAGTAAGAATAGGAGGAAAAAGTAATGAAAAGAAGGGTTATATGCATTTTTATGCTTTCCTGTCTGCTTCTTTGTGGGTGCAGTACAAAAAGAGAAGGGAAAGATACAGTAGTTTTGCCAAAGAGAACAGAAAAGGCAATAGTACCAACTGTAACTCCCAAAGAAGATTTGGAAAATAGTGAAATTAATGAAATCAAACCAAGTGAATATTTTGATGAAGATAAGGACGATTGTGGTGCAAATGATTATTGGTGTGAGGTGTTGAAAAGACAGAAAGAAGAAATAGATGAAATGGTTCAATGGTTTAAAGGAATTGACTATTGTGAATCCTTAACACTTCATGAGGGTTTTTTTAATACCTTACCAGATAATAAAAAAACAAGAAAGAGACTTCGAGGTGAAAAAGGATTTAAAGAAATGAAACAGTTTATAATTGAAAAAAAATATAGTATAAGGAATGACTGGCTTGAAGAGAAAAGGATTACTATTCTTCGTCGATTTGACGATTATAAAGATAAGGAAGAGATAGAAGAAGAGTTTGATCCAAAAGAACTGCATGGAAATTTTTGTTTAGTGTATGTAGGAAGTGAACTAAAAAAACGGGAATCTCATTATAAAAAAGTAGATGAGAATTATTACAGTGAGGTTATATTTTATGAATAACAGTACTTTACAAATAAGGGTAAGAGGAGGAAAAGGAAATGAAAAGAAGGGTTATATGCACTTTTATGTTCACTTGTCTGTTTCTTTGTGGGTGCGGTACTAAAAAAGATAGGAAAGAAACGGTGGCTTTGCCAAAGAGAACCGAAAAGGCAATAGTACCAACCGTAAGTCCCAAAGAAGATTTGGAACATAGTAAAATAGAAGAAATCGAAGCAGTTGAATATTTTGATGAGGATAAGGAGGATTATGGTGCAAATGATTATTGGTGTGAGGTGATGAAGAGACAAAAAGAGGAGATAGAGGAGATGGTTCAGTGGTTTAAAGGGATTGATTATTGCAAAGGATTATCTTTTTTTTCAGATGGGGATATTTTTCCCGAACCGGATAACAAAAAAACAATAAAGAAACTTCAGAATGAAAAAGGGTATAAAGAAATGAAACGGTTTATATGGAAAAATGAATATGATATATGTAATGATTGGCTTGAAGAGAAAAGAATTACTATTCTTCATCGATTTGACGATTTTTACGATATGGAAAAGATAGAAGAAGAATTTGATCCAAAAGAACTAAAGGGAAATTTTTGTTTAGTGTATGCAGGAAGTAAATTGAAAAAACGGGAATCTGATTATAAAAAAGTAGATGAGAATTATTACAGTGAGGTTATATTTTATGAATAACAGCACTTTACAAATAGGGATAATGGGAACAGAATAATAAAAGATTTGTAGGTAAGTGATGGAAACAAGCCACTCCAAAAAATGGAAGTTGACATGGAAAAATTTTCATGATAAACTTTTTGGCATAAAGAAACAATTCAGACGAGGGAGTCACATGGTAAAAGTGTGGCTCCTTTTTTGTTTCAATTATAATAGGCATTTGCGAAACTCTCATTAACTTAAATTATCTTGTGCGGATTTACATATTATAAGCAAGGTGCTTTCGAGACCGTTGGTACTTAGGTGCTGTATTTTAGCACCTTATGTACCATTACGGTTGAGAGCAGTGCAAACATGCCTTGCGTTGATATGGAACTTTGCACAAAAAATCATAGAGTAAATTGAGTTTCGCAATCACCTATTTAATTATAATAATGTGCACATGTTACTTTACACTGTCTGCTATCGTATTCAAAAGGAGGAATACTCTTATGATAAAACAATTTAAGATACCATTCGCTAAAAAAATAGCAGCAATTGGATTTGCATTATCCATGACTGTTACAACTGTTTTCACAGGAACATCGGCAACAACTGCGTATGCAATTTCAGGAGAATATAAACGTAGTGAAAGACTTGACCAGCCATCTTATAGTCATAAATTTGAAGAAAATGAATTGGGAGTCGTTAATTTTGCTCCTAAATGGGGGGATAAAGAAGTCAATATTGCAAGCATGAAGACCTATATTGAAGAGGCACATGCCAAAGGTGTAAAAATTCTTCTATTTCCGGAAATGTGTGTTACTGGTTATGCATCTTCCAGTGATGCAACCTCTGAGACATATAAAATGCCTGTAAAAAATGCAGAACCACTGGATGGTCCAACAGCAAAGACATTTGCAAAGATTGCAGATGATTATGATATGTGGATTATATATGGTGCGACACAAACAGTACAGGGTGACAGTGAACATGCTTATAATTCTGCATTTGCCTGTTCCCCAGAAGGTGAAGTAACAGCCTATCAAAAGATTACTCCTGTAGAAGGAAGCTGGTGTACCCCTGGCGAAACTCCAGTACTCATTGATGCAGGAAAATATGGAAAAATCGGGTTAAGTATCTGTTATGACACATACGCAACTCCTGAACTTGGAAGATATTATGCAGCAATGGGATGTAATATTCTTTTAAATCCTACAGCAACTTCAAGAAGTTACAAAGATCTTGATGGTGATGGCACAATAGATGATAAAGGATGGGAGTGGTATTATAAGAACCGTTTGGAAAGCAATACATCAAGAGAAGGGTACACTTTGTTAAGTGCAAACCTCGTAGGAAAGGACGGACCAACAGGTAATTATAATTTTCCAGGCGGCAGTGTAATTATGCAGGGTTCATTTGATGGAGCAAAGTACTATGCAGGTGCAGCCACCACAGGAGGGAAGACAACAGCAGATGCGGATATTATTACGGGAACTACAGGAATTTTAACAAATGATACTGCATTAACAGCCTCTACTGGAAGTACTTGTTCTAATCAGGATTTTAACCCTGAGATGTATACAAAGCTTTATAAAGAATTAGCAGATAAACAAGCGGCAGGTGAAACATTAAAGTATTCCTCTGATGTAACAGACGGACCAAAGGCAGCAGTTGTGAATATGACTGGTATCTGGGGTGATAAAGAAGCAACAAAAGAAAAAATGATTGCGTATATTAAAGAAGCTGGAGAAAAAGGTGTAGATATTCTTGTATTTCCAGAAACTGTATTATCCGGATATTCCTATAAAACACCAGAGGAAGATCCATTTTATAAGAAATATGGTGTTGCCATGCAGGTATATACAGCAGAAACGATTCCAGGTAATACAACAAATGAGTTATCAGAATATGCAAAACAATATGGTATGTATATTATTTTTGGTATGACAGAAAAGGATAAAGATGGTCCGATTTATGAAGATGGTGTAGAAAAAGTATACAATTCGGCAGCAGTGTTATATCCTGACGGAAAGATAGATGCTTACCAAAAAATTCACCGTGCAGGTTCAGAATCAAAATGGTCAGTATGTGGAAGTACTCCATATATGATGGAAACAAAATGGGGTAAAGTAGGTATTGATATTTGCAGGGATGGTCACTTCTATCCTGAACTTGGCAGGTATTATGCAGCAATGGGATGTACCTTATTTATTCATCCTACGGCAACAACAGGAAATCCGTGGTATCGTGAAACAAGAATTAGTTCCTATACAGACAGGGATGGTATGGCAGCAATTACCTGTAACTTATTAGGAGGAGATGGTACATATACTGCTGGAGATACTATTCCAGATGTTACAGATGCAAAATATTGGAATGAGAAAAATTGGGATGGTTGTCTTTTTAACAGTACCAGCTTGATTATTACAAAGTATCATGATCCAGTAACAGGAAAAACAGGGGTTAATCCTAAAACAGGCTATGCAATAGATTTGAATGGAACAGGTTCCGCTTCCGAAGGATTTGCCGAAAGAGGAACCAGCCCAATCGGTCTTGAAATTGCAACCATGAATTTATCTGGCTGTGGATTTAATATTTCCAACTTTAACCCATCGTTATTTTCTAAAATGTATGATAAATTAGCAGTTCTTTATAGAAAGGGATATACTTCTATATATGGTTCAAGTGCAGTAGCAGATCCAATCACAATAAATTTAACAAAAAGCACAGAAAAAGAAACTCCAGTAAAAGGAGAAAAACTAACAGATAAAAAATCGAAAGCCATATATAAAGTAACAAAATCTGATATAAAGAATGGAACAGTAGAATATACAAAAAATACAAATGCAAAGGCAACAGATATTACAATTCCATCTTCTGTAAAAATAGATGGCATTACTTATAAGGTAACTTCTATTGCATCAAGCGCATTTAAGGATAATAAGAAAATTACAAAGGTAACAATTTCTTCTAATATAAGTAAAATTGGTGCAAAAGCATTCTTTGGGTGTAAGAAATTAAAGAATATCACAATAAAAACAACAAAACTGACTGTTAAAACAGTCGGCAGCAAAGCCTTTAAAGGAATTTCTTCAAAAGCCGTAATAAAAGTGCCAAGTAAGAAATTATCTTCTTATAAAAAAGTGTTGAAAACTGCAGGAGTAGGTTCAAAAGTAAAAATTAAAAAATAAGGTAACTATTCATGGTTTTGAATAGTTACAAAGCACCCATGTCGTGTGAGCAGTGGCAACACCATAAATATATTCACATGGGTGTTTCGTAAACGAGGATGCACACAAGTGCAAAAGCAGCACTTGGTGATTTACGAACCTTGCAGCGAGTGTAAGGTTCTACTTGAAAAAAATGAATATATAGAAATAAGCATATAAAAAATAAAGCCGGGAAGGAGATTCGTCTCTTTCCTGGCTTTATTTTGGGATTTGTTGAAATGTATCAAGTAATGTATATACATAGGAAGGATTTCTTAATTTTACATATTTTGTATATTAAAGAATATAGAAGAAAAATATTTTAATAAAAATAAAAAGAGACAACATACGTTTAAGACAAAAAAAATACTATTTATGACAAAGTTGATCAAAACTTAGAAATATATGATAGAATAGAAAAATTATGTAATTGTTCTAGCAATTATATTTACATAATAGCAATTAAAATTGGGAAATACAAAAAACAAAAGATTAAAATTAAGAATTGGGAGATTTACATGAGATTAAAAATTGCAGTTTGTGCAAAGGAAAAACTTTTTTGTGAAGAGATACAAAGAAAAATATGGATAAACAGACCAGAATGCAAAGTGGTTCTTTTTCAATCTGGAAAAGAATTGTTAACGATAGAAAAAAATTACGACATAGTGTTTCTTGATACAGAAATTTCTGATAGAAATGGAATGGAAGTTGCAAGGGAATTAAGAAAAGATAATTATAAAGGGTATATTATATTTCTTACAAATCATGCAGAGTTTATGGCAGATGCTTTCAAAGTAAAAGCATTTTGTTTTTTGGATAAAACAATCACAACAAGACAGCTTCATGAAACAATTTTAGAGATAGAAGCAGAAATGTTTCAAAATAGAAAAATGATAATAACAGATAACGGAATGGAAAAAGTGGTTAAGTTAGAAGAGATTTTATATGTGGAAGCAATAAATAATAAAACGGTTTTGCATACAGTTTCGGAAGAAATTGAGACAGGAAAGCCTCTCAAGTATTGGAAAGAAGAGCTGGGCACAGAATTTTTTTGTCAAACACATAAGTCTTATATTTTAGGACTAAAACATGTGAAAGAGATAAAAAATGGAGAAGCAACATTGAGAAGTTCAAATCAGAAAATTCCTATATCCAGAAGGAATTATGCTAATTGTAAAAAGGCATTATATACATATATAAGAGAGTATGGAAGGGGAATATAGAGAGTGAGAAGATTTTTGAATGTTGTTTTAAAGTTCTGGTGAACGGTAGTGGATTCTTGGTGAACGGTATTGAAATGCAATTTTTGACAATGATATAATAGACGCTGTCGGTTGTTAATGGTGTTTTTGAATTTCATATAGCAAATTGAAATAGCTTTAAGTGATATTTTTTAATTTTATAATTCAATAGTGAAAATATGCTTAGAACTACAATTTTAGTGTTGTTATTTGAAAAATTGCAATCGGCAAATAGGAGATAATGATAATTTCTTAGATTCAATTAATTATATTACAGCGTAAATGTTATATAAAAGAATATGTAATAATATTTTTTAATCAAGAATTGTAGATTTAAGATTCTGAGAAAATACATTATCAGAGAAAGGAGAAGCAATTTGACGAAAAACAAAAGATAAATCAAGAACAATAAGAAAAAAATAAAATAATAGGAGAGTCTTATAATGAATAAGAAAATTTTATCAGCGATTGCTATAGCCATAGCAATGTGTACAATTGTAACAAGTAGTATGAGTATTTCAGCAGCAACAGGTTATCGTACAGTAACAAATTCGAGAACACAAAAATCAATTGTAGGTATTCCTGTATATAAAATTGGTGTAAGTGGACAAGTTTATTCAAATGGGAAAAAGTTATCCAAATGGTCAGATGCTAAATGTTTGAATGCAACTTATTATCCAGGGTGGAGTGTGCAATCTCAAAAAGCTTCTTGGACAATTAAGGATAAGGATTATTCAAAGGTAACAAATACATCTACATTCTTTTATGGGTTAGATACACAGTGGGTAAAAATTGGTATTCAGTCAAATACAGATACCATCTCAAAAACAGTAACACCATAAAGAACTGACTTATATAACTATACAAGGGAATATTTATTTTATATTCCCTTGTGGTTTAAGAGGATTAGAACATGATACAAATACAACATTTAAAGAAGGTTTATAATAAGAAAAAAGAAGTTTTAAAGGATATAAATTTAGAAATAGAAGATGGTGAATTTTACGGAATTTTTGGTAAAAATGGAGCAGGGAAAAGTACACTATTTAAACAAATTTTAGGGTTGCAAAAAAGCACTGCTGGGCAGATAATTGTAAATGGGAAAGTAAATGGATTTCATAAGGAGATTGGATATTTACCAGAGAATATAGCAGTATATCCACATTTATCAGTTGCAGATAACTTGAAGGTGGCGGCATTGTGTGCGGATGCAGATTTATCAAAAAAAGAAATTTCCCGAATATTGCAAGATGTGAGTTTAGAGGAAAACGGCAAGACGAAAGCAAAAGATTTGTCACTTGGTATGAAGAGGAGATTACAGTTTGCTATGGCAACAATGACAAAGCCAGCCAATATTTTAATTTTAGATGAACCTACCAATGGTTTAGATATCAATGGTGTATTGTGGATGAGAGATTATTTAAAAGGATTACACAAACAGAATAAAACCATTTTAATTTGCAGCCATTCTCTTGATACAATGGAAGAAATTATTACACACTATTGCATTTTAAAGGATGGTAATATTGTAAAAGAGGGAAAATGGAATGTAGAAAATTCTAAGTTGTATAAAGTTAAAATAGCAGAAGAGATTACAACGAGTATTATTTCAAAATTAGAAAATGTTTTTGAAGAGGTATATATAAAAGAAGGGCAAATAATTGTAAAAAGTGATTTGAATATTATGGATTTTGTTTTACAACTGCATAAAATGGGGATTGTGGCAAAAGACATTGATAAATATAGAGAGAAATTAGAAAGTATTTTTATAGAGAGTGTGAATGGACAATGAAAAAATGGAGAGGTGAATGGATTAAAATATGCAAGTTACCAATTGTTTATCGAACAAGTATTATAATTTTAGCAATTAACCTATTTCTTTATTTTTGGATGGCTTTTTTATCAGGAGAAAATATTAGGCAAGAAACATTAAGATATCCTGCACATGCAGGTTATTTTTCGTTGGGGATTTTTGTAAGTATGTTTCGCAAAATCTGGGCAGTTATTGTAGGTACCTATCTGGCAGGAACGGAAATAGAAAGTGGTTCACAAGTCTACTCGGTTCAAAATCAAGGTAAATTTGCATTATATGGGTATAAGATGCTAATTGCTGGTGTATGGAGTATGGCAATGGTCATATTAAGTTTTTTGTTGTCTTATTTTGCATGTGTGATATTAAATAAGGAATTGCAAAATTTGGATATTGGTATTTTAATAAATCAGATTATAATTGTCTGGTTAATGACAATAGGTATTATATTATTGGCAATGGTTATTACCATATTCACAAGGAAGACAATACCTGTAATTATAATGGTGATTATATTTGACTTTTTTGGAAGTTTTCTTCCACAAATATGCAATGAATTATGGGAAAAAATAGATGGTTATTGGTATTTTTCCAATCTTTTAAAACCGATTAAAATGCAATTAAGCGAGATGCACGATTTTTCGTTTCGTGTTACAAATGTATTTCAAGGGTATCAAGGGTTGCTTATTTGGAGTTTGTTACAGATTTGTATAGTTGATATTCTGTTATATTTTTTGAAGGAAAAAGAATATTAATAAAAAGGTGGTAAATTATGAAGAAGAAAATACTTTGGTTGATGGGAATTATTATAGTAGTACTAGTAGCAGCAGTATTTATACATATTGCGAAAGTTGGGGTGGGAAGTGAAAATCCTAAAAATGAAATAGGAACGGATCTTACTTTTTATGATGCCAATAGACGTTTTATAAAGGCACTTTCCATAGAATGTAATGCGGATACTGAAGATACATTTGAACAAGAATTTGAAGTAGAAAATGGGAAAATAATGGAGTTCTTCTTAAAAGAGAATACCATGAATAACGATATAGTGATAGAAGTCTTAGATGAAAGTGGAAAACATATTGTAAAGAAAGAAATAAAAGCAGATAATTCAAAAATGATAAAAATAAATGATAGTTTAAAGGAAGGTAAATATAAATTATTTATTCAGTTAAAGAAAAATACGATTGGTACATTGGAGTTGGACTGGGATGAAAAATAGACTAAAAGCAGAGTACATAATTTTAAAAGAATATAGCATATTTTTCTGGATTCTACAGGCTGTGTGGATTATAGTTGCCTATAATGTTTTTTATATTTGTGTGCCTTCTGTAACCCGCATTTATGGTGGGTTTTATACAAGTAATATCTTAGCATTATTATTTGTAATGGGAATCTTTTTCCCAATTTTTCTAGGTGCAATGTTAGGGGGGCTGGATTATCATGCATCTATTATGAATTATAAATTGACAAATGAATCACAGAAAGATTATATAAAAAGCAAATTGGGACTAATGACTAGTCTTATATTGGCATATGTTTTTGTATTTTTTGTGGCAGGCAGCATTTTAGATATATTGGTAGGAACCTTTATAGGAAAAGTAGAAGACATTCTCTTATTTAATTTAGAAAGAACAATATTGGTTATGTTTTCTTGGCTGGTATGGGGGTGTATAAGTTTCTTTCTGGCAATTGTATCTAAGAGCATGACCGTCAGTGCTATCTGTTGCATATTGATTTTTTATGTGGAACAGTTTTTAAATAATTACTTGCCTTCTGGTGTTTTAAAATATGGAATAGTCTGGAATCAAAAAAGCTTATTGGGAAAGTTTTTTTCAGATGATAAGGCACAATTTGGAATTGTGCAATCTTCTTTTAATTCCTTTGGGATGGCATGTATTATTGTGGTAGCTGTGACTATAATTAGTATATTGGGTTCAAAGATAGTCTTAGAGAAAAGATATAGCAGAAATTAAAAGGAATGTGTAAAGTACATTGGGTATGTTGCTGTGCTTTTTTAGCTGGTGTGAATGGTTATCAAGTACTTGTAACAAATATTTTGTTGATTACAAGAAATAATAAAAGATCTAGTTATGGTAATTTATGAATATAGAGAAAGTCACACAGTTAGTTATAAGTGAAAGAAAAAGGGAAGGGTGTTGTAACTTAATGGGAGAATTTAAAATGAAGAATAAATTAAAATTAATAGCCCATAATATATTAAGCATATTGCTTTTTTGTTTTATATTGAATTTTGGAATAAATATATATTTTGACTATGAATCAAGAAAAGATGATGAAGCAGATGAAATGATTGCTCAAGCTCAGTATCTGGCAAATGCAATAAGAGTGGTTAAGGATTTAGAAAAAAGGGGAATTGAAATTAAGCAAAGTTATAAGGATATGATAAATAAAAATGGAAAAAGGCTTATTAATTTGCGGAGTCAACGAATGTTTCAAGTAAATACAATTGGTGAGATGCTATATATATCTAATGAATTGGATCAAAGTAAAAATAATAAGTTTTTAGCAGAGTTAGAGAACTATTATGACAAAGAAAGAAAATTTTTTGCAGTATATCCATATAAAGGATATCAGAAGGAAGAAGATACAAATGAAAGTGTATGGATTACATTTAGTATTACGTTGTATAATGAATTAAAGGGGACAAATTTTTTAGATAAATATCAGTTAGAAGAAGGACTTGCTCAATGGTATAATGCCCATTTAAAGGAAGAAGAATGTGTAGATGATTTGATTGATATTTTTTGGCTGTTGTACGATAATGATAGATTAGATTTAATAGATGCAGATACTATTTGTCCAATATTAAAAGATAGGATAGTGGAAGATGAAAAATATTTAAAAGACACTAAGTAAAATAGTATGTCTGCCATATTTTGTGTGAATGAGTTAGATTCTTATTATTCTTATTTTGAAAAAAATGATGACTACACAGGATATGAAGATAAAATATTTTCTAAAATTAATTCTGCTGAGCAATTGGAATACGATAAAGAAGATAGCTCATTTGTGCAGTTTCTTTGTATTATGCTGGAAAGTGTTGATAATGTGGAGAAAAATTATTTCTTTACAAAAAATATTGGCACATTTCTGGAAGAGAATTATAAAAATACATATATGAATTAGGCGGTGTTGTATGTTAGGACTTAAAAATATACATAAAAAATATAAAGATAGATTAGTAATTGATAATATAAAATTGTCCTCTACATTAGCAAAAGTATGATAAGGGAATTTATATAACAAGAAATTTGCACGAAAAGCATCCGTTTGTTAGGACTTTCATAGTAAACACTTAAAATTTCCAAAAAATCATGGTATAATGAACACATAGAGCATGAGTGCCAACAAACACCAAAAAAGCCAAGGGCTTTAGGTGGCAGTTATGACAAATAATATAAGGAAAGGATTTTATCATGAAGTCGATTGGAATAGTAATTTGCAGTTATAATAAGTCAGAGTATGTATGCAGATGTATTGAGTCAGTATTACAATCAGATACAGAAGATTTTGATATTTACATGGTAGATAATGCCTCCACAGACGATTCCGTGGAAGCAGTAACGAATAAATTTGGAGATAAGGTAACGATATTACAAAATTCAGAGAATCTGGGAGGCTCTGGAGGATTTAACCGAGGAATACGAAAGGTATTAGAAGAGGGATATGAGTATCTTATGTGCTTAGATGATGATGTGAAGGTGACAAAAGAAGCGGTAAGGACTCTTTATGAATTTTTAAAGAAGAATCCCAAAGTTGGCATGGCAGGATCTAAGGTATATCACATGCATGCGCCAGAATACATACAGCAAATGGGATTAAAGATACATTTTAAAAACTGTTCAGCAGAAACTCTTTATGCCGATATATTGGATAATCCGGATATTCCAGAGGTAGTATATTGTGATACGGTAGCTGCCTGTTCTTTAATGATGCCAACTAGAGTAGTAAAAAAAGTTGGAATGATGCCAGAGGACAATTTTATATATTGGGATGATATGGAATGGGGATATCTAGTAGGACAAGCAGGATATCAGGTGGCAGCTTATGGAGGTTCTAAGGTATACCATGAGATGAGTGCAAATGTAAGAAAGGCAAATACATTTTCTACCTATTATATGTGGAGAAATCATTTGAACTTTTTTATGAAATATACCAAAAGGGAACAATGGGAACAGATGAGTTTTTACCAGCTCCGATCTGTATTTGATGCTTTCTATGAAAGTATGTACCGGGAAGAGCATAATGTGGCAAAGACAATTATGTCAGCTTTTATGGATGCTATGATGCATGTTAGAGGAAAAGCCTCACCAGATAAAATACTTGTCAATGATGGTAACCAGAAAAAAGTGAACCAGCTTTTAAATGGATTACATAAGGTGTACGTGGAAGATGAAGAAGGATTTGGACTAAGAGAAGTTTTACAGAAGATGGGACAGGATATTTCTTTTGTTGAAAAAGAGGAAGCAGAAAAAAAACTGCGTACTTGTAGATATATTATGGAGGTCACAGATTTTTCCAAGGAGTATGTATATATTGACCAATATTGGAATATACTATTAGACGAAGGAGATGCAGAGGCAGTAAGAAACTATGGATATAGTCTGCAATTGTTTATCTATATGCATCAGAATACCTTTTTATCTCAAATGGAAAATCTTCGGTCAGAAGAAAAGCTATAAACAGTACATTAGCGTGGCGAACAAACATTTGTACAAGATGTTTGTGAAAATAATAAAAAAATGGCACATCTTTTAATGGTTTTTTGTGAAAAATGTTTGCAAAAAAGGAAAAATGTGGTATACTTGAATCTATAAGAATGAGGGGATGCAAGATGAGTGAACCCGGTATAAGGAGGAGTATAGATATGGTTGAAAAGACATTAGCATTGGTAAAGCCGGATGGAGTAGAGGGGAATCATGTAGGTGAGATTTTAAATGATTATGAGCAGGCAGGACTTAAGATTTTGGCACTAAAGATGATTCATGTGAATAAAGAATTTGCCCGTCAGCATTATATTGATCTAAAGGATAAACCATTTTATCAGGAATTAGTTGATTTTATTTCAAGAAGTCCATTAGTTGCTATGATTTTAGAAGGTGAGAATGCAGTAGATACTGTAAGACGTGTGAATGGTGCAACAGATCCTTCCGAAGCAGTAGAAGGTACAATTCGTTTTAAATATGGTGGTGGAAAGACAGACAATACAGTACATGGTTCAGATTCTGTGGAACATGCAAAACGGGAAATATCTATGTGGTTTCCAGAATTTTTGGATTCTTATTTGAACGACTAAAATATTAGAGATGGAGAGGAGGCTGTTGCGGATGCACAGTCTTCTTTTATTTATTATATGATAGGAAAGTACTCCGCATTTCTTATGATATAATAAATAATTATGTGTACTTGCACAAGAGTTGATGTGGGCTTGCCCGCTTTTGTTCTATTAAAATAAAGACTGTGGCTAAAATAACTTTGTTTATACAGATCTAGTAAAGGGAAACGAGGTGACAATTATGATAAATTCCAATGATGATAATGTTAGACATGTGCTAGAAGAATTATCCTGTGAGATTCCTTTTGAGTATGATATGACTACAGATACCATGTATTTTTCGGACAAGTACAAGCAGGTATATGATAGAAAACCAAAGATATCGCATTTTGTAAAGAATGCT
This sequence comes from Lachnospiraceae bacterium, assembly GCA_022791815.1. GTDB lineage: Bacteria > Bacillota > Clostridia > Lachnospirales > Lachnospiraceae > CAG-411. Next base: position 70,010 of record JAAVZU010000106.1, read on the forward strand.
TGTAAGAATTATTTGACCTATGCCAAGAATGTAGCAAGATTGGAAGAGTTCCGACGTATATTGGATTATGGAGATATGACCCGGTATATTCAGTTACAATGGCCTGATAAAAATGGTAAATATGAGTGGTGTGAGATTGTATACCGTCATGTAATTGACAGCCTTGGAAATGTAAAAGCAGTAGGAATTTGGAGAAATATTGACAGGCAGAAAAGAGAACAGGTTCTAATAAAGCATCAGATTGCAACAGAAAGTGTGGAAGGGGTACATAACAAAACCGCCATAGAAGAAGTGTTGACAAAAGAATTTAGGCATATTGGTCTTGGAAACAGGGGAGCCTTATATCTTATAGATCTTGATAATACAAAGATAATTCAGAGTGCTTATGGATTGGTGGCAGCAGAAGATTTGCTGCAGCTATTTTCAAAAGAGCTGTTGGTTCAATTTCATGAAGATGGTATGGTAGGGTATTTGGGAAGTGATAAATTTTTGTTGTATGTGCGGCAGGTAGAAGATAGGGATATGGCAAAAGTTTTGGCAAAGCGTGTGCAAAGTATTCTCTGGAATCTATCAGAACAATTAAATTTGAATAAAGTAATTACAGCAAGTATAGGGGTTACAGAAATTGAAAGGACTATACCATACAAAGATGCCTTAACAGAGGCAGATACCGCTCTTCGTCATGCAAAAAATACTGGGAAAAATAAATTTGTATTTTATAGTAAGAGTCTGGAAAGTGAAAAATACCGGATTCGTTATAACAATGAACAAAAGGACAAAAGCAAGAAAAAATATGACATAGGGCGAATTTGGACAGATTTTTTGGAAAAACTTTACAAGTCAGAAGATGGAAAAAAAGGAACTAATCTTGCCATTGAATTTTTAGGACATGTATTTGAGTTGGATAAAATTATGGTTTGGGAATACAGTATAGATCAGGAACGAATATCCAATACTTGTCAATGGGTAAGAGATGGTATAAAGAATACCATGGAGGAGGCACAAAATTTACCTTCTTGGCAAAAAGAAGAAGATTTTGTATATAATGCAGATGGTTTTTATTATTGTAGTGATGTAACAAAAATGTCTGAAGCTGTACAAAATCATGCCAGTGATGAAAAATTTACTGCTTTCTTACAGGCAGGTATGCAAAAGGACGATGAAAAACTTGGATTTATTGTTTTTGGAATGTGTAGTGGACCAAGAATGTGGGTACAAGAAGAAATAGATTTTTTAGTATTTATGTCGAGGCTGCTTGGAGATTCTCTTCGGAAACGCCGTACAGCACTACAAATGGAAGCCTATTATGCAAATACTAGAAATCTAATCAATAGTGTTACATCAGGAATATATGTAGTAGACCAGACAACTTATGAACTGTACTATTACAACAATACAGCAGCAAAGGAATTACAGGGAAACCGATGTGGAAAAACTTGTTATGAACGTTTTTACAATAGAGACAAGATTTGTGAACATTGTGTACTGCCACAACTAAAAGAAGATTCGGAAAAAAGTACAGCAAGTCGGATTTTCTGCAGTAACCGTTCTAAAATGGTGATAGAGACCACTGCTTCAAAAACTTTGTGGGAAAATAAGAACGCTTATATCATTACCATGAATGAGCATCTTGCTACCAAGGAAGAGCAGGAAATGAAACGCCAGCAAGAATTTTTGGAAAAAAGATATGCTTTTATATATAGTCACTCCTGTGATTGTATTTTTGATATAAATATAGGAGAAGATCATTATGAAATGACTATTATCAATAAAGAGCTGGATTGGAGCCAAATTCCAAAAAGTGGTACTTATACCAACTTGATAAAAAATGTCTTGGAAGAATATATTTTACCTGAGGATAAAGAAAGAGTTATTAGTAAATTCTCTAAGCGTTGCTTGCAAAAAAGTGAAAAAAATAAAGAAAATATGATTACAGATAGTTTTTATATTTATACTGGCAAAGGTACTATTCAATGTAAAGAAGTGAGGGCATTTTTGCTGGAAGAGGATGGAAAACAAATGGTTGTAGCCACTTACTGTGATGTAACAGAGCAAAAAAGAAAAGAAACGCAGGAATTAGTAGAAAGACAAAAACTGAACAGGGCAGTAATCAGTGTATATCCATTATTACTTTCTGTAAATGTTACACAGAACACGTATGTTGTATTGGCACAGGACAACCTAGTATTTCGTACTCATTTGGAAGGAGAGATATTTTCTAATTCCATTTTGGATACAGCACTTTATATTCATCCAGAAGATAGAGATTCCTTTATGCAGAGTTTTGATAGGGAGAATTTAAGACAACAGTTTTCAGGTGATAAGAATGAGATAACTATGGAATTACGGCAAATGGGGCAAGACGGAAATTATCATTGGCTTTCCCTTGTAGTAATTCGTATTGATAATCCGTTAAATGAAGATTTGCTATTATATATATTTGGACGTGATATTGATAAAAGTAAGGAAATGGAGCAAAATTTAAAAGAGGCACTTGCTACTGCGGAAAAGGCAAGTGCTGCAAAATCTGACTTTTTATCCCGTATGTCCCATGAGATCCGCACACCAATGAATGCTATTATTGGTATGAATGAAATTGCAAAAACGGTAACAGACAAACCAGGTAGTGTAAGAAATTATTTGAATAAAATAGACACTTCAGCACATTATTTATTATCACTTATTAATAATATTCTGGATATGTCCAGAATTGAAAGTAACAAGGTTGAGATAGAAAAGAAAGAATTTTATTTGCAGGATATTTTAAATAATATTCAAAATATTATAGGACCACAGGCAAAAGCAAAGAAAATCTATTTTACTATTGAAAAAAAGAGCAACTTTGAATCTGCCTATATTGGAGACCGTTTGAGGCTCAATCAAGTATTGTTAAATCTTTTGTCTAATGCAATAAAGTTTACAGATAAAGGTGGTACAGTTAGTCTTTCTGTAAAGGAAAGCCGGAGAGGAGATGGAGAAAGTTATTTTTGCTTTACGGTTTCTGATACAGGAGTCGGCATGAGTGAAGAATTTATGAAAAACATGTATAATCCTTTTGAACAGGAAAATGCCACAAGTGCCCAAGGAATTGCTGGAACTGGTCTGGGATTATCTATAACAAAGAATTTGGTAAATTTAATGGGTGGACACATGAAAGCAAAGAGCAAAAAAGGAGAAGGAACAACTTTCATAGTGGAAATTAAGATGAATTTTGTGGATAAACCGGAGGAAATGTGGACAACATGTGAAATAAGTGGACAAAATGTGGATAAAAATGTTTCGCTTAAAGGAAAAAGAGTGTTATTGGTGGAAGATAATGAACTGAATCAAGAGATTGCCATAACTTTGTTGGAAATGTCTGAAATGAAAGTGGACTGTGCAGAGAATGGGGAGTTGGCAGTGCAGAAATTCCTCGAAATGGGTAATTTCTATTATGATGTGGTGTTAATGGATATTCGTATGCCAGTGAAGAATGGGTTGGAGGCGACAGCGGATATACGTGCAATTGGAGGTAAATATGCTGCAGAAGTTCCAATTATCGCCATGAGTGCCAATGCATTTTCGGAAGATAAAGCAAAAGCATTTGCCAATGGAATGACAGATTATTTGGTAAAACCAATAGATGTTGACATTGTACGTGAGATGTTGGTAAAATATCTACGATGAAAGTATTTTTAGGAGGAAGAAAGAATGGGAATCATTTTCAAAAAACCAGTACCTACACCAGATGAGATAAGAGAAGAATATAAGGTACCAAAGCATATTGCTGAATTGAAGGCAAAGAGAGATCAAGAGATTAAAGACGTTATTGCAGGTAAGGATGACAGATTCCTTGTTATTATTGGGCCATGTTCAGCAGATAATAGTGATAGTGTTTGTGATTATTTAGAACGTTTGGCAAAAGTGAATGAAAAAGTAAAGGACAAGCTTATTATCGTGCCTCGTGTATATACAAATAAACCTAGAACAACTGGGGAAGGATATAAGGGAATGGTGCATCAGCCAGATCCAGAACAAGAACCAGATATTTTAGGTGGATTGATTGCGATTCGTGAATTGCATATTAAGGCAGCAGAAGTCAGTGGCATGACTTGTGCAGATGAAATGTTATATCCAGAGAATTATCAATATTTGTCCGATATTTTATCTTATGTGGCAGTAGGTGCCCGTTCTGTTGAGAACCAGCAGCACCGTTTGGTGGTAAGCGGAATGGATATTGCAGCAGGAATGAAGAATCCTACTAGTGGTGGAATTGATGTTATGTTGAATTCTGTACTGGCAGGACAGATATCCCAGCATTTCTTATATCGTTCTTCCGAAGTACGTACAGATGGTAATCCATATGCACACTGTATTCTTCGTGGTGCAGTGAACCAGTATGGCAGAGCCTTTCCAAACTATCATTATGAGGATTTACAAAGATTAAGCGAAGCTTATGGAGAAAGAAATCTTGTTAATCCTGCCTGCGTAGTAGATGCGAACCATGCAAATTCCGATAAGAAGTTCAAAGAGCAGATCCGTATTGTAAAGGATGTATTGCATTCCAGAACACATTCTAGTGATATTCATTCATTGGTAAAAGGTGTTATGATTGAAAGTTATATAGAAGAAGGCTGCCAAAAGATTGGTGATGGTGTATATGGAAAATCTATTACAGATCCATGTCTTGGTTGGGAAGATAGTGAAAGATTGTTATATGTAATTGCAGAAAACTGTTAAATAGGCATTTAGCAAATATACAGTGATTATTGTACAGCCATAGAGTGTATGCTTTATGGCTGTTTATCTGTAACAGTTTAGCCTGGGGCTGAACTATTATGTTAATCTTTACAGGAATGTAATAGAAAGGTTTGGTAAAAATGATTTTTGAGACACATGCCCATTATGATGATGAAAAATTTGACATAGACAGAGATGAATTATTACAAAGATTGCCAGAAGAAGGAGTTGGATATGTGGTAAATGTAGGAGCCAGCCTTTCTTCAACTAAATCATCATTAGAACTGGCAGAACTTTATAACCATATCTATGCAGCAGTGGGAGTTCATCCAAATGAAACAGCAGAATTAAATGAAGAAAATTTTAGCTGGCTTTCCCAAATAGCTGACAAGCCCAAAGTTGTGGCCATTGGAGAGATTGGACTTGATTATTATTGGAAAGAACCTGAACCACAGGTGCAAAAAATATGGTTTGAGAGACAAATGGCGCTGGCAAGAGAGAAGAAATTACCAATGATTATTCATAGCAGAGATGCAGCAAAGGATACACTGGACATGATAAAAGCAAGTGATGGGGGCAGTATTGGAGGAGTAATCCATTGTTTTTCTTATGGTGTAGAAATTGCAAAGGAATATTTGAATATGGGATTTTATCTGGGAATTGGGGGAGTAGTTACTTTTCAAAATGCAAAAAAATTAAAAGAGGTAGTGGAATATATGCCTCTTGACCATATGGTACTGGAAACGGACTGCCCTTATCTTGCACCAGTTCCTAATCGGGGAAAAAGAAATTCTTCCATGAATCTTAAATATGTTGCAGCAAAAATTGCAGAATTGCGAAAGATTTCAGAAGAAGAAGTAATAGAGGCTACTTATCAGAATGCAAAAAGGATGTATCGTGTTGTGTAATTTAATGTAACAGTTTAGCGTTTGGCTGAGTTGTTATATCTAATCAGGTACAGACTGAGAGGAAAGGTTGGATATGGTGTATGGCAAATTTAGGGAATCCACAAAATACTATAGCAGTATTGCAAAAATATCAATTTAATTTTCAAAAAAAATATGGACAGAATTTTTTAATTGATACCCATGTACTAGATAAAATTATTTCTGCCGCAAAAATTACGAAAGATGATATGGTGTTAGAAGTAGGACCTGGTATTGGTACAATGACACAATATTTGTGTGAACATGCTAGAGAAGTAATTGCTGTTGAGATAGACAAAAATTTGATACCGATTTTGGAAGATACACTTTCAGAATATGATAACATTACAATAATTCATGATGATATTTTAAAAGTAGACATTGAAAAAATTGTTCAGGAAAGAAATTCAGGAAGACCAATTAAAGTAGTAGCAAATCTGCCTTATTATATTACAACACCAATTATTATGGGATTATTTGAGAGTCATGTTCCTATTGAGAATATTACGGTTATGGTACAAAAGGAGGTAGCAGACCGTATGCAGGTAGGACCAGGTACAAAGGATTATGGGGCATTATCCTTAGCAGTACAATATTACGCAGAACCATATATTGTTGCCAATGTACCACCTAATTGCTTTATGCCAAGACCTAAGGTAGGATCTGCTGTTATACGCCTTACCAGACATAGTGAACCGCCAGTTAAAGTGGCAGAAGAAAAGTTAATGTTTCAGTTAATTCGTGCTTCTTTTAATCAAAGAAGAAAAACTTTAGTAAATGGGTTAAACAATTCACCAGAATTGAATTTTTCCAAAGAAGTAATTGTAAAGGCATTAGAGAGTATGGGATTACCATTAACGGTAAGAGGAGAAACTCTTACATTAGAAGAATTTGCAAGATTAAGTGAGGAGTTAAGAGGTGCAGAATAACAGTTAAGCCAGAGGCTGAACTGTTACGTTGCAGATAGGAGTGAAAGTATGGGGCTTAGCGTATTAGAAATGTTATTAGATGGAAAATTAGAATCTAGTAAAATAATAGAGTATACAACTTTTTACAATTTGACAAAAAACAGAATTACATATCATTCAGGAGCATTGGATGGACTACGGCTTTCAGAAGGACAAGTGGAATTTATAGGAGAAAGTGGTGGAGGAGTAGAGCTTTATACCAATGAACCAATTACGTTAGATGACATCCGGGAAACGAACAATCATTTTGCCTGCTTTGATTATATTTTAGAACACGCAAAAGAAGTGGTTACAGAAGAAATGTTAAGACAGTGTCACCGAATTATGAAAAAAGACACCTATAGCAGTTCCAGAGAGAAACCAGGAGATTTTAAGATAAGAAAGAATATGGTAGGGCAGATTGTAACTACAGATCCAGAACAGGTTATGCAGGAACTTTCTGAACTTTTAAAAGAATATAACAGTAAAACAGAGATTTATGTGGAGGATGTTTTCTTTTTTCATTGTGATTTAATAAAAATTAGTCCTTTTCCAGACTGTAATGGCAGAATTGCCAGATTGATTATGTTTAAGGAATGTTTGCGTTTGGGAATCAGACCGATAATAATAGATGATATAGAAAAGTCTTATTATCACAGGGTTTTAAAAGATTGCAGAAAAAATAGAAATATGTCTATGGAATTATGTCTGCGGGCACAAAAACGTTATAATACAATGGTTACTTTATATCAAAAGAAAAAGTAAATATAATAAAGTTAGGAATATTTTTATAACAACTCTCATATATTTAGAAAAGAAAAGTAGGAAGTATGACAGCAGTGAATATATTTAAACTGTTACGAAGTATATGTGTGGAGGGTTGTTATGTATCAAAAAATGGTATCATATATTTATGAGTATATACAGGAAGAAAAAGGTGCAAATATTGGGTTTGTAAAATTAGCACTGCAAAACCACCAGTACAAGATGAAGATTCACTTGAAGAATATGTGTCTGGAAGGGCAGGAATTAATGGTATATGGTTTTGTGAGGGAAGATGAAGATTTACATACGATACCTTTTGGCACAGTAAAAGTGATAAGCGGTATTGGAGAAGGCTTATTTCTGGGAAGTACAGAAGAGCTTTCCTCGAAATACCGCTTTCTTGATATGAGTGGACTGCTTTTTGTACCAGTACAAAGTTTAGAGAATGCTCAGGGAACGTTAGAACGCTTTTGTGCAACTCAATGGGATAATATTCCCCTAACCTTAAAAGGATTAGATATACTAAATAAAGAGCCAGAACTAGTCTATGCGGCAGAAATTGCTCAGAAAGAGCCAATGGAATGTGGATATTTAGAAAATAATACAGTACAAGAGGATCCAGAAGAAAGTAATGAACAGATACAAATAAGTGATTGGGAAAATTCAGAAGAACAATTCGAGGACAGGCAGGAGATAAAACAAGAAGATGGCCAAGAGGCAGAGAATGCAGAGTTTGAAGGTTATGAGACAATAGATACAGTAAAACAGGAAAAAGAAGAATCTATATGGGATTTGTTTGAACAGCGTCGTATACAAATGCAGGAGAGATTTGAGAAAATAAAGAGTAAACAGATGGAGGAAGAACCACGTAAATGGAAGGAAGGAGAGCAGATACTTTCAAAGTATACATCAATGTGTCCATTTTTTGATCAGCAGGTACAGGCTTCTGTTCGGATTGAGCCAAAAGATATTGGTGCTTTTCCTATGGAATATTGGTATCTTGCAAATAATAGTTTTCTCTTACATGGATATTATTGTTACAGACATCTTTTGTTTATGAAGCTGGAAGAGGAGAAGGGAATTATTTATGCCATAGGTGTGCCAGGAAACAGTCATTATCGGGAACGGTTTATGGCAAATATGTTTGGCTTTGAAGATTTTAAACCAGTTCGTAAAAAGGAAAATGCAGGTTTTGGGTATTGGTGGAAAAGGATTTATTGACTTAAATTGCCCATTCTCAATCCTGCTTTAGTTTTTTATGGTCTTGCACAGTAAAGTGTGCAAGACCTACTTGAATGGTTACTGATTTTAAACAAAAGTAACAAAGAAATATTGATAAAAGTTAAAAAATGTGTTAAAATATATAAATAATTCCGTTGATTTATGGAGATAAATACTAAATGAGAAAGACATGAGGGGGTGTCTGGGTGAGTAATTATAATGCATATTTTGAGATTGCATCTATATTTTTTCTTGTTCTGATACTGTTGCTTGTTAGTATAAAGAGACAGTTGGATATTGTACAGAATAAGATTTTTTATTGGGGCATCGTACTTATGTTATTCTTAAATATTGTGGATGCATTAAGTGCAAATTTAATTAACTATGAGAGCATACATTCTGGACAGAAAGTAGTGTCTATATATATTCATTGGGGGTTAAGTATTCTAACCTTTTTGATACAGCAGATATTGGTACAGTTGTTTCTCGTGTATGTCACCATTGCAACTAGGGATATAGGTGAAAAAGCAGGATTGCCTTTTTATATATTAAGTTGTATATCTATTGTATATTACATTCTGATTCTTTCTACTCCATTTACAAAGTGGATATTTTTCTTTGATGAACAAGGAGCATATCAATATGGACCACTACATAGTGTTTTGCATATTACACCAGCTATTTTTGGACTTTATGCTTGTATTAGAATGCTTTTGGACAAAAAAAGATTTGGAAGAATGCAGAAAATATATGTGGTTATATTTGCTGCAATATTAACAATAGGAACTTTGCTACAGGTGATATTTCTGCCTAATTATCTGATTATTTATTTTCTTGTGACAATTATACTTACAGCGGTGTTTTTTACTTTGCATTCGCCAGATTATTATCTCGACAAAACGACTATGGCATTTAATCATGAAGGGCTTATGGTTATGATTAATGAACGGATTACAAGGAGTAAACCATTTTCTGTCTTGTTTTTATCTATTTGTGATTTTGAGAATATAAAGGATGGTTTTTCGGCAGAAAACAAAAAGCATGTATATAGCAGGTTGTGTCAGAAGTTGTTTAAGATCCCCAAAACAGATGTATTCCGTGAAGAAGACAGACTATATATTTTGTTTAATGATACATCAAAGGCCGAGAAATATGATAAAATGGTGGAAGGCTGGCTGAAGGATGGAATCAAAGTAGAAGGTATGCATGAACCAGTTAAAATTGTGGCAGAGATGCTTTCTTTTGATTTTCCTGGCAGAATACATACAGTAGAAGAATTTAACTCTATTATTAAATATTTTGTTATGGGTAACTATTACAAAAGTTATAATGTACTTCAGTTTATCAATGAAGAATTTTTTCAGAAGAAAAAGCGCTACGAAGATGTAAGACGCTTGATAGAGGAAGCTATACGGACAGATGGAGTAGAGATATTTTATCAGCCAATTTATTCTACACAAAAAGATACCTTTCTTTCTGCCGAAGCATTGGTACGTTTAAAAGACAGGCAGACTATTGGGTTTGTTTCACCAGAAGAATTTATTCCGATTGCAGAGAAGGAACATTTGATATTGCAGCTGGAGAATATTATTCTTCGTGAGATATGCAGATTTGTAAAGCAGGAAAGGTTGCAGGATTATGGATTAGAGTATATAGAGGTAAATTTATCTGGTAACCAGTGTATGCAGACAGATTTGTATGAACAGCTTCATTCCTTGATTGAAGAATATGAGATATCACCAGGTTTTATAAACTTTGAAGTAACTGAGACATCCGCAATTGATAACAGTGAATGTTTGATTCAAAATATGCAGCAGCTTTTGGATTACGGAGCTTCTTTTGCATTAGATGATTATGGTTCAGGATGTTCAAACCTACAATATCTGGTAGAATTTCCTTTTGAAATCGTAAAATTGGATAAGGAAATTGTATGGACCTACTTTGGAAAGGGAAACCAAAAGGTCAAATCGGTATTGCCATTATCTGTAAATATGCTTCATGATATAGATGTGCGTATCGTTGCAGAAGGGGTAGAAACAGAGGAACAGAAGGATGAATTGATTCGTATGGGTGTACAGTATTTGCAAGGATATTATTTTTCAAAACCAATTAGCGAACAGGAGTTTATTCAGTTTTTAAAGAAGCATAATAGTTGTGTATAGATAGAAGGAAAGAATATGAATTTACAGTTTGAATTTGGGGAGTACCTAGCAATGGTACTCCCTGCGTATTATTGTGAACAAGTGCTTACGTTTTATCAAGAGAACCAAATGCATTTTGATATATGGGAAGCAAAGAGGGATAAAAAATTTTATACAAAGCTTTATCATAAGAGTTTGTTGGAAGTAGAATATAATGCTATGATAAAAGGGAAAATGGCACGCTATTATATTTTTTATAAAAATAATCCTAATCAGATTATAGGTTGTGTGAACTTTCATGATATAAAGGGAGGGGCTTTTTGCAGTTGCCAAATAGGATATAAAATACACCATAAGTTTTGTAATCGGGGAGTCGGAAAAGAAGTTGTAAGCACATCTATTGACTATTTATTTGCAGAAAGCAGGTTGCATCGGATAGAGGCACTGATTCATCCTGAGAATGGACCATCTATTGCACTGGCTGAAAAAGTAGGATTTGAAAAAGAGGGAACTGCAAAAAAAGCGGTAATGCTGGGTGGTCAGTGGCAGGATATGTATCGTTATGGACTGGTAAAAAAAGAGGAATAGTAAGTTATGTATAATACAGCAGGAGGAAAGATGGAACAAGATAAAGATATTAAATTTATGAGAGAGGCTATAAAGCAGGCAAAAAAAGCTTATGCGATAGAGGAAGTACCAATAGGCTGTGTGATTGTGCATGAGGATACAATTATAGCCAGAGGATATAACAAGAGAAATACGAAAAAAAATACATTAGCACATGCCGAAATGATAGCCATTGAAAAGGCATGTAAGAAGCTAGGAGACTGGCGTGTAGAGGATTGTACCATGTATATTACTTTAGAGCCATGCCCTATGTGTGCAGGTGCTATTGTGCAGGCGAGAATCCCAAGAGTTGTGATCGGGACTCGCAACAAAAAAGCGGGTTGTGCAGGGTCAGTTTTGAATTTGCTGCAAGTGCAGGAATTTAATCATCAGGTAGATCTTACAGAAGGTGTTTTACAGGAAGAATGCAGCCAGATGATGAAGAACTTTTTTCGGGAAATGAGAAAGAAAAAGAGCTGAACTGCTACAAAAATATAAGAAATAAACATAAAAACTCTTGACAGATAAAAGAAAAAAAGTTATACTGAAAGCCTATATTATATAAAATATAAACATATATGTTTGCCAATGTAGGCATCATGCAAAGTAAAAATGTCATAAAATTTCCGCGCAGCCGGGGAGTCAGCGGTGCCCTGTACCCACAATCCGCTATAGTGGGGGTGATATTCTGCCTAGGGTAACTTCTTGTAAGGCTGCCCTCTGTAAGTGGCGTTGACGTTTCGGTCTTACGCAATAGGAGCTTGTGAACCGTGTCAGGTTGGGAACAAAGCAGCACTAAGCAAGAATTCTTATGTGATGTAAGGTCGCCGGAACTGAGTTAACTGCAGAGGTAACGCTTATGAGGGTTATTCAAAGCAGAATGCGTGGATTTAAAATAAATTATATGCCTTGCAAGCCAAGGCACTAACATAAATGAAAGTTGATGTGATAATAGAATTCCGATGCATAGCATGGGAATTTTTTTATATATCCTATCAACTATTCTTTTCATAGATAAAAATCTGTGTTATACTTTACTATGAAAGTCCTGACAAACGGTTACATTTCGTGCAAGTTTACTTGCAAAGAGATGTAACCATTTGGCTGGCTAAACTGTATGAGTATGCAGGGCGGTAGCCTGGAATACGAATACAGTTGGTGATTGCGGGAGTGCGAAGCACGTAGCAATCAACTTTCATTTATGGTGTTGCTGCCAAAGGCAGCATGTAAGTTTATAAGAATGTAAATTGCGATTGAAAATGATAGAGATATAAGAAGGGAAGCGAGAATATGAGCTTTTTGGAACAGGTAAGACAGGTGAAGTTAGCATCGCCAAAGTTGGCAGCGACTTCTGAGAAAGTTCGCAACAAAGTGATATTGGCAGTTAGTGAAGCGTTGCTTGAAGCAAAAGAAAAAATCTTTGCAGCAAATGAAGCAGATATGAAACAAGCAGAACAAGATGGAGTGGCATCTCCGATTTTAAAAAGATTAAAGTTCGACGAAGGAAAGTTAAGAGATGTAGTAGCTGGGATGAAAGACTTGGTAAATTTGCCAGATCCGTTGTTTCAGATTCAGATGGCAAGAGAATTAGATGAAGGACTTCGATTATATAGAGAGACCTGTCCTATTGGTGTGATTGGTGTGATTTTTGAGGCAAGACCTGATGCATTGGTGCAGATATCAGCACTTTGCATCAAAAGTGGAAACTGTGTAATATTAAAAGGCGGCAGTGAAGCTATGCAGACAAATAAAATATTATTCCAAACCATCTATCAGGCGGCAGTAGAAGCTGGAATGCCAGAGAATAGTATGATGCAGTTAGAGGCTCGTTCAGAAATCACTGAGTTATTATCCTGTCATGAATTTGTAGATTTACTTATACCAAGAGGATCTAATTCTTTTGTACAATATATCATGAATAATACTAAGATTCCAGTTATGGGGCATGCAGATGGAATCTGTCATATATATGTAGATGCAGATGCTGATATGGAAAAAGCGATACCAATTATTTTGGATGCAAAGACACAATATGTATCTGCTTGTAATGCGGTTGAAACATTATTGATTCATAAAGATATTGCAAAAGAGTTAATGCCAAAATTACAGAAAGCTTTTCAAGAGAAACAGGTGGAGCTTAGAGGAAGTAAGGAAATTGTTTCACTAGTAGATTGTGTAGAAGCTACACCAGAAGATGATAAGACAGAATATCTAGATTATATTATTTCTGCAAAAGTGGTAGGTAATATAAAAGAAGCAATCGATCATATAAATTATTATGGTTCCCACCATACAGATTGTATTATTACAGAGAGTAAAGAACAAGCAGAAGAGTTTATGAAATTGGTAGATTCAGCAGGAGTATACCAAAATTGTTCCACTCGTTTTGCTGATGGATTCCGTTATGGATTTGGTGCAGAGGTAGGAATCAGCACAGGTAAGATTCACGCAAGAGGCCCAGTTGGATTAGAGGGACTTGTAAGCTACAAATATAAGCTGTTTGGAGAGGGTCATATTGTAGAAGATTACGCAAATGGTAAAAAGAATTTTCATTTCAAAGACATAAATTTATAACAATCATATATTATGAATGAAAGTGTCAGGTTCTATGATAGATAATAGTTGGTCTTTGTGCAGGCATAAACCAATTATCATATCTATCTGTAAGAACTTTCATAAGTAGAAGGGGGAAAACATCATGGCATTGACATTGAATACAGTAAACCAGATACCAAAAGGAACAATCCTTTATGTACAAGGAAATGCAATAGAGAGTATTGGTTTATTAGTAAAGGGAAGAGTTCTGGTATATAATGTAGGTACAAAGATACTTTGTGGACCAGGAAGCTTTCTAGGTGCAAGTGATTTGATAGAAGGTAACTATTTAGCTAATTACTATGTGATAGAGGATGCACAGATATTACCAATTCCAGCAAAAACGGCAGAGGATTTAGAAAATATATTAGAGAACAAAAGTGAATACCGTGGTACTGTAATACCTGCTATGAGCAGACAAATTGTAGAATTATATAAAATATACAATGCTCTTGTGAAAGAGGTGGCAACTCTTAAGGCATTTATGGAGAACTCATATAAATCTTATCAGGAGATAGGGAAAAAATCTAGTCTTAATTGTGTCAAGATTCCATCAATTGCAGAGATGCCAGAACTGGAAATAGAAGGTGATGTTGAAAATGCAATGTATTATGTAGAAGCAGCAACATTACCTGTAGATGTCCAGAAAAAATATTATGGTCATGGCAGTCAGATTGCCATACATCATGCTGAAGAACAGATGCAGCTTGTAGGGGACATTCATGAACAATGTGATGCATTAGTAAATTATATACAGAACTTATTTGTTGGAATTTTACACAGCGAAGATGCATGTTTATATACTGCAGTAGCACAAATGGCTTTGGACCTGAGAAAGTTAAAAGGGGATACAAAGCCAATAATGAAACTGTTTAGTGAAATAACAGAAAAGATTAAAGAAATTGAGACATTTTTCCAGGGAAAGACAGGAAAGAAACTTGCTATTGATAAAGATAAGATGGAACAAGTACATCAGATGATGTCAAGTGCTGGTGATATAGAAGAAGACGAGGAAGACGGTGTAAGTGCAGAAACTGCTATTCGCTATGCAGGAACAGATACAGAAGCAATTGAAAAAGAATTGACAGGATCCTTGTCAAAATTGTTGGCATATTCCAAGCTTCCACAAGAAAAATGTGATAGTTTCCAGCAAAATATTTTGAAATTTATGAGTATGAAGGATAAAGCAGATGCTGGTGATGATGCAAGAAAACTTCGTAAAAATATCGCAAATGAATTTTATGAACTGTATGAGGCAATTTTTGTACGTGACTATGAAGAAAAAACAGGAGAGCGCTTAATTGATTTATTCCTGTTATATGGATTTGTAGATGAAAGACTCCTGAACAAAGAACAATTGATAGAATTGTACTGTTTGGATGATAAAAATGATGAGTCAGGACCATGTAAAGTTTATAATATTAAGCAATGGCTGACTGCAATCTATGAAGGAAAGAAAGAACCTTCTAAGAGTGAATTTGACATGGATTATAACGAAACACTCCGTGACATGAAGAAAAATGGACAGATTAGAGAGGAAGAAATGAAAGCTGCCCAGACAGATGTGAAAAGGAAATTATCCTATGAGATTGCAAATATGTTCCGATATAATAGCCGTATTGTCAGTGGACAGATTAGTATATTTGTGCCAATTTTGTATAAAGATTTATTTATGGGACATCTGGATCAAAGTATGATGACTACAAACCGGGTTAATGACGTAATTAAAAAGATTGTTTCTGTAGATTATTCTTTGTTTTACAGAGAAAGTATGTATAGTGCCCCAGAAAAGGGCATTGATAAAGAGTATATCCAGCAGGAAATGTATCCAGATATTATCCTTATGTCTGTATATGGATCGAATGGGGCAATGTGGCAGGAGATTGAGGGAAGAAAACGTACCAGCCACGCCAGATTTCTATTTCCAATTTTTGCAGAGACGGATATGGAAGATAATTTTATCCGTGTATGTGGACGATTCCGTTGGGAGATTTGCAGAACGATTCAAGGTGCAGCATGGAATGATGTAAAGGTGAAATCGTTGACATCAGAATATGTGGATTATATACAATTTTATAAAAAGAACCGTGTACTTTCAGAAGAAAAGAAAGAAAAATTGAAAATGCAAATACAAAAAGGAAGAGGAAATACAAGGGAAGTTTTTGTTATTGATTATTTATTATGGATAAAGAATGAATCAACAGGTTCTCTTCGTATGAATAAAGTGGCAAGAGAAGTGCTGGCAACTTATTGCCCGTTTGCTAAAGAACTTAGGGAGAAAGTTCAGACACAGCCTCTTTTTGAAGAGGCAATGGCGAAATTCAATAGAGAACGTCTAAAGAAAATTAAAGATTTAGACTTGCGCTATCGTACCTATGAGACAAAGAAGATAGAAATTACAGAAGAATTGCAAAAAACCATGGAATTTTACAGAGATTTATAGACTCAAATTATTTATTCCAGGATTATTTATGATTTTGTGTAACTGTTCAGAACCATGAACAGTTACAACTTTGTTATATTAGGCCAATAGGCAAGAGTGCAGACAATAAGTGGTTCTTAACAATAATAGCAATAGTCTGCAATATGATGTATAAATAATGGAGGTTTATAGACTTAGCTATGATGGAATTATCATGGTTGTAGTAGTTACATGGTGACAGTTCAGTTAGATAAATGCAAAGCATGCTAGGTTACATAACAGTTTAGCTTATGGACTGATCTGTTGCGTTACATGAGGAGGATGCGTTCGTGGGACGATTAGAAATTAGCATAAGATGTATGGAGATACGAAGTTTGCTAGATGCGGGAGAGTTGGAGCAGGCTTATGAGATGGCTGAGAATTTAGATATAGAACGGGTGACTTCAATTGTAGATTTGAAGGTAATAGCAAGTGTATATGAACGTATGGGAAAATACGAAGATGCTATGGAGATACTATATCGCAGTTATGAAAAGAGACCCACGAAAATGGCAGTATACCGTTTAGCATACCTGTGTGTAAAGACAAAAAAATTTGACGATGCAGAGTTCTTTTATCAGGAATTTACAGAGATGGCACCTAATAGCTCAGATAAATATATTCTACGATACGGTATTGATCGGGCAAAGGGCGTAGATTATTATGTCCGTATCGCCACTCTTCAGCAGCTAAAAGCAGTGGATTATCGGGAGGAGTGGGGGTATGAACTGGCAAAAATATATCATAAAGCAGGTTTATATAATGACTGTATCCGGGAATGTGATGATTTAATTTTGTGGTTTGGAGAAGGCGTTATCGTTGAAAAGGCAAAATTATTAAAGAAATATCATATAGAAGGAAAATCATCCTTGGATGCTTATGGTGTATTTGAAAAAAATCTTACACCAGAACAGGTAGAATATAATAGAGAAAAGTTCCGTTTTGATACACAGGATTTGGGCAGACAGATAAGAGAATTAGCTGAAACAGAGATGGAACATCAGTTAAGAGGTGATCTGGAAAGAGACTTAGAAAAAACTGTAGATCTGCGAAAAGCAATGATAGAAGATACAGAGGCTTTAGACTTGTTGGGGAGAGAGGTACACCGAAGCTGGGGGACTGCTGCACCTGTACAGGGGAGTGAAGTCATTCAGATAAAAAAACTTCGCAAGAAGAATGATACAAAGAATGAACAGAGAAGTTTTTGGAAAAATAAAAAGAACATACCAGATATGGAGGAGATTTTTGCCGAAGAAGAAGCTAATATGGATGTTGAGCCAGAAGATTGGGAGATTCGGGAAAGTGTGGCAATACAGCCTCAATTTCAGGCAACAAAACTTCAAGAAGAATTGGCAAAAGAAATTGCCCGCTTTGACGAAGTGGGTGAAGAACAGAATGAATTGATAGATGATTATGCAAATATACCAATGTATGAGTTTGGATATAATGAAGATATGTTATTATATCAGGAACCAAGATATGAAAACTATCCAAGATGTGAAGAGATAACAAGCGTAGAAGAACCAGTACAAGAAGAATTGGAGTTTGAAGAGGGAGTATATGAGGAAGAACAAACCAAAGAAGAAGAACCCCAATATGAAGAAATAACAGACGAAACAGGCGAAGAAGAACCAAAACAAGAAGAATTAGAGTTTGAAGAGGAAGTATATGAGGAAGAACAAACCAATGAAGAAGAACCTCAATATGAAGAAATAACAGACGAAACAGGCGAAGAAGAACCAAAACAAGAAGAATTGGAATTTGAAGAGGAAGTATATGAGGAAGAACAAGCCAATGAAGAAGAACTTCAATATGAAGAAATAACAGACG
>JAAVZU010000107.1 GCA_022791815.1 Lachnospiraceae bacterium
AATCTTCATAAAATGAAGAATTATAAATATCAATTAGCAAATTGGCATCCGATTTAGCGGCTTCTCTGTATGTCAATACCATTTTGTTTTTCCTTTCAAATTTTGATTTTTTTATGTGGCTCCCCAAAAAACTTCGATTTGCAAATCTTTTTAGAACGGAAAAATACTTTTGCCTATTAAGTATTTCTATTTGAATTAAATGACTTTACATTTATAATCCCATAAAGAAACCAAATGTAAAAGTACCAAAGCACAAGTGATATAGTTGGATAAGTAATATATAATATTTTCATAACTATAGCAACAATTAAAATTATCAATGAAAAGATGTGAACTCTCACCCATTTACTTTTTCTATCATTTATCAAATGAATTACTGTTGCAATAAGAAATGAATAGTCCATACACAAAATTAACACACCTACTATTGCAAACCATTCCAACTCCATTCCCTCATAAAAGACACCTGCGATTGCAAGTGTTGTAGCCACAAAAACTATTTTGTCTATTATGTTGGCTATTTTATTCATTATTTTTTCATCCTTTCATCAATTTACAAAATTGGGACTTATCGTTCTAAAATGGTCTTTATGATAGAACTAATATGTATCTGCATTGTATCTAAGCAAGGAACTGAACTTACTTCATCATTTAACAAAAGTGGAAGTTCTGTACAACCTAACACGATTGCTTCTATCCCGTCCTCATCCTTCATTCGCGAAATTACTTTCTGAAAAGATAATAATGTTTCTTCTTTGACAATTCCCAGTTCTAACTCTGTTGAAATTTTATCATTAATCATCTGCATCTCTCTTTCCGTCGGAATAGTAACTTGGATTCCGTTTTTTACAAAAGGGGCTTTAAAGAATTCTCCCGTCATAGTAAAAATTGTACCTAATAAACCAATTTTCTTTAATCCTCTAAGTTTAGCTTCTTCATAAGTTGCTTCAACAATACTAATTAACGGAATAGGTGATTGTTCTTTTAATTTATCAAATACAATGTGTGGTGTATTCGCTGACAACACCGCAAAATCAGCACCACTTTTAGCCAAATTATTGATTGCTCCTATTAGATATTCTGTTAATTCGTCATACTGCTTTTCACCGCATAGCCTTAAAACTTCAAAGACATTTACGCTTTCAATTGACAATTCAGGAAATAGCGATTTTCCCAATACTTCTTGAACGCCATATACAATATCGTGATAATACGGAATTGTTGATTCTGGTCCCATACCACCAACCAAACCTAATTTTTTCATAATGTGTCACCTCTACAAATTGCGATTTTTCTCTCAATTCTATTCTCCGAAAAACTGGAATTTATCAATCTATCACTAAATCCTCCATTGATTTCTGACCTGTTATTTTTTCGCCCAAATAGTTTGCCCACTTCTCTGTGTAAAAAGAAAAATAGGATAACCCCTCACTTTTCCTTTTTTTATTCAAAGAAGGTAGAAATCCCCATAATGTAGATGGTATTCCTATCACAATCAGATAAAGTGGTCCTAATATACATGATTGTATCGTATGACCATACTCATGTATAAGAAGTCTCTGCGAAAGTTCCTCCATAGTATATTCATTCTTCAATTTGTCATAAAAATATGGTTCGCTTGTAACAAAAACAAACATTCCCAATGAAACACTTGATTTATCTTTCCATTCAGTTATAACCGCGCCATGATAAAAATAATGTTTGTCATGGATATGTAATATAAAATTCAACAACCCTAATACAGATTGCAAAAATCCCCATGTCCATTGCCATATACAATATAAAATACCTTTCATAATATCAATTACTCCTCCAAATTTCGATTTATTAGGTTACTACTTTGTTTTTATAAGCAACAAACAAAAATATGTAGCTAAACAGCAAGCCGATACTGCCATAAATAAAATCTATCATATCTGCTGTATTTCCAGAGCTTGGTACCGTTTCAAAAACAAGATTGATAATTACTAGAACTATTCCTAAAATATTAGTATACTTGTATTCATCACTCTGTTTGCTTGGTCATCATTCCCCAACGAATTCCAAACTTATCAACAAAAATGACTCGGCAAGAACTGTATGGTGCTGCTTCCAGTTGATATATTGTCTTACTTCTTTCTTGATTTCATATGCTCTTTGCTCAACTTTCTATTTAGACATTTTGGTATTATGAAGCTTCCTAATACATATATGCTACAAAGATATACAAATATATTACCCATATATGAATACAAGGTAAAACGTCCTTTTGTGATGACCTGTGCAGCTAACGTTTTTGTATCTGATTGGAAATAGTTTGTCTGTGCAAGTATATTCCCTCTATTGTCAGCCACAACCGACATTCCTTTGTTTGTGTGCCTAATGATATTGCTTCCATTTTCAACCGCACGTACAATCGCAGTTTTTGTGGCAAGCAATGCCATTTCCTGCCAGTCAGAAGAAGGAACCAACAAAATATCCACATTGCTTTTTCCTGCCTGCCGTATCTTAGATGCAAAAGCCATATCAGAGCATATGAACGATGTAAGCTTCCCATATTCCGTATCGAAGCTTTGCAGCTCTCCGTCCCCTTTTTGACACAATTCCCCAATAGAACGCCCATACTTAAAATATTCCGCTATCTGCTCCCCCTGCGGATTAAATGCGATTGTTTTATTTTCCTTTAAGCTTTCATAAGGCGTTTTCACTAAGAGAGAAACTATCAGATAAATTCCTTCTTCTTTTGCAGTAGTTGACGCTTTCTGTAAAAGCGCTGCTTCATCCTGCTTGAGAACCGCTCCATTCAGTTCAGACCAGAAAACAATCTTTGCGCCGGCTCCTGCCTCCTGCTTTGTTTTGATGAAAAGCGCATCCGCCACAGCTGCCAGTTTATCTTGTGTGTTTGTCATATTTTCATCCGTAAAGGTATCTGTATAAAATGTGGCATACACATCTTCATCATCATTCAAAAGATGAGAAACCGGTACTGTCACACCAGCTATTCTGACACTCTCTTCTGGATTTCCTGCAAAATGATACATGACAACACCGTAAACAAATACCAGCCCCATGACCGAACCAAATACCGTAACATACTTTTTTAATGCCTTTTGATTGCTCCTGTTGTCCCATATCCATATCACCATTGCCGCAGTCCAATACATGATAAAGGTAATCCCGTAAATCCCCGTTACTGTCACGATTTGCAGCAGGTACAGATTTTGAAATTGTGTATAAGCATCAGACAAACCGCCTAAAATCGGATAGATTAAATAAATAATATATTCGATTAACACCATGATACTTGCAAAAATAACCGTATCCTGAAATCTCATCTTGGATTTTATCCAATAGAAATACGGCAAAGTTTTTAAAAGTGCTAATATAACGCCTGCGATAATACATATTTTTATATCCATTCCAATTACTTTCCCAAATTGAATTACAAATCCAAGGGCATAGCAAAGAATGATTGCAGAATACGTTTTTCGTGTTTTATCAAAATAACCTATGCCAAGAAACAGAACAGGATAAACCCATGCAAAAATCGGAATATTCCATTCCCCGTTGGAAAGTACATAAATTAGAAAGCTTATGATTATGTATATGAGAAAACTGTGTTTTTTTAAAAACTGTTTCAAAAGAAATTCACCTCCAAATGCCAATTTTTCGCTTTGTTTAACTTCTTATTAAACCAGAAATTTATTTTATATTCTGGATTAACTGATATGCTTTTTGAGTAAAGTAAACAGCAGCCTATCACAACTATAATAAAAGGGGTCACACACAATTTCTTGCTTTCTTGATTTCTAACAATACATAAAGCAGCAATCATTAATACTTGACATACTGAAGCCACTGTATCAATCGTTTCTGTAATTGAGTTCGCCCTTAATATATTGTTTGGTGCAGGAATAGCAAACCAAATAAAATTAGGTATCATAGGTATCATAATAATTAGGAATAACAGTAATCCCCAAACTTCAAAACTCAACTTGTATTTTTTTAACATCTGAATTATCTCCATATCTACCAATTTTTGGTTTTAAACAACACTCCAATAAACGAAAATTAAATATAATTACTTTGAACATCTTACAGATAATATTTTTTGTATATCCTGCAAATCTTCCCTACCCGTAATGCGATAATGTATCCAACCTCCATCATTGCATGGATATTTGTTATCTATCAATTCTTTTGCATAATTTTGAAGTTGTTCATAGACACTTTTACATTGCTTTTCTGATAATCTAACCATTACCGTGAAAGCATTATCTTCTGAAAAAATATTGCAAATAAGCTTCCTTTTCTTTCTATGTGCAATTCCCCAACCATAGTTATTTCCATAAGGAAAAACTATGGTTTGTTCTGTTTCAAATGCAGTTGTCAGCCAGTCATTTAGTATGGCAAACAGTTCTGCACTTTCTTTGCAGTGTCCCATCATTTCTTCTATTGTTGGCATGATTTGCTTATTTAACATTCTTTCATACATAAAACTTTTCACCTCTACAACTTTCTGATTTTTCGCTTTGTTTAACTTTAATACAAACATGAAGTTATTGAACTAAAACAGTATGACAACAAGACCTCCAACTATTAGTGCAATCACAAGACCTATTGCGGTTCCTATAAATCCCTCAATAATACTTTTTCGATTGTTTGACCTGTATTCTTTATCCATAGTTTCCGTTCCAGGTAATCTGCACTTTTTCCAATTTGCCAGAATACCGATATCAAGTACAAATACGTCAAACCAGTCGACAACAAACCAAATAATATAGCTGTTCACAAAACCACTTGTAAAGTTTCTTGCCCCAGCAATATAAACCATATGTAAGAACACTGTAACCGCCCCACCTATATCCAAACAAACCTATTGGCAAATCAGGAAAATTTCCGCTTTCCTCCACAGAAGATAATTTTTACTTGAAATTTCCCTCTCTATGCTTGCACAAAAAAGAGAGAAATATGTCTGTTCAATAATTAATATTGGCTTTTTTCGCTTGACTGCACAGTTCACGAGTAGACAGTGTATAACTTTTTCCATCCTTGATAAAATGTGTCCCGCATTGCCGAAACTCAAAATGCACCTTATGGGAAATACATTGTTCCCGTATAGAAAGTACCCATGCATAGTCAAGCGGTCTGGCATTTTTATCTGATTCACCACCAACCACAACTAATTCGATATTCTCCAAATAGGCTGAAAGGTCTATATTTTCTATCAAAGGCTGACAAATGATATTTTTATGCTTGATAGGCAATTCCTTGAAAATAGAAAGCCTGTAATCAGCCCTGTCTTGATTTTCAACTGTACATCCAACTGTTACATTATCATACCCATCGTTCCAGTCCTCTGGAATACAATTCATAAACCGTTCAATCCGCTTCGTCAGAAACATAAAGTGCAGGTCAGAACGTTCTCGTATCATTTGCCAACATTCCATACGCCATATATCAGCATCTTCAATCAGAAAATCCGTAGAAAAACAAAGATAGACTGTCTGCCCCGATTTAATTTTGTATGTTCCCGATTTATTCTTTGTAATAGGGGCATAGAAATTGTCTCCCTTTATGATGTTGTTTGTATCAATCCCACGCTTAAAATCGCCTTTATGGATGTAACAGTATTTACACCCTTCGCTAAATCTATGGCAGCCACGCCACGGACTCCACATCGCCATGTTCTATTCTCCTTATCTCCTCTTGCATTATACCTGCTGTAACAAATTGGAAGTTGTGTTTTTATAACTTTTGTATTTCTTTTAATGTGTTTTGAATATCCTTATAAACTAACATTTGCATACTATCGTTATAAAAAGAAATATTTGCCTTATGTAGTGCTAAGAGAATATCATTTCTTAACTCTGGCTTATTTTTCACAATTATAGGTAACAGTTTAATACACTGCCTTGCTGTAATAGGCTTGACATCTGTTATGTGCTTCAAATATTTATCAATGATTTCATCAATCTTATAATCCTTATCCCATTTAGCATTATAGGCAAGCAGTGTAAGTCCTCTTGTGCGAATATAAGAATTGTCACTGTCAAGCATATCACTTAATCTGTCTATATAGGGATAAACACTATCAGTTTCTTCACTTTCTTTTTGCAATTCTTGCAATGCTTTGTATGCAACATTATTATTCTTATTGAATAATAATTCAATTGTTTCTGCTATATTGCCTGACACAATATCCTCCTTTACAAATAAAAATTTTATGTTTCCTACAACACCCCGACAAACGGAAATTTTCGTTATAACTCCCCGATAAAACAGAATTTGATTTATAGTTTTCTTTCCACCTTCAATTGGAAGCTGTTCTATCAATTCTGATCCTGTCTTTTTTTACTGGCAAATATTAATAATGTAATAACTGTGAGTACCAATATAATATAACAAGAGTACGTTCCCCACAAATCATCTACTCCAAAAGCTACCGCTATAGATGATGTAAAATTGCCTAGTCCATGTAATAAAATGCTCGGAATAATAGAGCCACTAAATATCTTTTCGTTTAGCCAACCAAGCATTAAACCTACCATTGATGTTCCAACAAATACCAAAAGATGTTCTCTAAAACCAACTTGCATTCCTGCAATCAAATACAGCATATTATGTAATGCCCCAAACAACACTGCTTGCAAAATCAGCCCCGTTGTTATCCCAAACTTACCTGAAAATCGTTTTAGTAAAAATCCGCGAAAGAAAAGTTCTTCTCCAATCCCATTTGCAATAAAATTCTCAATAATTGCTGGAATAATGGCAGCAATGCCTATCCCTGTGTACACACTATCCGCCAACATGTCAGACGATGAGACTGATGGTTCACTATTGCATGGGAATAATAGGGAAAGTATACCTGAATAACAAAAAAAATACAATACAGCAAACGCAAGAATTGTCCACCATTCATATTGAAAGTGTGGTTTCGTAAATCCTACCGCCCGAAAGAAACCTATATCTTTTTGTTTCCTATGCTTGATGTTCCACCATAAAAGTGGAATAATTGAAAACACAAACAAATTGATAAGCGCTGTTTCAATATTGGATAATACAAGTTCCATATTTTTCTTTTCTCCTTTCAATCCTACTTTTCCACTTCAAGCAATTTTCCGATAAATCAGAAATTGTTAAAGTATAAAGTTTACTATTCCATATATTAAATAGCAAATTATAAAACTGAAATAGGAATAATTGCTACTTTTCACTTTTATCAGTATAACCTATAATTCCAAAAGAAAAGTTAAGGAAAAGTAAAAAAAGGGTAAAGCTCCCTGTTTGGGTTTAAGCATACAAACGATAACCAATTCCCCATATAGATTTCTTTCCTGC
>JAAVZU010000108.1 GCA_022791815.1 Lachnospiraceae bacterium
GATCTGGTATGATTCATCCAGATATGGCAACTATGCTTTGCGTCATTACAACAGATATTGCGATTTCCAAAGAACTGTTACAAGAGGCAGTAAAAGCAGATGTAAAAGATTCTTTTAATATGATTTCTGTGGATAGGGATACCTCTACTAATGACAGTATGATTGTTTTGGCAAATGGTAAAGCAGGAAACATGGAAATTACATCAAAAGGACAGGAATATAACCTTTTCTGTGAGGCTTTGGCAATGGTTACAAAGACTTTGGCAAAGATGATGGCAGGTGACGGAGAAGGAGCAACCAAACTTTTCGAAGCAAAGGTATTAAACGCAAAAACAAAAGATGATGCAGTGGTACTAAGTAAATCTGTTATTACTTCTAATCTGGTAAAAACAGCAGTATATGGTTCTGACGCAAACTGGGGCAGAATTCTTTGTGCATTAGGCTATGCAGGAGTAGAATTTAATCCAGACATTGTAGACATTTATATAGAGAGTGAAGGAAACCGTATCAAGCTATGTGAGAATGGTATGGCGACAGATTATAGTGAAGAAGAAGCAACCAAGATTCTTTCTGCAAAAGAGGTAACTGCGATTGCAGATATGAAAGAAGGACAATTCTCGGCAACTGCATGGGGATGTGATTTAACATACGATTATGTAAAAATAAATGGAGATTACCGTTCCTAACATGGTATTAGATAAAAATATATGATATGTTACAAGAAATGGAAAAGAGGATTATAATGATGCAGGCAACAGATATGGAACAGATTTTAATTAAAGCAGAAACACTAATTGAGGCATTGCCATATATTCGTGATTTTAATAATAAAAAAGTAGTTGTAAAGTATGGTGGAAGTGCTATGATTGACAAACAGCTTGAGGAAAGCGTTATTAAGGATGTAGCACTTTTGAAATTGGTTGGTATGAAACCGATTATTGTTCATGGCGGCGGAAAAGAAATCAGCAGATGGCTGAATATGGTTGGCAAAGAAACGAAATTTATTGAGGGACTTCGCGTTACAGATGCAGAAACTATGGAAATTGCAGAAATGGTTCTAAACCGTGTAAATAAAGGTTTGGTACAGCGTATCGAAAAGCTGGGTGTGAAAGCCGTTGGTATTAGCGGAAAAGATGGAGGAACTCTGAGAGTAAATAAGAAAACAGTGAATGGACAGGATATTGGTTATGTAGGAGATGTAAGAGAAGTAAATGAAGGTTTAATTGATACATTACTAGATAATGATTTTATTCCAGTTATTGCTCCAATTGGTCTTGGCGACGATTATGAAAGTTACAATATAAATGCAGACGATGCAGCTTGTGCGGTAGCAACAGCGATTAAAGCGGAAAAACTGGCATTTCTTACAGACATTGAAGGTGTTTGTAAAAATCCTGATGATAAGAGTACTTTAATTTCTGTATTAACCTTAGATATGGCAGACGAAATGATGCAAAGTGGAGAAATCAGCGGTGGAATGCTTCCAAAGATCCGTAATTGTATTGATGCCGTAAATAATGGAGTAAACCGTGTGCATATTCTGGATGGCAGAAGAGAACATTGCCTGTTACTGGAATTCTTTACCCAGAAGGGTATTGGTACAGCAATTATTGACGATGAAAATAAACTTTATGAGCATGAAGTACAGCGTTAGGAGGAGGTAACCATGACAGATAAGGAATATATTGAAAAAGCAGAGAAAAATTTAATTCATACCTATAACCGTTATCAAATCGTATTAGAAAAGGGTGACGGGGTATATTTATATGATGTAAATGGAAAGAAATATTTGGATTTTACAGCGGGGATTGCAGTATATGCTTTGGGCTATAACCATAAGGCATACAATGATGCCCTAAAAGATCAGATTGATAAACTTATGCATACTTCCAATTATTTTTATTCTCCTGTTTTGGGAGAGGCAGCAGAAAAGCTGACAAATGCCAGTAAAATGGATCGGGTTTTCTTTACTAACAGCGGAACAGAAGCTATTGAAGGTGCCATTAAGCTTGCTAGAAAATACGCATTTCTTCGTGATGGACATACAGATCATGAAATTATTTCTATGAATCATTCTTTTCATGGAAGAAGTCTTGGTGCTCTTTCTGTAACAGGAAATGCCCATTATCAAGAAGCCTTTAAACCATTGATTGGCGGGGTAGTCTTTGCGGAATACAATAATTTAGAAAGTGTACGTTCTCAAATTACAGACAAGACTTGTGCAATTATCATGGAAACAGTGCAAGGAGAAGGGGGCATTTATCCAGCTACAGAGGAGTTTATTCATGGAGTAAGAGAATTATGTGATGCACATGATATTTTACTGATTTGTGATGAAATACAATGTGGAATGGGACGTACTGGCACAATGTTTGCCTATGAAAATTATGGTATAAAACCTGATATTGTAACTTGTGCAAAGGCTCTTGGATGTGGTGTACCAGTTGGTGCATTTGGAGCTGTTGAAAAAGTGGCGAAGGCTTTAGTTCCAGGAGATCATGGAACTACTTATGGTGGAAATCCTTTTGTCTTAGCGGCAGTTAGTAAGGTCTTTGATTTATTTGAGGAACAAAAGATTTTAGAAAATGTAAAAGAAGTATCTGCATATCTAGAAGAACAATTAGATGCTTTAAAAGATAAATATGATTTTATCATAGATAGACGTGGTATGGGATTGATGCAGGGATTAGAGTGCAGCATACCTGTTGGCCCAATTATTCAGAAGGGATTAGAAAATGGATTGATTTTAATTAATGCAGGAACAAATATTATCCGTTTTGTCCCTCCGCTTATTATTACAAAAGCACATGTAGATGAAATGATAACTTTAATTCAAAAATGCTTTGTATAGGAAACTAAAAATGGTAAACAATAAAGAAAGAGTATAATTACTCTTTCTTTTTTTACTCTGAAAGTGTTATCGATAGATATAGCAATTGGTTTGTGCTTGCACAAAGACCAATTGCTATATCTATCGTAGAACCTGATGTGTAGAGCCACCGAGCGATAGCTCGGACTGCGAATACACATTAGGCGGTTACGGGAGCACGTAGTGCGGAGTAACCAACACTTTCATTCATGGTGTTGCTGCCGAAGGCAGCATGGAGGTTTTATAGGAAAGGATAGATGAACTTATGTGGGGAATTCTTATTGCTTTATTATCTGGTGCTTTAATGAGCATACAGGGTGTGTTTAATAGTGGTGTAACAAAACAAACTAGTATATGGATGGCAGCAGCTTTTGTGCAGCTTACTGCATTTTTAGTTTGTATAACAGCCTGGTTTTTCACAGGAAGGGAAAGCTCTGTGGGTGATATATTCCATGTAACACCAAAATATATTTTACTTGGTGGAGCCATTGGAGCTTTTATTACAATTACTGTGGTAAACAGTATCAATACATTGGGAACTGCCAGAGCAGAAATGTTTATTGTCTGTGCACAGCTTATAGTAGCATATTTAATAGAATTATTTGGTTTGTTTGGTATGGAAAAGTCAAATTTTGAATGGAAAAAAGTATTCGGTGTAGCCTTGTTTTTAGCAGGCATTATTCTGTTTAAGTGGAAAAATTAATGGTACATTTCACAACAGAAAGTATCCGTTTCACAACATTCTGCTATCATAATTAAAACAACATTCCGATACATTAAATAAAAAATTTGTAGCAGTTCATAATTCTAAACAGTTACAAAAAAGTAAAGGAAGTGGGAGAATGCAGATAGCAGTATGCGATGATGAAAAAGAAATTAGGGATATGTTTGCAGAAAAGATTAGAAAATGGTATCCAAAAGCAGACTTGTTATTATATCAATCAGGTGAGGAACTGCTTTTATCGGATAGACAACCAGATATTTTACTGCTTGATATTCAGATGCCAGAAAAAAATGGCATGGAAGTAGCAAAGGAATTACGCAGAAATACGAAAGAGATAATTATTATTTTTGTGACAGCTTTGGACGATTTTGTATTTCAAGCATTTGATGTAGGTGCATTTCATTATCTGGTAAAGCCTTTTGATGATAGGAAATTTAAGGAGGTTTTACAAAATGCCATACAACAATTTAAGGACAGAAAGAAACTAGAAGAAACTAACATAAAAAAAGTAGTACCAAACCTGATGATAACCTCAAAAGGCAAACATATCACAGTTAATCGGGAAGATATTGTATATGCAGAAGTATTTGACAGAAAAGTGATTATCCATACAATGGATTCGGATATAGAATATTATGGAAAAATGAAAGAATTGGAGAAAAAGGCGGGGGATGAATTTTACCGTTCTCATAGGGCATATCTGGTAAATTTCAACTTTATTACAAAATATGATGCTACAACTATATATCTGAAAAAAGGACAGGCACTTATGGCAAAGCAGAATTATAAAGATTTTGTAAAATGCTATCTAAGGTACAATCAGAGAAAGGGAAGAAAAAATGGTGTATGATGAAATATATTGGACAATGATATCCTATATGATACCAATTGCAAAAAGCTTTATGGAAGGATATTGTTTTTACAGGCTTGCAAAACCTTTTATGGAAAATAAAAAATGGATATTTTGTGTTGGAGCGGTATATTCCTTAACTATGCTAATACTTTATATAATATCTCTGCATCTTGATAGTTTTACGGCATATAGTATAGGTGTTTTTGCAGCCTTTCTTGTAATGTGCTGGATAGATCAAAAGAATTACGAACAAAAGGCTTTTATTACAGTGGTATTTTTCTCTTTGCGTTGGTTTACATCAGCAATAACGGAAATTTTATATGATAATCTATATAATTTTATTGGAAATACTCATTATATGACAATTCATCCAAGTATGTCATTTGCCCTATATGTTGGAGTATGTCTGCTTTATCTGGTGTTGGAGTTTCTATTTACAGCTATCAGTATATGGTGTATTTTAAAATATTATGCTTATAAATATGACAAGATGTCAAAAAAGGAGCTGCTTATGTTGGCTGTTCCCTCCTTTTTGGGAGTAGCAGGTTATGAAATTATACAGAGTTATCGTAACTTTTACATAGCCGAAATTGGGAAAAATTCTAACATGTATGATGTTATGTCTTTGCTTTATTATGCAACAGCTATTATTACAATTGTAGTAGTTATTGTATTATATCAAAGTATTAAAACAGGCCAGAAAGAAAAATTGCAGAATAATTTGCTTGCTACACAGATGGACAGTATTAGACAACATATTGAACAGGTAGAAAACTTATATCAGGATATCCGCAGTATGAAGCATGATATGACTAATCATGTTATTACATTGGAAAGGCTTTATACTGGAAATAAAGTAGAAGAGGCAAAAGCCTACAGTAAAGAACTTAAGACCGTGCTTGCTAAAGCAACAAATAAGCTAAACAGCGGAAACCCTGTAACAGATGTTATTTTGCAGGAAATGCAAAACAAGGCAGAGAACATGAAAATTCATTTTCATATAGATTTTTATTATCCCATAGATTCAAATGTGAATGCCTTTGATATGAGTGTAATTTTGCATAATGCATTGCAAAACGCACTGGAAAATTCTGTAAAAGCCAAAAGCCCTTATATATCTATTCTTTCTTACCACAGAAATAATGCCTATATGATAGAGATAAGAAACAACTTTGCAGGAAATCTTAAATGGGATATAGAAAGTGAACTGCCAGTTACATCAAAAAGGAACATAGATGGTCATGGTTATGGATTATCTAATATCCGCAGGGTAGCTGAAAAATATTCTGGTGATATAGCCATTGACTTAAGGGAAGACGAATTTTGTCTCAGTATTATGTTGATGATGGAAAGATAAGGATGCCTATTCATTAGGTTCACAACAAAAAAAGGCTGTTCCACGTCATATTGGTTTAGTTTGAAAGATAAGATTCCGAAACAAAATAGGTAATTGTGAAACGTTTTCACTGCTCTCAATTGTAGTGACAAATAAATAACAATTTTACAATCACCTTAACAGAAAATAAATCAGAAAGGAGATTAAGATTATGATGATTGGTAGTATGGCAGGAACAAATAATAGTATGCAGGCAGGTCGTTTGGGCATGAATATTCAGACAGATGCTGTCACCAAAAACATTCAAAGACAGATAGCAAATGCACAGAAACAATTGCAGGAGATTTCTTCCAATAAAGATATGACAATGGAAGAAAAAATGAAAAAAAGGCAGGAAATCCAGAAAGAAATTGCCGATTTAAACCTACAGTTAAGACAGCACCAAATTGAACAAAGGAAAGAACAGCAGTCTAAAAACACATCTATGGATAATATGCTTGATAGAAGCCAAGATCCAAAAGCAGCAAAACCAGGCAATAAAGTAAATGGTTTATCACAAGCTAACATGCAGGCAATGATTTCGGCAGAATCTTCCATGAAGCAGGCACAGGCACAAGGAAGTGTTGTTACAAAAATGGAAGGCAGGGCAGGTGTATTAAAAGCAGAGATAAAACAGGATGCGGGCAGAAATACCAAACCAAAAGAAGCGGAACTTGCAGAAGTGGAGCAGAAAGCTAAGAATACCAGTGTTTCACAGATGAATACGCTTGCAAATGTAAATGAGACAATGAAAGAAGCTGCAAAAGCAGAACAGGGCATCATGAAAAATAAAACAGATGCAAAGACTGAGGGTAAGGATAGCAAGAAGGACAAGACAGATAACAACCAACAAAAAATAGGGGAAATTAGTGAGAATATGACAGACAAGGAGAACAATATGCAGACAAAAGAAAATGCGAAAAAGGATGTGATAGGGGAAATTCCACAGTTTGCTGCCTATACGCATGTAGATGTTTATTTGTAAGGAAATGGAAATTCAAAAAGAATAGCATAAAGCCTCTGGTTTTGATATAATGAAGTTATTGGAAAAGTAACCTTTCATCTTTTAGCTGAACGGTTACACAAAAAACAATTGTAAATCGGGGGCTTTTTGTTATGGAAGAAAAT
This sequence comes from Lachnospiraceae bacterium, assembly GCA_022791815.1. GTDB lineage: Bacteria > Bacillota > Clostridia > Lachnospirales > Lachnospiraceae > CAG-411. The sequence goes on from JAAVZU010000108.1 coordinate 6,950, forward strand.
AAGAAATATAAACCATTGCCAATAGGAATTGACAATTTTGAAATGTTAATTACAAGAGGATATTATTTTATTGATAAAACTTTTCTGATTAAAGAATTATTGGACAAAAAAGGGTCAGTCAATCTTTTTACCCGTCCCCGCCGTTTTGGTAAAACATTAAACATAAGCATGCTTCAATATTTCTTTGAAAATGCAGTCAATTATGATGGGCAGAAACAGGAACATGCGTACCTCTTTGAAGGTTTGCAGATTATAAAAGCAGGGGAAGCATATCTTTCCCACATGGAGCAGTATCCAGTGATTAATCTAAGTTTAAAATCTGGAAAACAGTCGGATTATGAACTGGCATTTGCATGTATTATAGATGAAATTGCTCAAGAATATGAACGTCATGAATATATTCTAAAGGGAGATACCTTAACGGAATCTGCTAAGGAAAAATATATAAGAATTATGAGTCTTGTTGCACCAAAAGCCGAATATTATAAGGCTTTGCAGTTTTTATCCCATTGTCTGGAGAAATATCATGGGAAGAAAGCCATTATTCTAATTGATGAATATGATATTAGATGATCTACTGGATAATCCCAACCGTTTTCCTAAAGCCTATTGGGCAAATACCAGCTCCAACAGTATTGTTCGTAAACTCATAGAAATAGCAGACGAAGATACCAAGAGAGAGATTGAAGAATTGATAGATAATAAAACTATTGAAAAACCTATTCATGAGGATATCACTTATGATGAAGTATATAAAAGTATGGATAATTTGTGGAACTTTATGTTCTTTACGGGATATTTCTGTAAGGTGAGTGAACGAATGGATTTTAGTGATAACCAGTACATTGAGTTAAAAATACCAAACAGGGAAGTAAAATATATATTTCGTACTAAAATTCTTAGCTGGTTTGATGAGAAAGTAAAAGCCCATGATCGTTCTAGGTTGTTTACGGCACTGGTCAATCTGGATGTAGAAACCATGGAGGAGGAGATTGTAGAACTGCTGCTGGAAACCATTAGTTTTAACGATGCTTATGAAAGTTTTTATCATGGATTTCTTGCAGGGATTCTCTCGGGCATGAAAGGATATATTGTCAAATCCAACCGAGAGGGTGGAATAGGACGAAGTGATCTGTTTATCCAGCCAGTAACTAGAAGAAAACCAGCATTTGTATTGGAATTTAAAGTGGCTGACAAGTTGAAACTGCTGGATAAAAAAGCAGAGGAAGCATTGAAGCAGATTGAAGATAAGGGTTATGCCAGAGAACTTCATGATTATGATTATGATTATGAAACCATATACCGATATGGCATAGCATTCTGTGGAAAGGACTGTCTGGTGAAACTGCAGAAGTAGCAAATACAAAAGATACTTTTACATGTCCTAATTGTAACCAAATAATTAAATTTTTATTAAAAAAGTGTTGTAATTATGACAGAAAATAGGTAAAATATAAAGAGATTCATAGTATAGAGGGTGTACCATTAACGAGGTGCAAACTATGAAGATTCAAAATATTATAAAAGTTATAACAATCGGTGTATTTGTCTGTTTGGCTGGTTTATTTTTTTGTGTAAATCAAAACCAACAAAAAAATAGTGTCAAAGAAGATCTAGTTACTTGTGATATTATACAGGAATCCCCAGATTCTGCTACAGAGAATACACCAGAAAAAACAGAGAATGGCAACAAGAAAAAGGAAAGTATTTTTGTCCATATATGTGGTGCAGTAAAAAAATCGGGAGTATATGAGCTAAAAGAAGGTTCCAGAATTTGTGATGCCATTATTGCTGCAGGCGGTTTCAAAAAAACTGCCAACCAAACATTTTTAAATCAGGCACAAGTTTTGTCAGATGGAGAACAGATTGTAGTTCCTGCAAAAGGAAAAAATGTTCAAAATGTGGAAGAAGTGCCAGGTTTACAAAATACACAAAAAATTAGTATCAACCATGCTACTTGCGAAGAACTTATGACTTTACCAGGAATTGGAGAATCAAAAGCCAATAGTATTATTAAGTACAGGGAAGAAAATGGTAGTTTTCAAACATTAGAAGATTTGAAAAAAATACAGGGAATCAAAGATGGAGTATATAGTAAAATTACAGACTACATCATGTTATGATAAAAATTAGATGAGGTGAAAGTTTTGAAAAGAGTGTTAGTGGTAGATGATGAGAAACTAATCGTAAAAGGTATCCGTTTTAGCCTGGAGCAGGATGGAATGGAAGTAACCTGTGCATACGATGGAGAGGAAGCATTAGAGCTGGTACAAAACAATGAATTTGATGTTGTATTATTAGATATAATGTTACCAAAGCTAACAGGTTTTGAAGTTTGTCAGCAGATTCGTGATTTTTCTCAAGTACCTATTATCATGCTTACTGCAAAAGGTGATGATATGGATAAAATTTTGGGGTTGGAATACGGTGCAGATGATTATATCACCAAACCTTTCAATATTTTAGAAGTGAAAGCAAGAATTAAGGCAATCATGCGTAGAAGCAAAACTACAAAAGTTGAGGAACAAGAAACTACAAAAGTTGCAGTTTATGAAGAACTGAAAGTAGATTGTGACAGCCGCAGAGTGTATATTAATGAAATTGAAGTAAATCTTACAGCAAAAGAATTTGACTTACTAGAACTGTTGTTATTTAACCCAAACAAAGTGTATAGTCGTGAAACTTTATTGAATACCGTATGGGGATATGATTATCCTGGAGATGTTCGTACCGTAGATGTGCATATTCGTAGATTACGTGAGAAGATTGAACCTAATCCAAGTGAACCTAAATATATACATACAAAGTGGGGTGTAGGATATTTCTTCCAGAGTTAGTACAAAACTTCGTTTTCTACGTACACTTCGGGTACAACTTTTAACAGTACTTTTATTGGTTGGTATTATTCCGGCTATAATTATAAATTGGGTTGCCTTATTTTCCTATAAAGAAGATATGATAAATCAAGAACTGGAAAGTATACAAAAACAATGCACACTTCTTGTAGATGTTTTGGAAAAAGCAGATTATTTTTCTGTGGATGGCCATGTGGAAAGTCCATGGGAGATTAGTAATTGTATTACACTAATGCAAAGTTTATACAATGAAAGAATTATTTTTACAAAAGGTATGAATCTTCTGTATGATTCTTTTCAAAAAGAATCCGCAGGAATAGTTACCAATAAAATCAGAGGAACGATACAAGATACATTATCTAAAAAAGACACTAAATTATTTTTAAAATCTTATAAGAAAAAGGATAAAGTTATTCTAAAAGAAGAAAAGGCTTTAAAAATAATTATTCCTTTTTATAAAGAGTCATATTCTTTGGAGGAAACTGGTTTTATTTATGTGATTGCAGATACAAAAGAAATACTTTCCAATTACCAAAAAATTAAAGAAAAGGTAATGACGATTTCTTGTATTTTAATTGCACTGATTTTAGCAGTTACCTTCTTTTACTCAGGCTTTGTTGTAAAGCCACTAAAAGAATTGATTCAGTATATTGAAAAAATCACAGATGGTTTTTTAGGTGAAAAGGTTTCTATCAAAAGTTATGTAGAAGTGGAGGATGTGGTAGACAGTATTAACCACATGACCACTAAATTAGAAACTTTAGAAAGTTCCAGACAAGAATTTGTTTCCAATGTGTCCCACGAACTGAAAACACCGATTACTTCCATTAAGGTATTGGCAGATTCCCTTCTTCAACAGGAAGATGCTCCTGCTGAATTGTATAGGGAATTTCTAACTGATATTACAGATGAAATTGAGAGAGAGAACAAAATCATTACAGATTTACTCTCTTTGGTAAAATTGGATAAAACATCTGGTGAATTAAATATTGATACAATCAATATCAATGAGTTGTTAGAACAAATTTTAAGACGTATTAAACCAATTGCGGCAGAGCGTAATATAGAATTGGTTTTTGAAAGTTATCGTCCAGTACTTGCAGAAGTGGATGAAGTCAAACTTTCACTGGCAGTAAACAATCTAATAGAAAATGCTGTGAAATATAATTTTGATGATGGCTGGGTCAGGGTTTCCCTAAATGCAGACCACAAATTTTTCTATATAAAAGTTTCTGATTCTGGAGTTGGTATTCCAGAAGATGAACAAGAGAATGTATTTGAACGTTTTTATCGTGTAGATAAGGCACGTTCCAGAGAAACAGGAGGTACTGGACTTGGATTGTCAATTACTAGAAATGCAATTTTAATGCATAGAGGTGCGATTAAAATTTATAGCAAAGAAAAGGAAGGCACAACTTTTACGGTTCGGATTCCTCTTAATCATGTAAGGAAAAATGAAAACTAACAGAGATTATACAATACTTTCTATTCATGCTTTATTCGTAAAGTTTAAGGTATATCTGTTTCGTTACTGTTCGCATCAGCGATGTGAACAGTAACTCTATTTATTCTCTATTCAGAGACAAATTATCACTTTATACAAAGTTTAATGAAAGCTGGTGAAATATGACAAAAAGACCATTTACAATTATATTTTTTTTGGTTGTGGTCTATGCTCTTTATCAATTTTTTCACCCTACGCCCTTAGGTACAGATGATTTATTTGATACTGAAGCATATAGTGAATTAGAAGGAACCATTACCCAAATTGCTCCTAAAGAAAAGACAACAGCCATTTATTTAAAAAACGTTACTATACTTACTTTAAATAAGAAACAGATAAATTCTACAGATATAGGCAAAGTTATTCTATATGATAAAAATTCTGATAATCTAAAAATCGGTAATAAAATC